>NZ_JBHTJL010000022.1:0-2500 GCF_042675765.1 Winogradskyella litorisediminis | reverse complement strand
ATGCCCTCACTGCATTACATCATTTTATAGCATTCGGAGTTTGTCAGGAATTGGTAGGCGGTGAAGCCCCCGCATCCAATCAGTAGCTCTACCTCTATAAAACTAATAATACGCTGCACCTAAATGCATTTCGGGGAGTACGAGCTATTTCCGAGTTTGATTGGCCTTTCACCCCTACCCACAGGTCATCCGAAGACTTTTCAACGTCAACCGGTTCGGTCCTCCACTGTATGTTACTACAGCTTCAACCTGCCCATGGGTAGATCACACGGTTTCGCGTCTACCACTACTAACTATAGCGCCCTATTCAGACTCGCTTTCGCTACGGATTCGGACCTGAAGTCCTTAACCTTGCTAGCAACGGTAACTCGTAGGCTCATTATGCAAAAGGCACGCCGTCACCACGAATGGCTCCGACCGCTTGTAAGCGTATGGTTTCAGGTTCTATTTCACTCCCTTATTCAGGGTTCTTTTCACCTTTCCCTCACGGTACTAGTTCACTATCGGTCTCTCAGGAGTATTTAGCCTTAGCGGATGGTCCCGCCAAATTCATACAGGGTTTCACGTGCCCCGCACTACTCAGGATACTGTTATCTTACTGCGCTTTACCTATACGGGACTATCACCCTCTATGGTTGCTCTTTCCAAAGCATTCTAATTCATTACAGCTCAAATATTACAGTCCTACAACCCCAGCACTGCCGTAACAGTACTGGTTTGGGCTATTCCGCGTTCGCTCGCCACTACTAGCGGAATCACTTTTGTTTTCTTCTCCTCCGGGTACTTAGATGTTTCAGTTCTCCGGGTTCGCCTCCTTACGGATAACATGTCTTCAACATGCTGGGTTGCCCCATTCGGATATCTGCGGATCAATTTGTATGTGCCAATCCCCGCAGCTTTTCGCAGCTTATCACGTCCTTCATCGCCTCTGAGAGCCTAGGCATTCCCCATACGCTCTTATTTAGCTTATTGTACTTTTTGTCTTTTTAATGAGTCACATTTATTGCTCGTTACAATAAATATTTGATTCTTGTTAAATACCTAAGTATAAATATTTAACTTTTTTCATGTATCTTTTTCAATATGTCAATGAACGTTTTCAACTTTCGTTGATAGTGGAGAATACCGGAGTCGAACCGGTGACCTCCTGCGTGCAAGGCAGGCGCTCTAGCCAGCTGAGCTAATTCCCCTTTCTTAAATTCAGAATTTTGAATTCAGAATTTTGAATTGTGAATCCCAACTTCTAGAATTTCCTTTAATTAGTAGTCTCAGGCAGACTCGAACTGCCGACCTCTACATTATCAGTGTAGCGCTCTAACCAGCTGAGCTATGAGACTCTACTTAATTATATTATAAAATTAAATTAACAGCAAGAGAATAAAATCAAATTGATTCTATTATAGTAAATTACCTTATTAGTCGTCTTTCTCTAGAAAGGAGGTGTTCCAGCCGCACCTTCCGGTACGGCTACCTTGTTACGACTTAGCCCTAGTTACCGATTTTACCCTAGGCCGCTCCTTGCGGTGACGGACTTCAGGCACTCCCAGCTTCCATGGCTTGACGGGCGGTGTGTACAAGGCCCGGGAACGTATTCACCGCATCATGGCTGATATGCGATTACTAGCGATTCCAGCTTCACGGAGTCGAGTTGCAGACTCCGATCCGAACTGTGATAGGGTTTATAGATTCGCTCCTTCTCGCGAAGTGGCTGCTCTCTGTCCCTACCATTGTAGCACGTGTGTAGCCCAGGACGTAAGGGCCGTGATGATTTGACGTCATCCCCACCTTCCTCACAGTTTGCACTGGCAGTCTTGTTAGAGTTCCCGACTTGACTCGCTGGCAACTAACAACAGGGGTTGCGCTCGTTATAGGACTTAACCTGACACCTCACGGCACGAGCTGACGACAACCATGCAGCACCTTGTAGATAGTCCGAAGAAATAGCTATCTCTAGCTAATGCAATCTACATTTAAGCCCTGGTAAGGTTCCTCGCGTATCATCGAATTAAACCACATGCTCCACCGCTTGTGCGGGCCCCCGTCAATTCCTTTGAGTTTCATTCTTGCGAACGTACTCCCCAGGTGGGTCACTTATCACTTTCGCTTAGCCACTCAGACCGAAGTCCGAACAGCTAGTGACCATCGTTTACGGCGTGGACTACCGGGGTATCTAATCCCGTTCGCTCCCCACGCTTTCGTCCATCAGTGTCAATACATTGTTAGTGATCTGCCTTCGCAATTGGTATTCTATGTAATATCTATGCATTTCACCGCTACACTACATATTCTAACCACTTCACAATGATTCAAGATAACCAGTATCAAAGGCAATTTTACGGTTGAGCCGCAAACTTTCACCTCTGACTTAATTATCCACCTACGGACCCTTTAAACCCAATGATTCCGGATAACGCTTGGATCCTCCGTATTACCGCGGCTGCTGGCACGGAGTTAGCCGATCCTTATTCTTACAGTACCGTCAGGCTCCCTCACGAGAGAG
>NZ_JBHTJL010000021.1:0-8534 GCF_042675765.1 Winogradskyella litorisediminis | reverse complement strand
AATTTATTCTTTGATTGTAAAATCTATCAAAAAAGTCTTCTTGTTTTAAATCAAAAAGGTTAATTCCTACATTTATTCCATATCTAATTTTTTTTGATTCATTCTCTTGTGAAAATGAATAAGAGAATAGGAATAGAAATAATATTAAATTAAGTATTTTTCTGTTCATTTCGTTAATGTTTGCCAACGGTTTTGTGTATGATTTCGTTGCGTGTTTAAGCACTAAAGTTAGCAAATAAATCACAGATAGAAAGTCCGCGAGGACTTTCGTAAGTAAGCTATAACTAGCAATGAATTATACACGGTGTTAGCATACGTTTTTTAATTCAGAGGTATTATTTTCCAATCCTCTTCTAATTCTTTTACCAAGACTACATTCTTCTCAATATATTTTTTATTTCCTTTTACTATTAAAATCAAATTTGCATTACCAGTTGTTCCATATTTGTCTTTATGTGTTCCCATACTGCCAGAAGGCAAATAAGAAAAAGAGCTAATTCCTCCAACTTCGGCTATTAATTCAGAATCTGTTTTTAAAAGTTCAGTAGCTGTATTGTAAGCGTCAGAATTTGGTATGATAATAGCAATTATGCCTTTAATGAAAATAGATAAGCATAGAATTCCGAATACTAAATAGAAAACAATACGATGCATTTTATTTTCACGCCTTAAATTGATATCGTCAAGCAAAAATTTCGCAATTACTATAAGTAATAATCCAAATCCGATTGATTTACTTTCCCAAAAGAAAAAAATATCAAATGCTCTGGCTAAATATCCATAAAGAATAAGAGCGAATGCTATTAGAGTCAGGATTTTTAATGGTGTTCCAATTTCCTTTATTAGTTGAGTGTAATGTTCAGTCAGGCTTGTTTTTTCTTTATTGTCATTTCTTTCGGTTTCGCCATTTTTAATTATGAGTTTACGACCTTTAGTCAGCCATAATATTGGTCCGATAAAGGCAATCATTGAAATTATAATCCATTGTATTTTAGATTCTTTAAAATCATTGCTGGCTATTTGAATTATTGCCACAAAAGTTATAACGAGTGAGCTTAAACATATTAAGAAAAAAAATAGACCTAAAATGACTTCCATTGTTTAATTCAGATTTTGAGTGGTAAATGTATGCTAACGGTTTTGTGTATGGCTCGTTGCGGGAAATCAGCTATGATTTTCCGCCGTAACCGAAAGATAGCAAATTGCAATGAATTCCGATTAAGGAATTCAGCCGCAATGAGCTATACACGTTGTTGTACGTAGTTTTTTTATTCATAAATATAAATGTGAGTCATAATCGGTTTGTCCTCTTCAAAATGTTTAGTCGTTTTAGCAATTCGGTTTTTTTCGTCGTAAACAGTTATTAATTTACTAATAAATTCGCCTGTTTCAGTCGTTGCTAATTCCTCTAATTCCTGTCCATTTTCGTTAAGTTTATACTCACAGATTTTTTGAGGTCTATATTCCCAACTTTTGCTTTTATCTTTTAAGTGTCTTGGATTTACCTCATAATCGTACCAAGTCATAGTATATTTATAACTGTTTTCTTGATATTCATAGAATTTAGTCCAAATAAGTCTATCCTCGTCAAAGGACTTCTCTTCTTGGATTCTATTTTGCTTATCATAAGTCCAAACGAACCTATTTTGACTACTCCAATGTTTTTCGGATGCATTATATTCTATTTTCCGACCAAGGCTATCGTATGAGTAAAAAGTTTCCGAACTTAATTCCCATTGACGTTCCTTTTCAAAGTCGTCAGAGGTTAAGTTGTCTTTAAATGGCGTTCCTTTTTTTAATACACGTTTATATTCGTAGGCAATTCTCTTAATCAATAAATTTTTGTCATTATAGAAATATTCCAATTTAGAACTGTCACAGCAAATACTATTGGGAATATTCGGATAATACTTAAGTGTTTTTACTAATAAAGTGTCATTGTAAAGATTGGTTGTATTTACATCGGTCGTGCTATTCGCATTATCAGATTTATAACCTCTGTATTCTTCATAAATAATCAGACTGTCAGGATTGAACTTAACTACTTTTACAACTTTGGTATTCAAGCTGTCATTCCCTTGATATTGTAATATTTTGTAATCAAAAGACTTTTCTTGACACGAAAAGAATTGGGATAAAAGTATTAGTAAAATAAGAGGTTTATTCATTAAGTTCTGGGTTTGGTCAAAATTACGTACAACGTGTTTGTGTATGATGTCGTTGCGTTGGTTAGGTTAAAGTTAGCAAAAGAAACCAGAACTTTAGTGTTTGTCTAAATTATTCCGAAAGGTTAGGGAAGAAGCAATGCGTTATACACGTTGTTGTACGTAGTTTTTTATTTTATTAAATATGCTAATATTATAGCAATCGAAATATAAAATATCATTCCAAATATTCTCATTTCAGATGCCTGTTTGATTTTACGTTCAAATCCGAATTTTTTAAATCTTTCTATTTCAGATTCATTAAAATCGGTGTTTTTCCATCTATTAATTTTAGCAAAACCAATAGGAATGAAAAAGAAACTTAAAGCCTCTGCATTACTCAAAGGTATATTCTTTCGCTTTTCAGCATTCTCCTGTTCTTGGTTTTTATTTTGGCTCAAGATTATAACTCTTTAAAATTCCAGTATATAATTCCCAATCAATATCTTTTCCGTTTGTTATTTCAATAGGCAGTTTTTTAAATTCCGATAATGCTTTGTTCATCCGTTTTAGAAATTCAGGTACTGATTTTGTATAAAAAATCGAAGAACGAATTCCATCGTGAGTATAGACCAAAGTTAAAACAGACTGTAAGTCAGATTCCAATTTTTCAATTAGAGCATCTTCAACTTTTTGCATTAAGATATTCTCTTCAGGTGTTGGGATTCCGTTTTCAGTTTTGTTTTCAAATTTCCAAACGAATTCGATGTGTTCCTTGTATTGCTTTGAATCAATAAAATTTTTTAAATACTGTCTGCCACGAATAATGACAGGTTTTCCATTATTTTCCGTTTCTCCTCCAAACCAAGTATCATTCAATTCCAATTTATTCTCTTTTGATTGAGAAAATAATGAACCGAAATTTAGTATAAATATTAACGGTAGGATTTTTTTCATTGGTTTGGTCAAATTACGTACAACGGTTTTGTGTATGGTTAGTTGCGTTGGCTAGAACTAAGTTAGTAAAATGAAACGAACCAGAGAAAAATCCGTAGGATTTTCCGAGTACACACAAACTAGCAATTGGCTATACACGTTGTTGGCTAACGTATTTTACAGAAACTATTCATCATTCATTATTACTCTGCTTCTGCCACATTCTTTCTGTTGCTGTAAAAGCTCTTCTTTGTCTTCTTGGTAAATCTTGAATTTTTCTGGCACAATTTCATTTATCAGTTCTAGTACAGGACTTAAGTCTTCTTGGTAATAATTATCTACTTGTATTCTTTTGGTTTTAAGACCTTTTTTGAATTCATAGATTTTAATATCTCCATCATCTATACAAGGATTCGAATAATATATTCCTAAACTATCAATATTGATTTCAGAGAGTTTGCGTATTTTTTTTTCAGGTAATTTATTTGTTGAGTAGATAATACTATCTTTTTCATTTTCAAGTTCTCCACTAAAAGTTATGGTAAGTTCTTTCTCGTTTATTTGATATAATACTGAATATGCAAGGGAATAATTATAATCTGATATTGATAATTCAAATGGTTCAAGAGTATCATTTTTGCAAGAAATAAAAATCAATAAAAATAAAATGTAAATAGGATTTCGCATTTTCATGATATGTTTGCCAACGGTTTCGTATAACCGTCAGTTACGGATTTAAAGTTACGATTTTTCAGATTAAGAACTGACGTAAGCAATTACGTAGTGGATTCGGACGTAGTCGAATCCGCCGTAATTGCGGTTATACATTGTTGTGAGCTGGCTTTTTATTTCCATATTTCCCACCATTTTTTTGATTCGGTTGTTTTTAGTTCAGTTACTCTTTTGGGTTTAAATACTTTTTTAGGTCTGGTCAATTCAAATGTCTCAAGGTCGATTAAGAATTCCGTTTTATCGTACTTGTCCCAAGCGTTGTATTCATTAAAAATTCCGCTTAATACTCCGTTGTCAATTTTGGTATTGTCTATAAAATCTCGACAAACATATTCGTGAAACTTATAATTATTTGAATTCTCGATTATCGCAATATTCCGATTTCCAATCAGGCAATACTTATTCTCAAATTCGATTACTTCTTTAAAGTCAAATCCAAATTCAACAATGCTTTTTTCTTGGTTTCTGTCAATGATAAAGCACTGTCCATTTGAAATTACAAGAATTTCAGTCGTATGTTTTAATTCTTTGATATAGTCAAATCCTTCTTTTCCATACTCAATATTCGCAACCCATTTTGTTCCGTCATCTTTTGTGAATTCCACAGTCAGACCTTCTGACCAATTTCCTTCAGGAATTGGGACGTACATTTTTCCGTATGGCGGAAGTCCTTTTAAAATTTCAAAGTTTGAATTCAATTACGATGGTTTTTTCAGCTTGCTCACAACGGTCTAGTATAAAAATTGTTGCGTTGGTCTAGGCTCTAAAATAGCAAAGAAAAACGGACTAGGGAAGATTACGCCGTAAAATTCTTAGCAGGCAATTAACCAGCAATTGTTTTTATACATTGTTAGCAACTGGTTTTCTTTTACATACTGTTTTGACGTAAAACTTGCGAATTGCTGATAAATTTAATTTTAAGGGCCAGATTGGCTACGTTGGGTTTTTAAGGCCCACCTGCTAAAGGGAAACCATTGCTTAAATGCCTTTAAATTATCCCACGGACGGAAATTGGCCGTTTTATTTTTTGAGCGACCCTTTTTCAGTACAGACAGTCTTATGTGCTTAAGAATCGTTTAATTAAAAGACCTTGGCCAATTTATAAGCGCAAAGATTTGCCGTGATATTTATTTTATCCGCAATCTTTATTGTTTAAGCAACAGTGATTTTAAAGCTTGCGTATAGTTTATGATTTTTGGCAGCTTAAAAAGACTTTGCGAAATTTACGGGAACCTTTGGTAGAGCCTACCGATAGGGGATTTGTTAACTTGTTGCTAACGGTCTCGTGTATGATTTCGTTGCGTGTTTAAGCATTAAAGTTAGCAAATAATCACGGATAGAAAATTCCAGCGGAATTTTCGTAAGTAAGCCTTTACCAGCAATGAATTATACACATTGTTAGCAATAGTTTTTATTAAATTCGCTCTTTATCCTTAATGATTATTATTCCTTTATTTTTAAGGTATGGTTCAATCTCTATTTTATTGTCAAAAAGTGAATAACCATTGTCTAAATCATAAGTTCCACCAGTGTAGTTAGAAGCATCTAAAAATCCGATTAGTTTAGTTTGAGTTATTGATTTGGCTTTATTCCAACATTCAATTAAAAAGCTTTTTACCAAACTATAATCATTATCCCAAAAGTCATATATCTCAGCTTCATCATCTTCTGTAAATTCAGTGTAATCAATATTGTTTTTTGCTAATATTTCAACCGCTATTTTTTCAAGTTCTTCGTAAGTATAATCATCAGAATGAAGTTCAGGTCTATTTATAGTTTTGCTATCCGAATAAAAGGCATAGCAAGGTTGAACAAAAATAAAACTCAGTGGACTGCTGGCATAATAGTATAAACTAATTACTTTTATTTCTTTTGTGTCACCTGTAGTCCTATATTCGAATTCACAATTTTGAACTTTAACTAAAAAATCAACTATCTTTTTCTCTCTTGGCTTTAAAATTTTAGATTGGAATTCTAAATCAATTTCATGTTCTAAATTTTCTATTTCTTTTGATGATAAGCTATCATATTCTCTCATTATCATAAAGTTGGGTCAAATTATTGCTAACGGTCTCGTATAACCGTCAGTTACGGATTTAAAGTTAATAAAAATTGTTAAAGCACCGGCGCTAGCAATTCCGAGTGGATTCGGACGTAGTCGAATCCGCCGTAATTGCGGTTATATAATGTTAGTTGCAGTTTTTTCAACAGAGTAATTTAATTTTCGTGGCTTAAAAAACTTTGCCCGAAATTCTCGGACAATAACCGACACTGAAATAATTTTTTCAGATTTTGTATTGCACGTTTGAGTATAAAAATCCGACGTAGTGATTGCGTTTGCAGACTTAAAAATCAAAATTAAAAGGAACGAATTTAACGGATAAGAGTAAAATCCGACCGCACGGTTTTAAATTGCTACTAACGTGTTTGTATATGGTTTGTTGCGTGGTTGAGCACGTAATTTAGCAAATAAAAACCGAATAGAAAATCCGCAAGGATTTTCGTAAGTAGGCGAGAACCAAGCAATAAATTATATACGGTGTTACCCAACGTAATTTATTTCAGTTTCTTTGTTTTGTCAATTGATTTTACTTGAGAATAACCGTTTTTTTCTGTCCACACAGAATTATCTCTCAAATCTATAGCACCAGACTTTTTAATTCTGGTATGAATTGAGGAATTTGAAAAAGGGTTCGAAAGTTGGCCTCTAGTCAAATTTTTATTAGGGTTATATGTTGTTTTATTTACTTTCATTTAATAAAACTAGTGTGCAAATTTACGTAATTAATATGACTTTAGTATTTTCTTTAGTTCTGTTGTTGCTTTTTGAAATGTTAAATTAGCTCTAAAATCATCATTTACTCTTGTTCTATTACCAGAGCTTTTCATAGTCTTATATGTCTCGATATTAAAAGAACCATTGTCATTTATCAACGAAATATCGTATGTTTTATTGTCCTCGTCTAATACCCATTTATTACCATTAGGAATTACACTTAATTGCCAATCCAAATTTTCTTGAATCTTTGAAAGTTCATTTAAAAGTTCTATTAGATTGTTATGTCTGTCAGCTGGATTAATAGATAATGCTTTTCTTATCACATTTCTTAATTTTTGAGGAATATGAGGTAAGAAAAAATTTCTATCAGGAAATCTACCTGATGTAATTAAGCTGTCTAATTCTGCTTTCGATGCTATACCAGCTAGTTGACTTTTAAAAACATTAGAACCGTTACAAATTCTGTACAAAGTTAAACCAGCGTGATAAATATCTACTTGTATAGTAAATTGATTTGTTACAAGACATTCAGGTGCAGTATGTAGACTGTAAAATTTATCTTGTTGTGCAACTCTGTGGATATTTGTGAATTTAGCTAAACCAAAATCAGTAACTAAAGCTTCATTAGAATCAGATATTAAAATATTAGTCGGCTTTATGTCAAAATGTATTAATCCTTTTGTATGAATATGATTTAAACCAGATAGAAAATCTATAGAATATTTAAGAATTTCTCTAACTGTTAAAAATCTTGTTTTTGTTAAAGATTCTAAAGAACCTTTTCCATAATGTGGCATTGCAATGTAAATATGGTCGTCATCTTCACAGGAATAATTTACTGTAACTATGTTCTGATGCTTAGAGGTATAAAGACATTTAGCTTCTTTATAATAGTCATTTGGTGAATTGAAATCTGCTTTTGGAATTCTTTTTATTACGATATCTGCATCAAATTGCTTATCGTGTGCAATAAAAACATCAGAATTTTTTCCTTCTGCACCTATGTTATCTTTTAATTCAAAATTTAGAGTAGCCTCTCTTAGTCCTATATTCATTTTACAAATTTAATGCAGCAAGTGCTGATAATACTGATTCTCTTTCTGTTTCGCTGTTATTTTGAAGAAATTCTAAATCGTCAGGAATACTTTCTCCTTTTATAATTTTCTTTAAATCTCCATTGTTTGCAAGACCTAATAGTCTTGATATTTTAGAAATATTACCTCCAAAATATTTTTGAACAGAACAACTTGAAAACAATTCTTGGATTATAGCTTCTATTGATATTCTTTCAATGCTTAACCTTTGAGCATTCCCTTCTGTTACTTTTATTCCTGCTTTAGTAACTTCGTATTGGTTTATTATGTCAATTATGGTTTTCCTAACAAAGTTTAGCCTATCAGGTATTTCTAATGATAGAGGTAAAATCAATTTATCTATTGCAATTACATTATTTCCCTCGTCATTTTGTTCAACTACTGCGAAATATATTTCTTTTGGTGTTGCTCTAATTCCTATTGATTTCATTTTTTGAGTTTGATTGGTCTTATGTTGGGTAACGTGTTTATATATGGTTTGTTGCGTGGTTTAAGCACCCAATTTATTAAATAATTACAGACAAAGAAAATCCGCGAGGATTTTCGCAAGTAGGTAATAAGCCAGCAATAAATTATATATGTTGTTGTAGTGCGTTTTTATTTTCTATAAATTCGGTTTTAAATTTTTCAACCATTTTTTTATTCGAAAACCAATTGTAAGGATTTGGCGTTTTTCCAAAAGCAAATGAAATACAATTTATTAAAATGTCATTCTTTTCATAAAGAACAATAATTTGTTTTCCATAATCTGTTTTCGTGTCTAAAAAAGAAATATTAATAATATTTAAATTTTTATTCTCCTCAAATAGTTTCCACCCGTTTCTATTTACAATTTTCTTTAAAATTTTT
>NZ_JBHTJL010000020.1:0-56149 GCF_042675765.1 Winogradskyella litorisediminis | reverse complement strand
GTTTTTCAAGATTCAATGATTTTTTTATGTCAATTTTCAGGATGTTCATTTTTTAAATGCACTACAACTTGTTTATAGGCGTTATTGAATACCTTATAATAAACTTATTTGGTCGGATAACGATGGTTTTTCGTTTTTATTTCCATTCCTATAAATTCTAAAATTCAATATCGCTCCGATAAATATAATCACTTTTTATAGATTGTCGAAAGGGTTTTTTATTTCACTTAAACTAGTTGATGAAACATGTGTGTAAATCATCGTTGTTTTTGGGCTATTATGTCCTAATAATTCTTGTATATATCTAATATCCGTACCACTTTCTAATAAATGTGTCGCAAAACTATGTCGTAACGTATGTAGCGTGGCGTACTTTCTTATTTCAGCCTTTCGGAGCGCTTTTTTTAAAACTTGTCTGGCGCTTACTTGCGTATACGCTTCGCCCAAGCGACCTTCAAATAAAAAATATTTAGGTTTGTAACTGCTCTTGTATGTCTCTAACAAAGGCACTAAAGTAGGAGCGAGCAAGGTGTATCTGTCTTTTCTTCCTTTGGCACTTTTTACATGTATCATTCCTCTTTCAATATCAATATCATTTGGCTTTAAGCTCAAAGCTTCTCCAATTCTCAAACCAGCCGAATATATTAAACTTAACAACAATCGGTGTTTAAGGTTAGTTACAGCATCTAAGAGCGCTTTCACCTCAGATTTGCTTAGTACGTTTGGTAATTTTTTATCTTTTTGTGGTCTTTTAATTTCAAAATCCTCAATGACAACACCTTTAAATTCGAGATATTTTTTAATACCACTAATGCATTGATTTTGGTAGGATACAGATTTATTTGTAATAAAAATAAAATCGTAATTAAACTGTTCTATACTTTTTGAAGTTATTGAGTCTATGTTTTTATTTTGAAGGTATCTAAGAAACAGTCTAGTAACTTCGGCATAAGTATTTACTGTATTTTGGCTAAACCGCTTCTGTTGAAGCCACTTATAAAATCCTGAAATTTCGGTCTTTTTATCTTCGTTTAACGCAGGCAATTCAAAATTTGGAATGTATGTAACCTCTTTTTTTGGCTCGTAGTCACTTTTTTTAAAAGCCTCATAATCTACAAAATAACCTTCAAATCTAAGGTGCGTAAAAAGTTGATGTATAACACCTTCATAAAAAGGAATATACAGCGTTTTGTTAGCATAACTTTCCTTAATGCCCGTAAATGTTTTAATGTAATTTCTTACTTCTAAATTTTCTTTAAAAGAAATTACTACATAAGTTATACCTCTGTGTGTAACAGGTTCTAATGTAATTTGAATTGTCTGTTTCATAATATATAATTCAAAAATAGAAGTAAAAGATTTTGTAGTGGTAATATATTCGAATATCTTACGTATAATATACATTTAAGTTTGAACTATGCGATTATATAAAGAATGCCTCAGTTGCGGAAAGGAGTTAATTGGAAGGATTGATAAAAAATATTGCGATCCTCAATGCAAAAGTGCACACCAGTACGAAAGAGAAAAAAAACAACCCGAAAGATTTTACAATAAAGTAGACAATCAGTTGAGACTAAACCGAAGAATATTAAAACAATATAATAAAGCCGGAAAAGCAACAGTTAGGTCTAAAATTCTCAAAAAAGAAGGTTTTAATCCAAATTTCTTTACCCATTATTGGAAAAACAAAAAAGGAGACGTTTATCTTTTTGTGTATGAGTTTGGGTTTTTAAAGACTACAGAACGTAATATTGAAAAGTACGTTCTTATTAATTGGCAAGATTATATGACCACTAACAACTAATTCCTAAAGCTTAATTTAAAAACAAATTAAATGAGCTTTTAAAAGAAGAATTGTTTTTTTGAGATTTTATTCTGAAATGAATAGTCCTTCGTGTTCCAAATCGTGTTCATTTTGAAAACCTAAGGTAATTAAATCATAAATAGTATCCATAAAAAAAGGTTTAGCGCGAACTAAACCTTTGGTTTTGAATTATTTAAGATTTGTAGCGAGAACGAGAATTGAACTCGTGACCTCCGGGTTATGAATCCGACGCTCTAACCAACTGAGCTACCTCGCCATTTGAGCGTGCAAATATAAAAACATTTATCTCTATGACAAACATAACACCGCAAAAAATATTTTTGTCTTTATATTTTAAACTACCATAATTATATATATATTGAGCAAATAATAGAAATCATTTATGGACGATAAAATTAAATACGAACTCGAGTTTCCAATCCACGCATCTCCTTCGTTATTATACCAATATATTTCAACACCATCAGGCATGTCAGAGTGGTATGCAGACAACGTAAATAGTAGAGGAGAACTCTTTACTTTTATTTGGGATGGCAGCGAAGAACAAGCAAAACTATTAAACAAAAAAAGTGGTGAGCGCGTAAAATTTCGTTGGTTAGAAGATGAAGAAGACGGTAGCTCTTGTTATTTTGAAATCCGAATCCAGGTAGATGAAATCACAAAAGACGTATCTTTAATGATTACAGATTTTGCCGAAGAAGATGAAGTAGAAGAATCTAAAATGCTTTGGGAAAATATGATAGGTAGCTTAAAGCAAGTTTTAGGTTCTGCTTAATAAAAATCACTTACAAATAGTATCTTTGTCCCGATTTAATCGGGATTTTTTTTATGATAAATTTTAATGGAAATATCGTTGAAGCCGACGTTGCAAGAGTATCTTTAAACAATAGAGGTTATAAATATGGAGATGCTTTGTTTGAAACCATGCGTGTTGTTAATGGCAAAATTCTATTTCTTGAAGACCATTATTTTAGATTAATGGCATCTATGCGTATTCTCCGTATGGAAATTCCTATGAATTATACTATGGAATTTTTTGAAGATGAAATTCTAAAAACGATAAAAGTCAATACAAATCTTAATAATTCGGCACGTGTAAGATTAAATGTCGATAGAGGTGAAGGCGGAAAGTATTTGCCTAAGGAAACATCGGTTCCTCAATTTAATATAGTAGCAGAACCACTAGAACATTTAATATACCAAGTTCATCCGTTTGAAAATTATAAAGTCGATTTATATAAAGACTTCTATTTAGCACCTGGATTATTGTCTGGACTAAAATCTACAAACAAAGCATTGCAAGTCATTGGTAGCATATATGCTAAAGAAAATGACTTTAACAACTGTTTAGTGCTTAATACAAATAAAAGTATAGTTGAGGCTTTAAATGGCAATTTGTTTTTAGTTAAGGGTGAATCTATTAAAACACCACCGTTAGAAGATGGTTGTTTAAAGGGTGTAATGCGAAAACAAATTTTAAGTCTATTACAAAACAATCCAAATTACACAATTGAAGAAGCCTCAATTTCGCCATTTGAACTGCAAAAAGCGGACGAATTATTTATAACAAACACCATTGTGGGTATTCAATCTATTGGTAGTTACCGTAAAAAGAAATACATAAACGATACCGCAAAAGCAATACTAAATAGTTTGAATGTAAAAATTAGGCTTGGTTAGTTATAACTAGGATTTTCTGGCGCATTTGACCAAATAGAGTATTCGCCACCCATTTCTAGCATTTTTTCTTTCCAAAATTCGGTAGAGCATTTTGATATAATTTTATTGCTATAGGTGTTTTTGCTAACAACCCAAGCTTGTGAGTCTAACTCATCAAACAATTGTTGTTCCGCCCAACCAGAGTAGCCGAGAAAAAACTTAATATCATCACAGCCAATTTTATTTGTATTTATGAGCTCTAAAACGGTTTCAAAATCTCCGCCCCAATAAATACCTTCAGATATTTCAATACTGTTAGGTATTAATTCTGGAGACTTGTGTATAAAATATAAATTGTCTTGTTCCACTGGTCCGCCGTTGTAAATAGGATACTCAGAATCGGTACCTTCTATAACGTCTTTAAGGCTGTAATCTAATTTTTTATTGAGTATAAAACCGACAGAACCCAAATCGTTATGGTCCGCCAAAAGCACCACAGCTCTATTAAAAGAGATATCTCCAATAATAGATGGTTCTGCTATAAGTAAACTTCCTTTTTCTGGCTTTTTCACAATAAATATTGAGTTTCTCTACTTAAATATAATGTTTTTTTGATAATCAATACAAAAGAGCTTTAATTAATCAACAAAAAAAGCCTGCTTTTGCAAGCAGGCTTTTAATATTGTAATTAAACTAAGCTTAGTTTACAGCGTCGCTTAAGTCAGAACCTGCCTTAAACTTTACTACATTTTTAGCTTTAATTTTAATAGTTTTTCCTGTTTGAGGATTTCTTCCGTCTCTTGCAGCTCTACGAGTAACTGACCAAGAACCAAAACCTACTAATGATACACGGTTACCTTTTTGTAAAGCTCCTTCGATATCAATTAATAATCCGTCTAATGCTTTTTTTGCGGCAGCTTTTGTGATACCTGCATTTTCAGCCATGCTGTTTACTAAATCTGTTTTGTTCATAAATTGAAAAATTTTTAAGTTATTAAATGAATGGACTTCAACATAAATGTTAAAACCAGTAACAAATTTATATGTATTAGCGTGCTATGCAAGTAAAACCCTAGTAAATACGCGGTTTTGTTAATAACTTAGCGCATTTGTTAATAAAGGAGTGCATTTTATCGATGTTTTCACAAACCTAGTGGCAATAAGGCTTTAGAGCAGTTTTGCATTATTTTCAAAATTATAACCATTCAAAAGTGATTTTGCATCCATTTTTCGCTTATTAGGAAGTTGTAATTCTTCTATAATAATAAATCCATTTTTACAGGCTACTTTTATTTCTTTATCTATAATTTTTAATGCACCATTTTCAAGATTATGCAATTCTTTAGATTTTGATACGTCGTATAATTTTACAGACAGATTTTCGTCATCACCATTGTTAAGATAACACCACGCTGTCGGAAATGGGTTTAATCCACGTATTTTATTATATATGGTGTCTAAATTCTCGTTCCAGTCAATTTTACAATTGTCTCTGTTAAGTTTGTATGCTGTTTTTAAATCTTCAGAAGTTGGTTGAATTTTGGTTTCAACGCTATCTTCTTTAATCTGTTGTATAGTTTTTACAACTAAATCACTTCCCAAATGCATTAATTTATCATGAAGCTCGCCAACCGTTTCATTTTTACCAATTTTTGTTTCTTCTTTCAAAATTATGGCTCCGGTATCAATTTTTTCGTCAATAAAGAAAGTAGTTACGCCAGTTTTTTCTTCACCATTAATAATCGCCCAATGTATTGGAGCTGCTCCGCGATAATTTGGTAGCAGCGATGCATGAAGGTTAAAAGTGCCATACTCGGGCATTTGCCAAACTACTTTTGGTAACATTCTAAAAGCGACAACGATTTGAAGATTTGCATTAAGTGATTTTAATTCTTCTACAAAAATTTCCGATTTTAAATTTGTAGGTTGTAGTACTTTTAAATTATGTTCTAATGCGAATTCTTTTACTGCTGAAGATTTCAACTTTCGACCGCGACCAGCAGGTTTGTCAGGCGCTGTTATAACGCCAACAACTTTATACTTTTGTTCTAAGATGGTTTTTAAAATATGTACTGCAAAATCGGGCGTGCCCATAAAAACAATGCGTATGTCTCTTTTTTCTGTCATTTGAGTTGATATGTATTTTTATCTGTAATTGTAATTTTTCCTTGTTCTAATAGTAAGGAAATATTTTGTAATAACTCGGATTGCGAAAGCTGTAAGGCGTCCAATAAGTCTCTTGACGATTTTTCGCCATGAGATAAAATTTCTAATATTTTGGTTTTAATGGTATTTGAGTTTAATTCTAAAACCTTTGTATTATTTAAACAAACCGAACATTTGCCACAAGGTTGAGTTTCTGTTTCATCAAAATACTCTAATAATTGAATATGTTTACAAACCGAATCATTTTTTGTGTATTTTATTACTGAAGCTATCTGACTTTGTTTTAGTGCGTTTTGCTGTTCAATTACTGGTATAATTGGGTTAATGGTCAATTCGTCTTCTCGCGGTTTTATAAATGTAATTTCAGAATCTGTATTGGCAATTTTAAGTTCTATGATATGGTGCGCTTCTAAATCTTTTAAAACCGCAAATAATTGTTGGGTTTGTACGCTAGCTTTTGATGCTACTAAATCTACATTAATCTTGGTCGGAAAGTCTAAAATTCCGCCATAAGTACGTAATAACGCTTTTATAATGGTGTTTTGACTTTTGTTGTTTTCGAGATACTTAAATATCTGAGTATTACTTACCAAAAATTGCACCGTAGTTTTATAATTAAATTGCTGATTAAGCGCAATTATACTGTTGCTGTCTAAAATTCTAAGCGCATTAAAGGTTAGACTAGTTTTTAATTGATATGTGTGGCAAAACGTCTTAAAATTTAATTGATGCACAGTATTTTGACCTTCACCGTAAGAAATCTGAAAATAACTACACAATTTTTTATACACAAATTTTACAGCATCAACCGATGGTAAGGCACTTAAAAATTGACCTTTTAATTTAGATTCATCTACATTTTTTTTCAGAATAACAGCAACGGCATCTTTTCCATTTCGGCCAGCACGACCGGCTTCTTGGTAATAACTTTCTAAACTTTCGGGTAAATTGTAATGAATAATACTTTTTACATCTGCTTTATCAATACCCATACCAAAAGCCGTCGTGGCAACCATAATTGGTTTTTGATTATTTGTCCAAAGGTTTAGGCGTTTGTTTTTTTCAGCCGTGTTTAATCCGCCATGATAAAATGTGGCTTCAAACCCTTGAGAAATTAAGAAATCACTAATGTTAATGGTTGATTTTCTGCTTCTAACATAAATGATGGAAGCACCTTCATTTTGTTTCAAAATATTTAGCAAATGGTAATTTTTGTCTTCGGTATTTATAACCTGATAACTAATATTTTCGCGTTTAAATGAGGCTTTAAAAATCTTAGAATCTATAAAATCTAAAGATTTTAAAATATCACTAACCACTTTAGATTTAGCAGTTGCGGTCAATGCAATGCAGTTAACACTAGGTTGTAATTCTCTAAGCGTTGCTATATTGTTGTATGCTGGCCTAAAATCGTTTCCCCATTGACTGATACAATGCGCTTCATCAACGGCAATAAGATTAACATTCATTTGCTGAATGCGCTCTTGGACTAATGATTGTTGAAGTCGTTCTGGTGATAGATACAAAAACTTATAGTTGCCGTATATACAATTGTCTAATTGTGTATCGATATCTTTATAAGACGTGCCAGACGAAATAACCATGGCTTTTATACCTTTTTGTTTTAAGGTATTTACTTGGTCTTGCATTAGCGCCACTAAGGGCGATATAACGATGCAAATGCCAGGTTGTATCAATGCTGGAATTTGGAAGCATATAGATTTTCCGCCACCAGTTGGTAGTAGAGCAAAGGTGTCGTTATTGTTGAGCACGGCATCAATAATTTCGGCTTGCAAAGGTCTAAATGATGTGTGCTGCCAATACCGTTCTAATACTTCAATTGGGTGCATATTACAAATCTAAAGTCTGTAATATAAAGTTAACTCTTTCTTGTACAGTCCCAAGAGGAACCTCTAATAATTTATATCCAAATCTTTTGTAGGTTTCGCTCAAGTGATTATGGATAATTTCAGACTGACTAAAATTCTCGTAACGTTCACTGTCAGAGGTGAAAATATCTTCCCAAGGTGGCAAAATAAAGACGCTATCGTAATTATGGTTTTTGCAAGCTTCTATAAATTCTTCAGGATATGAATCGCCGATATAATCCATATATGCTAACACATCAGGTATGCCACGGTCAAGAAATACAATCGCTTTATCTTCATTAGTAGCATCAATAAATTGTTGTATTCTGCCTTCGAGTAGTTTTTGGCTAAAGAGTAGAGGTTTGGTTAAAAATAACTGTTCTATGCCTTGTTGTCTAGCCTCGAGTGTCACTTGTCTAGAAATTTCATCATAACAGGTGTAGCCTTTCTCTAAAAGTAAGCTAATAATTGAGGTTTTTCCTGTTCCTGGACCACCAGTAATGGCTATTTTTTTTGGCTTCAAATTAAAAATGAGTTTGGCACAAATTTCGTAATTAAATAGGAAAGAGAAAGTATAAACTTAAATGTATCTTTGCATTTCAAATTTTCATTATGAATTCATCAGAAAAATCAGAAGCATTTTATAAAAAATTAAAAACGCAATTACAGGACACGACCTTGTGGCCTGCGGAATATTTGTATAAATTTATTGTGCCTACAACACCTTCTCAAGTAATAGAAATAGGTGATATTTTTAATAATTTGGGTGCTGTTATAAATACCAAAGAATCTAAAAACGGAAAATACACAAGCGTCTCTGTAAACGTAAAGATGAAAAACCCTGACGCAGTGATAGCTAAGTATAAAGAAGTGGCACAAAAAATAGAAAACGTAATTTCTTTATAATTTTGGTAAACGCCATATAATTTTTGTACTTTGCAGCAGAACCAGAAACTTCAGGTTCAGATATTATTTACTACACATTTTTACAATTTTGATAGACGATTTAGAATACAACACGGAGCGTGAACATTTAATAATTCCAGAATATGGACGTCATCTTCAGAAGATGATAAACTACGCTAAGTCCAGAGAAACAAAGGAAGAACGTAATAAATTTGCAAAATCCATTATTAACGTAATGGGTAATTTGCAACCACATTTACGCGATGTTCCAGATTTTCAGCATAAGCTTTGGGACCAACTTTTTATAATGGCAGATTTTGACATTGACGTTGATTCTCCATACGAAAAACCAGAGCGCGAAGTCATTCAGGCTAGACCAGAACCTTTAAAATACCCACAGAATTTCCCAAAATATCGTTTTTACGGAAACAATATTAAAACAATGATTGATGTGGCTATTACTTGGGAAGACGGTGAAATGAAAGAAGCATTGACCTACACCATTGCCAATCACATGAAAAAGTGTTTTCTTAATTGGAACAAAGATACGGTTGAAGACGATGTTATTTATAGTCATTTATACGAGCTGTCTGATGGTAAAATAAACCTAAAAAATAGCGACGAAGAGCTTAGTGATGCTAATAGTTTATTGCGTACCAAATCTAAGTATGGTAATAAGAGCAATAACAACAATAACAAAAAGAATAATAACAAGAAAAAATATTCCAACAACAGAAAACGTTACTAAGACGTATGGGTACATTTAAAATAGAAGGCGGACACCAACTAAAAGGAAATATAACTCCGCAAGGCGCTAAAAACGAAGCATTACAAATTTTGTGTGCTGTATTATTAACTCCCGAAAAAATTACGATTAGTAACATACCGGATATTGTAGATGTTAATAAGCTAATAACTTTATTAGGTAATTTGGGTGTTGAAATCGAAAAATTAGATGCTAACACATACACATTTAAAGCCGAAAATGTTAACCTTGAGTATTTAGAGTCTGAAGCTTTTAAAGTTGAAGGTCGTGGTTTGCGTGGTTCTATAATGATTGTTGGCCCAATGTTAGCTCGTTTTGGTAAAGGATATATTCCTAAGCCTGGTGGCGATAAAATTGGTCGTCGTCGATTAGATACTCATTTTGAAGGATTTATAAAACTAGGTGCTAAGTTTAGATACAATCGTGAAGATTATTTCTATGGAGTTGAAGCAGAAGAGTTAAAAGGCACTTACATGCTTTTAGATGAAGCTTCTGTAACAGGAACAGCTAATATAGTAATGGCAGCTGTTTTAGCCAAAGGCACAACTACTATTTACAATGCCGCTTGCGAACCCTATTTACAACAACTTTGTAAAATGCTAAATCGCATGGGTGCAAAAATATCTGGTGTTGGCTCTAACTTATTGACCATTGAAGGTGTTGAAAGTCTTGGTGGAACAGAGCACAGAATGCTTCCTGATATGATTGAAATAGGAAGTTGGATAGGACTTGCAGCAATGACTAAAAGCGAACTGACAATTAAAAATGTTAGTTGGGACGATTTGGGAGTTATACCTAATGTATTCCGAAAAATAGGAATTACAATTGAGCGTAAAGGTGATGATATATACATACCTGCACATACCGATGGCTACGAAATACAAAGTTATATAGATGGTTCTATTTTAACCATAGCTGATGCGCCATGGCCTGGATTTACACCAGATTTATTAAGTATTATTCTTACAGTGCTTACTCAAGCAAGAGGAAGTGCAGTTGTGCACCAAAAAATGTTTGAAAGTCGTTTATTCTTTGTAGATAAGTTAATAGACATGGGCGCAAAAATTATTTTATGCGATCCGCACAGAGCAACGATTATTGGTCACGATTTTAAATCTCAATTAAAAGCTTCAACCATGACGTCTCCAGATATTAGAGCTGGTGTTTCCTTGTTAATCGCCGCATTATCTGCAAAAGGCACATCGACCATCCATAATATTGAACAAATTGATCGTGGTTACGAAAATATAGATACACGATTGAGAGCTATTGGTGCTCAAATTGAGCGTATTGAAGGAAACTAAGAATTTCTTTCTTGAAAAAAGCTTCAAATGAAAATTTGAAGCTTTTTTTATTTTAAACCATTATCTAATTGTTACCCAGGACAGAAGTTTTGTTCACTCGCTATTTTAAAATCTTTAACTTCGATTAAGCAACTGATTAGTTATGAGATATATAGGTTGTTAGCTACAGTGTTTATTCACAATGTTTAATCCCGAATGACTTTTCTGTCTCTTAAGTTATATGTATCTCCACTTTTCAAAAAATAGAATAATTGGTTTTTATTTGGAAGTTTTTTTTGAGTTTCCTTATCGAATGGATTACGTTCAATGGACCAGAATGATTTGTCATAAATAATAACATAACTTTCTCCAATAACTTCTAGAATATCTCCTTTGACCACAATAGCTGTACTCTCGTCAATTCCGATACCCAAAAGTTCAGGTTTTTTCTCTAGGATTGTAAACATATCAAACTGTCTATTTCGGGTTAACACGTGTTGGTCAATAGCAATATTTGAGATAAATCCGAATCCAATTTCATGGTCTCCCATCATTATTTGATTGTTTTTTGTATCTCCTCTTGCCAAATAAGAACCTTGTATTGTTGCGCCTGCTGAAGAACCTGCAATTACGCCACCTCTGTCCAATAATTTTAATAGTTCCTTGTGTACTTTGGTATTTAAATAACTATCTGCAATTCTCCAATGTCTACCACCTGTAAAATAAATTCCTGTAGCTTCTTTAATCGGTTTCACAAATTTATCTGTATTTGCCTCGATGGAATCATTGGTATGCAAAATAGTAATATGAGGAATCCCATATTCCCTGAAATTTCTTTTTAATAGCAACGTATCAATCTCATTGTTCTTAACAAACGCTGTTGGTATAACCACTATTTTCGCAGAATCTCCACCAGCCAGTTTCTTAAATTCTTTCATAATAGTAGTGTGTCCAATATCTCCACCACCAATTGCTATAAGCGTCCCATTTTTGTTTCCCGTAGTTACTTTATTTTGTTGTGCTATACTTACAATAGAAAAGAGTAGTGTGATAAAAAGTACGAATGCTATTTTCAATGGTTGTGGTTTTTAATTGTTCTACGTGAGTCTTTAGGTCATTGTAGCTAACGGTTTTGTGTATGGCTCGTAGCGTGTAAATTAGCGATTATTTTCGTATTAAGCACAAGCCAGATTTTTAAATTTTACTATTTATCTTTTTATTGGAAATCGTCAAATTTAAAAATTTGGCGGACTTGCAAATTATGCCCTAACTTTGAATTAATCAACTAATTAGCTATGAGCTATATACGTTGTTACCTGCAGGCTTTTCTTCAGTTTATTATACGCTTTAATTCTAATGGTAAGAAAATCTCTTTGTCATTTTCTTCCAATTTTTCTCCAATTTCGCATTCAATATCAATCATATATGCTGTATCTGGAAATCTAAATGCTATACGTCCTTCTTTTTTACGTTTTAATAAAGATTCGAATGCCTCATCAGGAATTTTGCCTTTAAATTGACGAAAAACATCTAAATGAAAATCAAACGTAGCTACATAAGTTTCATTTTCTAACGTAGCTCCTCCAACATTTATGGTAAACATATCGTTGTCAAGTTGAGTTATGTTAGTAACTGGTATTTGTGGAAAAATCAAAATTGTATTTCGGTCAAATCCAAGTCTTTTCAAATGTAGCCCTAAATCTTTTTTGTATTCAAGGCTGTTTGTTGAAAAGACATTATCAGGTGATAAAATAGCTTTTAAATTTTCCCAATATAATGGTAATGCTTGCATTTGAAAATGTAAAATCGGTTCGAAATTATCTACGCTATACAGAACAAATTCTTTTCCGTTACAAAGCGAGAAAAACCTTGCTCTAACTTCTGGATGAATAGCATAAGAATATGCTTGTTCAACATTTTTCGATTTTATGATTGATTCCGATGGTGACTTTGCATCTAAAATCCAACTTGGTTTTTCATTAACCTCAAAAAGATAATCTGGAATAATATAAATTTTCTTTTTCTGTGAGCCAATAGCAACAAATGGATGTATTAAATTTCTACTCCGAATAATTTGATTCGGTTTGTTTGGAGTATATCCTAAACCTTTAATAATTGGCAGAACTATTTCTTCTCGAACAGAGTCTTCTTTAAATTCAGGATTTTCCAACAGTCGATAATCGAAATGTTCTAAAATATTTTTAATTTTCTGACTGTTCATTATTTAGTTCCGATGTTTTTTCAGCTTGCAGGTAACTAATTATATATTCACTTTTATTAACTATATTCAATCTAATTATCAAGATATGTAGAGTTTTAGGTAATCTATAACAGCGTAAATATAAAAATTAACTTTAGCATTCTATAAAAATAAAAAGCCCTGAAAATCAGAGCTTTTTAAATTGTTTTTAGAAATGGTTATTCTGTCTAAGACACATGTGTCTTTAATTTGTAACGTATGTATTTTAATTTTATTGTAAATATTTTAAAATTTTTATTAAAAATTTAGATAAACATTGTTTTTTTAACAGAATTATTAGCTCACTGCAGCTTTGTAAACTTCTAAGCAACGTTCGCGCGCTTCCTTGTGGTCAACCATTTTTTCTGGGTATTTATCGGTGTCATATTCTTCAACCCATTGTTTAATATATTTTTTGTTTTTATCAAACTTATCTATTTGCGTAGTCGGATTAAAAATTCTAAAATATGGTGCTGCATCTACGCCTGAGCCAGCAACCCATTGCCAATTGCCAACGTTGCTAGACATTTCGTAATCGTGAAGTTTTTCAGCAAAATAAGATTCGCCCCAACGCCAGTCTATAAGTAAGTGTTTGCATAAAAAGCTACCAACCAACATGCGGACACGATTGTGCATAAAGCCTGTTTTGTTGAGCTGGCGCATGCCTGCATCTACCAATGGGTAACCTGTTTTACCTTCGCACCATTTTTTAAATTCATCTTCGTTGTTTCGCCACTCAATTCGGTCGTATTTAGATTTAAAGGCATTGTCCTTAGTTTCTGGGTAGTGCCATAAAATTTGCATAAAAAACTCGCGCCAAATTAATTCTTTTAAAAAGGTGTTATTGCTTTCTGCAATGGCTTTTTTAACCATTTTGCGTACGCTTACGGTTCCAAAGCGTAAATGTGGTCCGAGTCGTGATGTATTGTCTTTTGCTGGAAAATTTCGGGTTTCTTCGTATTCTTGTATTAAGGTTGGTGTCAACTCATAATCTTTAATTTCCTGCGACGAGGTTTTAAAACCCATATCTGATAAACTTAAATTTGGTAATCGCGAATTTTCTACCAAATTATCTAAATACGAGTTTGTGTAATGTATTTTAAGTTTATCTTCATCGAACTGGTCTAACCATACCTTTGAGTATGGCGTATACACCACATATGGGTCGCCATCTTTTTTTACGACTTCGTCTTTTTCAAAAATAACTTGGTCTTTAAAAGTTTTAAATTCGATATTATTTTCTTCTAAAAGTGTTTTTACGGCTTCGTCTCTTTCTTTAGCATAAGGCTCATAATCTCTATTGGTAAAAACTTTATCAATTTTATAATCATTAATTAAGTCTTTGTAAATGCTCTCAGGGTTGCCATAATACATAGCAATACTGCTATTATGCTCATCTTGCAACGTTTTACGCATTTTTTGGAGCGTATTGTATATAAAGGTTACACGCGCATCATCTTCTGGTAGTTTGTCTAGAATTTCTTTATCAAATATAAATATGGGAAGTACAGGATTGTCGTCTTTCAGAGCTTCACAAAAGCCAATATTATCGTCTAAACGCAAATCACGTCTAAACCAAAATATATTAATAGGTTGTTTCATGTTAGTTTATTTTAATTGGTTTCGTCGTAAGTGCCAAAAATCTTAGTCATCTGTTCTTTTCTAAAATTAAAAATAGATTCTAATTTTGGTTTTACTAAAAAAGGGTGCACAAGCTGACCTATAAATCCCAATGGCACTTTATAATCTATAATATCTTCCATTTCTACACCACCAAGAATTTCGCGCACAAAATGTTTGTGATGCCAAAACGCGTAAGGTCCATAAAGCTGTACATCTACAAAATAATTTTTATCTACGTATTGCGTTATTTCACTTACCCATTTGGTTTTAAAACCAGGCAACGGCGTAACGCTATATTGCAATACTTGTCCGGCATACATTGGTCTATCTGCACCAGAAATAATTGTCATTTTCATATCTGGTGGAGTCAATTTTTCAAGATTTGCCGGATTGCATAAAAACTCCCAAGCTTCTTCTAATGAAATAGGTAATTTTTGAATGCTCTGTTTTCTATAAATTTTCATACTAATTATATAAGACAATGTAAGCGTTTAGTGAAGTTGCAATGCACAACCAAATTATATAAGGAAGTAAAAGGTATTTAGCTACCTTTAAACGCTCGTTTCTAAATGTGAGAAAAAAGTATAATAGAAGAAGTGTTAACAGCGAAATGACCACTAATGCAATTAGTGTATAGTGTAAATTGAAGAAAAACCAATTCCAACTTACATTTAAAACAAATTGAATAATAAAAAGTGAAATAATAAAAGGCGACTTTCTTAAATGAAATAACTCAGCCAAATACCAAGAAAAGCATAGCATTATCAGCGTCCATGCTGCCCCAAACACCCAACCTTGTGGTTCCCATGGAGCTCTATTTAAGTTTAAATACCAATCTGAACCTGGACCATCGCCCATAAAAAGCATGCCTAACCCAAGTCCACCAAAGTTTATTATTAAAAATATTATGAAGTAATAAATCTTTTTCAAGACTTTGATTTTATGGCTTCAATTCGTTTAGAAATTTCTTCTGCTTCAGCATATTTCTTGTCACTTTCGGCACGATTTGTTGTAGAAAGTCGATGCCAATCAGCCATTAACTTTTCGTATTTTTTCTGAAGTTTTTCTAATTCTGAAGTTTTTTTGAAAAGTCCGAACATAATTAATCTAAATATGAAGTTATTCTTTTATTATTTGGTTTTGTAATAGAGTAGAAGTAATCCAAAAATTCTCCTTCTTTATCAACTAAATATTTCTGGAAATTCCATTTAACTTTAGTTGTTTTCTTACCGTTAACAGCTTTTGTAGTAAGCCATCTATAAAGTGGATGTTGGTTAACACCAGAAACATCAATTTTTTCAGTCATTAGAAATGATACGCCATAATTAACTTGACAAAATTCTGAAATTTCATCTGCATTTCCTGGTTCTTGATTACCGAACTGATTACAAGGAACGCCAATGACCACTAAGTTATCTTTATAATCTTGACTCAATTTTTCGAGTTGTCGGTATTGAGGTGTAAATCCACATTTTGAAGCGACATTAACAAACAAAATGTATTTGCCTTTAAACGCTGATAAATCAATAGGCTTACCTTGAAGATTATTAATTTTAATTTCGTAAATCGATTCTTTTGCTTTCTGCACAACATCATCGTCAGAAACCGTTATTGTGCCAATAAATGTTTTTAAAGGATTCATGATATTTAATTTATTGGCAATTGTTGCCGTTATATTTTTAAACTTGTTATTCCGCAATCCATTTTAAAAACCTGACCTGATAATGATGCAGCTTTTTCTGATAACAAAAATGTCGCCATATCCGCTACCTCTTGTGGTTGAAGGTATTTTTTAAGTGGATGACGTTCTTTCATATTGTCAATCATTCGGTCATTCCTTAACAGTTTAGAGGCCAAATCTGTATCTGTAACAGTAGGCGCAATTGCATTCACTCTTACTGTAGGTGCCAATTCTGCCGCAATAGATTTCATAAATCCTTCAACGGCAGATTTAGAAGCTGCGACCGAGGCATGAAAAGGCATCCCTAAATCTGATGCTACAGTGCTAAAAAGTACTATTGCTGGATTTTTTCCTTCTTTCAAAATTGGTAAATATTGTTGTACCGCTTTAACTGCACCAATCACATTAATTTCAAAATCTTCTCTAAAATCCTCGACTTTAAGTCTATTTACGGGTTTAAGATTAATGCTTCCTGGACAATATACTAAGCCATCTGCTCCAGAAATTTGGGGGAACTCATCAGAAAGCACATCACAATTGTGATGCGTGAGATTCTCATGAGAAATCTCTGGAGCGGAGCGGCTTAGATTAATAACTTCGTGGTTTTCTAAAAGGTTATCTACAATAGCACTACCAATGCCTTTGCTACCTCCAATTACTATATATTTACCCATTATGCTGCGGTTAACGGACGTCCTTTGAGACGTTTTTCAATTTTCTGCTTAATCACAGTAATTCGTTTCATTAAGTCCATTAATTTTTGGTCTTTTTTCTTTTTATATACTTCATTTACTGCTAGAATTATCTCCTTCGCTTCTCTTGCTGCTACAATTCTGTCACTTGTGGTTTTGAATGAAAACTTTCTGTTTTCGAATTCAATGGCTCTTTTAATTGCATCCATAGTTTTAATTGTTTATATAATTTTGAAGTTCATTTATTTTCTCTGCAGTGTTAAATTTTCCACCATAGTAAGTTGTCACAGTTGCAGACGTATTATCCTTAACGCCTCTTGATGAAACACATAAATGTTTTGCATCTATTATAACGGCTACATCTTCCGTCTCTAAAACTGTTTTTAATTCGTTTGCTATCTGTTGCGTTAAACGTTCTTGTACTTGTGGACGCTTTGCATAGTATTGCACAATTCTATTTAATTTAGAAAGTCCAATAACTTTACCAGATGAGATGTAAGCTACATGAGCTTTGCCTGTAATTGGAACAAAATGATGCTCGCAGTTAGAATAAAATGTAATATCCTTTTCAACCAACATTTGGTTATACTGATATTTATTATCAAACAAAGCCACTTTAGGTTTGTTTTTTGGGTCTAATCCCGAAAATATCTCTTCAATATACATTTTAGCGACTCTGTCTGGTGTGCCTTGAAGCGAATCGTCTGTTAAATCAAGTCCAAGTACGTCCATTATTTCAGTGAATAATATCGCAATGCGTTTTTTCTTTTCCTCATTTGACATTTCGAACGCGTTCTCTTTCATCGGCGTGTCGAGTGAAGTAAATAAATGGTCGTCTCCTATGTCATCGATATTAATACCGTTTAAACTGTGACCATTTTTTGAATTAGGAATTGTTTTGGTTTCCATTGTAATCTTTTTTATGTGCTGTCTTTAAGTACTCCAAGCTTAAATCAAAGCACGATTTATCTTTTTGATATAGAGTTATTTGAGATTGCTCTCTGACGACTGCATTTAAATCTGCCTTCATCGAAATTTCTTTTTTTCTGATGTTTTGTAGAACGTCCTTGTACACGTTCTCTCCACATCCTGAAGCTACTTGGCTTCATTTCTCGACGCATAATGTCGATGACCTCTTGTTCTTTTAACCCAAACTGAAATTGAATAGCGTCGAAGGTTGTTCGGTCTTCCCATGCCATTTCAATAATACGGTCAATTTCTCTGTCTGTGAATTCTTTCATGAATTTGGCATTGCGTATTGTTGGTCGTATTTTATTTTTTCATTCATTAATTTTTGAAAAAAACCTTTATTTTCTTTAAAGGATTTACTATCAATAAAATGAATAAATTTTCCTTGTGCATGAATACTAGAACCATTGGTTTTGTAAATTACCAATTGGTAAAAAGGTATAATCCAAGTAAAGTTTTTTAAACCTTGGGTAATACGCACTAAAATACCTTTAGGTCGTAATTCAATACTTGCATAGTTGATGTCCGAGACTCGGTTCATTAAGTTTTTCATGTTGGGACTAACATCGCCAACAATCATGCGTTTAGAGCCTACACCATTCATCTTCAATTTTTGTACCAAAGAATACTGGTCACCTACAATGTCAGCAATTATCTGCTTGTGTTTTGGATTATGATGTGTTGTATTTATTATCATCGTAATCAAATATACAAAATGTTTAACTTATTTTAATTATAGTTAAACAAAAATTAACAGAGAATTATGAAGGCTTAATTTATCGAGATAAAATAAATTATTCAGAACGCAATAAGCGATTTCTATTCTTTAAAGTATGTCGTTTTAATATTCTAAAACTTTCACGAACAACCTCTGGATCTTTTTTCATATTCCAAAGAATATCGCTTGCCCGTTTTCTATTTTCTTCAACGTTAACGATTGGTTTAGGGTAATCTCTTCCCAATTCAAAATCGTATAAAGCAGATTCTAAAGATGTCATTAAATAAGGTTCATGAACAAAAGGTGTATCTAAATTTGCTAATTCTGGCACCCATTTTCTTATAAATTGAGCATCTGGGTCATGCTTTAAACTATTTTTTGTAGGGTTATAAATGCGAAGTGTATTTATACCTGTTTCACCAGCAGCCATTTGCAATTGCGGAAAATGAATACCTGGCTCAAAATCTAAAAAATGTTGCGATAAATGTGCAGATGCATCTTGCCATGGTTGCCACAAAATGTGGGTAAAAAAAGATGCCAACATGGCACGCATTCTAAAATTGATGTAACCAGTTTCTACCAAACAACGCATGCTTGCGTCTACTAATGGAAAACCTGTTTGTCCTTCTCGCCATGCTTTTTGGTAATCGTCAGATACTTTTTTCTTTAATTTTCTGAAGCCTTTATTTACGCTAGCATTTTCCATGGTGTGTTCCATTTCAAACTTTTGCACAAAATGGGTTTGCCACATTAATCGAGATAAAAAGCCTCCGATGTGACGTTTATCTTCCGATTGTAACTTTATGCGTTGCGCCTCTTTAAATATTTGCCTAATAGAAACGTTTCCCCAAGCTATATAAGGCGAGAGTCGACTGCAACTTTTACGAGATGCTTCAGGCTGTGAAATATGAAACATATAGTTTTCATGACGTTTTTTAAAAAACGAGTTTGCATATTTCCATGCTGTTGTACTTCCACCTTTTTGAAAAGGCGCATCTTCTGGAGTGTTTAAGTTGGTTACTATGACATTTTTTTCTAGTGTTTCAATGTCTTCAAGTTTTAAGAATTGGTCTTCCTTAGGTTTAAAATCTTTTAAATCAGCTTGCATATATGCTTCGCAATTTTCCATCCAATCGTCCCGATTTAGTAAACCACGAGCAATGCCGTTATTTTTGCTTTCTTCCCATTTAATTAAATTATTTCTGCTGTAACGCTTAAACTCTTTGTCTCTATTGTAAGTAATTAGAATACCGGTTTCAACATGCGAAAAAACGGTGTCTATTTTATAAAATTCTTGAATATGATTAAAAGCGCTCACCACATCTGAGGTGACGCTCATCACTTTTGTATTATATGGTTTTAAACGCTCATTTAAATCTCTGATGGATTCTTTAATAAAGTTGAAATGCCTTTCGCTGTAATGAACATCATTAAGCAAAATATGCTCAAAAACGTATAAAATTAAAAACCGTTTATCGGAATTGATTGCATTATATAATGCCTCATTATCCTCTAAGCGCAAGTCGCGTTTTAGCCAAACGACATTAATATGTTCTTTTGGGTTAGGCATTATCTAATGATTTAAAGAACGATTCTGCAGCATCAAAATGGCTTTCTAGTTTCTTTTTATCCATACGGTCTAAATTACCTAAGAGCATTCCTAGTCTTGGATTGCCAGAAAAGAAATCACGGTGTTTGTCCATAAACGTCCAAAACAATCCATCCCATGTATCTTGCCAGTCGCCTTTTCCGTAATTACTCATTTTTAAAATGTAATTGCTACTACTTATATACGGTTTTGTGCTCATTAATCCGCCGTCTGCATACAAACTCATACCATAAATATTTGGTACCATTACCCAATCGTATGCGTCTATAAATAATTCCATAAACCACTGATAGACTTCATCTGGGTCAAATTCGCACAGTACCATAAAGTTTCCTAAAATCATCAACCGCTCAATATGATGTGCATAAGCGGTTTTATTTACTTTTTTTATGACATCATCAATTGGTGGAATTCCTGTTGAACCGTCATAAAACGACTTTGGAATTTTTCTAGAAAACCCCCAAAAATTTTTGGTACGTTCTTCAGTGCCCTTGGCTTCGTAAACACCTCTAATAAATTCGCGCCAGCCTATGATTTGGCGCACAAAACCTTCAGTAGAATTGATAGGCACATCATTTTTATTAGCATAATCAATGGCTTTTTCAATAACATTCATTGGTTCTAAAAGTCCAATGTTAATAAGTGGTGAAAGTAAACTGTGATTTAAGAAATGTTCTTCTTTAACAATGGCATCTTCATAAGGCCCAAATTCATGAAAACGATATTCAAAAAATTGGTTAAGCCAAGCTTCTGCAGTTTCAAAATCTATTGGATAGACTATAAAGTAATTAAGCTCTCCATAGTTGTTTTTAAAATTCTCCTTTACATAACTTTCGGCTTCATTATGATATTTAGATGTATCAGGAAAATGAAGACTTGGTGGTGTTTTGTCCTTTGGATATTTTTTTCGATTTTCAGAATCGTATGTCCAGTCACCACCTTCAGGTTCATCGTCACCAACGATAAGTAAATTTAGTCGTTTGCGCTCATTTTTATAAAAAGAAGTTTGAAAAAACTTCTTTTTTGATGGTTTAAAAAATGATTTTAAATCTTCGGGAGTATTTATAAATAAAGGATTATTGTAAAATTTAATTTCTAAATTATCTGAGGATTGATTTATATGTTTTTCTAGCCAATTATCTGTAGGGTTTAGGATATGAACAGTCTCAACGCCTTCTTTTTTTAAGTGTGGAAGTAACTCTCTAATGTCACTTAATTTATCAGTAGCATCTACATAATTAACCGTTTTGTCTTTTGACTCAAGATACTTTGCGTACGCTTTCATACTTGCCCGGTGAAAAGCAATTTTTTGTTTATGAAATTTATATTGGTTAAAGAATAAATATTCTTCAACCAAATACACGGTATCGACTTTGTCTAAAACCTCTGTAGTTTTAAAAAGTTGATTAGGAAATATAATTTGTAGTTCTTTAGGCATAATTAAAATAGCGTTTTTTGCAACCAGAGATTTCTAAACTTTCCGTTTTCGTCGTAACGCTCTGCTTGTAATTCTACATTAAATTTTCTATCTCTTGGGTCGTTACCAACGCCAGCGACATACATCCAATTGCCGTAGTTGCTGTGAACATCATAGTCGAGTAGTAGCGACTCAAAATATGCGGCACCAATGCGCCAATCTAATTCTAATTCTTTAGCAAAGTATGATGCAACGTTTTGTCTTCCACGGTTGCTCATCCATCCGGTTTCTTTAATTTCAATCATATTAGCATTAACAAAGTCAGACTTGGTCTCGCCATTTATCCAAGCTTCTATTTTGTTTTTGTTGGTAGACCATTGGTAATTTTTGCCCAAAATACCCTCAAGCTGAAAAATTTTATTGTCATGTTTTAGTGAGACGTATTTAAAATAATCTCTCCAAATTAATTCAAAAATGAGCCAATAGGTTGACTGGTTGCTGAAGTGTTTAGATTCAAAATCTTTAACTTTCCAATAAATAGTTCGTGCAGAAATACTTCCGTTTGCTAACCAAGCCGAAAATTTTGAACTATAATCAACACCTACCAATCCATTTCTTGTTTTTTTGTAAACGCCAAGTTTTTTGGTTTCAAAGAAATAATGTTTTAGTCTTTTAAGAGCTTCAGTTTCTCCACCTTTAAACGGAAATGCTGTATTTCGATGCGTTTCAAACTCAGAAAAACCTAATTCTTGTAATGTTGGTATTTTGGTATGGTTTTCAATTTGATTTGATTCTGAAAGTGGTTTAATTGAAACTTCCTTTCTAATATCAACGTATTTTTCAAGTTTTTTCCTAAACACGGTGAAGACTTGTGGCGTATTTTTTATTTCAAAATTTATGTCTTCAGGATGATATAAAAACTGATTAAAAAAAGTATTGAATGTTATGTCATTATCAAGCTTTGATTTTACTGCATTTTCAATATCAACCTCTTCTTTTGTCCATTCTTTTTGAAGAAAGATTTTATCAATATTATGAGTCTTAACAACATTTGGTACAGTTTGCTCTGGCAAATCAAAATACACCAATAACTCTATTTTTAAAGGTTTAAGATTGTTCTTTAAATTTTCTATGGTTTCAATTAAAAATTTGGCTCTATATTTTTCAGTTTTTATAAACCCAAATTCACTTTGCGTAAATTGTCTAGGGTCAAAACAGTATAGACCTATAACTTTTTCTGAGTTTTGCACGGCCTTTTGAAGCACAACATTATCTGAAACTCTTAAATCATTTCTAAACCAAACTAAGCTTGTTTTTTGCATCTTTCGCTACAGTATTTTACGTTTTCCCAATCGCGTTCCCATTTTTTTCGCCATGTGAAAGGTTTGTCGCAAACAGGACAAACTTTTGTGGGTAAATTTTCTTTTTTTACTCCTTTAGGCATATTATTCTTTTTCAATTAAGGCATTTATCATCCCTTTAAAAACAAAGGCATGAAATGGAAATACAGACCACCAATATAATCTGCCCCAAATGCCTTTTGGTCTAAAAACTGCTGTCTGGTATAATATGTCCTTTTCAATTTTAAATTCTAACCATGCTTCTCCTGGAAGTCGCATTTCAGCAAATAGAAGTAGTCGTTTTTCGTCTTTGTCAGCAAATAGAACACGCCAAAAATCTAATGGATCTCCGGGTTCTAAATAGTTGTCATGGGTACGGCCGCGACGTAAACCAACGCCACCAAAAAGCTTGTCTAAATATCCACGAAGTTTCCATAAGCGATTAAAACTATACCAGCCGTTACGACCGCCAATAGACCATATTTTATCTATTGTAAATTGCTCATCTATAACTTTTCTAGAACGTTTGTCTTTAAAACAGCCATATTGTGGCAGCTCAATATGTTTGGAAAGTTGACTGCGAAAAAGCCCACTACTTACAGCATCTTTCCAACTTGAAACTACAGCATTTTGTTCTATTTTTTGAAATGCTAATTCGACCGCTTTTTTATACGTAACTGGTGTAATATTTATGTAATTATCAATATCACTCTTTTTCCCGATGACTTCTACCGTCATGCTATCCACAAGAGCTTGTGCCAAATGAAAAGACGTCGAGGTCACAAAATACAACCAGTACGATGAAAGCTTTGGCGATAAAACGGGTAGTGTTACAATTTTTCGTTTTAAACCTCGTACTTCTGCAAATTGAAGTAGCATTTGTTTGTAAGTTAAAACCTCTGGTCCATAAATGTCATAGGATTTGTTGTATAAATTTTCATTACCTAAAGCTTGTGATAAATACCCTAAAACATCTCTTATGGCAATTGGTTGTGTCTTTGTCTTAAGCCATCTCGGTGTAATCATAAATGGTAGCTTTTCTACAATATCTCTTATAATTTCAAAAGATGCGCTACCGCTTCCAACAATAATTCCTGCTCTAAATGTGGTTAAAGCGTAGCGTTTAGATTTTAAAGTTTTTTCTACTTTGTATCTCGATTTTAAATGTTTAGATAGCGATTTGTCATTAACAATACCACTTAAGTACAATACTTGCTTACAATTGGTTTTTTCTACTAATGCTTTAAAGTTTTTAGCGCAACGCTTTTCTAAAGTATCAAAATCGCTACCTGCTTTAGACATCGAATGAATGAGATAGTAAGCGGCATCAATATCAGATGGAATTTCTGCCAACTCAGGCTCTAAAAAGTCAACTTTTATAAATGTACAACTCGGATGTTCTTCAATTTCGTCAGGTATTCTGTTTAAATCTCTTACGCAACAAACAAGTTCATGATTTTCTTCTAACAGCACAAGCGCCAAACGTTTGGCGATATATCCTGTGGTTCCTGTTAAAAGTATTTTCATTTTGTATAGATTTTATTTTTCGTCTCTAGTTTTATAGCCTGCTTTAGGTCTTTGGTACTCTAGTCTTGTGTTTTTTTGTGGTACAGCATATGCGTCTAATCCGTTTATTGTGGCAGAATTAATTGTAGACAAATCGATAAAACCATCTTTTACTAAAGCGGTGTTATCTACATAGAGTCCTTCAATCTGTCCAACTACTAAGATAGTATCGTTAGCTTTAATATGATATTCTTCTAAAAAGCTTAAAGCCAACTGCACCTTACAACCGTCAACAAATGGCGCGAAAAAATCGTTTTTATAGATTTCACTTAATTTTGTGGTATCAAATTCTGAAACTGTTTTAGCATATTTTGCCGAAGTATGATGCGCGTCCTCTATAATAGAACTGTTTATATGATTGATAGTAAAATATCCAGTTTCTTTTATGTTTTCGTAAGTATGCCTTATAACAGTTGTTGGCCTTGTAAAAAACCCGATTAATCCAGGATTTGAACCCATATGTGTCACAGAACTAAAAACGGCAACATTGCTATTACCGTTTTTGTCTTTTGTACCTATTAAATTTGCAGATTTGTATCCTGTACAACTATTTATAAGATTGATACGGTACAAATGATGCATTTGTTTTATATCATCGGCGTTGAAGTATTTCATCTAAAGGTTGATAAAATTATTAATTTTTACATTTTCAGCCTTTAGGTCAAACATTAAATTATACAATCCAAAAAATGTTCTGTTGATGTAAATAAAATGTGTTGAACCTCTATTGCCATTCATTTTTCTTAATTCTGTGCTTTTAGAATAACGTTGACCCATCTCGGCAACTTGATTAAAGAAATCTGGATTTGAAAAATCAAAAACTTCAGAATGAAATGGCTGTGTAAACAAACTTAACAACTCATAAAACATATCGCTGAAAAACAAAACTTCCTCAGGTGAATCGTCTGTTCTTAGAATTTCTAATTCGTATAATTTTTGTTTAAATAATTTTGGATTGTCAATACATTCCTTTTTCGCCAATTCAAAATATGGTACATAGAACTCATCAGGAATTGCTTTCATGCATCCAAAATCTAAAGCAATTAATTCCCCTTTGTCAGAAACCAAAAAATTTCCTGGATGTGGATCTGCGTGAACTTTACGCAAATTATGAATTTGGAACATATAAAAATCCCACAAGGCTTGTCCGAGTTTATTAGATAATTCTTGGTCGGTATTGTGAGCCACAAATTCTGAAAGGTGTTCACCTTTCATGTAATCCATAGTAATAATTCGTTCAGAAGAATATTCTTTGTAATAATTTGGAAATGTTAAATTAGGAATGTGTTTACATGCATCTACTACAGCCTGACTTTGTTGCAATTCTAAAGTATAATTGGTTTCTTCAGTCAACTTATTTTCAACTTCTTGAAAATATTTGTCAGAATCTTTTCCTTTGATATTAAACATTTTTACTGCTATTGGCTTAACTAATGCTAAGTCTGAAGCAATACTTTCTGCAACCCCAGGATATTGGATTTTCACAGCAAATTTTTTCCCATCCTTTTCTGCCAGATGCACTTGGCCAATACTGGCAGCATTTACTGAGGTTGCATTGAAAGTATCAAACATATCTTCGGGATGACGTCCAAAATACTTTTTAAACGTCTTTATCACCAATGGAGGCGATAATGGGGGAACCGAAAATTGTGAGAGTGAAAATTTTTCGACGTAGGCTTGTGGTAAAATGCTTTTTTCCATGCTAAGCATTTGTGCAACTTTTAGTGCACTACCTTTTAGCTTTTTTAAACTGTCGTATATATCTTCGGCATTACTTTGGTTTAAGCGTTCTTTGGCGTCAACTTCAGAGTTTACCAATTTATCACCGTAATATTTTAGATAATTGACACCTACTTTAGCTCCAGTAGACACCAATTTTGATGCTCTAGAAATTTTTGAAATAGGTATGCTGTCTATAGTTTTCATATGTGGGCTGAACTGAGTTCAGAATATTTTAATTGGAATGCATTTTTTCTTTAAATAGAAATTTACCGAAGTCTATGATGCTTTTCAAAGGCGTCGTATCAATTAAGTCGAAACTTGCTTTAACTGATTTTTCTATAAAAATATCTGTCTTTTCAAATGATGGAGAAGTATCGTCTAGCCAAAATTTCATTGTGACTAACAACTGAAACCATGCAGATTCTTTTAAACCTCTGTTTTGAAGTTTTTCAAGCTGTTCTTGTTTCAAATCTAAAGTTTGAATATCTAAATGCTCAATATAATTTGTGAAGCTTTTCTTCAAATGTCCAAGTACTTTTAATGATTTCATAGAGTTTTTATGACTCTGAAGCGCATGCACAACATAACTTCTATTCGCTGTAAGGTTTTCAAAAAAAGTATAGTAAAAACTTAATAATTTGTTACGTGCATCAAAAGATTGATAATCTTCACTCTTTTCTAAAGCAGCAATTGTATTATCAAAGAAAACTTTAAATATAGATTGCTCTAAAGCTTCAAAAGAACCATAAAATTCATAAAATTTTTGTTCGTCGAAGTTGTTGTCTTTTGCGAAAGCGTAGACAGTGTTAGGTTTATGATTATGCGTTAAAACATAATCCATATAAAAGCTTATAAGGTCGTTTTGTGATATGTTTTTTTTCTTTGCCATTGTGATTTAATTACAATGTAAAGATAATAAATGTTTAAATAATTAGAATTATAGTTAAACAATATTTAACAGCGTTAGATATACGCTGTGTTAAAGCTAGTCACCAATTTTTACAAAACGATAAGTAAAAACCGCTAAAATTGCTCCTAGAAAAGGCGCTGTTAGGTATAACCAAAGATGTTGTAAATTTCCTGAAACAATAGCAGGAGCTAAAGACCGCGCAGGATTCATAGACGCTTTAGTCATTGGGCCAGCAAACATTGCTTCTAAAAGAATTACAGCACCAACTGCAATAGCAGCCATAGTTCCAATTTCTTTACTTCCTGAAGAAACGTTGATAATAACAATCATTAGAAAAAAGGTAAGAATGAGTTCTAAAACAAAGGCTTTTATTGGCGGAAAATTTTCAGCAGGATACGTATGTCCAAAGCTTTTACTCTCAGGAAATAAAAACCATAAAAGTAAGATAGCTAAAAAGGCACCAATGGTTTGAAAAATGATATATTTTGGAACATCTCTCCAACTAAATTTTTTTGCCACAGCAAAAGCAAGGGTAACGGCAGGATTAAAGTGTGCTCCAGAAATTTCGCCATAGGCATAAATCATAGCCATGACAATTAATCCCCAAGTAATTGCTACACCAACATGAGAAATAGCACCGCCAGTAATTTCGTCTATGGTCATTGCGCCACAACCACAAAAAACCATTGCAAAAGTGCCCAATAATTCTCCTATATCTCTTTTACTCACATTCGTTTCCATATTATTCAAATGAGTTAGTCAATTAGGGATTTCAATTTATTTAATGTTTGAAAACACATATTTCATTTCAGTGGCGATTTGTATGCTACGCTCTTTGTATTTTTCTAGTTGTAGCGGAGAATCATCAAACGTTTTTGGGTCGTCATATCTTATAGGAATTCGTTGTTCTGCTCCAATAATAATCGGACAATTTTCATCAGCATGAGAGCATGTCATGATGGCTGCAAAATGCGAAGAAGGATTAAAATCGGCATCAAATTTTTTTGAAAAGCAGATAATAGGATGATTGTTATTACTATATTTTATAGCGTAAACAGGATTTTTTTCATTGGATAGCTTATCTAAATAAAAGCCTTGTTTTTTAAGAGTATCACCAACAATGGGGAACATAGCTGTGGCTTCTGTACCGCCAGAATAGCAATACACGTTATTTACATCGAAATGTGCTGCCATAGTTTGCGCCCAAATCTGAGATAAATGACTGCGTCTAGAATTGTGTGTGCAAATAAAATTTAGGTTAATATCTTGATTAGTGTTTATTTTATTTTTTATGTAATGTGAAAGAAGATTAAGAGTTTCTTTTCGTTTTTCTGAAATTGAAGAACTATTAATATCTAAAATAAATTGGTTGAGTTTACTGAAATTCATATCTGAATTTATTAAAGTTTAGCAGCACCCAGAATCTGGAGTACAACCTTTAGTTGCTTGATTTTGTAATTCTGAAATTTTTAATTTTGGCTTTAAATTTGGGATTCCACAACTGTCTAAAGCCAGACAATTTGTTTGTTTTGATACAAGTAAAAAACTTCCATCTTTAAAGCCTAAATCATATTTTCCAATTGTATCTGATTGGTATTGGACTTCAATTTCCACATCGCGTAATCCTAGTTTTTCTTCAGATAGCTTTATAATGTTCAAAAGTTTATCTGGATGTAATCTGTGGTCGTAATCGTCCGCTTCCCAAAGTTGAAAATTGATAACGCTTTCTTGACGTAATTTTCCACCACAATCGATAAATGTTTTTGAAATTTTACCAACTTCGGTAACGTGAAAATGACTTGGAACCAAACTACCATTTGGTAGTTTAAATTCAATTTGGTTTAGGTTTTCGAGATGTTTTTTTATTTCTAATAGCGTCATAACTCAATTTTTTTAGCAGCAGGTTAAAGGGTTTAGGTCTTGATTTAAAAATTCGCCAATGCTTTGTTTCATTTTAGACCAATTCTCATTATCGATGCAATAGCAAACGCTGGTACCTTCAATATTTCCCTTAATTAATCCGCTATTTTTTAGTTCTTTTAAGTGTTGCGAAATTGTGGATTGAGCCAATCCAATTTCTTCAACCAAATCACCACAAATACAAGTTTTACTATTGAAAATGTGTTGTAAAATAGCCACGCGTGCAGGATGTGCAAAAGCTTTTGCTAATGCTGAAATATGATTTTGCTGTTCTGAAAAAATTTCAGATTTAACTAATCCCATAACTTCTTTATTTGTTTATTGCAATATTACGATTAAATAAATTTTTAGCAAAGTTTAGCCAAGGGTTTTTATCAAATTCAGATGATTTGTTTTAAAGGTTTATTAACATAATTGGTCTAGTCTTAGTTGTAATTTTGCATCCATTATTTAAACACTAACACCATATAACATGAAAAAATTTTTATTATTTGCACTTGCTTTAACACTTATGTTTAGCGTCAATGCACAAATTGAAACACCACAACCAAGCCCATTTACTAAAATTGAGCAAAAGGTTGGTTTAACTGATGTAACTTTAGAATATTCTAGACCAGGAATGCGAGGACGTACCGTTTTTGGAAATTTAGTGCCTTTTGGCAAAATGTGGAGAACAGGAGCTAATAAAAACACCATGATTACTTTTAGTGATGATGTTGTTGTTGACGGACAGACTTTAAAAGCAGGTTCATATGCTATATTTGTAACTCCGAGTGCTAATTCTTGGGATGTGGTATTTTATTCAGATACAGAAAACTGGGGAACACCTCAAACTTGGGACGACTCTAAAGTTGCTGCAAAAACGACCATAAAAACTGAAAAAATCCCATTTATGGTTGAAACTTTTACAATTACATTTGATAATTTAACAAATGATTCTGCTGAATTAGGATTTATTTGGGCTGATACTATGGCAAATTTAAAGTTTGAAGTGCCAACAGACAAAATGGTGACTTCTGCTATTGAAAGAACAATGTCTGGACCTTCAGCAAATGATTATTATGCTGCTGCAGTATATTACATGAATGCAGATAAGGATATGACATTGGCTGAAGAATGGATGGATAAGGCAATGTCAATGATTGAAAATCCAAGATATTGGCAATTAAGACAGCAGTCTTTATTATATGCTAAAATGGGCGATAAGAAAAGAGCTATTGAAGTTGCTAAAAAATCTTTAGCTGGTGCAAAAGAAGCAGGAAATGCCGATTATGTAAAAATGAATATGGATTCGCTTAAAGAATGGGGCGCAATGTAATATCATCTTAAACAAAAAAAATGCGACTAACTTATTATTAGCTAGTCGCATTTTTTATTAAAAAATTAAAATTTAATTCTTTAACACCTTGAAGGTATGTTTTCCTTTTTCTGAATAAATTTCTACAAAATACAATCCTGGAGTAGCATTATTAATATTAAATTGAGTTTCAGTATTCATAGTTTTAAGATTAATCGTCTTTATTAGTCGACCATTTATATCAAAAATTGAAGCTTTTTCTAAATCAACTTGACTAGACTTTTTTAAATTAAAAATACCTTTTGAAGGATTTGGATAAATACTAATTGCACTAGCCAAATTATCAAAATCTTTTACTGATAAAGCAAAATTACAATTGTAAACGGCTATTTCATCCAAATACCATCCATCACGACCGTTACAGCCATCTGTACCGAGTTCAAATCGTAATTTTAATGTAGAATTTGCAGTAACTCCAATTTGACTTAAATCTACAATGCTCGTTCCCCAACTTCCTTTATTTTGGCCTTCGTCTGTTCCTGTAAAGGCATCTTCAGATTGCATCGGGTTGTCATTACCTTGTGCCGTAGTATTTAACGAGCCATTGTATGGATTTGTAGTGAATGCTGAAGTAGGAATCACTTCCCATGCACCACCATCTAATTGATACTTAACGTTTCCGCCGTCCCAAGTTGGTTCTGTTGCGACATAATGATTAAAAAATAATTCTGTAATACCTGAAGCGTAATTTGGGATTGTAATTAATGGACTTTCTAGTCTTATGATTCCGTTTTCCAAATCTGTTTGACAGTTACCATTTATTGGGTCAATTCCAAAAATTCCATTTCCATTTCTGTTTTCTGGTAAATTGGAAACTAATGTCCAATCTCTTGTTTCCCAAGTTGCAGGATTCGTTGGAACTTGTCTAAATGACCAACCATCAGTACCAGATTCCCAGTCTTCTCTAAAAATAGGATTAGTTGAGGATGCCTCGCAAGGCGGAGCTGAGGCTGACAAAATTGGCTGAAAATTACATGTACTAGGGTTTGTACGCATTTCTACAGCAAGTATAGCATCCATTACAGCCTGAACGTCAGCATTTGTAATAATTTCGCCAGACAATCCAGCGGCAGCGTTCGTTGTTGAAAGCCCTTCTAAATTAATACCTATTAAATCTTGTGCCGAAGTTTCTAAAGCGTCTGCTAAGTCGACAAAATTGCTAGTTTGCGTTAAATATTGACTTTGTGCTCTCCAAAAAATATGAGCTGCTTTTGTAAAACCAATACTATTAATAGTAAAGCCATTATAATTTCCACCATCAACGAGCAAAACATAAGCATGATTTGGTACACCAGAATTAATGTGAACACCACCTGAATCTGTACTTTCGCAATGATATTGTGCATCAGTCACTTTACCTGGGTCACCGTTACAAGTTGGATTCCACATATCTCTAATTGCGCCACTAAAGGCAGAAGCATCTTCGCCCATTCTCCATCGGTCACTTGAGCCACAACCATTTCTTAATGATTGGTCATCGTCTGCATCTTCATAATTATTTAATAAGTCAATAGTTTCTCCCCAAATATCAGAATAGGCTTCATTAATTGCGCCCGATTGCCATGCGTAGATTAGATTGCTTGTATATTCAGTATACGCATGACCCCATTCGTGTGCAATTACATCATCAGATGCTGTACCATCGCAATAATTTGCTGAGAAACCATTCCAATTGGCATTAGGACATTGAATGTTTGGATTATTATTTATAGTAATCATTTGTGCATCAGCTCCGTCATACGAAATATAACCAAACGCGTTATTAAAAAAGTTGTAAGTATGTTCTGAAGCTTCTACCTCATTTTGTTGCCAAATGGTTAAGCTTCCCGGAAACGCATCGCCTTCTTGCCATGCAATAGTTGATGTGTTTTCTTCATAAATAATTCTGTCTAAAGCATGCGCAATTCCAGTAAATTGTTCAATAACTTCTCCATTAGTAGCATCAATAAATAGATATTCTCTAACATCAACATTATTTCTAACTTCGATATGGTAAGCTAAGTGTTGTGAAGTTGTTTGCCCTTTTTCAATACCTTTGGTAAAAATCACTAATTCATTTTTTTGAACAAAAAGCGGAGCGCCAGAGCCATTTAAGTTTTGATTTTTAATTGCAGTTATCGCATTTAAATTCGCAGCCTCTTTATTTAAGGTAGGTATTGCATTAACTTTAATTTGTGGTAAGTACTTTCCGTTGATACTCGTAATATCTTGAGATGAATTAAAATGAAATTTTAATCGTCCATCAAATACTGGAATGCCATTATGTTTTTGAAGCAGCGTTATGTGCGTTTGTCCATATTTGTCCGTAGAAGATTTTTCAACACTAAAATCACTAGACTTTAAATTTCCAAATAGTTGAGAATCTTCAACAAAATTTAATGCTTTTGAAGTCGGTTTTTCTCCTGAAATTTTATAAGCCGAATTTGAAGGGAATTTTATAAAAGAAACAGTTTCAGTATTACTATTATAGGTAATCTTGGCATTAGTTCGATTAGAAAACTTCTGAATTTGCTCTGTAGCGGTTTGTGATTGGCAAAAAATAATAGCAAAACAAATAGCTATTACAGTTAAAAAGTAGGTTTTTTTCATAGTTTTGGGGTAATTAATAATTTGTAAGTATAACAAAAATATTTTACAAATTATCTTCTACCAATTAGTTACGAAAAAAAACAAGTCTAGGTTTTTAAAATTAATTCTGTTTTTTTGTGAAAACATGTATAAGATGAGTAATAATCATCACCAAAGCACAACCAAATAAATTTAGCCATAAATACGGCATCCAATCGTACCACCAGCCAATAATTATAATGACTTGGGTAATTAACGCACCAGTAAATACAGCGTTTCCTTTGATGTATTTAAAAAAGAAGGCCAACAAGAAAATACCTAAAACATTTCCATAAAAAATAGAGCCTATAATATTTACAAGCTGAATTAGATTTTCGGCCAGATTAGCAAAACAAGCAATGATAATGGCTATAATTCCCCAAGCTAACGTAAAAAGCTTAGTCACTTTAACCATATGATTTTCATCTTTTTCTTCCTTTTGGTTGCGTGCATACAAATCCATTGAAGTAATTGTTGCAAGTGCATTAATCTCTGAAGCGGTTGATGACATGGCAGCAGATAAAATTACTGCCAATAAGAGTCCAATTAATCCAACGGGCAAGTGATTGAGAATAAACCTAATAAACATATAATCTCTATCATTGGTTTGCGTGTCTTTGGCGGCAGAAGTATAAAGTGTATTTAATTCGGAAAGTTTTGTTTTGTAGGCTTCGCTTTCAGGATTTGTTTTTAGTTTTTCGACTTCTTTTTTTAGGTTGTTATATGATTTGGTATAATCTTTATCTATGGTTTTCTTAATAAGAAATTTAGACTCCAAACGATACGCTTTTTCAACACTATCTAGCATTGACAATTGACGGTAAACTGCTTCATCCTCAGATGAAGATAATGCCAAGCTTAGATTTTTTTTCTTCGTAAATAATTCATTTTGTTTCTGCTGAAGTGTTCTATACTCATCACCATATTCCGAAGCTAAAACTTTTTCAGTTGAAGCATCAATAAAATTTAAGGGTGCAGGATTAAACTGATAAAATACAAAAACCATAACACCAACGAGCAAAATGAAAAATTGCATTGGTACCTTTAATAGACCATTAAATATTAAGCCCATTTGCATCTGTTTCATGCTTTTACCAGAAAGATAACGTTGCACTTGGCTTTGGTCTGTGCCAAAATAGGAGAGTGCTAAAAAAGTTCCGCCAATAATCCCAGTCCAAACAGTATATCTATTTTCTAAATCAAAAGAAAAATCTAATACTTCCATTCGGCCACTAGCGCCGGCAATATCTAATGCATCTGTAAAAGATACTTCATCAGGTATCAGGTTTAGTGTAATGAATAATGCAGCTAGCATTCCTGCAAAAATGACAAACATCTGCTGCTTTTGAGTTACGGTTACCGCTTTTGTTCCGCCAGAAACTGTGTAAATAATAACTAAGACACCAATAATAATATTTAGATAAACTATGTTAATACCTAATACGATGGAAAGAATTATGGCAGGTGCAAAAATGGTAATACCTGCAGCCAAACCACGTTGAATTAAAAATAGAATAGCAGTTAAGCTTCTAGTTTTTAGGTCAAAACGATTTTCAAGAAATTCGTAAGCCGTGTAAACCTTTAGCCGATGATACAAGGGAATAAAAACCAAGCAGATTATTACCATAGCAATTGGCAAACCAAAGTAGAATTGCACAAATCCCATACCATCAGAAAATGCTTGACCCGTTGTTGATAAAAAGGTAATAGCACTAGCTTGAGTTGCCATTACGGACAATCCAATGGTCCACCAGCGACTCGTATTACCGCCTTTTATATAATCTTGTGCACTTTTATTGTTGCGCGTTACGTATGTTCCGTAACCCACTATAAGTAATAAGGTTGATGCAAGAACCGTCCAATCTATCCAGCTTAAAACCATACTAAAAGGCTTGAGTGATTAAGAAAAATATGACGATATACACCAAATTTGCTAAAAGCACAATGGTATACAATTTTAACCAAGGTTGCTTTTTAATCGTTTCTTTTTCTTGTTGCATGGTTTAGTTTTTTAAAGTGGTATTTGGAGTAATTTCTTTTCCTGCGGAAAGCATATTTGCGAATAAGCGATAAGCGCCAGAAACACCAGCAGGAAACTCTCTAAAGAAACTTAAACCTGTATATATGTAATTGCCCTTACCATATTTGGCAACAAGTAGGCTTCCTTTTTTAGGAGATTCTCCCTTATCATTTGCAGAAAATAGCGGCGTAAATTCTTCGCTCCATTCATCAGGAAAATACAAACCACGCTCTTGTACCCAACCTTCAAAATCTTTTTGTGTGATTTTATTTGGGAAATTTAAAACTGGATGATTTGGTTCTAAAATAGTCATTTTGGCATTTTCGTCAGTGACGCGATCTCTTGACAATTCTAGCTTATATGGTGCTAAATTATCGACTTTAAGTCTTCTGCTTGTGTTGTATTGCACAATAAGATTTCCTCCGTTTTTTACATAGTCTAAAAGGAATTTTTGTTTAAATTTTAATTCGTCTAAAATATTATAAGCCCTAATTCCTACAACTATGGCATCAAATTCTGAAAGATTTTCTGCTGTAATTTTTTCAGGTTGAATGATGGTAACATTATACCCAATTTGCCTTAAACTTTCTGGTACAACATCGCCAGCACCTTCAATGTAGCCAATATTTTCTCCACGTTTTTGAATATCTAAACGCACAATTTTACTCTCACTCGGCAGATAAACTGTTTGATATGGTATATGGGCATAATCAATTTCTGCTAGTTCTCGTGTGTAAAATTCGCCATCAATATTTACCATCGGCGAAATTAAACCTTCGCTTTGATTTTTTGGAGGAATTACTGTAAATACGAGCGTTTGTTTATCGCCTTTGTTTGCAATCAAAATTTTTTGCTTTGCAGGATAAACGCTCCAGTCATTTGGGTAAGCCAATTGTACATAACCTTCAATATTATCTTTTCCTGCTCTAACGTTGACTTCAATATCTCGTTGTTTATCATTTTCAAAAATGAAAACCTTATCTCTTAAACTTGCTGAAACTGGTGGTACGATTTCAAAAGGTCGGTACAATTCGCCTTTATCTGGTTTAGAATATCTGTAAACAACAGGTTTTTTAATAGGAATTGTAATGCCTTCAATATCTAAATTAAAAGTTACATAAATGGCTCTAGGAGTTTCTGGCTTACCAATTAGAGTTTTATCTTCAACCTTATACATACCTAAACTTCCTTTTTCATTTAGCCAATACGGATTTGTGTAATTGATACTTGACGGAATAGTTATGCCTTCTTCTAAATTAATGCGCTGATTAGAATTTAGATTAATATGTTTTTCAACTGGATTTTTTAATGACGTTAGTTCGTAAGATTGAAGTTTTATTGGTAGATTACTTCTGTTTAAGGCTTCTATACTTAATGTAATAGCTTCATTTCTCGTCGCTGTTGGACTATTAGCAGAAACCTCTAAGTATAATCCGGCACAAGCTTCAATTATACTTTTTAATTCTTCTGATTTAATGTTTCTCCAGTGCTCATCTTTTACATTTTGAAGCATTTGATATGCTTTTACCAATTCTGGAATGTGAGCTGAAGGATTTGCAAAATTGAAATTAGTTTCAATAGTGTTTAAAATATCTCCAATGGCTTTTCCGCCTTCAATACGGTTCCAACTTGTGTCAATTCCTGCAAATGGATTTTCGTCTTGGAGTGCGTCACCTTTTAAAAATTCGATATACTCTTCTTGTTTGCCACGAGATGTCATTCTGCCAAAACCTTGACATAAATGCTGGCTACTGGCTATTGAGGCTAACTCGTTGTTTGATAACCCTTTGAGCGGATAATAGACGCCAATATCGAAATTAAGCATGTTGCTTTTGTCTATTTTATCAAAAGCCTCTTGGCTTCCATAACGCCACCAAGACGTGTTGTAAAAAATACGTTTAGGTTGCCAAGTATCAACATATTTTAGCTGTGACGGATATTTTGATGCATCGTTTGCTAAATCAAAAGCTTCTAAGCTTAATATGGCCGAAGTGGTGTGATGACCATGTGTTTGTCCTGCGCGTCTATGGTCAAAACGGTTAATAATTATGTCTGGTTTAAATTGACGGATATTCCAAACTACATCGGCAAGTACTTCGTTTTTATTCCAAATATCTAAGGTTTCATCTGGATGTTTAGAATATCCAAAATCATTAGCACGTGTAAAACGTTGCTCACCGCCGTCAACACTTCGTGCAGCTAATAATTCTTGCGTACGCATAATGCCTAGAAGTTCTCTTATTTCTGGTCCAATAAGGTTTTGTCCACCATCGCCACGCGTTAATGATAAATAGGCTGTTCGTGCTTTTACATTGTTAGACATATAAGAAATTAGCCGTGTGTTTTCATCATCAGGATGTGCAGCAACGTATAGTACTGAAGCTAAAACATTAAGCTTTTGAACGGCTTCATAAATTTCTGAGGAATTAAGTTTTTTAGGTTGTTGAGCATTAGTAGATAGTAATGCTGAAAAAAGGAATATAATTCCGAATGTTATGCGACGCATATTTAGAGCTAGTTTGTTAACACTCAAAGTTAAAAAAGTTGGTTCGCTAGCCACGAAATTTTTGATTTATTTAACTGTAAAATTAAGATTTTACGTCAGCGAGAATACAATCTTCAACAGCAGAAGTATCCTCGCTAGCTTTGTGTAATACTGAAATATCGCCTGTTGCCTCAAGTACAACAGCTTTTACTTGGTTTAATTGAGTAACATTTGCTTCTCTAAGCTTAGCCATAAGCTGCGATTTTTCGATACGCGATTTAGATAAATTTTTTTCTAAAATAGTTGCTCCATCCATTAGCAACAGTGGTTTATTAGAAATAAGATTGCTAAACCGTGGAATTTTTTTTTGAAGTGTTGAAAAAATATAGGTGAGTAACAATAATGAACCAATGGCTACAGAACCATAAACTACTGATGTTTTAGAAGTTAAGGTAGAAGAAATGATACTACCAATGGCAACTGTAAACGCAAAATCATAGGCTGTGAATTTTGCGAAGGAACGAAGTCCTACAATTCTAGTAAAAATTATTACCGCAATAAAAATTAAGATGCTGCCCAATAGCGTTTCTAATAATGGGTCGCCAGTTTTATAAATCCAATCTAAGTCCATTTTTTATCTTTTTAATAAAGATAATTTGGATATACATTACCGAATAAAATTATAGCATCAAATATTAATGCAATTAGATTTTAAAGCCACTTTTTATTTTTAAAATAAAAGAGAAGAGCAACAAACATAACTAGCATTACTCCGAGAAGTACAAAATAACCGTAGCGGTATTGTAACTCTGGAATATATTCAAAATTCATTCCGTAGATACCAGCTAAAAAGGTCAACGGAATAAAAATTGAAGACATAATGGTAAGAACTTTCATGACCTCATTCATTTTATTACTGATTGTTGTCATGTACATATCCATTAAACTCCAAATCATTTCGCGATAAATATCTATATTTTCTGAAACTTGAATTAAGTGATCGTAAACGTCTCTGTAATACGTAAGTGTGCGTTGATAGATAAGACTATGTTCTCCTTTTTCTATGCGATTAATTATTTCGCGAAGTGGAAAAATAGCACGGCGTACTTTTAAAATTTCTCGTTTTAGTTGTTGAACTTCGATATTAGTATTTTCTCTGGCTTGTCCTGCAAAAAGTTCGGTTTCTAAATCTTCAATTTTGTTTCCTAGTGTTTCAATAATACTAAAGTAATTATCGACTACCGCATCAATAAGTGCATACATTAAATAGTCTGACTTTAAACCCCGAATGCGACCATTTCCTAAACGCAAACGTTCTCTAATGGTATCAAAAACATCACCTTCGGATTCTTGGAAAGTAATAACGTAATTTTCACCTAAAACCAAACTGACTTGCTCAATGACGATGTTTTCATCCTTGTCATAATATAACATTTTGAGCACAACAAAAATGTAATCTTCATATTCGTCAATTTTTGGTCGTTGTGTCGTATTTACAATATCTTCTAAAACTAGAGGGTGTAAACCGTATTGTTCGCCAATATTTTGAATTTTATCAATATGCGTTAAACCGTCAACATTTATCCAAGTGACAGACTCTGTATCTTTATAGTTTTTAGCATCTTCAATATTAACTAATGCTGTTTCTTGAATGTTATTTTTGGTATAATCAAAACACTCAACAATAAAATTTTTGTTTGCTTTTTGGCCTGTGTATATTAATGTTCCAGGGATTTGCCCAACATATTTTTGCGCTTCTTTAGTCCTCGTTTTTTTTCGTTTTATGCGTTTAATCATAATTCTTGGTTCTCGCTTTCGTCTAAAGCATCCTTTTGGATTAGAGTTACAGGTTTTTGTAAAATTAAATTGTTAGGGTAAGTGACCAAATCACCATTGTCCTGTCTCAAGAATAGTTGAAAAGCTCTAATATCTTCGATAATCGCCTCAATTGGAAAGTCTTTATCATGAATTTTAATTTTATCTCCAACCTTATAAGGAAAAGAGAAAAACATAATTACTCCAGATGTAACATTGCTTAAAATTGACCAAATTGCAAACAAACCAATGCCAATAACTGCAAAAACGGAAGAAAACAATAAGGTAATATCACCAAACTCAACTCCTAAAATAAACGCTTCTATAAGTAAACCGATAAGCAGTATTGTAACCGTTACGTAACGACCTATGAGGTTTGCTCTGACTTCTGTGGTGCCGCTTTTTCTACCAATTTTTTTTACTGTGACGACAATAATACCTCTTATAATTAATAAAATAACAAGCAGAATTGCTGTTGAAATCAATTCTGCTTTATAGGTTTCAATAAATGCTGTCAGACTCATAATGTTTTCTACAATCTTAAATTGTTTAACAAATATAAGCTAGTTTTTTGAAGTTTACTTTAATTCTAAATCTGCTCGTAAATTCTCGTCGTCGTTGCTATTTTTGCTCCAATACGCTGATTTAATAGTTTCAAGTTTTGTAGCTCTTGTTGTTAATGGTTTAGCATTTGAGCCATAACCGTCTTTGTAGGTTTCTTCCCAACCTAAAATATCATACGGAAAAGAAGCATTAAATTCAATTTTTAGGCTACGGTCTAATTCAGGATAATAGATAGAATATTCAGTATCATTGATTTTAGCTGAGGCTTTATAAGCTTTAAAAGGCATATGTTTTAATCTCAAAAATTCAAACGACGGAATTATTTGCAATTCGCCAACTGGTAATGATTTTGGATTAACACGTAACTGGGTCCATAACTGATTTTCTGTAATTGCTTTTTCTAAATTGAGATTTTGGTCAGCTTCGGACTGAAAATAGGAGTGAGACATAATTTCAAAATCATTTCTATTATTTAGTTGTGCATAAACATGACCGCACCATTCTTGTATAGACGCTGAAATTTTAATAGCATGTTGATTATTAGCTACGGGATAAAATGTGCTCTGCATTATAGAATACGGATAAATACCCGTATTAAAATTTTTGGTTGCATTCAGCTTTAAAACAGGAACATTTTCTTTACTGTAATTATCTGCTTTGACTTGCACTTCAGGTAAAAAATATTCAGTTACAAATACTAAAACGGCTTGTCCGTCTCGGATTTCGCCATAACGCGCTTGTTCTAATTTATAAGAAGAAATTTCAGCTTCGCCAGCATACCAGTATTTGTTAAATGCTTTAGAAAGCGCTTGTGCAGGTTTTATTGTTTCATTTTTAATATTTGCTTCGGCTATGGTCTCTGATTGTTTTTTTTCAGTATTTTGACATGAAAAAAAAGAAAACAGAATAGCTATAAAAAGGTATTTTAAGGTTTTCATAATCTTGCTTTTTAAACAAAATTACAGCTCTAATTGCCGTTAGCAATGGCATTTAACGTTTCGTAAAGTAAATGTGTTGGCAGTCCAACGACGTTATTGTATGAACCTTCAATTTTTGAAATGGCTATTGCGCCAATCCATTCTTGTATGCCATATGCACCAGCTTTATCAAAAGGTTTATAGTTGTTGATGTAGAACCAGATTTCGTCATCATTTAAAGTTTTAAACGTGACTTTGGTTGTCGTATTGGTAATATATTGTTTTTGTATTGTGGTAAAACAAATTGAAGATATAACTTCGTGTGTTGCGTTGCTCATAGATTTCAGCATCTGAAAAGCGTCATTTGCATCTTTTGGTTTGCCTAAAGCTTTATTATTGTGCCAAACAATCGTGTCACTTGTTACTAAAATATCGTTTTCTTTCAAGTCTGAGAGAAATGGTTCTACCTTTAACTTAGCCAAGTAATCTGTGATTTCTTCGCGTTCAAAATGATTTGGATAAATTTCGTCAATTGATTTAATATTAATTTCAAAATCTAAATCTAAATCTTTAAAAAAGGCATGACGTCTTGGTGAACCTGAAGCTAAGATGAGATTAAAATCTTTTAATTTTTCTTTCAGCATTACTTAATAAGTATAAATTGAAATAAGAGTAAAGACAAAATTCCCGTAAGCATTACCAATTTTAAAACATCACTAATAAGTTTGTAATCTTTTTTCTTTTCTGCACCAAAGGTTTTAATTGAAGCATAAATCATTGGTGCTATTATGAGTAAAAGCACATAAATCAAAGCAACGGGTTGCGAATACAAGTTGTTTGATAAATAAAAAATTATGAGCATTAGAGGAATTAGAGATGCAAAAAATACTGTTTTTGTTGCTCTGTTTCGCCCAATTAATATAGGCAAGGTTTGTATGCCCATTTTATAGTCACCATCAATATCTTCAATGTCTTTTACAAGTTCGCGCAACAGATTAATCATAAAAGCAAATATGGCGTAATCTCTAATAAGGTCTAAAAAGAAATATTGCGAAGCAGCATTTTCTAAAGTCAAAACCGGTAATAAATCAAAAATTCCAACCAGCAAAATATGGAGTGCCACTAAAGCTGCTATAACAATATTGCCAACCAACACGTATCGTTTTAAAAAAGTTGAGTACATATAAAGTAGGGCAGAAGCCACTATAAAAATTGGAAAAAGGTTTTGTTTATCAACTGCTCGAGTTAAAAAGAAACCTGCAACAACACCTAAAAAGTTTAGTGCAATAAAAAGGGTAGTAGCGTTTTTTTCTGTAATTCTTTTTCCAATAATTATGCGATTTGGTTTGTTTATTTTATCTGCAATAACATCTTCAATATCATTAATAATATATCCAGCAGCAGCTATGCAAACTGTTGCAAATACAAGTAGAAAAAAACTAAAACCAGACATTGCTGTCGCGAGTCCGTATTGGGTTTTTAAAGGTTCTAATAAAGCGTATTTTAAAAGTAATTGTGCGATTATAATTAGCACGAGGTTTTTCCAACGAATGAGATTGAGAAAGTTAGTCATTCTTTAAAATTTTGGCTAATGTTTTAACGTATTCTTTTTTCCAAATCTTATTATCGTGTCCACCTTCAAATCTCTCAACGTCAATAAATTGATTAAATTCATTAAATTTTTCTTTAAGAAATTCAGCTTCATCTTCAAGAAAAAATGGCTCTTTGCTTCCGTATTTTAAGTACAAATCAGGATAATTTGCAGTTTTATTCCATTTTTTGGATTGCGCATTTCCACCAAAAGTCGAAAAGCATAAATAGGTACCAATCACTTCAGGATAGCTGTTTAGTAAACTCAAACCAAAACCTGCGCCATTTGAGTAACCATAAAAATAACGGTCAGCTTTTTTTAATTTTTGATTGTATTTATCTTCAATCTTATTTATCAATTCGTCCTTAAAATAATGCATATGATTTTGATAACGATTGGCCAAAAGCGGGTTTTTTGTAAGGTCTGAGTAATCGTTTACATATTCAAAGTTTCTAAACATTAAATTTACTGGAGAACCATCTCCAGCTTTCATTATCGTGCTATCGGCTATTTTGGTATTTGAGTGGCTTTCTACAATAATTACGGGCTTAATAATTTCATTAGCGATTAATGAATCTAAAGCAATTTTATAGCTATTACTGTCTGAAATTATTCCGCCATCAGTTTCATAAATTATAGGATACTTTAGATTTTTATCGAAATTTTGCGGTAGATATACGTTGTGCTTTCTGTATTCTGAAAGATTTTCACTATAAATCGAATCAGTAAAAAATTGTGATTCTGTAATGCTTTTTGCTTTTTTTGATTGGCACGAATTGAAGCTAACGCAACCTAATACGATAATAATTATTTTGAATAATTTTTTCATTTATTAATCATATTTCGCATTAAAATTTCCACTCCATTTGCCTTGTACTTTTAAGACTTGCTCAATGACATCACGAGCTGCACCTTTTCCACCATTTTTATGAGAAATATATTTTGAAATGGCTTTAATTTCTGGTACAGCATCTTGTGGGCAACAAGGTAAAGCTACTAATTTCATAACAGGATAATCTGGGATGTCATCTCCCATATAAAGGGTTTGATGGTCTTCTATTTCCTTTTTACTAAAATAATCGTTAAGCTGCTCAATTTTATTATGCGCGCCTAAGTAGACATCTTTTATACCTAAGTGATGTAAACGTTTGCGTACTCCTTCATTAGAACCGCCAGAAATAATACAAACATTGTACCCTAAATCTACCGCCGTTTTTAACGCGTATCCGTCTTTAATATTAAAGGTTCTTAGCATTTCACCTTCTGTAGTTACCGTAACTGTACCGTCGGTTAATACACCATCAACATCAAAAATGAAAGTTGTGATATCGTTTAAATATTCTTTGTAGCTTTTATCGTCCATTTTAGTGTTTTTTTCGTTTAATATCAAAGCGGTATTTGATGCCGTGTGTCTTTTGGATGGATTTGGTGATTAGTTTGTAAATTTCTTTATGCTCTTCATTTTCAATACGCTTTAAGTGTTTTTTCAATGTCTTTTTATCATTTCGTTTTGCAGGTCCTGTTTGTGCCATGTAAGGCGACATATCTTGGACTTTATTAGCCGTTTCGAGAATAAGCGGCTTCAATAAATCAAATTCAATATTTTCAGCATCGCTAATTTCGTGAGCAATACGGTACATTTGGTTAGTAAAGTTATTGATAAATACAGCTGCGACATGAAGCGTTTTGCGTTGCTCCGTGGTAATTTTATAATATTTGCTACCGAGCGCATTTGCCAAATCTTTTAGCATTTGCATTTTAGATTTTTCTTCGGTTTCAATACAAAACGGTACATTTTCAAAATTTACATTAGCATCTTTAGAAAAACTTTGTAGCGGATAAAATACGCCACGTTTATTCTTTTTATCTAAGGCATACATACTCACTGTTCCTGAGGTATGAACTATAAATCGATTATTGAATGGCAGTGTTTTTGAAAATTCTTCTAAAGCATCATCACTAACCGCAAGAATATAAACATCAACCTCTTTGAGCTTTGCCAAATCATCTATGACTTCAGTTTCATTTTTAAATGATTTTATTGCATCGTAACTACGATTATACCATTGTTTTACATCAACAGTATCCGATTTTGAAAACGCTTTGTATAAGTGCGAAGCCACATTGCCAGCACCAAGAATTGCAATACTAATCATGCGGTAAAAATACATAGAAATATAGTGCAAGAAAAATGCGATTCAGTTCAATTTGAAATGTAAAAGCATATATTTTTACACCACTAATAAATTAATACATATGAAATTATTTAAAGAATTTAAAGAGTTTGCAGTTAAAGGAAATATGATGGACATGGCCATTGGTATTATCATTGGTGCTGCGTTTAATAAAGTGGTAGATGTTTTAGCAAAACAGGTGTTGTTACCACCAATTTCATTATTATCTGACGGCGTTAGCCTAGAGAATAAAAAACTAGTTTTGCGAGAAGCTGTTACAAGCGTAGACGGTAATATTTCTGTTGCTGAGGTTGCAATTGCCTATGGCCGATTGTTTGAGGTGTTTTTAGATTTTTTAATAATTGGTTTTACGGTGTTTTTGGTAGTAAAGTTTATGAACCGCTTAAAAGATAGAGCACAAGACACTAAAGATAAGACTGTAAAAACTCCAAAAGATATAGAATTACTTAGCAATTTAAATGAATTAATGGCAGAACAAAATGCATTGTTAAAAGCCCAGAAAAGTTCATAATTTTTGAAAGAAATTTAACAACATTTAGCAGTCTTAGAAGGTTAGAAAAATCGGCTAAAAGGCTTATCTTTGCACGAGCTTAAAATAAGCCATTCGCTATGCAAAAGAAAATCGCTAATATTCTATTTTCCACACGACTTACAGGTATTTTATTTATTGTTTTCGCTGTTGCTATGGCAGCCGGAACTTTATTAGACCGAAACATGGAGACATCTCCAACGCCTTTTACCCGACATTATATTTATAACGCTTGGTGGTTTGAGGCAATTATGGTGTTTTTTCTTATTAATTTTTTTGGAAACATCGGCAGATATCGATTATGGCGAAAGGAAAAGTGGGCGACTTTAATTTTACATCTTTCATGGATATTAATTATAGTAGGAGCTGGTGTGACGAGATATATCGGTTACGAAGGCGCTATGCGAATAGATGAAGGTGCAACTGAAAGCTCAATGCTTTCTCTAAAAACGTATTTAAAGGGTAGAATTGTCGGTGATTTTAAAGTCAATAATCAGTTGGTACAGCGTAATTTTGAAGCTGAGGTTGATTTTTCGGAACGATTAGATAATGATTTTTCAGAAACCTACACTTATGGAGATACACCAGTAACTATTGAGGTTAAAGAATTTATTGCGGGTGCAGAGAAAGCTATAATACCTAATGAAAATGGGGATTCTTATTTAAAAATAGTTGAAGCCGGAAACGGTAAACCTCACAACCACTTTTTAAAAGATGGTGAGATTCAAAATATTCATAATGTGTTATTCACATTAAACAAATTTCAAGAAGGTGCCATAAATATAAGCAACACGGAAGATGGTCTCTTTATTCAATCACCATACGAAGGCGAGTATCTTACCATGGCAACAATGACACAGGGAAAATTAGTTAAAGATAGTCTTCAGCCTTTAGCTTTACGTTCTCGATATATTATTGAGAATATGCAAATTGTTTTTCCTGACCCAGTTGTTAAAGGCGAGTTTTCTATTGCAAAAAAATCTAAAATTTTAAAAAATGATGAAGATGGTGTAATTTTAAATGTTTCAGCAAATGGTGAAACTAAAGAAGTAGGACTTTTGGGTGGTCAAGGTAGCTACAATGGATATGAAGATGTAACAGTTGGAGGTTTGGATATTTCTATTCAATATGGCTCAAAAGTAATAGACCTTCCGTTTTCCATTAAACTGAATGATTTTATTTCTGAAAAATATCCAGGAGCTCCAAATGTGCCAAAATCGTTTGAAAGTAAAGTCACGGTCATTGATGACGAGGTTGAAGATTTTGATTATAGAATTTATATGAATCATGTGTTAGACCATAAAGGTTATCGTTTTTTTCAGTCAGGTTATGAGCCAGATGAGAAAACGACCATCCTTTCTGTAAACCATGATATGTGGGGCACATACCTTACTTATGCAGGATATATATTATTATACATAGGTTTAATGGCAATAATGTTTTCTAAAAACACCAGATTTGATGATTTGCGCAAACAACTAGACCGACTCAAGAAAAAGAAATCTAAATTGTTGACCATATTTATTCTTTGTTTTGGATTAGTAGGTTTTAGTCAAGAGCATTCTGCCAATGATGGTCACGACCACAACCAGGCTCAAAATTTACAACCCACAAAACAGCAATTAGATTCTATATTAAAAGCGAATATCGTCCCAAAGGAGCATGCAGATAAATTTGCAAAAATGGTGATACAAGATGCAAGTGGACGCATGATGCCTATGCATACGTTTGCTTCAGAAGTTTTACGTAAGTTGAGCAAAAAAGATACTTACGAAGGTTTAAGCGCACCACAAATATTATTATCCATGCAAGAAAGTAATAGGCTTTGGTACAACATGCCTATTATTTATTTAACACCACGAAAGGCTGATACAGTTAGGAGTATTATTGGAGTTAATACATCAGAAAAATATGTGAGCTTATTAGATTTTATCAATCCAAATGGTACAAATAAACTTGATCCTTATTTAGAAGAAGCTTTTAGCGCATCAATACCAAATGGCTCTCAGAAAGAGATAAAGATGGCTTATGAGCGTTTAAATTTACTTTCTGGTATCATTGAAGGTCGATATATGAAAATATTTCCAATTCCTGATAATGAAATAAATAAATGGATTTCATCTTTCGAATATAAAAAAGGCGATTATAAAGATGTAATTAATGAAAAAGATTCACTTTATGGAAACTTTGTAAAAAACGGATTTAGTTTTTACTTAATGACTCTTAATAATGCTAAGAAAACTGGAGATTTTTCAAACGCAGAAAAAGTTTTAAACAACTTTAAAGAGACGCAGCAAAAATTTGGTAGCGAAGTAATGCTTTCAGACGAAAAAATTCAAACTGAAATCGCTTACAATAAATACGACATTTTCAAGAAACTTTTTAGTTGGTATATGTATGCAAGTACGTTGCTATTTATCTTTATTATTTGGCAAATTCTAAAATTTAGAAGTAAAGTTTTAGAAGTACTAACAAAAATTTTTATTGGTATTATAATATTTTTATTCGCATTACATACTGGCGGATTAATTACACGTTGGTATTTGTCTGGTCACGCACCATGGAGTGATGCTTATGAGTCCATGATATATGTTGCTTGGGCAACTATGCTGTTTGGTTTATTATTTGGACGAAAAAGTAAATTAACAATAGCCTCTTCTGCATTTGTTGTTTCTATTATCCTTATGATAGCGCATTGGAATTGGATGGATCCAGCTATTGGAAATCTTCAGCCTGTTTTACAAGGTTATTGGTTAATGATTCATGTTTCAGTTATTGTTGCTAGTTATGGACCATTTGCTATAGGTATGATTTTAGGTTTAGTAGCCTTATTATTAATGATTCTAACTAATAAAAATAATAAAGAGCGCATGAAAATAAATGTAAAAGAAATTACCATTATCAACGAGCTTGCCCTAACAGTTGGTTTAGTAATGTTAACAATAGGGAATTTTTTAGGCGGAATGTGGGCAAATGAAAGTTGGGGACGTTATTGGGGTTGGGATCCAAAAGAAACTTGGGCACTGATAAGTATTATGTTTTACGCTTTTGTAATACATATGCGATTAATACCTGGACTTCGTGGTAAATGGTTGTATAATTTACTCTCTGTTTTGACCTTTGGAAGTATATTAATGACTTATTTTGGTGTTAACTTTTACCTTTCGGGGCTTCATGCTTATGCTAGTGGAGATCAAATTATAAGTTTTCAATTTATAGCAATTGCTTTAGCCATTATTGGTGTAATTGCATTTTTTGCTTTCAGAAAATACAAAACGCATTATAAATAAAATTGATTTTTCTGTTTTTTTAGTGTTGAAAAAATCAATTTTTATGTAACTTGTTTATATTAAACCGACCAATAAGAATGAATATTTTTAAAAAGTTAGGAGCAACAAATTTCTTTATGTTAGCTCTATGTGCTGTAATCATTATTGTCGCAGAATACTTGTTTTTAACTGGAGATAGACTCCACGGTATATTTGTAGGTCTTTGGGCTCCAACTTTGCTGGGTGTAGTTATTTTCCTAAAAATAATAAACAATGGAGGCAGATGATATAGTATTTTGGTTTTCTATTGTTGTTTCGGCACTTGTTGTGTTATGGGCTTTTTTTATTATTAGAGCTTACAATAATATTGGTAAGAAAGATTAGTGAAATTTAACGCTAAGTACTTTGTTCCATTTTTTGCTAAAACTTTCCAATGAAACTGACTTTAAGACTAGCAGCAATTTACAACATCATTTGGGGTACTTGGGTGGTATTGTTTCCAAATCAATTTTTTAATCTCGTTGGTATGCAACCATTAAACCATCCGATGGTTTGGCAAGGTATGGGAATGGTTATTGGAGTTTACGGATTAGGATATTGGTGGGCTTCTTATAACCCAATGAAGCATTGGCCTATAGTTGCAGTAGGTTTTTTCGGTAAGATTTTTGGGCCATTAGGTTTTGTTTTCAACTACATTAATGGTGATGTGCCTTTTCAATTTATTTATACGCTTATTACAAACGATTTTATTTGGTGGATTCCTTTCTTTATAATTCTGAAAAAAGTGCACAAAGATTATAAATGGAAATTATCATGATAAAGTTTTTGCGAATTTTACTGATAGTTTTTTATGCTTTTGCAGGAATGTACCATTTCATTAATCCTAAATTTTATTACCCTTTAATACCGGATTACTTACTGTTTCCAAAGCTTATAAATCTTGTTAGTGGATTATTAGAAATAGTTCTTGCCATATGTATTGCCGTCCCAAAAACTCGATTGTTAGCCGCAAAAGGCATAATTATTCTTCTTATTTTATTTATTCCTTCGCATATCTTCTTCATTACAGAAGGAGGTTGTATGTTTAGTTCGTTATGTGTTCCAACTTATATAGCTTGGATTCGTTTATTGGTCATTCATCCAATGCTAATACTTTGGGCATGGTCAATTAGAAAATCAAATGGATTATGAGTATATCAGAATTAAGATTACTTATTGATGCTGGCTTTTTTGTTCTTATCTGGACGGTACAATTGGTAATTTACCCTAGTTTTTCATTTTATACATCTTCTAATTTATTAACTTGGCATAAAAGTTATAGAAAACGCGTTACGGTCATCGTTTTGCCTTTAATGTTTGGTCAGCTAATTGTAGGAGCAATTCATCTTTGGCAGTTGCAAAATTGGTACACAATTTTTTGTTTTTGTACAATAATTATACTTTGGTTACTAACATTCATAATTTTTGTACCCTTGCATCAAAGCATTGATAAAAATAGGCCAATAAATAATGTTTGTAAAAAACTAGTATATTATAATTGGGCGCGTACATTTCTTTGGACGTTACTTTTTGTAAGCTCAATTTTGTATAATTTTATGTGATTTAAAAATATGGATACAAATAAAAAGTTAGGTGTTAATACAATTTGTACGCACGTCGGAGAAGTTAAAGATAAACAATTCAAAGGTGCAGTATCACCAATGTACTTAAGCTCGTCTTATGAATTTTTAGATGTCGATGTAAAGCGTTATCCGCGTTACTTTAATACACCAAATCAAGAATTTTTATCAAAAAAAATTGCTGCCTTAGAAGGTATGGAAGCTGCTATGATATTTGGTTCTGGTATGGCAGCAATCAGCCATATGTTTTTGGCTTTTTTACAAAAGGGTGACCATTTGGTTGTTCAAAATACTTTATACGGCGGCACTGTAAATTTTATAAAGGAGGAATTTCCTAAATATGGAATAGAATATACATTTACTAGCGGTTACAAAGCAAAAGATTTTGAAGCCGCTATACAAGAAAATACAAAGCTTATTCATATTGAAACACCATCAAATCCTTTGCTTACAATCACAGACATAAGAGATGTCACAGAATTAGCAAAATCTAAAGATATACTAACTTCTATTGATAACACATTTGCATCGCCAATAAATCAAAATCCTAAGGAATTTGGTATCGATTTAGTTATGCATTCAGCTACCAAATATTTTGGTGGTCATAGTGATATTTGTGCTGGAGCGGTAGCAGGTTCTGAAATTAATATTCAGCGTATTTGGGAAGTTTCTAAAAATCTTGGCGGAAGCTTAAGTGACATGACCGTTTGGATGTTAGAACGAAGCATGAAAACCTTAGGACTTAGAGTTAAAGCTCAAACAAAAAATGCTTTTAAACTTGCAAAATGGTTAAACAAGCATAATAATGTCTCTAAAGTTTATTATCCAGGTTTAAAATCTCATCCAGAACATAAATTGGCTACAACGCAAATGAAAGGATTTGGAGCAATGCTATCGTTTGAACTAAAGCCAGAATTAGATTCACATAAATTTCAGAAAGCATTAAAATTAATAAAATCTTCTATGAGTTTAGCTGGCGTTGAGAGCACAATGATATCTCCTCATTTAACATCACATGCTTTATTAACTCCACAAGAACGAGAAGCTGTAGGTATTAGTGATCAGCTTATCCGTTTTTCAGTGGGTATTGAAGATGTAGCAGACCTTAAGGAAGATATAGAACAGGCAATGAATGATATAATTTAAAAGAAATGAAATTAGATATTTTAGCTTTTGGAGCACATCCAGATGATGTAGAATTAGGCTGTGGTGCAACAATTGCCAAGGAAGTTTCAAATGGTAAAAAAGTAGGCATTATAGATTTAACGCGTGGTGAATTGGGCACAAGAGGTACTGCCAAAATTCGAGATAAAGAAGCATCTGATGCTGCTAAAATTTTAGGCATAAGCGTTAGAGAGAATTTATCTTTTGCAGACGGTTTTTTTGTAAACGATAGAGCGCACCAACTTCAAATTATAAAAATACTTCGTAAATACCAACCAGAAATTGTATTGTGTAATGCTATAGATGATAGGCATATTGATCACGGAAGAGGAAGTAAATTAGTAAGTGACGCTTGCTTTTTAAGTGGACTTATAAAGATTGAAACTACCTTAGATAATAAAAAACAAGAGAAGTGGCGCCCAAGTGTGGTATATCATTACATACAGTGGAAAGATATTGTACCAGATTTTGTTGTTGATGTTTCTGGTTTTATGGATAAAAAAATGAATTCTGTAAAAGCCTATAAAACGCAGTTTTACGACCCAAAAACCAACGAACCAGAAACTCCAATAACGAGTAAAAACTTTATAGATAGTATTACATATAGGGCTTCAAATCTCGGGAGATTAATAGGTACAGATTATGCCGAAGGTTTTACAACAGAACGTTATGCTGCGGTCAATAGTCTTTATGATTTAAAATAAGTAGATACAAAAAAAGCCTTTCATTTCTGAAAGGCTTTTTATTTTTGGGTGGAAGATGGGGCTCGAACCCACGACTTCTGGTACCACAAACCAGCGCTCTAACCAACTGAGCTACAACCACCATTTTAATTAGGACTGCAAATGTAATTATAAACTATATTTTAGCAAACCTTTTTTTGTAAATATTTTAAAAAAAATAAGTCCTTCAAAAAATTGAAGGACTTTATAATAAAAGAATTATAAAATATCTTATTATTTTTCAATTGGTTTATCCACTACAGGTCTATTTTCGCGATTTGCTAGTTCCCACGCCGTATGAAATACTAAACGTGTTCTGTTTTCTAATAAATCATATTCAATCTTATCTGGCGTGTCAGACGGTCTGTGATAGTCATCATGAGTTCCATTAAAATAAAATATCACAGGGACATTATTTTTAGCAAAGTTATAGTGATCTGACCTATAGTAATAACGGTTTTTGTCATTTTCGTCATTAAATGTATAATCTAATTCTACATTGGTATATTTTTTATTTACGTCTTCCGATAAGTTATGCAATTCGGTACTTAATTTATCACTACCAATGAGATAAACATAGTTTCTGTCACCTTCTTTACGTTTTGGGTCAATGCGACCAATCATATCTATATTTAAATCTGCAACCGTATTTTTGAGCGGAAAAATAGGATCTATATCTGTATAATATCTTGAACCCAGAAGTCCCTTTTCTTCACCTGTAACATGTAAAAATAGAATAGATCGCTTTGGTTGATATCCGTCTTTTATTGCTTTTTGGAAAGCTTCGGCTATCTCTAAAATTGCAACTGTTCCAGAGCCATCATCATCAGCACCATTATACACTTCTCCATCTTTGATACCTTCATGGTCTAAATGAGCCGAAATGACTAAAATCTCGTCAGGTTTTTCTGTACCTTTTATAAAAGCAACAACATTTTCGGACATTACTTCTTCTGCTTTTCTTTCAGCACTAATAGTAATTTTTGGATTTGATGAATTTTCTATTGCTTTAGATACACTTTCGTTTACCATAATAAAAGCAAATTCATCATTAGCGCTTTTAAGAGACAAACGCCCTGAAGAACCAGATTCTGCTTGTCTTTGGTAGAATGGAGCATATCTTGTAAATAGTCCGCCATCAAAATAAATTAAGGTCTTTGCACCATTGTCTATTGCAGCGTTTCTTTTAGATGACAAAGACTGTCTTCCATTTGTCCATTTTGTGTCTTCTGTTGTTCCGGAGGTTACGTAATTTCCATTAACATCTTTTGGTTCTCCAGCTTTTGCAAAAACAATCTTTCCTTTTACGTTTTTATCTTTATAATCTGAGTAATTTTCAGAATCAATACCATAACCTACGTTAACTATCTCTGATGCTTTTACATCTAAACTTTTACTTAGGGATAAGACGATGTGGTCTTTAAAAGCTTCAAATGCTTGACCATCTACAGAAATTTGAGCTGATGATACAGAAGGTTTTTCTAATGGTACTTCTTGAAAGTAATCATCACCATTATAAGGTGATCCGATTCCTAAAGCTAGATATTGATTTTTTAAGTATTCAACAGCCATTTTCTGGCCTTTTTCACCTGTATTTCTACCTTCAAATTCATCTGAAGCATATTTGTATAAATGCTTTTTTAAATCTTCTTGTGTTATTGTAGCAGCGTAGTCCTCTGGATTTGCTTTAGGTTTTTTAGCTACAGAAGTTTCAGTTTTAGTACCACCACAAGCGGTTAATATTACAGCTAAGCTTAGCGTTAGGATATTTTTTTTCATTATTATTTAAGATTTAAAGAATTGAAGTAAAGATTACTTCGATAAAAAGTTTCATAAATTTAATTAATTAATAGCAGTGTCAAATTGATAGGTTAACGTTTAACATTATTTAACATCAAAGTACTTCTTTAGAGGGTGCATTTTCTGCATTTGCAATATACCACGCCGTAGCAAAAATGAGTTGAGTGCGTTTTTTTAAAATTTCAAAATTTATTTTTTCTACAGTATCACTTGCTTTATGGTAATCTTCATGTTCTCCGTTAAAGAAAAAGACAACAGGAATATTTTTAAGTGCAAAGTTATAATGGTCAGAGCGGTTGTAGTATCTATTTGGGTCGTCTTTATCATTGTATTTGTAGTCAAGATTTAAATGTGTAAATGTCTCGTTGGCTTCTCTAACAATAAAATCTAATTCTGTACTAATTCTGTCAGATCCAATTACGTATACGTAGTTAGGATTGTTTTCATGTCGCTTGTCTACACGACCAATCATGTCGGTATTTAAATTTGCAACTGTATTTTCTAGTGGGAATACTGGATTTGCGGTATAAAAGTTTGACCCAATTAGGCCTAATTCTTCAGCAGTTGCATGTAAAAAAACGATACTTCTTTTTGGGTTTATTCCTTGTTTTTTAGCCAATAAAAAAGCTTCGGCAATCTCTAAAATTGCGGATGTGCCAGAACCATTATCATCTGCACCATTGTGTATTTCTCCATTTTCTATTCCTAGGTGGTCTGAGTGCGCTGAAACAATTAAATACTCATTTGGTAAGTCTGAACCTTTTATATAGGCAATAACATTTTGAGTAGAATTTATACTTTCGGGTAATTCTGAAGAAGGAATGTTTTGAAAATAATTTGGATGAGCACTAGGCGCATTAATATTATAAGTTTTATAGAAATCTTTTAAATAGTTACAAAGCTGATTATGTCCATTTTCTCCAGCTTTTCGACCTTCGTATTTGTCTGATGCAATTTCAAACAAATGTTTTTTTAAATCTTTTTCAGAGATAGTGTTTAGATATGTTTCAATTTCTATTTTATTGTCGTAGTTAACCGATTCTTTTAAATCTTTAACTCTTTCACTATGTCTTTTATTGGAGCAGGTACCTACTAATAGTAGGAGCGAAGCAACTAAAATTCTCATTTATCTATATTTTCAGCTCAAAAATAAGACAAAATTTGCATTAACTATCTATATCAATGCCTTCTAGTTCTTTGATGGCTTCTTCCTTAGAAGAATCTTCTAACTTATCTAATTGTTCTACATCTCCAATTTCGGCTTCAATAAAAATGGATTTATATATCGTAAATGACAACGCGATTATTGATAGTAAAAAAATGTATTGAATAGCTTTAGTTTTAACTTCCTTTTTTCTGTACAGATAGATTAAAAGAAAACCTAAAACAAGCCCAGTAATTACAGGAAAAACTGAAAGTTTAAACAATGGCGTAACTGCTAATACAACAGCAGTTATCGCTGAAATAAAGCCTAATATGATAAGAATTTTTTTCATGATTTTAGTTTTTTAGACCTGTTGCAGATTGAATTTTTAACTCTCCGTTACCAACAGGAATTTTAAACTTAGCTAAAACAGGAACTTTATTAGCATCTGCAGTTAGCCATATAATATTTGAATTTGACCCTTTTAATACGTCAGCACTTCCACCTCTAGCTCCAATTGCAATTTTATAACATTCTTTTCTTCCAATTTTACTTGAAATAGTTTCTTTTCCTAAATACTTAAAAGTTACCGTAGCGACTTCATTATCAAATAAAATCTTGAAACTTGAGGCATCTCCAACATTGGCTTTATCGATATCTAAATTTCGTAGCATATACAGCGTAGATACAATATCTTTAACAGAAGAGTCCATATTTAATGTTTTATTTACTTCCCAAATACTGCCATCTCCACGCCTCTTTTTCATAAGACTTTCGACTTTACCAGCTTTCCGTTGAAATTTATATTGCATAAACTTGTAAAAGCCACCTTCATTGATATCTCGTTTGTATAGATATGGATTAAGACTATTAGGGCTAACGTAGCTTTCATACAAATCTCTTATTTTAAAAAAACTATCAAAATTACTATATGTTGCAGCAGTACATTTAAGTCTCATCAAAGTACTTGTTGAAGTTTGTACTTTACTTGTTTCCATAGTTACTTGAGCAATGTCTGTCAATAGGCCAGACATATTATATGAGGCTGTAAAAACAAGTTTTTCTCCAAAATCAATGGTTTTATTTTGGCTAAATACTATAGAGAAAAAAAGAGATAGTGTTATAAAGAGTTTAAATTTCATCTGTAAATTTTTATTTGTTAAAAATTAAAAAACATTAATTATGCCGAAATTACAATAGACAGACAAAAGTCTGATATTTTTATTATATTTTCTACTCAAAATAAATAATAAAAAAAGCTTGGGTAAAGTAAAAAAGGATTTTATATTTGCATCCGCATTTAGGGAATACCTGATGAGACACTTTGGAGAAATGGCAGAGTGGTCGAATGCACCAGTCTTGAAAACTGGCGAGGGTCACACCTCCGGGGGTTCGAATCCCTCTTTCTCCGCAAAAGCCCTTATAATCATCTGATTGTAAGGGCTTTATTTTTAAATGGTGCAACATAAGGG
>NZ_JBHTJL010000019.1:0-13850 GCF_042675765.1 Winogradskyella litorisediminis | reverse complement strand
AGTAATGGCAAATCCTGCCACCAAATATAATAAGTGGTGGCAGGATTATTAGATTGGGTAATGCTCTAATTGTTTTCCAAAATTTCTTTAGGAATATAATAACTAGCAGAATATTTAAGCTTTTCTCCTCTATTCATAAAAGAACTAAAGGCCGCTTCGAACCAATCAGGATTACTTGGTTCTTTAGAGTATTCTTCATGTACTTTTGTGTCGTAATAATGATTGTCCATATCCCAAGGTTCTATACCATATATTCCAATACCGTATTCCTTGACACGTTTAATTATAATACTAAAATCCTCATCATTAAAGTATTTAATTTGAGAAGAATCAAACCCTGTATTTAAGTCGGTTAAACCTATATAGATATGTTTTTCTAAAAAATGTTCCTTAGTCATGTATGATTTTTAGTGACAAATATATTAAGATATCTTACAACTATAATGACAAGAGTAATTAAGTGTCATACTTTTTTGATAAATTTACTCATCAAAAATACTGATAATGAATATCCTATACCTTCACGGCTTAATGTCAAGTAATATATCTTCAAAAACAGACTGGCTTCAGGAGAATTATAAAGTATTTAATCCATTTCTAAACTACAAGGGGAGCTCTGAAACGATATTTAATTCTTTAGAGTTGTTGTGCGAGCAGAATAAATTCCACCTTATTATCGGTAGTTCCATGGGAGCTTATTTAGCATATCATATCAGCAACAAGTTTAACATACCTAGCCTTCTATTTAATCCTTCACTAGAAAAAAACAGCATTACAAAACCGAAAATTAACGAGGTCGAAAATCTAAAAATAAAACATACAATCATCCTAGGTAAAAATGATAATGTAGTAATCCCAGTTGACACACTAAATTTTCTTAAAGACAGAAAAGTGAATTTTACTTATACATTTGAACCAAATGGTCATAGAACGCCTTTAGAAGTTTTTCAAAAACATTTTTCAAAAATAGTAGACTCACTTTAGTAGTTTTCCAAAATAGAGCATATAGCAACTACATATTCACCTAATTAATATTTCATATTTATTTATTTATTTATTTTCAAAAAATAAATGCATTTTTTTTGAACAAAAAAATCTTTCAGAGCACCCAATCTACCTGGGTTAAAACTATTCAACACACTATTTGAAACGCTGTACAAAAATAAAAACCATCAAATGATTCTTGAATTTCTCATAAAGATTTCTATATTTGTAAAAAATTAGAAACGATGTACAAAAATATTTTAATAACAAAACTAGGAAAAATTGCCGATGTGCAATTTGGTCTTTATCAAAAAAAGGAAATGGAGGGTTCTGTTAAGTATCTAACCTCTAGTCACTTTGATGACGACCTTAATCCAACTTTGTTTGAAAATAGTTTTGTTAAGTTAGAAAATAAGGATAATAAGTTTCTGCTGAAATCCAACGATATTATATTGGCTGGTAAAGGACAGCGAATATTTGCTTGGGCATATGAAGAAAAATTCGGAAAAGTTATACCGTCATCTTTATTTTATATCATAAGGACAGATGAAAATCAGGTAAACGGTCATTATTTAGCCACTATACTTAATTCTAGTAAAAAACAGTACGAATTAACTCTATTAGGTTCTGGTTCTTCAATGATTTCAATAACTAAAAAAGAATTACTAGACCTAGAAATAGCTCTGCCTCCACTGGAAGAGCAAAAAAAGATTGTAAAAATATCAAAACTCCTAGATGAGGAAATAAGTATAACCAGTCAGATACTTGAAAAAAAACGGATGTTCAAACAAGGTGTTTTAAATCAGCTATTAACCAATAAAACAAAATAATAAGACATAAAAAAAGTCTATAAAAGCTAGTCACTTTTTAAGACTTTAGATTGGTATTGTTTACTCTAGTGGCTTGTCACCGAACTGAGATTAACAATGTTCTTGGAAAAACAAAAGTATACCAATCTTACGACATATCAAAATATGATGTGTTTAGACTCGGATTTACACGCTCTACTCCGAGATAATATTGAGTGTATTTAAAATTGTTACAATGAGTAAAACAAGACACGTAGTTCCTAATTCAGAAGGAGGATGGGACTCAAAAAAAGGAGGAGCTAAAAGAGCTTCAAAACATTTTGAAACTAAGAAAGATGCTGTAGATTACAGTAGAGAACTTTCTAAGAAGCAAAAAACGGAACTAGTCATTCATAAAAAAGATGGTAAAATTCAAAGAAAAGATTCTCACGGAAATGACAAATTTCCACCAAAAGGCTAAACAACTAATCAGGAGCGGTAATAAACTATCGCTCCTTAAATAAAAAATAACAATGAGTAAATTAACACAAGCAGAAATTAACAATAAAGTATGGAAAGCCTGCGACACCTTTAGAGGTACTGTAGATGCTGGTCAATACAAAGACTACATACTTACAATGCTCTTTATAAAATACATTTCTGATGTAAATAAAGAGAAGAAAGAAGAGTATGAAAAGAAGTACAAAGGAGATGCAGCACGTATAGAAAGAGCTTTAAAGCACGAGCGTTTTGCACTACCAGAACAATCTTCTTTTGATTATTTATACTCTAAACGTAACGAAACAAATCTAGGTGACATTATTAACATAGGGCTAGAAGCTCTTGAAGAAGCTAACAGAAGCAAGCTTGAAAAAGTATTTAGAAATATAGACTACAATAGTGAGGCTAACCTTGGTCAGGCAACAGATAGAAATAGACGTTTACAAAATCTGTTAAAAGATTTTGAAGGTCTAGACTTGCGTCCATCTAATCTTGTGGGTAATGATGTAATTGGGGATGCTTATGAGTACCTGATATCCAATTTTGCTGCTGGTGCAGGTAAAAAAGCTGGGGAATTCTACACCGCATCTGAAGTATCTGTATTACTTGCAAAACTAGTAGAACCTAAAGCAGGAGACCGTATATGCGACCCTACTTGTGGTTCTGGTTCGCTATTATTAAAAGTAGCTAAGGAAGTTGGTAACACTAACGTATCTCTTAATGGTCAAGAAGTGAACGGTTCTACCTATGCACTTGCACGAATGAATATGTTCCTGCACGAGATGGACAATGCTAACATACAATGGGGAGATACATTAAACTCTCCTAAGCTCGTTGAGAATGATGCTTTAATGAAGTTTGATGTAGTAGTTGCAAATCCTCCTTTTAGTTTGGATAAATGGGGCGCAGAAGATGCCTCGTCAGATAGATACAGTCGTTTCCATCGTGGTGTGCCTCCTAAGAGCAAAGGAGACTATGCCTTTATTACACATATGATTGAGACCCTAAACGAGCACGGTAGAGCTGGTGTCATATTACCTCACGGTGTACTCTTTCGCGGAAGTAGTGAAGGAAAAATACGTAAGCAATTGATTGATGAGAATTTGTTGAAAGCAGTTGTTGGTTTACCTGCAAACCTATTCTTTGGCACTAGTATCCCTGCTTCTATTTTAATCTTTGACAAAAATAAAGGCGATAATACAGATATACTTTTTATAGATGCCAGCAATGAATTTGAAAATGGTAAAAACCAAAATAGACTGCGTGGAGAAGATGTAGAGAGAATCTATAAAACCTTTACCGATTGGAAAGCTATCGATAAGTATAGCCACATAGCTACGCTAGAAGAAATACAAGAAAACGATTATAATCTGAACATACCGAGATACGTAGACACCTTTGTAGAAGAAGAACCTGTAGATATTGTAGAAACTCAAAAGGAGATAGTTGCGCTTAAAGCGAAATTGAATAAGGTAGAAGGGCAAATGGAAGTGTTTCTTAAAGAAATGGGGTATTAGGATGAGTGATAATGGAAAACATAATTACGGATGCTTTTTGCTAATTGAGGATTGCATTCAAAAAAAAGGACTGATTCGCGGACCTTTTGGAGGTTCTTTGAAAAAAGATTTTTTTGTCCAAAGTGGCTATTCTGTTTATGAGCAACGAAATGCCATATATAATGACTTCACTAAATCAAGATATTTTATAGATGAATCTTTATTCAAAAAGTTAGAAAGATTTAAAGTTAAAAAAGGGGATTTGATTGTTTCGTGCTCAGGCACAATAGGCAAAATTGCCGAAGTGCCTAATAACTTTAATCAAGGTATAATCAATCAAGCTTTAATGATTATTAGAATTAATGAAGAAAAAATTGATAAATCTTTCTTCTTTCAAATCTTTAAATCTTCATCTTTTCAAAATAGAATCATTAAAAGTACCCAAGGAGGTGCAATGAAAAATATGATTGGAATCAGTGATTTTAAAAAGATAAAACTTTTAGTCCCTGAAAAAATAGAACAACAGAAAATAGCTCAAATCCTGTTACAATGGGATGAAGCAATAGAAACTACGCAAAGCCTTATTAAGCAACTAAAGCTTCGCAAAAAAGGATTGTTACAAAAGTGTTTATCTGGTAAGAAACGATTGGCTGGCTTTAATGAAAAATGGGTGCAAAGAAAATTAAGTTATTATTTGAAAACTTCTCGTGATAAAAACTCTAATGCAGTTTATAATAAAAATGATGTATTAAGTGTTTCGGGAGAATTCGGGATTGTTAATCAAATTAAGTTTCAAGGGAGGTCTTTTGCTGGGGCATCAGTTCTAAATTATGGCATTGTAAATAATGGAGATGTAGTTTATACTAAAAGCCCGTTGAAAGCAAATCCATACGGTATTATAAAAGTCAACAAAGGTAAAGCAGGAATTGTATCAACTTTATATGCGGTTTATAAATGTAAAGAAACATTAGACGGAACTTTTATCGACTACTATTTCCAATTAGATGATAATCTAAATAGGTATCTGCGACCTCTAGTGCAAAAAGGGACTAAAAACGATATGAAGATTAATAATGAAAAAGTATTAATTGACCCAGTTTGTTTTCCAAAGCTTGAAGAACAACGAGCCTTGTCTTCTTTCTTTATGAATATTGATAATGAAATTCAAACTTCGATCAATTACTTAGAGAATTTGAAAATGCAGAAAAAAGGCTTGATGCAACAATTATTAACTGGGCAAAAGCGTCTAAAAATAGATTAGGTATGGAAGAGAGAATCGTTCAGGCATTTATTGCTGCTTTTCAGCCTAGATTTAATGCAATTATGAATGGATTAGGTAATCATATTCATCGTATTGATATTTCAACTGTAAATCAACAAATGATTCGTGCTTATGCTGAATGCATTGTTACTATAGCAGAAGAAAGAGAACTAGATACTGATATGGAAGTTGTATTTACTCAGCCTCGTGCACAAGGTCGTATCTCTTATGGTCTCTATCTTAAAATGCAAACCTATGCTGCTTATAGTGAGTATTCACAACAACTCTTTGAGCGTATTCAGGAATTAAATACTAAGCGTGATGAGTAAAATAGAACATTGGAATACGTATAACACTACTGGGATTAAGAAAGAATCTTTGTACAGGTATATGAGTTTAGATAAGTTAATGAGCTTACTCACTACAAAATCTATCTATATGCCTACTATGGATAGGTTTGATGATAAACTAGAAGGTATATCAACCTATGATATCACAGAGCTTCAATGGCATTATGAGACTTGTTTTATAGAGCGTGAAGAAGATATTGCACCAGCGATGCTCAAAGACTGGAAAGAGCAAAAAGAAATATCAGCATCTCATCTTAAATCAATTAGTAAAAAGATGATATGGAATCAAAAGGCGCACTATGTAAGCTGCTGGTTCAGTTCAGATAGAGAGTCAGATGGTATGTGGCGCAACTATGCAAAGGAAGATGGGTTTGCCATAAAGGTAAATAGAAAACAGTTTCAAGATAAGGTAAAGCAATCTATAGGTTTAAATACGCTTTCGCGAAAGCAAAACATCATAGTAGGAAGAGTAAAGTATCAAGATTTCCCAAGAGTAATAGAGAATGAACAAGAAAATACGGTTCTGTATCTAGCTTTTAGAAAAGATGAATCCTTCCAGCACGAAAACGAGTATAGAATTGTATTAGTAGATAAAAGTCAGGAAGACAAGCCAAACTTTTTTTCATACCAATTAGAAAATTTTGAAGAGCTAGACATTACAATCATTGCACACCCTGCAATGAAAGATGATGTATTTCTTAAAGCAAAAGCAGATTTTGAGGCATTAGGTGAACATATCAAAGTCCAAAAGTCCGAACTAGAACCCTTCTATCAATTAGTTGATAGAGTAAAACAATTATAAAAATGAGCACGACACCATCCTTTAGAGAAGATAATATCTCTCAGATACCAGCCTTACAATTGCTCATTAATATGGGTTACAAGTACGTAAGCCCTAAACAAGCCGAAAAATGGCGTGGTGGGAAATCACAAGTATTGTTCACAGAAATCCTAAGAAATCAATTAGGTAAGATTAATAGCATTACACGTCGCGGTAAGGAATATGAGTTTTCAGATGCTAACATAAATTCAGCAGTACTAGTAGTAAAAGACCTACCTATTCAAGACGGTTTTATAAACGCTAATAAAGCATTCTATGACCTAATCACTTTAGGTAAAGCATTTGAGCAAAGTATAGATGGTGATAAGAAGAGTCATACGATAAACTATATTGACTGGAAAAATCCTGAGAATAACGTCTTTCACGTCACTGAGGAGTTTCCAGTAATGAGAACTGCAAGAACAGATACGTATAGACCAGATTTGGTATTGTTTATAAATGGTATTCCCACAGTTATTGTAGAATGTAAAAGTCCTTCGTTAGGAGGAACAAAACCTCCTGTAACTTTAGGTATAGAGCAGCACACGAGAAACTTTAGTAAAGATGGCATTCGTTCGCTGTATATGTACTCAAATCTGTTAATGAGTGTCGCTACCAATGCAGCAAGCTATGCAACCACAGGAACTAGTAAAGAGTTTTGGGCAAGGTGGACAGAGCAGTTTACTTCTAATGAATCAGAAAAAGCATACTGGGCAGGATTAAAAGAGCTTAAAAACAAACCTCTAGACCAAGACCAAAAGAATATGGTCTTTGAAGAACGAGCTGAGTATGTACGTAAAAGCTTTGACGGCATTGATACCGAAGAAAGACTGTTTACGGAACAAGACAAGCTCATCTATAACTTGTGCCGACCAGAGCGATTATTGGACTTAATACGCAACTTCACGCTGTATGATGACGGTATTAAGAAAGTTGCAAGATACCAGCAGTATTTTGCCGTGAACAACACTATAAATCGTGTTACTAAGTTTGACAAAACAGGTAAACGTCAAGGTGGTGTTATATGGCATACACAAGGTAGTGGTAAGTCATTGACTATGGTTATGCTTGCACAGATGCTGGCGTCAAATCCACATATTTCAAACCCAAAAATAATTTTGGTAACAGACCGTGTTGACCTTGATGACCAGATTTCTGACACTTTTAAAAAATGTAAGAAAGCTGTACGTCAAGCAAAGACTGGTTCACATCTTACTGAGCTTCTTGAAGATAGTGATGATGCAATTATAACAACCATCATAAACAAGTTTGAGGCAGCGGTTAAGAACAATAAAAAGCCATTTATGTCTTCTGACATCTTTGTTTTGATAGATGAAGGACATAGAACACAATATGGAACATTCAATGTAAGTATGCAGCGAGTATTTCCCAACGCGTGCTTTTTGGCTTTTACAGGTACGCCTTTAATGAAGAAGGAGAAAAGTACGGCTAATAAATTTGGAGGTTATATAGGGAAAGCATATACGGTAAAAGATGCGGTAGATGATGGTGCTGTAGTTCCTCTTCTCTATGAAGGAAGACACAATCAGATTACCCTTAATGAAGCTCCCATAAACACCTATTTTGAAAAGTTAGCTGAGCGAAATAATCTTTCAGAAAGAGGTCGTGCAAAGTTGAAACAGAAGTTTAATACTGTTAATGAACTTAATAAAACTGACCAAGTGATTTATGCAAGAGCTTGGGATATCAGCGAGCATTATACGGAGTTCTTTCAGACACATAATGATAGTTACAAACCAAAAGCACAGTTAGTAGCACCTACTATTAAAGCAGCCTTACTCTACAAAAAATACTTAGATGAAATAGGAATGGTAGACTCTGAGGTTGTTGTGACCCAATCAGACCAACGAGAAGGTACAGAAGATGGTTACTTTAATGAAAACGAAGACAAGCGCAGAGAGGATGAATACCTCAATGCAATGATTGATAAATATGGTGATTTAAAGAAATATGAGAAAAGTATTATAAATCAGTTTAAGAAGCGTGACAAACCTGAGATACTAATCGTAGTAGCTAAACTTTTAACTGGTTTTGACGCTCCTAATAACACGGTACTTTATCTGTGTCGTTCTCTTAAAGAACATACCTTATTACAAGCAATCGCGCGTGTTAACCGAGTATATTCAGGAAAAGATTATGGATACATCGTTGATTATTATGGGAATCTTGAAAATCTAGATACTGCTTTAAGTACATATTCAAATCTTGATGGTTTTGATGAAAAAGACCTTGAAGGTACTTTGACCAATATCAATGAAGAAATTGACAAACTTCCACAGGCACATTCAGAGCTTTGGGATATTTTCAAAACACTAAAAGGTCGAAATTTAGAACCTACTGCGTATGAAGAGCATTTGTCACCAGAAGATGTGAGAAATTCATTCTACACAAAGGTAAGCCAGTTTGCTAGATTACTAAAACTAGCTCTTTCGTCTGTAGATTTTGTGACCAATACTGATGAAAAGAAGATTGACACCTATAAGCGTGATGCGAAGTTCTTTTTAAAATTACGTGTCGATGTGACCAGACGTTACAATGATGATATCGCTTATAAAGAGTTTGAACCGCAGATACAGAAGCTAATTAATAAGCACATCACTACTGATGGTGAAGTGATGAAAATAACAGAGCTGGTTGATATTTTCAATAAAGACGATAGAGATGCAGAGGTAGAAAAAGTAAAAGGAGCAGCAGCTCAGGCAGACCACATAGCTAGTAGAACTGTGAAGGCTATAAATATCAAGATGCAAGAAGACCCTATCTATTTTAGAAAGCTTGCAGACCTTATTAAAGAGACCATAGCAGCCTACCATCAAAAACGCATCGATGAAGCTGAGTATTTGAAAAGAGCCAAGGCGCACGAAGAGAAATTCTTTAATGGGCGCTCTGAAGAAGCACCAGAAGAGCTTGCTGATAATATAGTGGCTTTAGCTTTTTACAACTTTAGTAAATCTGTTTTTGAAGATTTAGAACTCTTAAAAACTCCATTTCACATTGAAGTTAGTTTGTCAATAGACAAAACAGTCAAAGAACACATTTACCTGAATGAGAAAAAAATAATTGACTGGCATAGGAATGAAGATATTACAGGTAAAATAAACATAGAATTAGGCGATGTTATTTATGACTTACACCAAAAATTTGACATAGATACTAATTGGGATAAAATCGATTATATGATTGAGGAATGTTTGAAAATCGCAATTCTTAAATACAAATAAAGCATTGGAGTTTAATAGCATCAAATATGGAAATTCTTCCATTGATTTTCAGTTAGTTTATAAGGAGCGAAAAACACTAAGTATCAAAGTGTTTCCCGATACCACGGTAGTTGTTTCTGCTCCTTGTAAAACTCCTATGGAAAAGATAGTAGAGAAGGTTAAGTCAAAAGCAGAATGGATACTTAAGCAGAAATCTTTCTTTTTAAGCTATGAACCACGAACACTAGACAAAACTTATCAAAGTGGTGAAGGACACCTTTACTTAGGGAAAACTTATAGGCTTAAAATAACTGAGTCAAAAAATAAATCCACTAAACTAAAAGGAGGCTATATCTGGATTGAAACTAAGGATAAAAGTCAAACACAAAAAATAAAAGAACAGCTTAATGAATGGTATAAGTCTAAAGCTATTATTCATTTTAATACGCTTTATGAAAACAGATTAGGATTAGCAAAAGAGCTATCTGAAAAACAAACGTCGCTCAAGTATAAATGGTTAAATAACCGTTGGGGAAGCTGTTTTATCAATGGAACTATCTATCTTAATTTGGAGCTTATAAAAGCTCCTAAAGAATGCATAGACTACGTTCTTGTTCATGAAATTTGTCATCTTGAACACCATAATCATAGTAGTTCTTTTTATCAGCTTTTAAGTAAAAAACTACCAAACTGGAAAGCATCAAAAGAGAAGTTGGAGAAGCTTTTGTCTTAGCACGAGCTTTCTGATTTCCCCCTCCCCTCCATATTTTTGGTTTGTAAATATAAGTGTTTTATCACTTCTTTAATATTTACTTAGAAATATGTTATTGTTAAACAAACATTTTTTTTAGTTCGCTGTTTCAATTTTAAAATTAAAAACCACTCATAAATATGAGTGGTTTTTTTATGCTCAAAAACAAAAAATTCCATTCTTCTTAAAAGTTCGTTTTATATAAATATAGGAACGAATAAGCATGATAAAATACTTCTTTAAAAGACAAAGAGACATTTTACTAAAACAATCGTTCTCTTAAAATATAAAATAATACAAATGAATAATATTCGAGCTGAATGAATAGCATTAAAGCAAACAGAAGTTAAATCAATAATAAAAAAAAATACTATGAAAAAAAATACAAATTTTAAAAATCAAAACAAATGATATTTCAAAACGAACAAAACAACTTCAATTATAAAGAAGTAAAAGAAATAAATGAAAGCGTAATAAACAATATGTATAATGCGCAAAGCGAAAAAAGAGGTGAGCTGTTTATGCTTGAAGACGCGCTCCTTAATAAAACAATATCTAAAGAAGACCTAGAGCTTATCCTTGAGTTTTATTGCGAGACGCCAATTACATCGTCAGAAGAAGACTTAAAGTACCCCAAGTTAAAAGCCCAATTGTGGAAAGCTTATAACGACTTTGGAAAGAATAGCAAAGTTTTTAAAACTACTAAAAGAGAATTTGAATCACTTGACTTAAAGCTAACTCCAGTTGGCAGACAATATGCTATTGAATCAATGGTAGAGAATAAAGAGGTTACTTTTTTTAAAGATTTATATTCCAATGCACCTAAACACACAACTATTTCTAAAGTTTTAGAGGATATTAAAAATGAAAAACATAAGGCTCTAATTAAAGAGATTAGAAACTCTGAATCTAAAGAAGAAAAAAACACCTTAAAAAAGAAACTTCCCGTAGTTTTATTTAACGGCTTATTCTATAAGAGGCATGGTGATAGATTTATAAAATTCAGCAAATATATGTGTCTTGATTTTGACGATTTTAACTCAATTGAAGATGTTGAAAAAACTAAAGAGAGACTTATTGAAGACCCTTATGTATATGCTGTATTTAAATCTCCAAAAGGCTTCGGGTTAAAAGTACTGATTAAGGTAGAAAGAAAAAATACTATTGAACATTTACAGTATTTTGAAGGGGCAAAAGCACATTTTTCTTCAATAGATGGTTTTGATGATGCCTGTAAAGACATCGCTAGGTCTTGTTTTATGTCTTCTGACCCAGATTTATATATCAATACGAAAGCAGAGGTTTTTACAAAAAAATTAGAAGTAAGTGCTGGTAATGAAAAACTAAGTACTTCTAAGCAAAGGAAATCGAAACAAAAACTAATAATACTCGAAAATGATATAGAAAAAGAGAGGTCAATTTTTGATGAAACAGACTTAGACAAAATAACAAAGCTAGTTTATAAATACTGGGAATCTAAATACTCTCTCTTTGAAGGTAATAGAAACAACAACCTTTATAAGTTAGCGATTAAATTGTATTCCGCTGGTGTCCCAGAAGCTGATATTACAACGTTTTTCTATGAAAGATTTAAAGGTGTTTTTGAAAGCGATGAAGAACTTGACTCTATTGTATCAAGCGCGTGCAAGAATGAATCTATTTTTAATTCAAAACCATGGCAAAACTATGAGCTTAAACGAAAAGTAATAGCACTTTTAGAAAATGAAAATGACCTGAATGAATTACTATCTGAGAATAAAATTGACAATAATAATTTGATGGTGCAGAAAGAACTTGACGATTTAAAATCTGAAAATCAAGTTTTTTGGGAAGTGATTATTGATAAAGAACGTAGGATTACTGGATATAAGGTTAATGAGTTTAGAGTTATAAAGTTTCTGAAATCAGCAAACATTTTTTGTTTAAATACAGGAGGAAGTTTTCAGTACTATGAAATAAAGAATAATCTAATATATGAATTAAACATTTTCGATATAAAGAACTTTATTGTTAACTACATAAGAGAAACACAAGTTGGTAATGAGTTATTAATAAGCACATTCTTAAAACAAAAGGCATTATATAGTGATTTATTTCTGTCTGATTTAAAGATAGAGGGATTCGAAAGACAAAGAGACACTTCTGAAGAAGTTTATAAATACTTTTTAAATGGAGTACTAGTTATTTCAAAACATAAACAAAATCAGTTTATAAATTATTCTGAGCTTGAGAACCCTGTTTATGCAAGTCAAATTATTCAACATAAATATCTTGAAAAAGCTGAAGGGAAATCGGATTTTGAAACGTTTGTTGCAGATATCGCAGACGGTAATATTGACTCCTTTCGCTCTGCTTTAGGCTACTTGTGTAGTAATTACAAATCACAATCCAGTGCCAAAGCTGTAATCTTATCGGATAACTCGACGTCTTTTCAAGAAGCCAATGGAGGACGAGGTAAAAGTCTAATAAGCAAGGCTATATCTATGTTTTCAAACGTTGTTAGAATTGATGGGAAAAGATATTCTGCTAAAGATGGATTTGCACTAGCTCCTGTAAAACACACCAATGAAGTTGTGTTTATCGACGATTTAAAACAGGGATTTCACTTTACGGATATGTACAATTTGATTTCTGATGATTTCGAAATAACAAAGAAGTACTCAGACAAAGAGATTATCCCTTTTAAGTTAGCTCCAAAAATATTACTGAGTAGCAATTACCCCATTAAGGGTAGTGACGAAAGCTCTAAGAGACGTAGGTTCGATTTAGTTTTATCAGATTTCTATTCAACTAAATATTCACCAGTCGATAAGTTTGGAAGAGAGTTTTTTACTAGCTGGAAGGAAACCGATTGGAACAATTATTATCACTATATGACAGGTTGTGTAGAGCTCTTTTTAGAAAAAGGTTTAATAGATATGTCTACAGATTCAATGAAATTGAAAGGTCTTATTGCTGATACATCGGAAGACTTCATGTCGTTTATGGATGACAACTTAGAGAGCTTGGAAATAGACTTCTTTAGATTAGAAACAATTAAACAACAGTATTATCAGCACTCTAATCACAATTTGTCTGCTCGAAAATTAAAGGGCTGGATTGTTAAATGGTGTGATTACTATGATTACAAATTAATTGATAACAGAGTAAATAATAAACGCGTATACAAGTTATCAAAACAAGTCATTCTAATGATGAGTAACTACAACAAACTAGTAGCATAAAATAAAAACGGGCTGATTAATATCAGCCCATAAATACACATAAATTATGAATTCATTTAATTATGAAGGGTGTGAGGTGAACATCCTTAATAAATCTACATTAATAACTAATCAAAAAGCTTACGAGTTTTGTGAAAGTTATATAGACCACTATTTATCGACAGAGGGATGTTATATCCCTGAAGCAATTAAAAATAAAGAGACTATCAATATTATTATAACCGATAATAAAAAACAAATTATTATTTCCTTAAACAATGTCAAGCATATATTATTGAATATTGAAGGATATCATAATGTAAAAACAAACCATGAGGTAATGTCAAGAGCACATGCTTCATTTTTTCAGCAAATTGTATATCACAAGGTTTCAGGAACAGACATCATAGAGCATTACCCAATCTAATAATCCTGCCACCACTTATTATATTTGGTGGCAGGATTTGCCATTACT
>NZ_JBHTJL010000018.1:0-980 GCF_042675765.1 Winogradskyella litorisediminis | reverse complement strand
TCTAGTTTAAATACCTTAAAACCTAAGTCTAGGTCTTTTACTTTGTCTGGGTATTCTGCTTTGAGTTTACTAGAGACTCTTCTAATACGTTCTTTCCCAATAGAAGTTATAAATTCATAACCTGCTTTCCGTGAATCACTTCCTTCCGCTGTTTTTTCAGGTAATTGAATCAATATGTATTTTCTATTTAAATTATCTTTTATGTTCTGTTTCATTATCGCTTCTGCCGAAGTGCCTGATCCAGAAAAGAAATCTAAATATATTTCATCCTTGCTTTCTTTTTCATTTACTCTAAATGAGTAGAGGTATTTTAATAAGTTTACGGGCTTGGTAAAGCCAAATATATTTTCTTCAAAAATGTTTTTGATATCAGCTGTGCCCTCTTGAGTAAAAGGCCCATTTAAAAGGGACAGAGGTTTACCAAGACGTTCTTGACCATTCTCATCAACTAAATATTGTTTCGCTCTTACGCTATATTCACCATCTTTTTTTAGATTAAAGACTATTTCATCATTTTCAATAGCTTTTTCTAATCTTTCCTTACTCCAAACCCATTGTTTTCGAGGTTTAATTTCAACTCCTTTGTGCCAAATACTATATTGTAAATTTGGTCTATCATCCATAGAATTAGTCATTATTGGCTGTGTGAAATATCCACCTCTTGTCTCAAACTTTGAGTCTTTTTTACTGTAGGTTTTCTTCACATCCTCATTTAAAGGTGATTCAATGTTGTAAATTGGAGTTTTAGAGTAGGCAAGAATGTATTCGTGAACTTCAATAAACCCTTTGGTTTTGGCACCAGCTCCATACTTATTTTTCCAAATAACTTGTCCTATCAAGTTTTCTTCCCCAAATATCTCATTACAAACTTTTTTTAAATTATCTATTTCGTTATCATCAATTGAAATAAAAATCACCCCATCATCTTTAAGTAAATTCCTAGCTAACTTCAAACGAGGATACATCATATTTAGCCAATT
>NZ_JBHTJL010000017.1:0-1061 GCF_042675765.1 Winogradskyella litorisediminis | reverse complement strand
TCTAGTTTAAATACCTTAAAACCTAAGTCTAGGTCTTTTACTTTGTCTGGGTATTCTGCTTTGAGTTTTGATGAAACATTTTGAATTCGCTTTTTACTAATCTCTGTAATGAATCTATATCCTTTAGAAAATGCTTCGTGTGATTCGTTGATGGGTTCTGGTAATTGCACCATAACATAGCGTCTAGAAAAATTATCCTCTACATTTAAATCCATCACTGCATGAGCTGTTGTTGATGACCCTGCAAAAAAATCAATTACGATATCATTTTGTTTTACAATAGGTATCATTATTTTCTTTGCAACATCAACGACTTTTGGAGTGTCAAAAATGACATCCAAGTTTTTCAATAAGTCATCATCGCTGCCACCGAAATATAATAGTGAAGGAACATTTTCTTCCATATTATCTTTTAATAAGTACTTCCTGTTTGGTTGAGTAGTTTCATCTTTACCAAACAAAATCAACCCCTCTTTCAAGAGTTTCTCCATTGTTTTTGAAGGATTTCTCCATCCTTTATCTGGTACGGGACAAGGTTTTTTTGTCACTGGGTGTATTAAAGGAATTTTATAATCATCAGGTGCTTGTTTTTTATTTGGCCATGCCATTGACACTGGACGATATACATCACCGTTATCATCTATAAAGGAATACGCTTTTTCTCCACCAGAAAAATCTTGACTTTTGATCCAGTCTTTAAATTCTTTTCTGACCTTGTCGTTAGCACCTCCTCCTTTTTTAATCAACTTTTCAGCCTTTTCTATAATTTTCAAGGCATTTTCTTTCGGTCTTTTGAATTCATTGTCTGTTAAAAAACTCTGTTTATTTTTTGCAAAAAAAATGATTTGTTCGTGTTGGTATGCTATTCCTTTTGCATCACCTTTTGGGTTTCTTTTATCCCAAATAATAGTTCCAAGATTATTTTCTTCACCAAAAATCTCGTTTAAAAGTTTTTCGAGATTTGAATATTCATGTTCATCAATGTGGATTGATATCACCCCATCATCTTTAAGTAAATTCCTAGCTAACTTCAAACGAGGATACATCATATTTAGCCAATT
>NZ_JBHTJL010000016.1:0-564795 GCF_042675765.1 Winogradskyella litorisediminis | reverse complement strand
CAGAAACAATATCTGCGCTTTTACTTAATGGGTCGTTATGGTCGATTTTGTTCATGTTTTGATTATATGCTAAATCATTAATTTTTTAAAAGTATTCATAATCAATACTTATCTCATTTTAATTCTTCTATTAATTCTTCTCTTTTACCTTCAAGATTTTTTAAAGTCATATTTAAATGAACCTTATTACTAAAAACCGTTTCTTTTTTTATCTGACTTTTAAGGCTAATTATCTCTTTGTCTAAACTTTCTATTTGTTTTAAAATATCACCACCATCTTTCAATGTATTTCCTTTACTGTTTTTCCCGACAGTTCCTGTAAGTAAATTTGCTTCATACTGCTGAATAGCTCGGATAAAACCTTGATAAAATGCTTTCAAGTGAAGGTTATGGAAAGATTTTGTATTTAGTTGTTTAATAAAATCGTTATTAACTGAAGTATCTATTGATGTATCCATCCATGTCGATGTAATAACTTCATCGATTGTTCTTTTTAATTTATCAGTTTGATTAATGCTCTTTTTAGCGACTGAAACAGAAAATTTGTTTCCAACTTCAAGTAACAGCACTAAAAAGTATGGCATACTCTTTTGTATCAAATTAATTACTTGCTTTGAATATTTTGTGTCTGAAAAGTTTACCGAAATGATTTGTATCTCATCATAACTTTCTAATTGAGTTATAAATTCAGGTATTGCACTATTGACGGGTTTATAACTAGCTAACCAACGAATATCATTAATTACTTCTTTGAGAATTTTCTTTTCGCTTGCGTTTAAAGTACTATTATTACTAATAGCAACTTTTGTTATTCGCTTGTCGACTACACATCGCTTATCTACATTTAGTAATTCAATTAGATTTCTCATAACGCTAATTTTTTATTACTAAGTAAGAGACTACTTCGAAGTCATCAAGGGAACGTATTTCCTCATTAAGACTTGCTGTTCCACCAGCAGTAAATAAACTTGCAATTCCCTTTTCTTCGTTCTTACCGACAATTTCTTGTACTGTTGATTCAAGAAGTTCAACATAATTACTCATGTCTTTACCTTGCTTTGTTTCCTTTTTAAAATTATTAACTAAATCAACAAATACTTCTGTTTCTCCTGCTGATAGTTTTTGGTAAACATCAAGAATTTTTTTGCTTTGAGTAAAGCCTAATACAATCTCTCCATCAAAACTGATATAGGTAAGATAAAATGGGTCAATAGGATTATGATATTCTTCTTTTTTATTCTTTTTACGTTGTTTTAAGCAGAAAATCACACCCTCTGGTAAATCATCTATATTAATTTTAGTTACTGCATGAATACCTGTTGGTGTTTGTTCTAAGATACCCTCATGTTCTTTTAGATATTCCATTAAATCCATTTTGAAATCATTGAACGTGAAGTCGGTTATGGAAATACCACCATGCACATCTTCTAAATCAACTACTTCATTTTGCATCTGTTGTAATTGTTTTCGACGGTAATCTAAATCATTCATCTCACCATTATCCTCAATCACATTTTCTTCCCCAGTTGCAGAAATATCTAAAAGTACCATACGACCGCTTACGCGCGCTTCAAGGTTGATATATTCGTCCAATTCCATATTCGGCCAGAAATTAACGAGTTGAATTTGAGTATTGGTAGAACCGAGGCGGTCAATACGTCCGAACCTTTGAATGATTCTCACTGGATTCCAGTGAATATCATAGTTAATTAAATAATCACAATCTTGAAGGTTCTGCCCTTCAGAAATACAATCAGTAGCAATTAGAATATCTATTTCTTCTGTTAACTCAGGATAGATTTTATTTCGTTCTTTTGATCGCGGAGAGAAATTAGTAAGCAATTCATTAAGGTCTGTTCTAATACCTTTCATAGTCGTTTTATTACTTCCAGTTCCTGTTACCAACGCTGAGTTAATTGAATGATGTTCTTTTGCCCATTTACTTATATGTTCATACAGATAAAGTGCGGTGTCAGCAAAGGCCGTAAATACGATAACTTTCTTGTTTTCTGAATTTAAGGGTTCGCTAATTTTAGCCTGAATTAACTGTTTAAGTTTAACAAGTTTTGCATCTCTTTCGGCGCTGATAGTATTCGTCTCACTTAGAAGTTTTGATAGTCTCATTTTGTCTTCTTCAAGGTCTTGTTTCCAGCGAACTAAATCCATATCTTGAATAAGAACTTTTACTTTATTCCCAATCAGGTAGTCATCTAGGGTTGGGTCATCAGTATCAATTTCCTCGATAGATAAATCATCATCTGAATAATCCTCTTCGTTTTTAATTTTGTTCAGAAGGATATCTATTTTATTAAGTAAGCTCTCAAGGGTTAATCCAAATGAGTTAATAGAACTCTCCATTCTTTTCAGCAAATTAACCCGCATTAAGTGGATTAAACTTTGCTCACGGTCAACTTGTTTAAAAACACTACCTGAAGCCAAGGTCAAATCATAACTACGATTGTATTCGTCTTGTTTATCAGGACGAACGTATTTAAGTGGTGAATATGAACTTAAATTAAGTTTACGAATCTCCCTATTGATGTCTTGTAATGACGAAAACTCACTTAGTACATCTATATCAGATTTAACATTTTTAGGCTGTAGTCGTTCTGGAAATTTTCCAATATTTTTAAGGTCATAATATCTCTCAATGTGTTTTCTTGAACGAGCTATGGTAATTAAATCTAATAGTTTAAAATACCTTGCATCCAGAGACTCAAGTAATTCACTGGTGTTTTTTTCTTCACTAGGGTTTTTCAACCATTTATTAAATTGCGTTTGAGCAATTTTCATAACGTGATTGATATTATCAATTCCATATTCAGAAAAAGCGGTCTCTTGACCTTCAGTTATAAACGCAACTTGATTCTTCAAGTCATTCATTCGGTTATTAACTGGTGTAGCAGAGAGCATTAACACTTTAGTCTTTACACCTGCTTTGATGATGTAGTTCATCAATTTGCCATAGCGTGTTTCTCTATCACGTCTTGGATTATTGTTTCTGAAGTTGTGAGATTCATCAATAACTACCAAGTCATAGTTCCCCCAATTAATAGTTTCAAGATTTATTTCGCCAGACAATCCACGTTCTCTATTTAAGTCTGTATGGTTTAAAACATCATAATTGAAACGATCATCTGCTAATATGTTCCGTTTGTCATTTAAAGTATAGACAGTCCAGTTATCTCTTAGTTTTTTTGGGCATAGTACAAGTACTCTATCATTCCGTAATTCATAATATTTTATTACTGCTAAAGCCTGAAATGTTTTACCTAATCCCACGCTATCTGCCAAAATACATCCACCATATTTCTCTACTTTATCGATGGTGCCGAGCACTCCATCTTTTTGAAATTTGTAGAGCTTATTCCAAACCAATGTGTCTTTGAAGCCAGTTTTGGTTTTGATAATCTTTTCTTCATCTAAATCAACCAAGTAGTCCTTAAAAATGTTATACAAGGTGAAATAGTATAAAGAAGAAGGAGAATTGTCTTTATATGCTAATTCAATTTGATTAAGAATATCTTTTTTCACATCTGACATCAAAGCTTCATTATTCCAGTTTTGATTGAAAAAATTAAGCATCTGTTCAGTAACCTCTTGGTCATGAGTTACTGTATTCATAGTAATTTTATCGTTGGGAGCGAAGCCTAAATCTGAGGCAGATAGGTTTGACGTAGATATATTTATTCCTGTAGATTCTTGACCCTGTAGATGAATAAGATTAGTACCTATAACACCTGGGATTTTTGTCGATTTGATATCGGTTTTTGTTCTTACCCAATCAGCACACTCTTGAGCAATTTTATGAATGTTTAATTGGTTTTTAAATCGATATTCGTATTTGTCACCATTAATATCTGATGGTGTTTCTGTAAAAAATTGTCGGTCTTCGTAAGTGAATAGACCAGAGCTAAGAATTAATTTAAAGTTATCTATCTTGGATAACTCTTTTTTAAGCTTATGGAATCCGTATATAGTAAAATAGGCAGCTATAACAGATGCCTTATCATTTTCATTGATATTCTGTATTAAAGTTTCTCCTAACGTTTTTTTCGTATAGCTCTTGGTCATTATTCTGCCTTGATAAATAATTGGATGAGAGGTGTGTGCCTGACATATTAATCAATACTACCATCATATCACTTCATCAGATTTTATAAATCCCTAAAGATAAAAATTATTAGTAGTTAAATTTAACATTTAGATCATTAAATTTAACACATAGAAACTATTCAGGATTTTAAGCATAGAGATTTAAAAAATTTAATTATTACTACAATCCAAAATATTTTTATTTGATTTTGAAGTGAAAAAAATAGACAAAAAATGTATCAAAATTTAGGTTTAAAAAGAGATGAGCTAAGGATAGAAAACTACAATCCAAAATGGAAAAAGCTATTTATCAAAGAAAAAAATAGGCTTTTAGATTTATTTGACAACTATATTATTCAAATTGAACATATTGGCAGCACATCTGTTGTCGGTATGTCTTCGAAACCAATAATTGATATCGGAATATTAACACAAAACATTGACACTTTACCCTATCAAAATTTTGATAATAATTATTTTGAACTTGTTGGTAGATTAAAAGGAAGACAGAGGGTGTTTATCAAAAAAGAAGAAGATTTGAATACTCACCATATCCATTTTATAGAATACGGAGAAGATGCATGGAATAGAAAATTAAAATTTAGAGACCTCTTAATCAAATATGAAGATTTAAGATTGGAGTATAGTAAACTAAAAACTCAACTTAAAAATAAATATCAAAACGATAGAGCTTTGTATTCAGAGGGAAAAACAGAATTTATCGTGAATACCATCAATAATTTTTAACAAAGTTAAATTATTAAATTCTTTCTCCGTAAGAGTTATTTTCAATCCAATGAGTTTTAGAAAAATTATTAATTAGCGTTTTAGTATAGTAACTTCTTTTATCTTTTTGGTCATTAAACCATATTTCTAATGCCTCCTGCTGAAGATCTGAACTTAATTTAACAAATCCCTTAGTATTTAATATGTTCTCTTTATTTTCAATAATTTGAACTATTGCAGCTAATAAAATACCCCTAGTGATTTGGATATATTTCCCAGGACTAGAATCTGGTTGCCCTGTAAAATTTGCAACCATACCTCCTCTTAAAATTCTGATATCCTTATTATTTTTAGTTTTTAAAATTTTATCTTGTAACTCATAGCGTTTTGATGATTTTTCACAAGAATAAAATTTATTCTCCATCATTTGAATAAGAAAATTAAACTCAATATCTCCAGACGATACGCTTATAAATGTTTTATCTGTATTGACAGTCTCCAATAAGTCTTCAATTTTCAGATTAGCTGTTATATCCTCGCCAGTAGCACCTATAATGACGTCTGAATTATAGATTAAACTTTCTAATGTTGAAGAAATATTATAATTACCAATATCTTCAGTTGTAATTTCTTTCTTGATATCATAAAGGTTTATGTTGTAACCTTTTAAAAAATATTCTCTTGCAACGGCTTTACCAATATGACCAAAACCAACAACTCCAATTGAAAGTGGATTTAAATTACTTATTTTCTTGTGTAGTTGAATGTTAATTGCCTCACTGACAAGACTTGGCTCTATATTTACCTTCACCGCAGAACCAGCAACATCTACAATAGGAATCTTATTTTCCTTTTTGTTTAATTTGATACCTGAGGTAGTTTGTTCTATACCAAATATATTATATTTCTTTAGTGCTTTAGTTGGAGTGTTTTTCAAACAATAACCACCATCATCTAATATTATAATATTACTATTTTCAGGTGCATTAAGTATTAGGTCATTCCACATCTCTTTAACCACTTCTGTCATGGATTCAGGGTATCGTCCAAGCTTATTTTTTGCCTTATAATCGTATAAATTTATACCTAGATCGTCTTTAAGTATTCTTTTTGTTTCTGAATGTGTAGAATAAATTTTTCCGGTTAAATATATGTTTTGTGAAGGGAAGTTATTTTCTATAAGGCTCTCAAACATCGACCCTGTAGACCTTAAAAGATGCTGTACTGAAATTAAATAGAAATCGTTTAAGTCATACGACAATATTTTTTCTGAAATACCTGAAATAACAGGATATTTTGGAAAGTAATTATTTAATTTACTTTCTATCTTTATGTAGGTATTATTACACCCTTTAGGTTTGGGGAACTTTACATTACTACTAACATTAAATTCTTCATGGAGGTCATTACCGTCTGGCATTCTAATATTTGAGCGCTTATCAACTCTTCCTCGATGATGATAAAATTTCAAATTTAGATTTATGTATCTTTCTTTTAAATCATCTGGAATTGAAGTGCTCTTTCTTATTTTTTCAATTAAAAGTTTGTAAGCCTCTATTAAAACAGCTCCATCTATATCGCTTTCTTCTAAAAGAAATGGCGGGAAATCCATTGAAATATATCTAATTTCATTTTTCCTTGTAATTTTTCTATTTTTCATTAACAAGGGTTCAAATCCTATATCATAAAATTGATTATTAAAAAGTTCTTTAAAGTCATTTAAAAATTCATCGTTTTCATCTAAAAATGTTAATGCATACTCATTCCCGTATGCAACATCACTACAATATTTAAGTAGATATCCTAAATCCATTTTGTTGTAACCAATGAGTTTACTACCATCAATTCCTTTTTTTATCAAATTGTTTAAACTAGAATGATCAAAAATGAAACTTCTTAAACTCAGTGTTTGTTTCCAAGATGTCTTTAAAATATGATTTATAACCTCAATATGATTAATCAGTGTGTCGTTCGAATCTATGTTAAAAATATGTCTAGGGAAATAAGCAACTTTTACTTTTTTATCTAGTTCGCTGACATATTTAATTAGTTCCTTATTCGTCTGTACCTGATTTTTATTTCTAATATTTGTGTAAAAGTCGTCCGTACCATAAACATCCGTAAACCTTTTGTCTTTGAAATCAAATATTAAATTAAACGATAAATCCCCTGCAATTAAATCCCAATTTTCTTCACCTTCTTGCATATCCTTGCCATAAACAAACATGTCTGATGCTCCAAACACCCCTATCAAGTCTCCCTCATTAATCCTTGCGATAGGATATTCATTATTACCTTCTTTACTAACAATAAGGCCTTGACCTTCTATAAAAATTGCTAAGGGGTCAATAGAGTAACTTAAATCTTCTTTAAATTTTTTTTCACCAGCAAATTCATTGCCTTTAAATTCAAAATTTTCAAAATCAACTATTTTTCCTTTAGAAATTATATTTTCCCCAAAGTCAAACTCGGCAAAATATAGATAACACTTATTAGGGTTTTCTTGTGCTAAATCTTTAAATATAATATTGAGTTTATTAAAAAATAAGGCATTATCCGAGTTAATTGGAAGCTTTTTGTAAATCTCAAACCAAGATATAGGTGTTACACTAATTTTCTTCATTTTTATCTTTTATTTTATCTAAATCAAGAGCTATGTGCTTGATTTTAGATGTAAGTTTTAAAGAGTGAGATATTAAAATAACACCTTTATTATTTCTATTTAAAAATTCTAAAATACTAATAAAAAATTCAGTGAATTCATCATCTTGTCCCAGAGTAGGTTCATCAAAAATATACCATGCCTTGTCTAAGGCTATTGAACTAGCAATTGATAATCTTTTTCTCATGACAAATGGTAATTCAGCAGGGTTTACTTCTGATACATCGTCCAAACCAAACATTTTAATCAAAATTTGTCGTCGACTTGAGGCTGCTAAATTTTCCTTTTTATGAACTTTCAAAACTTCATCTAAAACTGTCATAGAAAAAAGTTGTTCGTCAGGGTTTTGAAAATTATAACTTACATACTTACTAGGATATTTGTAAATTTTTTTGACACTCCCATTAACAATTATATTTCCTGTTTTACATTTTAATAAACCTGTTAAAATCTTACCTAAAGTTGATTTACCAGCACCATTAGAACCTTTTAAATGATAAATGTTACCAGCATTTAGTTCTAGCGATAAATCATTAAAAACATTCTCACTACCATAATATGAAAAAGATAAGTTTGAAATTTTAATATTCGATGGAGATGAATGATAAGTAAGTCCTTCTTCAAAAAATTCACATTTATTGAATTTATACTTGTACTCTTTTTCAGGATTTATTTGAATTTGTATTTTTTTCAGATTAAAATCATAGTATTCAAATCTATTGTCAATAATATAAATTTCAATATGTTCAAACTTTTTCCTGAAAAAATTCTCTATGAGTGGTGAAACCCATTTACTATTAAGTTGTTCTAAAGTTAAATCAATAAAGAGCTTCTTAGGTTCAAGAAGTAGTGCATTAATTATTACTAATAAAGTTTGTTCTCCACCACTCAAATCAAAAGGATTCTTGCAATAGTGATTATGAAAATCATAATACTCAATTATTTCATTTACCTCATCGAGCGTCTTATCTGATGTATTACTTGAGTGTAGTAGAATTTCGTGCTCCACTGTTGGCATAATGCCGCTTATAGAATTTAATGGAATCTCTCTTATCAAAATCGATGAAGAGCTTATATTATTATTTTGTGCTTCTGCTTCATTTTTAGCTTTCTCAGAGCGTCCAGAAAAATTACTCCCATGTATGTGAAATAAACCTTTAGCCATTACTTAAGACAGTTAAACCCAAAAAACTTAAACAAACTAAAATAAGTATCAAATTATAGCAAAAACTATATTCTATTACTCCCAACTTACTTATATAACTGTTTAGAAGAGCGCCCATATCTTTTTGCGACCAATCATCAGCACGTTCATGTGAAGTTCTTAAAACACCTATAAATAATGGGATAAATAATTTTGGTAATTGAAATAATTTATTTGCCATTGCTCTTTTGCCAATAAAACCCCGAGAATACCTAGCGTCTATAATTTTTTCACCTCTTGTAATTAAGTCTCTTGTAGAAGCTATACCACCCAGAATGTATAATAGATTTTCATTTTTAACACCCATCTTCAATAAAAAATCTAAAAGTTGCCTATGGGTAATGAGAAATAAAGCTTGAAATATTGAAGTTATTACCAAAATGGTGATAACCTTTTGATTAATGAAATTCCATTTCTTTGATGGGTCATCTATAACTATTATATATAACAGAATAAATGAAAGGAAGATTGGAACGAAACCAAAAAACAAGGTTTTTAAGTGAATTTTAAGCCTATTATTTATTAAGATTATCGGTAGAATTAAGATTAAATAGAATAAACCAAGATAGACAATATCAGCACATAAAAATGCAAATAGAGAGGAAACAACTAAAATTAAAAGCCTTACTCTTGGCTCAATATGTAAATTATTAAACCTCAAACTAATCAATGAAATTATTTTCTTTTAGACTCCCACTTTTGAAAGGCTCTAATAAGATTTTTGGCACATATTTAAGGACAATAAATACAATTACAGTTTGGATGGTTTTATCGATTGGTTCTATCGAAATTCCAGAGAGGAGAACAGATTCTAATATTTGATTACCAAGCTTAGCAAAAAAAGAAGTTACTAATGCTGCTCCATTTCCAGTAGCTCCTTGAAACACATACACAATAACTGGAGCTGAAACTATTGCAGCTAAAACACCCAATAATAGCCCTAAGCCTATAACCCTTAAGAGATTTTTATACCAACCCCTTTTCGCCATTATATGTACGAATACAGCTATAGCTACTTGAGTTAAGATAAAATAAATTGCAAATGGATTTATTACTAACGAAGTAATTACAAAGCCTAAAACCCCAACTATAGCACCTCTTTTCCAACCTAAAAGCAATGTTGCAAATATGGTACCGATGCTGTCCAAATACAATGGTAAACCAAATGCTTTTACTAACGCACCAATACCAACATTAATTGCTATAGCAATAGGAATAAACGTTATGACAAGCATTCTCTCTTTCTGACTGTTTGAATCACTCATGTCTAATAAATTTTAAAATTTAAAATTAGATAGTACACACATCCAAACCCAGTTGTTTACAATAAAAAAATAGCGATAAAAAATAGCGTTATTTTTTATCGCTATTTTATTCAGAGTAAATTTAAAGCTATTAATATACACTCTAATGTAGCTGTATATCAATGATTTAAGTCGATTTTATTCAGCTGATATAAATAAAATATTTGCTAAAACAAAAATTGAGTTTTGGCAAAAAAATCGGTCCATAAAGTACACATCATATTAACGTGGTTACATCTCTTCTCACTAACCAGTAGAATTTTTGAAGAGTTTATCAAATCTCACATAAGAGTTTGCAAAGCGTATGCCAAACTAAAAACCGTATTAAAGTTTCTTGTCTACACTAAGTCACTTGAGGTTTTCTCGCCACCGTAAGTGAGGGACAAAGGGATGTCTTTCGTTGCGGTTAATCATCCTCCCACCTAAGTACTGCCAAAGAAAAAAGAGGCCGTTACACAACCTCTTTCTGTTTAATGTAATTGTAAGTTGAATTTCGAAGCCCAACTTTTAAAAAGAACAAAGATAACATCTATGTCTCACTTTTTAGTATACACATTACAAACACGATGCCAAGTACATAAAGCATTGACAAGCAGAATAATAGATTGTGTTTCGGTTTCATCTAAAACATTTTTTAAATAAAATAAGATGAAGAAATTCACAAATAAATACAGTAAGCAAATTGAGATTATAATTTCAATAATAGGATTAGTACTAACGTACATAACCTTGACCCATAATGTACACATTGTAAATGTACTCGTTTCATTTGAAACATTACAAGTTGAATACCACAACGCTAAAATAGATTCTTTGGAATTGGTTCTTTTCTTTATCCCTGTAAAGTACAGAAAGGCTATAGTCCATTTTTACCATACACACTTCTGTAAGCTTGCTTGGTGTAATTTTACGTTCTTCATAGCAGGAACTATTTATACGAACGTTATGCTTGGAAATTCTCCTTTCCATCATATCGGAATTGTAGCGATTATGGAAGGCATCGTCTTGATGTTAGAAAAGAACCCTGTTCAAAAGCTCCATAAAACCATAGATTTTATTAATAGATTATTCAGATAAATTAAAGTAATACCGCCTGTTTAAAACAGGCGGCATTTAAAAGCAAAATATTATGTCCAAAATACTTACACATATAAAACAAGGTATAATAGTATATACCACATTAGCGCTTCAGAAGATTAATCAGCTTTCAATTGATAAACTAAAGAAGCAGCCAAAAGAAACATTTCTCAAGTTTAACGAGATTGCATCTGTCTCTACTGATGGTATGCCAGACAATTGGATATCAATAAAAACGATAAACAATGAGAGTATATTTTATGAAGATAAAAGCATCATTAACTTCGTCAAAATAGCAGAAAAAAATAGCGTGATTTTTCAGAAAATTACAGGCAAGTTGGCAGTCAATATCGCTTTATTAAAATATAAAAGTAATCTATCAGTAGTTGAATTAGTAAATGGTGATATCCATAAGGTTAACCGAAGATTTAAGACCAGACTTAAGAACTCACTTTCCAAAATTTGGGAAGAATAAAGTTTCTGACTTAATAAATAGATTTCAAACCCAATCTGAGATACAGATTGGGTTTTGTATTTTTATGCTATGAAAAACTTCGACAGAGACGCACGGTTTTGGTTTGTTACAACTAAGTTTGGGAAAATACTTATGGTACTTTTTGGTATTTTCATTCTGATACTCGTTATCCTTGAAAAGGTTTTTAGCATTACCATCACGCTATAGTTTCCATATATCTGAGAATTTTTTGTAGGGATTTTTCTTTTGCTATTCTGCCACGTTCCCAACGCCCAAGAGTAGATTTATCAATTCCTATTTTCTCAGCTACAAATCGCAGAGGATATCCATTAATAATTCTATACGCATACATCTTTCCACGAGGAGTAGTTTCATCTATATTGAGAACCTTTGGAACATATCCAATGAACTTCGCAGCCTTATGAAGCACGTAAATTGAATTTTCTCGATTGCCCATCTCAAGTTCGTTAAAAAACCCACGATGAGCACCTACTAAATCATCAGCATCCCATTGTCTTAAACCTCTATCAATCCGTATTTGTCTGACTTCATCGCCAACGGTCAAAACCTCCTTCGGATACCGAAAATGCTTGGGTTTATGCGACTTTAGAGCCAGTGGTAAAATGGGGGACACAACCCAAACGCTTTGCTAGCATTGTTTTACCTGAACCTGGCGGACCAATTAAAATAATATTATGTCCGCCAGCAGCGGCGATTTCCATGCAACGTTTAATACTTTCTTGACCTTTGACATCAGCAAAGTCAAATTCAGGAAAATTCAAGCTTTTATTAAACTCCGCTCTTGTATCTATAATGGTTTGCTCAAGTGCTTCGCCTTTATCAAAATAATTGATGACTTCGGTAATGTTATTAACACCATAAACTTTTAAATCATTAACAATAGCGGCTTCTTTTGCATTCTGACTTGGGAGAATAAATCCTTTAAAACCTTCTTCTCTAGCTTTTACGGCGATTGGTAATGCGCCTTTTATAGGCTGAAGTGAACCATCGAGAGACAACTCGCCCATAATGAGATAATCCTCTAAATTTTCGGCTTTTATTTGGTTTGATGCTGCTAAAATTCCGACTGCCAAAGTTAAATCATACGCCGAACCTTCTTTACGCAAATCAGCTGGTGCCATGTTTATTGTAATTTTCTTGCCCGGAATTCTGTATCCATTGTTCTGAAGTGCCGCCGCAATACGGTAATTACTCTCTTTAATAGCATTATCTGGCAAACCTACCAAATGGTAACCAACACCTTTATCAACATTGACTTCAACAGTTATAGTTGAAGCTTCAACACCAAAAACGGCTGAAGCGAAAACTTTTTTGAGCATAGAAAATTGTTTGTTTAAAACTACAATTAAAGTTTAAACTAAACAACATTTCAAAAATTTCAAAAGGATTAACCATTTTCTCAAATCAGTTAAAACCAAGTCTTTATTCAAAATAACTTTACCAAAAAAAGCCATGACACAATATAGAGATGAAATAAAAACGAGAGAGCTCATTGAAAAAATTGAGCCATATTATCAAAGTTTAAGTAATCAAGACCGCTTAAAACTTGATGTAATAAAACAGACTATTGAGAGTACAGCTTTAGACCATTCTGGTTATGATGATATTTTAGAGACTTTAGAGGATATTGAAGTAAATTTAGTTAGCCACCGTATTTCTGTACAAACATCAAAGCCTTTTTCTCGTTATAATAAACGTTACCTTTTTCTATAAAACCGACATGTCCTCCATATTTGGGCATCTCGAGAAATAAATTAGAATTTTGTTTGGCTTCCTTTACAGGATAACATTCTGAAGACAAAAAAGAATCATTTAGTGCATTAATAAGCAATGATGGCACTTTTATATGGGGCAAGTAGTTTAAACTACTTGCCCTTTTATAATAATCAAAAGCATCTTTAAATCCATGCGCTTTTGATGTGTACACATGGTCAAAATCTATAAGGGATTTAATTGACTTGTAATCAGAAACTGAGATTTCTTCAGGAAACTGTTGCAATTTCGGTTTTAGTTTTTGCTTTAAGTGGTCGAGAAATCGGATGGCATAAGCTCTATTTTTAAAGCTTAACAATTCCTCGCAAGAACCCTTTAAATCGCATGGTGCCGAAACTGCAATTATAGCCTTAAGTTCTTTAGGCACATCTCGTTCTTCTCCGGCATATTTTAATGCCATATTTGCACCAAGACTTATGCCTTTAATATAGATTTCCTTGTATTTTTTTAACGAAATAATATGCTGAATAACGGCATCTAAATCTTCCGTAGCGCCAGAATGGTAACTACGATATAACAAATTAGGTTCGCCACTACATCCTCTAAAATTTACTGCGCAAGCGTCAATTCCGTTGTCATTAAATAATTTTGCGGCACCAGTTAAATATGGGCGTTGGGCATGACCTTCAAGTCCATGAAGTAGAATAATGACTTTTTCTGATTCTTTATTAGCATAACTCCAATCTAAATCCAAAAAATCAGTATCCGGTAGCGTGATGCGTTCTCTGATTTGGTTAACACCATTGACTTTTCTAGCTAAACCAGAAAATACTGTAGAAATAAAACCACTTTTTGTCCAAAAAAGTGGTTTGTAAGTTGATTCTATTATTGGCATATTCCCAATTGTCCTGCGGACATTTCCCCAAAGGGAAAAAACTGCAATTCGTAAAAAAGCGAAAAATTAAATTGTCGTAACATGGTTAAGAGTTATAAACCTTTGCTCCCGATAACTATCGGGATTGCGCGAGAAAAACCTTTATTTCAAAATTGTAAACTCAATTGAAGAATCGTTATACACCTTATGTGTTTGTGTTTTAAAGTCTTCTTCCTTGGCTTCAAAAATATTATCTACATACGTTTGTGGGTTTGCATCTATGTAAGGAAAAAAAGTACTTTGTACTTGCACCTGAATTTTGTGCCCTTTTTTAAATGTATGAAATACATCTTGTAACTGTAAATTTACAGGTGTTTTTTGGTTTGGTACGAAAGGTTCCGGATTAGTCATACTATTTCTAAAACGTCCACGAAGCACTTCACTTCTCACCAACATGTGATAATTGCTTAATTTTAAATGATCTTGAACATCATCTGTATTTTCTGTATCTGCAGGAAAAACATCTATGACCTTTACAATCCAATCGGCTGCTGTTCCTGTTGTTGATACATTTAGCTTTGCTAAAATATCACCAGCAAGCGTGACATCGGCTTCTAAAACTTCAGTTTCAAATGTTAATACATCTGGACGACGTGCTGCAAAACGCTGGTCGTCTGTCATAAATTTACGCGGTGTAAATACGACTTTAATATCTTCGGAATATGGAACTGGTTTCTTAGGGTTACTCACAAAATCTGACGTTGCAATATTTCTTGTCGCTTGTTTTGTTAGCTTTTCTTCTGGTTGCATAAACCAACTTTGCCTTGTTGTATTTTGTGGTGGCCATTGCTCAAAAGTCTGCCATTCTTTAGTTCCTGTGTTAAACATATTGGCTTCAGCCAAACCTGTTTCACCATTGGCTTCACCTTTAAGAAAATGATTAAAGAATTTAGTTTCAATCTCTTTCTGAAAATAATCTGAGATATTATCACCAAAATGAATATTTCCTATCACTTGTCGCTCTCTGTTTCGTGCCCAATCGCCATGACTCCAAGGTCCAAAAACTATAGTATTATAGTTATCACTGTTTTTTTCTATGTTTTTATAAGTGCTGTATGGTCCGTATAAATCTTCAGCATCGAACTGTCCGCCAACAATCATCGTTGCTGGCTTTATGTCTTTTAAATGCTGAATAATGCCGCGGCTCTGCCAAAATTCATCATAAGTAACGTGTTTTTTTAATTGCTCCATAAACACATTATCCTCGCCATAATACCCATCTAATTTACTTAGCGGCATATTATCAAGGAAAAATTGATATTGGTCTTCTGTGCCAATATCCGGAAACTCGTACCATGCTTCTTTTGTTGGCTTGTCTTTCATATATCCGAATACCGAAGTTGCTCTCCAATAACTCAATAAATACGCACCGTTATGAATAAAATCATCAAAAAAGAAATCACCAATACAGGCTTGTGGTGATACTGCTTTTAGTGCAGGATGCGAATCTAATAGTGAATATGTTGCATAAAAACCTGGATAAGAAATTCCGTATGTTCCAACGTTTCCGTTGTTGTTTTCAACATTATTTACTAACCATTCGATGGTATCGTAAGTATCGCTGGCTTCGTCTGTTTGGTTACCTGTTTTATTGGGAATGTATGCCCGCATGTTATCGTAAACACCTTCACTATTCCAACGTCCACGTACATCTTGATAGACCATGATATTGCCTTCTTCCATCAAATATTTATTTGGTCCTAATTTAGATTTGAATTCGTTTTCTCCATAAGGTCTACAACTATATGGTGTACGCATCATTAAAATTGGATATGTTTTTGATGTGTCCTTTGGTGAATAAATTGTTGTGTGCAATTTAATGCCGTCGCGCATTGCAATCATCACTTCTTGCTTATTGTAATTGTCTTTTGCAAACGTATCGACAGACTCCGACACTTTATTTGAAGCTGTCTCTGCTTCAGTGAGATTGATGTCTTTGGTGTCTTTGCAACCTAAAATAGCGATTGAAAACACTGCAAGTAGTAAAATTCTTTTAATCATGGTGGTTAGTTGGTTTGAATTTAATGCTTAAAGATAAATGAATTTTGATTTTTTGAATAGGACTTTAGAAACCTTTAGGATTTTAAACCTTGGTAGTTTTTTACAAAATCATTTTTACGGAAATATTTCAGCTAGTTTCACTTTTAATTGGTCATTATCTAGATTTCTACCTATTATAAAACCACTTTCATCAATCAGCACATTATCTGGAATACCGTTTACATAGTAGATTAATGCTGCTTCATTATCAAATGGCTCTAATTCTGTTAGGTTTACCCAAGGTAAATCATGCTTTTGGATTGATTTTAGCCATTTTTGTTTTTCCTCATCAAGTGAAACACCGACAATTTCAAATCCATATTTTTTATAAGTACTATAAACATTTTTTAATTCTGGGAACTCTTTTATGCAAGGTAAACACCAAGAAGCCCAAAATTCAATTAATGTTACTTTTCCTTTTATCTCTGAAAATTTTACAATTATATCTTCCGTGTTTTGCTGCTGAAAGTCAACATATTTGTCTCCCAACTGAGGATTTGCTTTAGGATTTAAATGTAATGCAATTAATTTTCCATAATAACTGTCTTTATAAACTTGGTTCATTAACGAAAATAACTCTTTCACCTCTTGTTTAGACCATAGTCCTTTTCTAGCATTTAGCATATAAACAGCTGGATAAGAATTAGGGTTTTCTTTTACAAAACGCTTTGTATTATAATCGCTTTTTTGAGAAACCTTTTTAGTTTTACTGCTTAAATCTTCTTTTTCCGCTTCTGTTAATTTCTTATAATTCTTAACGTAATATTTGTTAAGACTATCCCATTCACGGTCTAATTTTATATTAGCTTCAATTAATTTGTTAGAAACACTTTGTTGCTCTCCACCATTAACTTTAACAGAATAATTATTAGTTACGTCACCCTTGATTTCAGTTACGACATTCTCAATCCATAAGCCCACTGAAAATCTTGATTTATTTAAGTATAATATTCCGTGAGTTGGTTGTTCAAATTTACCTGAGAATTTAAATTTGCCATTAATAATGTAAGTAGAGTCAATATATTTTTTGGTCTTTAAAAATACCAACGTACTATCAGTTATATTTTCTAACTTACCTTTAATTTGAAAACCTTTGTTTTGCTCTGTTCTTTTTTCACAAGAAAATGAAAAGCATAAAATAAATAGTGTTCCTACTGCTACGAATACAAATCTTTTAATCATTTGGTTAGTTATTTTTGAAGTCTAAAGATAAGTGAATTGTGATTTTTTGAATAGGACTTTAGAAACCTTTAGGATTTTGCGAGATGCTGAATCAAGTTCAGCATGACAAATCGATTATTTCATTATTTAACTTCCAAATCTGTAAACTGAAAGGAATTTCCATCAAATAAGCCTTTATCTCCCAATTTTAAAACTGGAATTACGAGTAATGCCATGAAGGACAAACTCATGTAAGGCGCGTGCAATTTACTTCCTAAATCTTTTGCCATTTTATCTAATTCTGCGTAAGCTTTGCCAATGGTTTCGGCATTTTGGTCGCTCATAATTCCTGCAACAGGAAGTGGAACTATTTTTTCTTCAGTATCTGAAACGGCGCAAATGCCACCTTTGTTTTCAATCAAAAGATTTACCGCTTTGCATATAGCCTCGTCCGAAACTCCAACGGCAACTATGTTATGTGAATCGTGACCTACCGAACTCGCAATTGCGCCTTCTTTTAAACCAAAGTTTTTGATAAATGCTATTGATGGATCAGTATTCATATAACGATTAACCACTGTCATTTTCAAGACATCAGTTTCTGTGTTTGAAATGAGATTTCCGTTTTTAATCGTAGCATCTTCTATGATTTCATTGGTCACCAATTCGCCATCGAGACATTCAATAACTCTTATTTTTGCTTGCCCTAAGCGGAGTCGAAGGACTGAATTAGATTCAAATCTAAAATCTGATACTTTCTTTTTTTCGGTATTGAAATTATTCAGAATTTCGAAATCGACATGTTTTATTTTTGATACGCCATTATCAAATACCAATTCACCATTAATATAGGTTTGAAGTGTTTTGAAAGCCTTTAAATCTTCAACGACTATGCAATCAGCTGCATCTTCTACTTGCAGTAAACCTACGTCTAAATTATAATGCCTTACGGGATTTACGCATGTGGCTTGCAAAACTTTAAAAACATCAATTCCCTTGGCAATAGCACGTTCTACGAGTTGATTGATATGACCGAGTAACAAATCGTCAGGATGTTTATCGTCACTACAGAACATCATATTTTCGAAATGCTCAGGTAACAAATCGATTAAAGCGTCGAAGTTTTTGGCAGCACTTCCTTCACGGATAATGACTTTCATCCCCTTTTGAAGTTTCTCCAAAGCTTCATCATAAGTAAAACATTCGTGGTCTGTAGAAATTCCAGCGGAAATGTATTTGTCTAAATCATCGCCTCGTAAACCTGGAGCATGACCATCAATTGGCTTATTAAAATTTTTTGCCCATTCTATTTTTTTATGCACTTCTGCATCATCGTAAATAACGCCAGGATAATTCATCATTTCCGCCAAATATTTAATATCTAGATGAGATAGTAAATGCTTAATATCATTAGAATCGATGATAGCTCCTGCAGATTCAAACGAAGTCGCAGGCACACAACTAGGTGCACCAAAATTGAATTTAAACGGTGTTTTCTTGCCGTTTTCTATCATAAACTCCACACCTTTCACACCAAGTACATTAGCAATTTCGTGTGGGTCAGACACTGTGGCAACTGTTCCGTGTTTAACCGCAATTTTGGCAAATTCCGAAGGCACCAACATAGAACTTTCAATATGGATATGAGCATCTACGAAACCAGGAAGTATGTAATGATTTTCTTCACAATCTTTTTCTATGATAGATTTTATTTTACCGTCTGCAATATGGATTTCACCTTTAAAAATGTTACGGTTTAAGATATCTACAATATTTCCTTTTAATGTCATAAGCTATGATTGTCTCTTGTTTTACGATAAATAAATGCAGTCGTAATACTTTGAGTTGAAATTAAGGTATTATTTGTGTTATTGGCTTGCGACCATTATTAATCCGCATATTTAAAGTTATTTTTAATATGTGTGATGTATTATTTGATACTTTAAATCGCTCATCTACTCGCATTCCTAAGACCCAAACTATTTTATCGTTTGAGGTTAATACCCAAGTATTTTCTTTAGTTAAATAAGGCGTTTTTTCGTCTTTTAACAATTTACTAACTTTTTTCTTACCGTTTAAACCTAAAGGATAAAATACATCGTCAGTGTTCCAAAGTCTAAGTTTTAATGGAAATTTTAATTTTCCAGCATCTAAATAGATAATATTTTCAGCAATTTCACCAATATCCTCAACATGTTTAAAATTGAAATGGCCCACATAATTTTCAGAAAAACCTGATTCTACTTCTTCTTTGCTTAACAGAATTTCTGAGTGCGCTTCAGTATTAATTTCATCGAGAATAAGTTCATCTCTGTCTTTAATTAAGCGGTGTGTTTTTGAATAAACTTTCTTTCCTGTTTCTGCAGATAAGAGACTTACAATATCATTCCATTCTGTAAAACCATACTGATTAAAAATTTCAAACAAAACAGCTTTTGGATTTTTCAATTTTTCGAAATATGAAATATCATAAACTGTAGTTCTGTGATTTGCAAAAACCACGCTATCATACAAAAACTGATTGATATAATCGTCTTTTAGATATGCTGTATCTTTTAGATTTTCTAAGGTATTTTGAAAACTATCTAACAACTGCGGATTGATTTCTTTAAGAATTGGTACTAACTCGTGACGCAATTTATTTCGTAAATACTTCCGAGAAGAGTTACTACTATCGTCTCGCCATTTAATATCATTTTCTTTTGCATAATTCTCGATAGTTTCACGAGAGAATGGTAATAATGCCCTTACTATATTACCATTAATCATAGGAATTCCTATGAGTCCGTTTAGACCTGTGCCTCGAGTAAAATTGATTAGAAATGTTTCTAAATTATCGTCGGCATGATGCGCTGTTAATATGTAATCAAAATCTAGTTGTTCAGCTAAATCATTAAACCAACCGTAGCGTAATTCGCGTGCAGCCATTTGGATAGACAGCTTGTTTTCTCTAGCGTAAGCTTCGGTATCAAAACGCTGAGTAAATACTTCGACATTTATGTCTTCTCCTAACTTTATGACAAATTCTTCATCGGCATCACTTTCTTTTCCGCGCAGTAAAAAATTACAATGTACTAAAACAAAATTGAAATTTAATTGCTTACTTAAATACGCTAAAACCACAGAATCTATTCCGCCAGAGATGGCTATGATGAGTCTGCTTTCTTTTAAGAAATTAAGTTCTTGATTAATATGTTTTTGAAATTTACCTAACAACATTATCCATTAATTACACGAATATAAGAACTGCTATCCGAATACTGCGAGTGCGTGTTAACTTTCTAAAACCTCACGCATGGCCTTTGCCTTAATTAGACATTCCTCGTACTCTTTTAATGGGCTGCTTTTAGCGGTAATTGCACTTCCTACAGAATACGATACGTATTTTTTTGATGCGTTATATAATATGCTTCTAATAATTACATTAAAATCGAAATTACCCTCTGGTGTAAAATAACCGACCGAACCTGAATACAAACCACGCTTAGTTTCTTCAAGTTTTTCGATAATTTGCATTGCCGAAATTTTTGGAGCGCCTGTCATACTTCCCATTGGGAAAGTTGTTTGTATTAATTCTGAAGCACTTGTGTTTTCTTCAACTTTAGAAACTACTGTTGAAATCATTTGATGTACTTGTAAAAACGAATATACTTTACATAATTCTTCGACTTTTACACTTCCTTTTGTTGCGGTTTGTGATAAGTCGTTGCGCACTAAATCAACAATCATAATGTTTTCGCTGCGTTCTTTTTCGTCCTGAGACAAGTCGTATGCCAATTGCTGGTCTTCTTCTTTATTTTTAGAACGTTTGGCTGTGCCTTTAATGGGTTGCGAAATAACTTTTTGACCTTCTTTTTTTAAGTACCGTTCTGGAGAAGCTGATAATAAATAATTGTCATCCAATTTTAGAAATGTAGCAAATGGAGGTCGAGAAATATCATTTAACTTCTGAAATGTTTCTAAAGGCTGTATTACAGTATTTTCAGCATAAAATTCTTGACAAAAATTGGCTTCGTAAATATCACCTCGATGAATGTGAGCACGCATTTCTTCTACTTTTTTGAAGTAGTCATCTTTGGTGATTCGGAGTTTTATTTTAATTGGTTCGTTACTTTGAGACTTCTCGACTCCGCTCGAAGTGACAGCAAACATTTTATTTGAATTCTCAATACGTTCTAAATCCTCTTCAATTTCATCATAAACCATTCGCAGATACTGCACTTCAACCGTTTCATCTTTTATTAAAAAGAGTTTTTTTGGTTGAAAAAAGTATAAATCCGGAAAGTATAATCCATCAAAATTTGTGGACTTTAAATCTTCAACAGTATTCTTTAAATCGTAAGTTAAATACCCAAAAATCCAATCATTCGTTGTGGATTGGTAATCATTTAGTTTATTGAAAGCATCAAAATAATCGGTTTTTAAACTTGTAAATGCATCAACTGCTAAAACCGCATCATACGAGTTATAATTTCCTTTATGGTTATTAGAATCTAACCAAACTACATCATCGTATTGTTGTGCCCAAACCAACAGTTGTTGTTTGAAATCTGAAATGGATTTTGGATAAAAATTTCTTTGTGTTCGCAATGCAATATTTTGAAAAACAAAAATATTGAAATAAAGCTGTAATACCTATTTGGTTTTGTGAAGGATTGCTAAAGAGGAAAATGTATCTTTGCAGCATGAATAAAGAAGACATTACTTTTCGTGATTTAAATTTAAACACACCTCTTTATAATGCCTTAGATGACTTAGGCTTTACTTCGCCAACACCAATACAAGCAGAGTCTTTTGGTGTGGTTGCGTCTGGAAAAGATGTGGTTGGTATTGCACAAACTGGTACTGGTAAAACCTATGCTTATATGTTGCCTATATTGCGAAATTTAAAATATTCGCGACAAGAAAATCCACGTGTTTTGGTTTTAGTACCAACTCGAGAATTGGTGGTACAAGTTGTTAATGAGATAGAAAAATTATCTAAATACATTAATAATCGTGTGCTTGGCGTTTATGGCGGAACCAACATTAATACACAAAAACAAGCTGTTGCACAAGGTTTAGATATCATCGTAGCAACACCTGGGCGTTTGTATGATTTGGCTGTGAGCCGCGTTTTACAATTAAAATCGATACAGAAATTGGTAATTGACGAAGTTGATGTAATGCTCGATTTGGGATTTAGACATCAACTGATGAATATTTTTGACATCTTACCCGAGCGACGCCAAAACATAATGTTTTCTGCAACCATGACAACTGACGTTGACGAATTGATAACTGATTTTTTTATAAATCCAACAAAAATTTCAATAGCAGTTTCTGGTACGCCCTTGGAAAATATTGAACAGACACGATATAATGTGCCCAATTTTTACTCGAAAGTGAATCTTTTGGAAGAAATTCTTCAAGATAAAGAGACCTTTTCTCGTGTGCTGATTTTTGTGGCTTATAAGCGAATGGCAGACCGTTTGTTTGATAAGTTAGAAGAATTATTTCCCTCAGAAACATGTGTTATACACTCCAACAAAACACAAAATTATAGATTGCGAAGCATTGAGCAATTTCGCGAAGGTAAGAACAGACTACTTGTGGCCACAGATGTTATGGCGCGCGGTTTAGATATTGATGACGTATCACATGTTATAAATTTTGATACACCAGATTATCCTGAAAATTACATGCACAGAATCGGTAGAACTGGTCGTGCTGAACGCAAAGGTGAATCTATTTTGTTTTCTACTGAAAAGGAACAACAAGCTCGAGAAGATATAGAAGCGTTAATGCAAATGGAAATTATAACGCTCGAAATACCTGAACATGTAGAAATTTCTAAAGAACTTATTGAGGAGGAACGTGATGTTATTAAAGAACGTTACAACCCAACTAAGCGCCGAGACCTTGATGCGCCAGGACCAGCTTTTCATGAAAAGAAAGATAAAAATAAAAAGGAAAATCTTGGTGGTTCTTACAAATTTAAAATGGCTGCGAAATACAAGAAACCTAAAACACGTGGCGATAAAAATTATAATAAGCGGAATAAAAAGAAGAAATAATTTTAGCTCTCAACTACGTTGAAACAAAACACAATATTTTTATGGTTTATTAGCGATTTTTCAAATCATCCTCAATATCGCTTAAGTGGTGTTTTAATGCTTTTGCCGAAATCTGAATTTCCCAAATTAAAAAGGCTAAGGATATAATTAATAAAAGTAAAGCCACACCAAATACCCAAACTGCAACAACTTTGTATTCTATATAAATAAGAAACATCGTTAGCACACACAATAACAAACTACTAATACCAAAAATCTGCATTTGTCGGGTTAAGTTTAATCGTAGTTTTAGATTGTTTATTTGACGAATTAAAGAGGTTTCTTGGTGTTTTAAATACTGGTCGCGTAAATTTCTAATGACCGCTGCATAAGCTAAAAACCGATTGGTATAAGCCAACATGATTAAAGAAATTGCAGAAAATAAAAGCGCTGGTGTTGTAAGTGTGAGCTGTTCCAAAAGAATGTTTTTATCAAAGTTAGGTATAAAGTAGGAAGCATTAAAAAAAAGCGAACTTAAAAGTTCGCCTTAGACAAAATAACCCATTAAGATTAATAATTAAACTTTTAATTATTTGGCCTTTCAGGAATGTAAGCCATCTCAATTTCGATATCATTACCGTAGTTAACTATCAAGGAACATAATACAGAAACATTCGCCCCATTGTGAATAGCTGGTTTCATTATTGGTATCTTTCTGAGTACTCTTAAGATTTCTGCCTGAATGTTTACTTCTGCATCTCTAACTTTCATCCCAGTTCGGTTTCCGTTTTCATCGATAATAAAAAAAGCTTCAACTTGCTTTTGCTCTGCAAGATTTAAATCTTTAGACACCTTCAAATTAAACTCTCGTTTTATAAATGCTGTCACTTTATTGTTAAAACATGCTTTTGTTTCTTCAGTAGAAAGTTTCTCACAACCTTCGTACACGGGCGCTACATCAACATCTTTTAATACCATTCTGTTATCTGGATCGTAATCACCTAAGCCATCACTCTTTGAGATAATACTGCATAAACTTAGCATGGCCTGCTCCTCTTCTTCACTTATATTTCCTTGCACCATTACCTGCTGTTGAACAGCATTTATTTTATATATCAATTCGCTTTCTGATGTATTTGATGGTGATTTTTGCTCACAAGAAAAAATAAAAGCTATTGCGAGAAGTGATATTAATTTAGTTTTTGAAATTTTCATGTTGTCCAATTTATTGCTTAGCATTGTCTGAGTTTAAACTCCATTTATATGCTAAAATGCCTATTCTCGCTACTGTGAAAGAGAATAATCCAAACGTTATGGTCAATAACGATACTTTGATACCAGCGGCAAACAAATCTGGTCTAGTTTCTCCAATGGCTTCTAACATATCAAACAACTCAATAATTCCCATAACAGAAGCTAAACATCCCATGACCAAAGCCACTAAACTAGATTCAGCAGCTAAACCAATCATTTTATTTGATGATCTCTCATTTTTATTCTTTTTTAAAAAAGCCAAAACTATAAAAACTATTGATAGCAAAAACGCTATTAAAATAAAGTACATACCTGTTCCGCCTTCACTTAGACGCTGTAAAAAAGGATTTGATGTGATTAAAGCAATCATAATTTATATTTTTTAGTTAAACTGAAAACAAACATAAGATGAGATTTGCTTAAAAAAAGTAGAATGCGACCAATGACAAATTTCCATCGGGATTTAACACAGATGTCAAAACAGGCACAAAATCTGTTATTCGTCTACAAAATAATCTCTGCACCTAAAAATAAACTATTATTGTGCCGAGAATATACAAACGTGAAGAAAAACAAAACAACAACTAGTAGATTAAAACGAGTGCTTCTGCACGTTTTGTTTTGGCTAGCCATAATTCTCTTTTTTACACTCACGTTCAGTGCTGACAATACTATTAATAGTAATATTTTTTATTTTTCTCTGTTTTTAATGCCCATAACTATTGGCACTACTTACATTTCCGTTTACAAACTTATACCCGATTACCTCGTTAAAAAACGTTATTTTCTATTTGGGCTTTATAGTTTATACACGATAATTATATCTGTCTTTAGTATTATGTTTTCGGTATTTTATGGTATCGCATTTTTAACTGACTTTATGTTTACTAAGGTGGAATCTTTAACGCGTAACACGTTATTTATTATTGCTTGTATTTATCTAGTCGTCATTGTAGTTAGCGCTTTTAATCTCTTAAAGTTGAATTTAAAGCAATCCAAATATAATGCTGAGCTCGAAGCAAAAATTTTTGAAGCGCAACTGAAGTTAAAGGAACAAGAATTAAATTATTTAAAGATGCAGATTCATCCGCACTTTTTATTTAATACGCTAAATACAATGTATGGTTTTGCTTTAAAAAAGTCTGATGCTACTCCAGAAATGATTCTAAAACTTTCCAATTTACTTGACTATTTATTATATCAAGTCGATAAACCTTCAGTCGCCTTATCTGAAGAAATTAATCACATTACAGATTATATTAGTTTAGAAAAAATGCGTTTTAATGATACGCTTCTGGTGAATTTTAAAGCCGAAAAGTGTACTGAAAATATATCCGTTCCACCGATGTTATTTTTACCATTTATAGAGAATAGCTTCAAACATGGAAAAATTATAAATGGTCAGTTAAAGATTGACATCAACTTTAAATGTTTTAAAAATCACATCAATTTCAGTATAAAAAATTCTCATAAAAAAGGAGAAATATCTTTAAATGGAATAGGTTTAGACAATATAAAAAAACGCTTAGAATTGCTTTTTCAAAATAATCACGAATTAGATATTTTGGAAACTGAAACTGAATATTCTGTTAACTTAAAATTGCATATCTCTAATGGCTAAAAAGGTAAATTGCATTATAGTTGACGATGAAGCCATAGCCAGAGATATTGTAGCGCTACATCTCCAAAAGATTGAACGCATCAATGTAATAGCCAAATGCAAAAACGCTATTGAAGCCTTTAATACAATAAGTCAACACGAAATTGACTTAATATTTCTAGATATTAACATGCCCGAAATTTCTGGGATTGCTTTTGCCAAATCTATAAACAAAAATGTCAAAGTCATTTTTACTACTGCCTATCGCGATTATGCAGTTGAAGGCTTCGATTTGCAGGCTGTAGATTATGTTTTAAAACCTATTTCTTTTGAAAGATTACTCAAAGCCGTCAATCGTTATTTTGAAGTTTCAAATTCTAATATTACTGAAGCTGTTTCAAATTCTGAAAATTCAGATTTTATATTCGTGCGTGCCGACAGACAAATGCAAAAAATAGATTTTGATAATATTATTTATATTGAAAGTTATAGCGATTATATTAAAATTCATTGCAGAGACAAAACAATAGTCACCAGAGAAACTATAAGTAATATAGAAGTTAAATTACCTCAGCAACAATTCTTAAGAATACATAGGTCTTACATAGTGGCAATAACTAAAATTAGGTCATTTTCTAACGAATCGGTAAGGCTTAATGATAAAGAATTAACCATAAGTAGAAGCTACAAATCTAAGGTATTAAATTTCTTGCAAGCTTTATAGACTACTCCAAAATTAACTTAGCCCGTCGCTCTAAATCTTCAACATCATTTGGTTCTATAAAATGATTTTTTCCCATATTAAGCAGCATTGTCGCATGTTTTTTTATAGCCTCTTTGTTTTCTGGTTGGTCAATAAATTTATGTATTGTAATTAAGGATTCCATCATTCGTATAACCACTGATGGTACATCTTTTGAAAATTGCCGTATTTGATTAAATGCTGCATTTAGCACACCTTCAAAATCTAAAATCTCGGTAACAATTCTCAAATTGCCTTCAGCATCTAATCTAAATTTTGAAGGAAATTTTACTTTAGATAAATACACTAATGACTTTGTTAAATTATCTACACAAGCTATGGCTGTATATGGATCGTTGATTCCTGGAGATAAAGCGCGCGCAGCAATTTCTACCAATTGGTGTATAGAATGCTCTGCATCTTGTTCTGTTGTTCTCGTATCTCCTGTAACAAATGATTTTTTAAAATTATTTAAATCATCTTCACCTAAAATTTCATTTGAATAAATAGTGGCACATTGCACGTCTTTAACCGTATAATCACCGGGTTTACAATCTAATTTAAGTAACACATCATATTCTTTTGTCTTTTCTAATAACGCCTGACTATCAATGTACTGAATGTAACCGCTAGAGCGCGAATTTAAGTTATGTGTAATTTTATATTTCTGTAATTCGTTTTCAAATTTCTCATCATCCCAATCGTCTTCAGCTTGTTCACCAAGAGATTCTGGAAAAAGCGTATTTAAAGATTTTGAAAGATGTTGAGATATTTCTGAAACTACCGTATCTGCCTGAATACTCACAGCTATATGATGAATAAATACAATTAGTAAAATTACGTTTGCAATGGCTAAAAAAGTAGCAAACATTATGGTGAGATAAGGAATGTAAGCATTTCCTTCAAACTTGTTAATTACATTTAAAATAATAATACAGCAAACAAATGTCGAAATGTAAGACCCTAAAACCACTTGATTAATTCGGTCGTACATAAAATTTTTAATTTGTCGCGACCCTAATTGAGAAGATGTTAAAGACAATGCAACTAATGTCATAGAAAATACCGTACCTGCAACACCTATCATAGCACCAGAAATTGTTGTTAATAAACTACGAGCAGATTCTAAACTGTTTACAAACAAAAATCTACCAAAACCATCAGTAGGTACATTAACTACACTATCTAATTTTAAAAAACATGCTACTAAAATTAGAGCAATAACTATAACCAAAGACGGAACAAACCAAAACGTGGCTGTTAATCGGCTCCACAAGAAAAAGATTTTTTTCATCAAATTTAATTTGATGTAAGCTAATAATAAAGCATGAAACCTATTAACCGATTTGAAAGAATTAGTACAATTTTAGATTTCAATGTATAAATTAATTAGTTTTTGTATGCTTCGTATTTTGCCAATTCAATTTCTACAATTGCTTCCCATTTTTTCTGAGTTTCTTCTTTAATTCCCTTCTGAGTATCTGTATCATAACGGTCTTGAAACTCCCTATATTCAGCAAACAAAGCATCAAATACTTCTTTAGCTCTTAAGTAATCTGCAGATGTAAAATTATTTTCTTGAAATATTTTTCGAAGTTTTCTCGAATAGATTTCTGTAATGTCAAAATGAATTTGCTCATGTTTTAAAACATAATCTGTTCTGCCTTCTGGTAATGCCCAACTTTTATTGGTATTCATTGTAGCTTGAATAAAAAGCTTACCTTTTTTAAACAAACTAAATGCACTCGGCTCGAAACCAAAACCAGAATTTGTTACTGCTAAAGCTGTTGGAAACTCCTCTAAATTGGGATTGCCTTTAAAATCATCCCAAGTGAGTTTTCTGTTTTCGTTCCATGTAATTCTAGATTCGTAGTCTTTTGGATTTTTTACAAAATATAATGTTCCCCAAACGCGATGACAGGTGCTCCAACCATCTGGCTTTTTGTGTTTGGTAATTTTAATAAGATTTGCGCCTGATTCTCTTGCTTCAGCTTTAAGATTTTGAACATTTTCATAATACGAACATTGTGCTGCTAATCCGCCATCTTGAATCTTAACCTCACCTATTTCCTCTCCGATGATATCGGGATTTTCGTCATAGGCCACGACTATTACTGTGGCATTATAAGGTAATGGCTGTCTTTGGGTATTTATAACGCTTCGGACTTTGGGTCCGCACGCAGTTACTGTAAAAAGTATTAATATAAAAACTAATTTTTTCATATAGTAAAAATAAAAAAAGCGAATCAAAATGATTCGCTTTCATATAATAAGATTCTGAAACAAGTTCAGAATGACACATCAATTTTAAACGTGTAACGCTCTATCGTCGGTAGCTGCTAAAGCCGCTTCTTTAATTGCTTCTGCAAATGTTGGGTGTGCGTGTGAGTATCTCGAAATATCTTCAGCAGACGCTCTAAATTCCATTGCTGTAACTGCTTCAGCAATTAAATCTGCACAACGTGCGCCAATCATGTGTACACCAAGCACTTCGTCTGTAGTTTTATCTGCTAGGATTTTTACAAATCCATCGATATCGCCACTTGCACGTGCACGTCCTAAGGCTCTAAATGGAAACTGACCGACTTTATATTCTATATTATCTGCTTTTAATTCCTCTTCTGTTTTACCAACTGCAGCTACTTCTGGCCATGTATACACAACACCTGGGATTAAATTATAATCTATATGTGGTTTTTGACCTGCTAAGGTTTCAGCAACAAATACACCTTCTTCTTCGGCTTTGTGCGCTAACATAGCTCCACGAACACAATCGCCAATTGCATAAATATTGGAGGTCGAAGTTTGTAAATGTTCATTAACTTCAACTTGTCCTCTATCGTTAATTTTTACGCCTGCAGCTTCGGCATTTAAGCCATCTGTAAACGGACGACGACCCACAGAAACTAAACAATAATCGCCTTTAAATTCTACAACTTCGCCCTTTTTATTTTCAGCTTTTACAATAACTTCATCGCCTTTACGCTCCACAGATTGTACTTTGTGAGACATCATCATATTACACTTGGCTTTTTTAAACACTTTGTTCAATTCTTTGGACAAGCCAGCATCCATAGTTGGTAAAATACGGTCCATATATTCAATAACCGTAACTTCAGCACCTAATCTGTAATAAACTTGACCAAGTTCTAAACCAATAACTCCACCTCCAATAACAATCATATGTTTAGGGACTTCTTTTAGCTTTAAGGCTTCTGTAGAAGTTATAATTCGTTCTTTATCTAACTCAATAAATGGTAAATTACTTGGCTTACTTCCAGTGGCAATAATTGTATTTTTCGCTTCAATCTCTTGAGCATCTTTACCCTCAATAGCAATGTGGGTTTTGTCTTTAAAAGACCCAACACCTTCAAACACATCTATATTATTCTTCTTCATCAAAAAATTAATACCGCCAGTGGTTTGGTCTACTACAGCTTGCTTTCGGCCAATCATTTTTTCGAGATTAACTTTAATATCTCCAGGAATATCGATACCATGGTCAGCAAAATGCTTAGTGGCTTCCTCGTAATGATGAGAAGAACTCAAAAGTGCCTTACTTGGTATGCATCCTACGTTAAGACAAGTGCCACCTAAAGTTGGATATTTTTCAATAATTGCGGTTTTCATCCCGAGTTGAGCACAGCGAATTGCTGCAACATATCCACCAGGACCAGAACCTATAACTACGACATCGTATGATTTCATAAGAAGTATTTTTCAATTTTAATGAATAACAAAGATAATACTTATGTAAACGAATTACGAATTTTGAAATAGATATTTAGTCAGTGATTGCAGTGAAATTCGATGAATAAAACTGGCAAAGAGATTTAAACATTTTTGATGATTTTTAGTATCAAAACTGCGTACAGCTTTCTACTTACTAAAAATTACTGTTTGCTTTCAATATCTTTCAAAATCCATTCTAGCTCTGGGTCAACACCGTTTATCCTATCTTCATAGGTTGGTATAATTTTTACGTCTGGCTTTACACCGTAACCATCTGGCTCAGTTTTGTATTTTGAGTCGATGTGCATTAGTCCTATACGTGCTTTGACTTTTGTGTTTGGCAATTCATAAATTTTATAAAAACCTGCCACAGTTCCGTTGTAAGCACCACCAGTTTCTTCGCCAACAATGGTTGCGCGCTTACTTCCTTTTAGTTGGGTTGATAATACGGATGAAGCCGAAAATGAATTACCATTAGTCAGCACATATACATTCCCCTTAAAATTGAGTGATTTTGGCTCTGTTTCTTTTGCTGATTTAAATTTATAGTACAATTGACCGTCTTTTTTACTAGTATGCAACAAATCATAAACCAAAAATCCTGGAGATAATAAGCCGTAAATGACCTTAGTACCCACTGATGTTGAATTACTAAATCCTGTTTTTAAAATAGGAATTCGTGTATTTGTTTCACTTTTATTAATTAGTTGAAAATTTTTATCTGTTAAATATGAATACAATTCGGTAATTTCATTAAGTCGTCCACCAAAATTATTTCGTAAGTCAATTATTAGATTATTAGATTTTGCAGAATCAATTTTAGTAAAAACTTCTTCGTAAAAAGCCTCATAGTCACCAATACTAAAACCACGTATTTTCATAAGCGCTATTGTACTGTCTTTACCAATAAAACTTAATTCTCTATTATTAGTTTTAGTCTCGTAATTGTACCCGTATTTTTGACGATTTTTAAATTTCTCTTTAGATTTTGCTTTTTTTGCTTTCTTCTCAGCTTTTGTCAATTTCTTTTTAGGCACATTTTTTAAAGAATCAAGTTTTGCAGAGTCTATTTTCTTTTTAGGTTTTGGTAAACGCTTAAACTTTTTAATAAAAGTAGAATCGCTATTTTTTAGTTTTAAGCTTATACTATCAAATCTTCCTTTGTCATAATAGTAATATCTAAAAAAACGATTACCAGAAACACGAGGATGAAATGTAGTATTATATCCATCTGAAGCTATTCGTTTTTTAAATTGTCTAAGAAAATCTTCTGTTTTAATGCCGTCAACTTCAATAATTTCAGCATATTTTAAAAGAGAATCTTTGCCTTTTGCGCTACTTATAAATAATGTATTATCTAGATATTCGGTATCAATATTATTAATATCAAATTCTAGTTTTCTAAATTCTTTTTGTTCTTTTCTATTCAATTTTTTTGAAGGTGGTGACACCGACATGTGTCCTTGTCCGACATACTTTGTGACTTGCGATAATTGCTTGTAAAAGTCTCGACTTGTCATCGGTTGCTTTATCGCGGTTTTTAAACTATCAAACTTATAATCTAAAGTTTCCTTAGGAGTAAATTGATACAATCTTGGATGTAATCTTTTTAATTGTTTGTAAACAGCATCTACATCTTCTTGCAAATCTTCTACTGGGTGCATTTTAGAAACAGCCTCATTATAATTAGCAATACTTCCGCAAGAGTGAACTAAAACTGAAACGACAAGGAGTAATATAATTTTCTTCATATAAATTTTGATTTAATGATAAATATATAGTCTTTGTAATTAAAGACGATAAAATTTTGAAGAAGGTTGCCTAAAGAAAATTTAATTACTAAAAAAATTAGTTTCACTAAGTTGGAAATCCTAACATCTCGCCCATACCAACTGTATATAACCAGCAACCATAAATCATGTGCTCAACCATTACTAACACAGTTGAGTTAGTCTTGTAAAATGTAAATGCAAAAAGCAATCCTCCTATAAACGTGATTATCATTACTAAGGTATTTCCAAAAAACAAGTGGCCTAACGAGAATAAACCAGCATTAATAAGAATTAGCAAATTCTTGTTTTTAAAAAAAACTTGATACCGACTAAAGAAAAAAGTACGGTATAAAAATTCTTGAGGTATAACTGAAAATAAAGTATAAACACCTAAAAAAAACAACCATATCTTAGGTTTTTCTATAACATAAAATAACTTTTCTGGTGTTGTTAAGTAAACAAATACAGCTAATACCAAAGCAATGATTATAAATTTCACTAAAGTTGATTTTAAAAACGACAACCACTTATCTCTATTTGGCTTAACAAACTTTGGATGTTCTGCAAAAACGGAAATTAAAATCACATACAAAAAACCAAAAGCTCCTAGTGTTAATTTGCCTTCCATTGGCCAATCTAAAACTAAACTTATTGGTACAATTACAAAAAGCAAAAATAGCTCTAAAGCCCTAAATTTTAAAGTATTAATCATTAAATAACGATTTGTGTTGTGTGCTTTACCTCATTAATCATAAACATACTATGTGTACTACCAATATGGCTAATTGTGGTTAATTTTTTCACCATAAAATCTCTAAATGCTTCCATATCTTCTACCAAAACTTTTAGAAGATAATCATAATCACCACTGATATGATAACATTCTAAAACCTCCGCTAATTTAGCTACTTCGCGCTCAAATTGCACTACGTATTCTTGCGTATGTTGTGTGAGTTTCACATGACAAAACGCTACAAAATCCTTATCAATTTTATGTTTATCTAAAAGCGCTACATAACTATTAATGACGCCTTGATTTTCGAGTTTTTTTACGCGTTCATAAACCGCAGTAACGGATAACCCCAAATTATGAGACAACGCTTTTGTAGTTTGCTTACAGTCTGTCTGAAGTAATTTCAACAAACGTTTATCAGTTTCATCTAGATGCATGAAAGTAAATTTTTCGGTTTTATTAAAACAAGATAGTCATAAATTAGAAAATTTATCTACAAAACAAATAAAATTACGTTTTATAATCTAAATTAGATATAAGTAATTGATTATTATTCACAATTTCTTCAATTTTGAATTGAATTTAAAACATAAAAATCATGGCTTTTAAACCTGCAAACAATATTCAAGACCTTCAGTATTTTGGGGAATTTGGTGGTGTTAATCCTTCTATTTCAGATTCTTCAACCTATACCTTTTTATCGGCAAAAACGATGTTTGATACGTTTGAAGGTAATGCCGATGGCTGCTATTTGTATTCGCGTCATTCGTCACCTTCAAATTTATATTTAGGAGAAGCACTCGCTGCAATGGAAGGTACAGAAACGGCAACCGTAACTGCTTCTGGAATGGGCGCAATCACTCCAGTTTTATTACAATTGTGCGGCAACGGTGACCATATTGTGAGCAGTCGAACTATCTATGGTGGCACTTATGCGTTTCTTAAAAACTTTACGCCACGTTTGGGTATTGAAACGTCATTTGTAGATATTACTAAATTAGATATTGTTGAAGCTGCTATCACTGAAAATACCAAGATTTTATATTGCGAGTCGGTGAGCAATCCTCTTTTAGAAGTTGCTGACGTTAAAGGGTTAGCCGATTTAGCCAAAAAATACAATTTACAATTGGTGGTTGATAACACGTTTTCGCCATTATCTATTTCGCCTAAAAATTTGGGGGCAGATATCGTTATTCACAGTTTAACCAAATTTATAAATGGAAGTAGCGATACTGTTGGTGGCGTTGTTTGTGGCTCGCAAGACATGATTGACCAACTAAGAAATGTTAATGATGGCGCAGCTATGTTATTGGGTTCTACAATGGATAGTTTACGTTCGGCTTCGGTTTTAAAAAATTTGAGAACGCTTCATATAAGAATGCAACAACACAGTAAAAATGCTTTATTCCTAGCCGAAAAGTTTGAAGGCTTAGATCTAAAAACTGTGTACCCAGGTTTAAAATCGCATCCGTCTCACGAATTATTCACTTCAATGATGAATGATAAATATGGTTACGGCGGTATGCTAACTATTGATGTGGGTTCTCTTGATAAAGCCAATTCATTAATGGAATTAATGCAAGACAGAAATCTTGGTTATTTAGCGGTAAGCCTTGGTTTTTATAAAACCCTATTTTCTGCGCCAGGAAGTTCAACTTCATCCGAAATACCAGAAGACGAACAAGCCGAAATGGGACTAAGCGACGGATTAATTCGTTTCTCAATTGGTCTAGATGCTGATATTGAACGTACTTTTGAAATGATGCACAAATGCATGAAAGATTTAAGTATACTATAATTATTAAAAAAAAGAGTCAAATTGAATGGCGGTTGACTTTTAATCTGCTGAGTCAACTGCTTTCAATTTGAATTTATAAGCCTTTCAAACGCTTTATCATTGGTTGAAATAAATCTTTTGCAGTCGTATTCTTATCAAAATCTGGACTTGAATTTTTCATATCCCAACGTCCATTATTTTTAAATATTCTGAAAGAAAATAAAGATGAATTTTTGTCTTCAGGATTTAACAATGGATAACGCAAATCTTTATAGAGATACATCCTTTTTTCGCCCGAAGGAATGACATGATAAAAATCATCACTAAACCAGGCTAACAAAGACAAATCCTCATCATCCATAGGCACAGGCGACTTTTCCTTTTTTATAATTTGAAAGTCTTTCACTGTATTTTCAGAATCTAAAAGCGAATAAAATCCGAGATAAAACGCATCATCCGTTTCTGCAACGCCATACCATAATATATTATTCAGAATAGTCGGTTGTGTTCTAAAACGGCTGACTAAAATATTTTTAGATTGAAAGGATTTTTCAAAAATTGAATTGACATAAAATTTATTCCCTAATGTGAATAGCATATATGCGGAACTGATTCCAACTCCAATCTTCAACCAACGTCTTCGTTTTAAAGTTTTTCGGTTAAAAAACATTAAAACAATCATTGAAATTAAAAACGGAACCGTATACAACGGGTCAACCACAGCAATGTTATTAAAAGCTACTCGATAATCTGAAAACGGATAAAATAATTGTGTGCCGTAAGGTGTAAAACAGTCTAAAATGGGATGCGTTAATAATGACCAAAAGAATAATTTTTGCCAATCTTTTAATGTCGTCGTACCCAATCGCTTCCCAAAATTATATAATTTGTAAATCAACCAACCAAACACAAAGGTTCCTAAAATCGAAAACAAAACCGAATGCATAAACCCACGATGAAACATCATAGCTTGGATTTGGTTATCGTAAATTAAATTACCGACAAACACATCTAAATCTGGTATTGTACCTCCAATAGCGCCAAAAAGTAAGGCTTTATTGCCAATCTTTTTACCTAACACAGCTTCGCCACAAGCGGCACCGAGAACAATTTGAGTTAATGAATCCATATTTGAAGTTGCTAAAATAATCAAATGAGGATGAAGTTGAATTTGAAGTCGAAGATGAAGATGAATACTGGAACTGCAAACTGAGACTGAAAACTGAATTTGCATATCGTTACTCAAAATCGTAACATTACGACACTAAACTAACTAAGCATGCAAGACAACAATAAAGACAGTTTTAAAGCAGACGACCAAAATATAATGACAAACAAAGAATTAAGTTTTTTTGAAGCTATGATTCCTGTAGTTATATTAATGAGTCTTTTAGCTTACAACATATTCTTTGTAGAAAGCCAAGAGTGGTTTGGTGCATATACAAACCAAATTATTTTATTAATTGGTGGTGGCGTTGCGGCACTGGTTGGTTTTTTAAATAAAGTCAAGATAACTACCATGATTGCAGAAATTTGGGAAAACCTTAAAAGTGTTTTTATTCCAATAATGATTTTATTTTTAGTTGGTGCACTTGCCGGAACTTGGCTTGTTAGCGGTGTAATTCCTGCGATGGTGTATTACGGTTTGCAAGTTTTAAGTCCTGAAATATTTCTGCCAGCGTCTGTAATTATCGCTGCAGTAATCTCTATTGCTACCGGAAGTAGTTGGACGACGTCAGCAACTGTTGGTATTGCTTTAGTTGGTATTGGTACAGCTCTTGGTATTTCTTCAGGGATGATTGCTGGTGCAGTAATTTCTGGTGCTTATTTTGGAGATAAAATGTCGCCATTGAGTGATACTACTAACCTTGCGCCCGCAATGGCAGGCACAGATTTGTTTACGCACATCAAGTATATGGCAATTACAACTGTACCTACGGTTCTTGTAACACTTATTGTCTTTGGGATAATTAGTGCATCGATTGAACCAACCGGAGATGCTGACATAAGTAACTTATTGGCATCGATTGATAAGGCATTTAATATTAATCCTTGGCTATTTTTGGTTCCTGTTGCAGTTATTGTACTTATTTTATTAAAAACAAAACCTCTAATTGCTTTAGCTTCTGGTGTTATTTTAGCCGCAATTTTTGCTTTTATTTTTCAACCTGAAGTTTTAGAAAGTTTATCTGATTCAAATTTTTCTGCCATTACAAATGCCATCTTATCAGACACGAATATTACTACAGATAATGAAGCGCTAAATGAACTCTTCTCCGCCGGAGGAATGAATGGTATGTTATGGACAATCTTCCTAATTATTTGCGCCATGGTTTTTGGAGGTATTATGGATGGTATTGGTGCTTTATCCCGAATTACAAATGCATTATTATCGGTTGCCTCTAGTATATTTGGTTTATTTGCAAGTACAGTGATTAGTTGCTTGGGTTTAAACGCCATTGCTTCAGACCAATATTTGGCTATTGTTATTCCAGGAAAAATGTTTAAGAAAGCTTATGAAGATAAAGGATTAGCCCCAGAAAATTTAAGCAGAACTTTAGAAGACTCTGGTACTGTAACCTCGGTTTTAATCCCATGGAATACTTGTGGCGCTTATCAAAGTGGTGTTTTGGGAGTTGATGTTTGGCAATACTTTTTCTACGCTATTTTTAATTGGTTAAGTCCATTTACAACATTGCTTTTTGCAGCCTTAAGAATTAAGATAAAAATGCTTTAAAAAAAATAAGTAAGAATCTGACAAATATTAATCAAAAATACTATCAATCTGATAATTTTAAACCTCCAAAATTATCAGATTTTTAGTTTTAAGCGCTTTCCTAAAAATCTATTGCAAGCCCTTATTTCACAATAGGTTTTTCTTATACAACACCCTATTTTAAACTTGTTTTAAGTCGTAATTTTGCACTTCAAAAAAACAACAAACAACTTAAAAACATTAATATGTCATTTGTAGGAAAAAAGTTTCCAAATATTAGCGTTGACGCTATGAACGAAATGGGCGATACGTTTAAAATTAACGTTTTAGAAGAAGCTCAAAAAAATAACAAAAAAGTAGTATTGTTTTGGTACCCAAAAGATTTCACTTTTGTTTGCCCAACAGAATTACATGCTTTTCAAGCAGCAGTTTCAGAATTCGAAAAAAGAAATACCATTGTAATTGGTGCGTCTTGCGATACACCTGAAGTTCACTTTGCATGGTTGAGTACATCTAAAGACAATGGTGGAATTGAAGGTGTTGAATATCCAATTCTTGCAGATAGCAACCGAAATCTTTCAAGTGTTTTAGGCATTTTAGATATTACCAAAGAGGTTTATGACGAAGAAACTGACTCTGTACAAGTTGAAGGTGACAACGTTACTTATCGTGCGACTTACATCATCGATGAAGAAGGTACTGTACAACACGAAAGTATTAACAATATGCCATTAGGAAGAAACGTACAAGAATACATCCGTTTGGTGGACGCTTTAACACACGTACAAGAAAAAGGTGAAGTTTGCCCTGCAAATTGGGAAGAAGGTAAAGACGCTATGCAAGCTAACGTTGCTGGTACGCGTGAGTACCTAAAAGCACATTTAAACTAAGAAGCTAATAAATTTTCTGTCATGTCGAGCTTAATCGAAGCACTAAGTACGACATGACAGTAATTAAAAAAAAAGATTATGATAAAGGAATTAAATGAAGACAACCTGAAAAATATTGTTGCAGAAAACGAAAATGTTGTAGTACAATATTCTGCAACGTGGTGTGGAAATTGCCGTATCATGAAGCCAAAATTCAAAAAATTAGCTTCAGAAAATGAAAACACAGTTTTTGTTATTGCTGATGCTGAAAAATTTCCTGAAAGTAGAAAATTAGCAAATGTGGATAATTTACCAACATTTGCAACTTTCAGTAAAGGCGAATTTAAGAATCAAGTACAAACCAATAAGTTCGATGTACTTAAAGAATTAGTTAACGAAGTCATTTAATTATTATGAAATTACCAGTAATAAAACAATTGACCAATTTCATTGAAGAAAATGATGAAGATTTTGTTATTGAAACCATTGAAACTTTAGAAAATTTAACTGAAGTACCTTCGCTTAAAGACGAAGAACTTGATGTTATAGGTGAACTGATTTCTAATATGTATGGTGCTTTAGAAGTTAACAAAGCTATAAAAGAAGGCACACCAAGGAAAGAAGCTCTTAACGGCTTTATGCAACGCGTTATGGGTGCGATTGATAAATAAAAATAATTTTAATTTTTTACTAAATAAAAAGAGCCGCGTTTGCGGCTCTTTCTAGTTTAGAATATCCACTAAATTTTGATTTCCTTTTTCCTTAGCATAAGCTAAAGCTGTCTTGCCTTTATTATCTTTTATAGAAGTATCAGCTTTATGCTTCAACAACAACCTTACTACTGCATCTTGATTGTACATTACTGCATAAATCAATGGCGTGACGCCAACTTTATTTTGTGAATTGATATCAGCACCTTTAGAAATTAGCAATTCTGCTAACCGCAAATTTCCTTTAAAACAAACTCCTAATAGGGCAGTATTTCCTGAACTATCTTTAGCATTAACCTCTGCACCGTTGTCCAATAAAATTTTTGTAGCATCTTCGTTTCCAAAATAGGTGGCAAAGATTAGTGGTGTAAAACCTCGTGCATCTTTTGAGTTTACAACTTGTGGATTATTATTTATTTGAAGTTGTAAGCGGTCTTTAAAACCTTTTCTTATGGTATCGAAAAATAGTTCTGTGGCATTCATGAATTATTAATTTTAATGTCACTTCGACTTCGCTCAGTGACCAATTGGATAAAAGAAAAAAGGAATGCATCACAATGACGCACTCCTCCTTTTCATTATTCAATAAATTTTACTTTAAATCAAAACGGTCTGCATTCATCACTTTTGTCCAAGCAGCTACAAAATCATTTACAAATTTTAACTCGCCATCACTAGCGCCGTAAACCTCACAAACAGCTCTTAGCTCTGTATTTGAACCAAAAATTAAATCAGCACGTGTACCTTTAAATTTTACTTCACCTGTTCTTCTATTACGGCCTTCAAAATGTGTTTCGGCTTCTGAAGTTTCGCTCCAAGTATAGGTCATATCTAAAATATTCTTGAAGAAGTCATTAGTTAATTCGCCTACATTATCAGTAAATACTCCATATTCAGAATTATCATAATTTGTTCCAAGAACCCGCATTCCACCAACCAAAACAGTCATTTCTGGTATTGAAAGCGACATTAAATTTGCTTTATCAATTAACAAATCTTCTGCTTTAACATCAGCGTTGGCATTTTGATAATTTCTGAAACCATCGCCAACTGGCTTTAAATAATTAAATTGCTCAATATCAGTCTGCTCTTGAGTCGCATCTCCACGACCTGATGCAAACGGAACCTGTATTGAGTGTCCTGCTTTTCTTGCTGCTTCTTCAACTCCAGTATTTCCAGCTAATACAATTAAATCTGCAAGTGAAATCTCACCTTTAAATTCGCTTATAATACCTCTATAAACATTGAGTATCTTCTCTAATTCTTCAGGATTGTTAACTTTCCAACTACGCTGTGGTTCTAATGCTATACGCGCACCGTTAGCTCCGCCACGTTTATCAGAATTTCTAAATGTTGAAGCCGAAGCCCAAGCTGTTTTTACTAATTGAGATATTGACAAGCCAGAAGCTAATATCATTTTCTTCAATGTGTCTATGTCAGAATCACTTAAAGTATAATTGACTTTTGGAATTGGGTCTTGCCAAATTAAATCTTCAGCAGGCACTTCTGGACCAATATAATTAGCTTTTGGTCCCATATCTCTGTGTGTTAACTTAAACCAAGCTCTAGCAAAAGCATCTTCAAATGCTTTGTGGTCTTTATGAAATTTCTTAGATATTTCTAGATATGCTGGGTCTTCTTTTAACGCAATATCAGCTGTTGTCATCATTAATGCTTGCTGTCCTTCTCCACCTGCTCTTGGTGCCATACGCGCTTTTGATTCGGCAGTTGGTGTCCATTGGTGTGCGCCAGCCGGACTTTTAGTTAATTCCCAATCATAATTTAAAAGTACATCAAAATAATCAGCATCCCATTGTGTAGGATTTGGCGTCCAGGCACCTTCAATTCCTGATGTTATTGCATCTTCTAAGACACCTGTGTTATAAGTGTTTTTCCAACCTGTACTCATTTCTGCCATCGTTGCTCCATGAGGCTCAACACCAACATATTCGTTAGGATTAGCTGCACCATGCGCTTTACCAAATGTGTGACCTCCTGCAACAAGAGCAACTGTTTCTTCATCATTCATTGCCATACGACCAAAAGTTTCGCGCACATCATGAGCAGAACCTATTGGATCTGGATTTCCATCTGGACCTTCAGGATTAACATATATCCAACCCATCATTACTGCTGCTAATGGGTCTTCTAAATCTCTTTTTAATGGGTCTTTTTCGCCATCGTATCTCGCAGCGTTTTCACCCCATTCTGTTTCGCTTCCCCAGTACACATCTTGTTCTGGCTCATAAATATCTTCTCGTCCTCCAGCAAAACCAAATGTTGGGAAACCCATTGATTCTAAAGCAACATTACCTGCTAAAATCATTAAATCTGCCCAAGATAATTTGGCGCCATATTTTTGTTTTATTGGCCACAATAATAAACGTGCTTTATCTAAATTTCCGTTATCTGGCCAGCTATTGATGGGTGCAAAGCGTTGATTACCTGTTCCTGCGCCACCACGACCATCACCAACTCTGTACGTTCCAGCGCTATGCCATGCCATACGAATCATTAATCCTCCATAATGCCCATAATCTGCTGGCCACCAATCTTGCGAATCGGTCATTAAGTTGGTTAAGTCTTGCTTTAATTCTTCGTAATTAATAGTACTAAAAGCTTTTGCATAATCAAAATCTTCTCCATAAGGATGGTTTTTCGAAGCGTGTTGACGAAGTATATTTAACTTTAATTCATTTGGCCACCAATCTCTGTTTTTAATACCGTGCCCAGCACTACTTTTTTGCTTTCCGCTTAAAAAAGGGCATTTACCAGCATCACTATTGTTGATTTCAAATGTCTCAGTATTTTTATTATCCATTTTTTATGTGTTTTATTTAAGATTCGATTTGCTAAAATTATAAAATTTTAGTGCTCATTTTTTTTGTTTAAAATATCTTATAATTATTTCGCCATAGAAATTAACTATTTTAAATAAAATTTCTATTCTTTTTTTCGATTTAAAAAAATTATGTTTAAAGTTATTGTTTTTTTCTCTTAGTATTTAAAAAATGATCAAACATAAATGTTAAAGAATTGTACAGCAATGGTTTGATTCGTATTTTTATAAATAAAAAAGCTATGATGATAAAGAGAACTAATATTGAGGAGAAGTTACAAAGACTTAAACTAAAAACATCTTCAGAAATTAGTGTTTTAGATTCAGTTAGAGCAATTTTAGACGCAGATAATAAAAAAGAAGACCGAATCCTAAGTACTATCGATTCTGGTAAGTCTAAATACTCTAATGATTTTGAATTTGATTTGCTTAAGACGGAAAATATCTATCACATTAATCAAATAAAATCGATTTGCATTGATTATCGATTAAGATTTTTAGATAGTAAATATTTTAAAGGGAAATTGCCTTACGAAGCAATTACTAAAATCAAAGCTTTAGAAAAAGAGCACAATACTGAACTTAGTGGTTTTAAAATTATAGCGCCTTCAAAACTATTTAAGTTAGAAAATGCTGATGACCCGCTACTTTTTGCTCCAATAGGCAATGGTTATTTTTATTTAATACATAAATGGGGAAATGATTTAAGCCCTTTCCGAAAATTACTTATGTGGCCTTATAAAGGTTTTGGAAATTTAATTTTTGCTGTATTTGTTTTAAGTTTATTAGCGACAGCATTATTTCCTGAAGGTATTTTTTCTAACAAACCCAATTCTACACAAGCTGGCATGATTTTCTTTTTCATCTTTAAATCTGTTGCTGCTATGGTTATATATTATGGTTTCGCAGCTGGGAAAAATTTTAACTACGCTATTTGGAATAGTAAGTACTTTAATGCTTAAAAACTTTTAATAGAATTATTTTAAAATTTGTTGTAATTTGAAATAACTTATCAAAAACAAAAAATCATGAGCGACTCAGATTACACAAAAATATACGGCGGAAATTTTATAATGGTTGGCCGCGTAAAATCAGAATTAGAAGCTGCTGGTATTATCCCTATTATAAAAGATGAAGGAGAATCTCAACGCTTAGCTGGATACGGATCAGTTAATCAAGGATTCCAAGAGGTATTTGTCAATAATGAGGAGCTAAATAAGGCTTTAGAAATAACTAATAGAGTCATTGCTGAAATGAAAGGCTAGTTTTTAGTTGATTGTTTTGGTTTTCAATTAATTATACCAATTTATATTAGAAAAAAAAAAGGAACTCTTTTAAAAGAGTTCCTTTTTTGTTTAAACTATTTTAAAAAAAATTAAGCCTCAACAGCATACATTTTTTCGCGCTGTTCTTTAATCTTTTTATCACTCATATATTCATCAAAGGTCATGTAACGGTCTATAACACCATTAGGCGTTAATTCTATAATACGGTTACCTACGGTTTGTGCAAACTCATGGTCATGCGTTGTGAGCAGAACTGTGCCTTTAAAGTTTTTAAGAGAATTGTTAAACGCTGTAATACTTTCTAAATCTAAGTGGTTAGTTGGCTCATCTAACATTAAAACATTAGCACGCATCATCATCATACGGCTTAACATACAACGGACTTTTTCGCCACCAGAAAGCACATCTGCTGTTTTTAATGCTTCTTCTCCACTAAAAATCATCTTACCAAGAAAGCCTCTAATATTTACTTCTTCGCGCTCTTCTTCGGTTTGTGCCCATTGACGTAACCAATCGACTAGGGTTTGTTTTTCTTCAAAATACTCGCTATTATCTAATGGTAAGTAACTTTGAGTTGTTGTAACGCCCCAATCAAATTTACCAGAGTCTGCTTTTTCTTTACCGTTTAAAATTTGGTAAAATGCAGTAGTTGCACGACTATCTTTAGAGTAAACAACGACCTTATCACCTTTATTTAAGTTAATATCAATATTTCTAAATAAAATTTCGCCGTCTAGACTTGCCGATAATTTATCAACATTTAAAATTTGATCACCAGCTTCTCGGTCACGTTCAAAAATTATTGCTGGGTAACGACGACTTGAACGTTTAATTTCAGAAATATTAAGTTTATCAATCATCTTTTTACGACTCGTAGCTTGCTTAGATTTTGCAACGTTTGCCGAGAAACGACGTATAAACTCTTCTAATTCTTTTTTCTTTTCTTCTGCTTTTTTGTTTTGCTGAGCATGTTGCCTAGCCGCTAATTGAGACGACTCATACCAGAACGTATAATTACCAGAAAAGTGGTTAATTTTTGCAAAATCTATATCTGAAATATGAGTACAAACTGCATCTAGGAAGTGACGGTCGTGCGATACAACTATAACACAATTATCGTAATTGGCTAAGAAATTTTCTAACCATGAGATGGTTTCGTAATCTAAATCGTTGGTAGGCTCATCCATTATTAGCACATCAGGATTTCCAAAAAGCGCCTGCGCTAAAAGCACGCGTACTTTTTGCTTACCATCTAAATCTGCCATTAATGTATAGTGAAATTCTTCCTTTATGCCAAGGTTAGACAACATTGCTGCAGCGTCGCTGTCAGCATTCCAACCATTCATCTCCTCAAACTGAACTTGCAACTCACCAATTTTTTCTGCATTTTCATCTGTATAATCAGCGTAGAGCGCATCAAGTTCAGACTTTAGTTTATATAATGGCTTGTTTCCTTTTAAAACGGTCTCTAGTACGGTATCATCATCGTGTTTATTGTGGTTTTGCTCCAAAACAGACATACGCTTTCCAGGCTCTAAATGAACATGTCCTGAAGTTGGGTCCATTTTTCCTGCTAAAATCTTTAAAAATGTAGATTTTCCGGCGCCATTGGCACCGATGATTCCGTAGCAATTACCGTTATTAAAAGTGGTATTTACTTCATCAAACAAAACGCGTTTTCCAAATTGTACCGAGAGGTTAGAAACTGATAACATTTATAGTAGTTTTAATTGGGCGCAAAAGTAGAAAATTTAAGTGATTACAAAAAATATAAACCCTTGTTACTAACATTTAACGGAGCATTAACAAGAGTACAACTGTGCAACATATATTTTTGCTAGTATATATGGGAATAAAACTACATTTCATGAAATTTCGTTTGCTGTCTTTCCTAGCTTTTTTTGTGGCTTTAACGAGCTGTTTTGATAAAGCTTCGGATGATGGCGACTCTGCTTTTTTTGGAGGCGAAATAATAAATCCAAAAGGTGAAAACGTTATTCTTTACAATCGTAAAGGCGATGTAGCTGACACTTTATTATTGGACGCACAAAATAGATTTAGCCACACTATAAAAAATATAAATGCTGGTCTTTACTCTTTTAGACATGGTGGCGAAATTCAGTTTGTTATTTTAGAGCCTAAGGATAGTGTGATGATTCGTTTAAATACTTATGATTTTGACGAGTCCTTAGTATTTACAGGCAAAGGCGCAAAAAAGAACAATTATCTTATTAAAACGTTCTTAAACAACGAAAACGAATCTCAAAAACTCGTTAAATATAGCCAGCAAAAAGACCCTGAAGAATTTGATGCTTTTATTAAAGTTCGCCATAATCAGGAGCTCGAAAATTTTAGACGTTTTAAAGAAAAAGCAAATATTTCTGACTATGCGACTTCAATAATTAAGGCAAATATCGATTACCATAACTATGCTGATAAAGAAATTTATCCGTTTGCATATTATGGCGAAAATAAGCTTGTTCACATTAAAGATTTACCTGAGAATTTTTATGATTTTAGAAACAACGTTGCTTACAACGCATCAGAATTAAGTGAAATTTTTGCTTATAGCAGATTTCTATTTTTCCATTTCGATAACATTGCTGTAACTGATTTTTATAAAAACAATGAGTTTCATAGTAAGTTTAATCGTTATGAATTGTCATACAACAAATCAAAACTAGCATTGGTGGATAGTTTGGTAAAAGACAAAACTATTAAAAACAACCTCCTAAAATATAAAACAAGAGAGTTTATAAATAATAGCAAAAGCCAAGACGAAATCAATGACATGATGGCGTCTTACCTTTCAAAAACAACTAGTGAAGAAGATATAAAGTACATGAATAAGCTTATTGCTTCTCTAGATAATTTAAAACCAGGCAAAGGATTACCAGATTTAAAACTGATAGATATTAATAATAATGAAGCTACCATTGCCGATATAGTTGACAAACCTACACTAATGTATTTTTGGTCTGCAAACACCAAAACACACTACAAAAATAGTCATTATCGTGTTAAAGAGTTACAAGCAAAATTTCCTAAAATGGGATTTATGTCTATAAATATAAACGACAATCCTGAAAAATTCTGGAAAGAAACTATTAAACAATACAACTTTAATTTAGACAACGAATATCGCTTCGAAAATCCTAAAGAAGCACTAGAAACATTAGCTGTTTATGATTTATACAAAGTAATTATTGTTGATAAGGACGCTAATATAATACATCCAAAAGCAAACATTTTTAGCAAGGATTTTGACCGCGTAATGGAAAATTTAATAATAAGAAAGGAGCTCGTATTAAAATAGAGCTCCTTTTATTTTTTAAGATATTTATACTCTTAATTTCCTTTTTTGTAATCCGCTAAAAACTTTTCTAAACCAATATCTGTTAATGGATGTTTTAACAATCCAGAGATAGAGCTTAAAGGTCCAGTCATGACATCCGCACCTAATTTAGCACAATCAATAACATGCATTGTATGACGTACTGAAGCTGCTAATATTTCAGTTTCAAAGGCATAGTTATCATATATATGACGAATCTCTGCAATTAGGTTTAAACCATCAGTAGAAATATCATCTAAACGCCCAATAAATGGAGACACATATGTTGCGCCAGCTTTCGCTGCTAATAAGGCTTGACCTGGAGAAAACACTAAAGTTACATTGGTCTTAATTCCTCTATCTGAAAAATATTTACAAGCTTTTACACCATCTTTTATCATTGGCAATTTTACCACGATTTGGTCATGTAGTTCAGCCAAAGCTTCGCCTTCTCTTATCATACCATCAAAATCTGTTGCAATAACTTCTGCAGAAACATCGCCATCTACAATATTGCATATGTCTACGTAATGTTTCATAATATTGTCATGGCCTGTAATGCCTTCTTTTGCCATCAAAGACGGATTGGTGGTTACACCATCTAAAATACCCATGTCTTGTGCTTCTTTAATCTGCTCAAGATTGGCTGTATCGATAAAAAATTTCATAAAAGTTAAGTTTGAATTGTTGAGTTTCAATTTTGATGCAAGTTACAATAATTGAATACGTTTCGGTTTAATAAAAATGAAAAGTAATTCACTATTCGTTAACAGCTAAAAAATTACAATTTTGTATCAAATTTTAAGATAAAATGTTCTTTCGCATGCCAAACTTTGAAGATTACTCAAAAACTTCAATAGTAAAATTCTTACTCACTTCGTTTGAGCATGTTGGACTTCGGTCATAAAAACCTGTTTCAAAATCGAAACGTTCAACAGATAAAAAGACTCTAAAATTAAAACGACCAGTTTCTATTGGGCGACCAGAAAATTCTATTTCTCTGGGATAGAAGAAAATATCAATTCCCGCAGGAATATCGCCTTCAATTCTAAAGAAATAATCGTAAGCATTATCATTGGCGGCATTATCTACCTCAGCGGTTATTAGTTGAAAATACTCTTGATCTAATTGCGCATTGGCAACAGAATTTTCATTGATTTCTGGGTCAATACCAAAGGCACATTCTAGCGCATTATCACAGGAGAAGACAGTAATTAAAAGAAGTAATACTAATTTGATGTAATTTGATTTCATGATCAAAGGTTTAAAATCTCTATTCACAAAAAACATACCAAATGCTAAAGATTGTAATGATTCATTAGTAATTTTTCGTACATCTTATCTGGAAGAATTCGTTTTAAAACCACAGAAAATTTTTGCATAAATGCTCCAACTTTATAATGAATTTTAGGATGTTTCGTTTCAATAATTTTTGCAATCACTTTAGCAACGTCATCAGGATTTCCACCTTCATCAACGTGCGCGTCCATGGTTTTTAAAGACTCACTATAACTTTTCTCATAAGCCGAACCGCTTAAAACTGGCGCATGATAACGACCCGCAGCAATATTGGTTGCAAAATCGCCCGGCGCCAAATTACACATCTGCACATTAAACGCTTTTAATTCCATTCTAAAAGCTTCCGTCACCAATTCTAAAGCACCTTTGCTGGCGCTGTAAACACCACGATACGGTAAACCCATATAACCAGCAATCGATGTAATGTTAATCACCAAACCTGATTTTTGCTCTCGCATGGTTGGTAAAACGGCTTTTATGACGTTTATTGGACCGAATAAATTGGTTTCGAAATTTCGTTTTATTTCTTCATCAGGAATTTCTTCCATCGGACCAGTAATTCCAGCACCTGCGTTATTGATTAACACGTCTAATCGGCCTTCTTTTTCTAAAACTTTGGCAACACAACTTGTAATGGTTTCTTGCTTTGTTACATCTAAAGCGACTAATGGAAATTTACTATCAGAATAATTATCAGGATTTCGGCTTGTACCATAAACAGTATAGTTTTTATTAGAAAGGTACTCACCAATTGATTTTCCTATTCCTGAAGAACCGCCAGTAATTAAAACAACTTTAGACATAATGTAATTAAATTCAGTGGTGCTAAAATACAAATTCCAAAAACTAAAGTTATTAGAAGAAAACCTTGACTTTTGGGTACAAAAAAAGGCAAGCTACCTACATCACACCGCTACGACCATTTACCTTTGCTTCGTTCCCGACCTGGAGGATTCAACAGGAGCTGGTTGTGTAGGACTTGCCGGCTGCAAAGATACAACCTTTTAATACTTTCACAATATTTTTTTAATCCTATTTTTTATAAATATCTTGCAGCAAATTCAATTGATATTATGATTAGAATTAAACATATAATTTTCACAAGTTTAGCGGTTTTTTTATTGAATTGCGGAAGCGAAAAACCTCAGCTTAGCATAAAGACCTCAGCAAAAAACAATACGGCAATTGTTGGAGAGAGCGTAAAATTATCACTTAACAATCCTGATGGCGTTTCTATAAATTCTATTACATACTTATTAGAAGGCGAAAAAGTTTCAGAAAATTTAAGTTTGAAGAATGTAAAACTCGGCAAGCAAGACTTAGTTGCTGAAGTCATTTCAGGAAATGATACCATAATTGCTGAAAGTAAACTTATTGTTTTAAACGATAAACGACCAGAATTGTACACTTTTGAAATTATAAACACTTATCCGCACGACCCAACATCTTACACGCAAGGTTTAGAGTTTTATAAAGGCGAATTATACGAAAGCACAGGACAGTTTGGCGAATCTAAATTGCGAAAAGTCGATTACAAAACTGGAGAAGTATTAAAGAGTATCGATTTAAAAAACGGCTATTTTGCTGAAGGTTTAACCATTCTAAATGATAAGATTTACCAATTGACTTGGCAAGCCGACACAGGAATTATCTACGATGCTAACACATTTGAAAAACTTGGCATCTTTAGATACAATCAAAGTAAAGAAGGTTGGGGTTTGTGTAACGATGGTAAAAATCTCTATAAATCTGACGGAACCGAACAAGTTTGGACACTCAATACAAACACATTTACCGAAGATGACAAAATTGAAGTTTATACCAACAAAGGAAAACTTGGTCGTTTAAATGAATTGGAATGGGTTAACGGAAAAATCTACGCCAACATTTACGAAAATACAGGTGTTGCCATTGTAAATCCTGAAAATGGTGCTACAGAAGCTGTTATCGATTTTACGCCATTAACAGAACAAATTGCAAATTACTCATCTAACGACAATGTACTTAACGGCATTGCTTACAATCCTGAGACCGAAACGCTTTTTGTTACAGGAAAACGCTGGGATAAGTTGTTTGAGGTACGTGTTTTTAAGAAGTAGAAATTGCAGATTTTCACTAAAGAAATAATAGTTTCAGAATCTGATTTAGACCAGCTTAATCACGTGAATAATGTCACTTACGTGCAATGGGTACAGGATATTGCTGAAGCACATTGGCTTCAAAACGCTTCCGATTCAATTTTAGAAAACTATTTCTGGGTTTTAGTAAAACACACTATTGAGTATAAAGGGCAAGCATTTCTTGGCGATAGCTTAATCGTTAAGACCTTTGTAGAATCTTCCGAAGGCGTGATTTCTGTTCGTAAAGTTGAAATTTTTAAAGACGAAAAGCTTATCATTTCTTCAGAAACCAAATGGTGTTTTATGGACATGAAAACCAAACGTCCCACACGAATTACTCCACAAATAGCAACACTTTTTAATTAACAAAGTCTTAGGTTAAAGTTTTTTTAATTTGAGACTGCACTTAAATAAAAAAAGCTTTATTGCAGTTTACCTAACTATCAATCATGTTAAAAAAAGGACTTCTACTCGCTTCTATTCTAGTAGCTCAACTTTCAACTTCGCAAGACGTATCTGGAATTGTATACGATGCCGAAGCTAGAGTCAGCGGCGTTAAGGTTTTAAATATTTCAAAAAAAATATTAACTAAAACTAATGAGCAAGGCGAATTTCAACTTAAAGCAAATATTGGAGATACGCTCTCATTTCAATCTATATTTTACAAACCTATTTTTAGTATCGTAAAACCTAAATATTTTGAAGGTACTTATGTTTTTGAATTGCAAAAAATTATAAACGAACTCGATGAAGTCAATGTTAAAGGTAAAACCAAAGAAAAACTTTTTGGAAAAGCTGCCTTTAATGCAAACCTTAAAGAGATAATTGCCATTGATAAAAAGAAAGAACCGCAAAAGTATACTCCTGCTCCAAAATACGGACTTGATTTTATTTATGTTGCTAAACTTATCGGTAAACTTTTTAAAAAGAAAAAAGTAGAAATCCCAAACACGCTTAGCTACAAGCAATACGAATTGCTCTTTGAAAAAAACAATTTTTTTACAAAAAAAATGCTGACTTCAGATTTAAATATTCCAGAAAAATACCATTCGCTGTTTTACGAATTTTTGGAAGAAAAACAAATCCCAGAATCAAAACTTAATTATAACCAACGTTTACAACTGCTTAATGATTTTACGACCTATAGCCAAGAATTTCTTCTTATTGTTGAAATGGCTGAGGAAGAAGTAAAAAACAAGAATTGAAGGTGAGATACTAAATCATAATTTGAAAAGTTATATTTTTAACCTCTAAACTATTTTCATTTTATGAAGCGCCTCTTATACTTTTTTGTTTGTTTTGGATTGCTGATTTTTTGGAGTTCTTGTCGTAATGATTTTGAATTTTCTCCAAGCACAGGAAATCTAGAATTCGCTAGAGATACTGTTTATTTAGACACCGTTTTCAACAACATTGGTTCTAGTACGTATAACCTAAAAGTTTATAATCGTAGTGATGAAGATATTGTTATTCCGACCATACAATTAGAACGTGGCATTAACTCTTTTTATAGATTAAATGTTGATGGTGGAACAGGAGACGAAGGCACACCGCAAGAAGGCAAAATTTTTGAAAATGTTGAATTACTAGCCAACGATAGTTTATTCATCTTTATCGAAACCACAATAGATATATCAACTCAGCCGTCAATGGACAACGAGTTTTTATATACAGACCGTATTTTATTTGATGCTGGCAGTAACCAACAAGATGTAGATTTAGTGACATTGGTTAGAGATGCTGTGTTTATTTATCCCGATTTTCAAGGAAATAGCACCGTGTTTGAAAATTTAAATTTCGATGTTGATGGTGATGGTATTGTAGATGAAACTTCACTTCCAGGTCGTTTTTTAGATAATACCGAATTAAACTTTACCAACGAAAAACCTTACGTTATTTACGGTTATGCCGCAACACCAGAAGGAGAAACACTAACTATTGAAGCTGGAGCACGATTACATTTTCATGCCGATTCTGGATTGTTAATTACTAATAATTCTACTTTAAATATCAATGGAACAGCAAGTGCAGACCAAGACCTTTTAGAAAATGAAGTAATTATTGAAGGTGACCGATTAGAGCCAATTTTTTCTGATGTTCCTGGTCAATGGGGAACGATTTACCTCTTTAACGGCAGTACAAACAACAGTATTAATTACGCCACAATTAAAAACGCAACAATTGGAATTTTGGTTGAAGGCAACGATGATGCACCAACTGATAAATTGACAATTACAAACTCTCAAATTTACAATACAAGTTCATTTGGTATTTTAGGTCGTGCAACAAGCATTACTGCAGAAAATGTAGTAATAAATAACTCAGGGCAATCTTCTTTTGCAGGTACTGTGGGCGGAAAATACAACTTTACGCATTGCACCATTGCCAATTATTGGAACAATAGTTTTAGACAATTTCCTGCCTTATTGCTAAACGATTTCACACAAGTTGACGAAAGTACAATCGGCACAAATCCGTTGACTGAAGCTAATTTTAATAACTGTATCATTTACGGAAATGATAATCCTGAATTTATATTAGACCAACAAGGCACCGATTTCAACTTTAAGTTTACCAATTGCCTATTACGATTTGATAATCAGAATTTAGAAGGCTCAGAAAACTATATCTTTTCTGATGCAACATTTTACGAAAACAACATTTTTAACGAAGACCCAGATTTTAAAGCACCTTTTGATAATCTAATGAATATTGGTGAAGATTCTGGAGCAAATGGTATTGGAGCAAATCCTTTTGCTAGCCAAGTCCCTTTTGATTTATTGGGTACTTCTCGTACGGCGATGCCAGATGCTGGTGCTTATGAAAGTGTGGTTTTGGATGACTAACCAATGAACAAAAAAGGCCTTAAGCATATTATAATCTTTTTAAGCATTTGGATACTCATACCGATATTTTTTAGGCTAGTTAATTTTCCTTTGGATTCACTAACTATAATTTTTATCCCTGTTTTTTATGTAATTCATCATTTATTCAGAACTTTTGAATATTCTAAGACTTGCACAGTTTCTCTATTTTCAGCCCTTTTATTTTTGTTCATCAGCTTTAAAATTGACTTTAGATTATACAACATAATTTTACACTTAATTTTAATAACATTCAGCATATTTATATACAAAAAGTACCAAAGTAGTTCTGAAAATAAAAAATCTTTTATTTTAAAAAGTTTAATCGCTTTGAACATAATTATGCTTTTAATTCCAAATAAATTGATTCTTGACTCTTTTAATCACGAAAAAGTACCATACACAGGAAGCCTTGAGTGGAAAAACTTCAAAGGTGTGCCTGATGAAAACTATTTTGCTGACGCAATTATTTCTAATGGATATCAGTACAAAATTAATAGAGTTTATAATTTTCCAAAGATTGTAATTGGGAGCTATATGAATCCTTATAAATCTTGGAAAAAAGAAATTAAAAGTGAATTAGGCTCTAAATTACTTTTAAAACATGAGCAAGGACATTTTGATATTAGAGAAGCATTCCGCATTAAAATATTGGATAGTATAAGTTCAAACTATTTTCATAGTGCAGATGAATCCGAAAACATAGTTGAACATTTTTCTGGAATTCAAGTTAAAACTGATGAATTATATGACGAAGAAACCTATCACGGCTCAATATTAGAAAAACAAGAAATATGGAATACTAAAATTGATTCTATGTTAGGCAACTAATATATTTCAATAATCAGCTTGCTCTGCCGTCCGAGTAAGCGCGTTAGCGATTACTCATCGTTTATATTTAGAAAGAAATCGTGATTGTTTCGCAGTTGAGGTTTTGTTGGAGCTCATCTTTGATAGCGACTACCAAAAGCGCGACCAAGACAATGCTTTTGGCATGTCTTGGTAACGCCATAATTATTTTACACATTAAAAAAGTCCTTCAAAAATTCAATTGAAAGGCTTTCTATATTTATGTGACTTGGCTTCGACTGAGCTCAGCCGTCAACTATCTATCCATTAAACAAAGGTCTTCCGCTCATAAGTTTATTCACTTTTTCGGCAACAGCTTTGAGAACAGTTTCGTTTTCGTGATTGGTTAAAACCTCATCGATTAAATCGACGACGTAAGCCATGTCGTCTTCTTTGAGTCCGCGAGTGGTAATTGCTGGTGTACCAACTCTAATTCCTGAGGTTATAAACGGACTTTCGGTATCAAACGGCACCATGTTTTTATTCACAGTAATATCTGCTTTTACAAGCGCTTGCTCGGCAGCTTTTCCTGTGATGTCTTTGTTCCTTAGGTCTATAAGCATCATGTGGTTGTCAGTTCCGCCAGAAATAAGGTTGTAATCTTTAGCTACAAAAGCTTTAGCCATTGCATCTGCATTGGCTTTAACTTGTAGCATGTAATGTAAAAAGTCATCCGTTAAACATTCACCAAAAGCAATGGCTTTAGCTGCTATAGTATGCATCAATGGACCACCTTGATTACCAGGGAAAATTCCAGAGTCTAGTAATCCAGACATCTTACGCAGATTTCCGTTTTTTAATTTTAAACCGAATGGATTGTCAATATTTTCACCCATCATTATTAGTCCGCCGCGTGGTCCACGTAAGGTTTTATGTGTTGTCGTAGTTACTACGTGGCAATGTGGCATTGGGTCATTTAAAATCCCTTTTGCAATTAATCCTGAAGGATGCGAAATATCAGCTAACAAAATAGCACCCACATTATCAGCAACTTCTCTAAACTTGGCGAAATCTATATCGCGAGAATAAGCTGAGGCTCCAGCAATAATTAATTTTGGTTTTTCTTTTTCGGCCACGTCCGATAACATTTCGTAATCTATTAAGCCTGTATCTTTTTTTACGCCGTAAAATGTAGGATTATATAAACGACCAGAAAAATTTACTGGCGAACCGTGTGTTAAATGTCCACCATGAGACAAATCAAAACCTAAAATAGTGTCACCAGGCTTAATGCAGGCATGAAAAACAGCAGTATTTGCCTGACTGCCTGAGTGTGGTTGTACGTTGGCATAAGCCGCACCAAATAAAGTTTTTGCACGGTCAATGGCAATAGTCTCTACTTCATCAACAACTTCGCAACCACCGTAATAACGCTTGCCTGGATAACCTTCGGCATATTTATTTGTTAAAACAGAACCGCAAGCTTCCATGACTTGTGGACTTGTAAAATTTTCAGAAGCAATCAGTTCAATTCCGTCAGTTTGACGTTCTCTTTCAGCTTCAATTAATTCAAATATTTGTTCGTCGCGTTGCATATCGTTAATGAGGTGTTAAATGAATTTCAAAAATACGAATAACATTAGTTTTAATTTGAAAAAACGTGTAGATTTGAAAGTAAATAATCAACATTTAATCAACACAACACTTATGCCTCTTTCAGCAAATAATCCTGACCGTACTTCGTGGTTACACGTTAATAAAGATTCTGATTTTCCTATTCAAAATATACCATTTGGTGTATTTTTAACCAAAGACGATATCATAACTATTGGTACTAGAATTGGCGATACAGCTATAGACCTAGGCGCTTTACATCAGTTGGGTTATTTTGAAGGCATTCCGTTAACGGACGATATTTTTCTTCAAGATACGTTGAATGATTTTATAGCCGATGGTCGTAAAACATGGCGATTGGTAAGAAACCGAATTGCTGAAATTTTTGATGCTGAAAATTCAATTTTAAAAAACAATACGGCGCATAAGGAAACAATTTTATTTCGCCTTGATGAGATAGAAATGCAGCTTCCGATTTTTGTTGGAGATTATACTGATTTTTACGCGAGTAAAGAGCATGCAACAAATGTTGGTTCAATGTTTCGTGACCCAGAAAATGCTTTAATGCCTAATTGGTTACATTTACCAGTTGGCTATCATGGTAGAAGTTCTTCTATAATTCCTTCAGGTATTCCTATACATAGACCACAAGGACAAACCATGCCAGCTGATGCTACAAAACCCGTTTTTGGCCCATCAAAATTGGTAGATTTTGAGTTGGAAATGGCATTCATTACTACAGACGCTAATGATTTGGGAGAACCAATTCCTATTTCAGAAGCAGAAGAATATATTTTTGGACTGGTACTATTCAACGATTGGTCAGCAAGAGATATTCAAAAATGGGAATATGTGCCACTTGGTCCATTTTTAGGAAAAAACTTTGCATCATCAATGTCGCCATGGATTGTAACTTTAGATGCTTTAGAGCCATTTAGAGTTGAGAGTCCTAAACAAGACCCAAAACCATTACCTTATCTTCAATCTAAAGGAAAAAAGAGTTTTGATATAAATCTAGAAGCTTCAATAATGCCAAAAGGCGCTAAAGAAACTACGGTTTGCAAATCTAACTTTAAGTATATGTATTGGAACATGTCTCAACAATTAGCGCACCATACGGTAAATGGTTGCCCTGTAAATTCTGGAGATATGATGGGAAGCGGAACCATTTCTGGCCCAACTGAAGATTCTTATGGTTCCATGTTAGAATTAACCTGGAAAGGCACAAAACCACTTAAGCTTCGAGATGGTTCTGAGCGTAAATTTATTAATGATTATGATACTGTTATCATGCGTGGTTTTTGTAAAAATGACGACGTACGTATTGGTTTTGGTTCTGTAAAAACACAATTATTACCTGTTTTTGAACCGAAGAAAAAGTAATTATTAAATATTAATTTTCAATAAAAAGTCTTGCAATTATGCAGGACTTTTTACATTTGGCACAAGAATTGAAATTGCTTTAATGAAAGCTTAAAACTTACGATTATGAAAAAAATTACTCTATTATTCGTAACAGTTATATTTTTAGCGTCTTGTGGCTCTAAGAAAAAGGTAGAACGCGCATTAACATCTGGCAATTATAATGAAGCGATTGCAACAGCAATTAAAAAGTTAAGTTCTAATAAAGAGGCAAAACGAAAACAAGATTATATTTTACTTTTAAAAGATGCTTATGATAAAGCTAATGCGCGAGATATAAATGCAATTAAAAGTTTAAAAGCGAGTAACAATCCAGAAAATTATAAGCGTGTTTATGAAACTTACATCGCGCTTGATGCAAGGCAGAATGCAGTTAAACCGTTGTTACCCTTAAGCGTTAGAGGTAGAGATGTGTTTTTTAAAAATATTGATTTTTCTAGCAAAATTGCATCAGCTAGAGAAAACGTTTCAGACTATTTGTACAAACAAAGTGAAACTTTATTACAAACATCTGATAAATTCCAAATTAGAGATGCTTATAATACTTTGGCATACATTAAGGATATCAATCCCAATTATAAGCAAACACGAAATCTAATGCAAGATGCGCATAATCGTGGCACAGCTTACGTCATTGTGGCTATTGAAAATAAAACCAATCAAGTCATCCCAAGACGATTAGAAGATGCTTTGTTGGATTTTGACACCTATGGTTTAGACCAATTTTGGACAGAATATCACGCCAATCAAGCTCCTGAAATTAAGTATGATTACGCAATGCAATTGCAATTGGCACGTATTATTATTTCACCAGAACAATTACGTGAGCGCGAAATTTTACGCCAACAACGCATTACCGATGGTTGGGAATATCAATTAGACGCAAATGGAAACGTAGCAAAAGATAGTTTAGGTAATGACATTAAAATTGACAAAATCATTGATGTTAGAGCACGACTTTTTGAAACACAGCAACTTAAACAATCTGAAATGCTAGCAAACGTTGTTTTGACAGACTTAAAATCAAACGAAATTATAGAGCAATTTAATTTAGATAGCGGTTTTATTTTTGAACATTTTTATGCCACTTTTAGAGGCGACAGACGCGCATTAACCCCTGACGACAGAAATCTGTTACGTAATCGTCCGATTCCTTTTCCTACTAATGAGCAAATGGTTTTTGACTCTGGTGAGGATTTAAAAATTAGACTCAAAGATATTATTCAGGATTATAAGCTGTGATAATTAAACTTTCATTTTTTAACTTTTAATTTTAATATGAAACTCGTATTCGCGACAAACAATCTTAACAAACTTAAAGAAGTACAATCTTTAGTACCAAAACATATACAATTATTGAGTTTAAAGGACATTGGATGTTACGAAGAAATTCCTGAAACAACGGGAACAGTTGAAGGTAATGCCAAACAAAAAGCGGAATATTTAGTTAAACATTACGGCTATGACTGCTTTGCAGATGACACAGGTTTAGAAGTTGAATCGCTTAATGACGAACCTGGTGTTGATACTGCGTTTTACGCTGGTCCAAAACGAGACGCTAATGCCAACATGGATAAGTTGTTATTTAATCTAAAAAAAGAGTCTAACCGAAAAGCACATTTTAAAACCGTAATTGCTTTACACCTTAATGGCGAATTGAAAACTTTTACAGGTATTTGTAAAGGTGAAATCACCAAAGAAAAAAACGGTGAAAAAGGTTTTGGCTATGACCCGGTTTTTAAAGCTGAAGGTTTTAATAAAACCTTTGCAGAAATCTCATTGGAAGAAAAAAATAAGATTAGTCATCGTGGAAAAGCGGTGCAACAATTAATTGACTTTTTGAATAAATTATAACACGTGTTAATAAACGTTAGACATCTCAATTACTTAATCTATTGATTTTTAACTATTAAAAAACTAACTTCGCTTAACTATTGATATAGTTCTGTTGCTGAGCGGAGTCGAAGTGTTAAAATGAATCATATCTTTTAAGTTAGCTGCATTATGAATAGATATCTTCAAAAAAGAATTATTGACTATATTTTTAGAAGAAAGTCATTATTAAGCATCTTATATGTTTGTGTTGTATTCTTTTTGAGAGAATTAACAGCGATAAGTTTAAGCGAAAACATTGTGATTCTATGTAATAATATTCAAGAAAATAATGTTGAAAACTGGAAATACTACTCGGCTCAAATTGTTAAAATTTTATTCACTGAAGGTAGTTTAGTAGCCTTAATAACAACTGGATCTTTAATACTATTACTATTAATACTTATTTACAGAGGCAATACAATCAAAGATTCTTTGGACAATCTTAAATCTGAATCAACTAAAGCATCAACTAAAATATCCAAAGATGTTTTAGAATTAAAGGAATTGACCAAAAAAGAACTTTTGCGATTAAAGTATCCTATACCAAGTGAATTATTTCTCACTGGACTTATAATTAAATTGAAGGCTTCAACTTTTCAAGAGTTTTTACCTGAAATAAGAAGTCAATTTAAAGTTGATGAAAGGAAGCCAAAAGACATTAAAAAATTCTCTGCGCATGAACATCAACTACAATACGGAAAATACAATTTAGCACTTCAAAATTTATTTGATAACAAAAAAATACAATTAGGTCTTAGTTTAGGCGATAATCCGTACAAAATTGAAGAATCTCACAAAGCAGTTTTCTTTTGGAACTATAGTGATGTTCTATCATTGGAGAATGATATTAGTCATTTTCATTACAGAATTGAAAATACTGGAAATAAAGAACAATCATTTCGTTTGTTTGTAAATACCAAAGATTCTAATGGCAAACCAAAATTAGGTAATTTAAGGATATTTAATGGATTGTCTTCGGCTTTAGATTTATGTAATAAAAAAGTATGGTTAACATTAGATATTGGTCAAAATATTGATTTAAGACCACCAAATACAACTATTCAATTTATCTCCTTTAGAGATAATAACAGTAAAGATTATGAAATTGAAATAAGTGAACAAAAGACTGTAAAATTGAATTATTTGAAAGATAAGTTTCCAAATCAAGATTTTCCTGATGTTTATATGACTTATATCGGTGGAATTATAAAATGTAGAAGTATGGAAATGCTGTAGCTAATAACCTGTATAATTCATTGCAAGTTCTAGCCTACTTACAAAAATTCCAGCGGATTTTCTATTCGATTTCTATTTGCTAAATTAAGTACTTAAAAAACTCAACAAACCATATACGAACCCATTAAGCGCACCAAAAAAATACCACCAGCTGCTAAAGTCAAATAAAAGTGTATCTTTGCACGCTGAAACGCAAATAGTTAAATTTTAAATTCTGAAATGATTTCGGAATTAATTTAATTAAACTTTGATTTCGCGCTGCGAACTTATAAAAATTGAGTTTCATTAGATTCCTCAGAGTGAGGATGTGTTACAAGCGTCTTAGGTTAAGTATGTCGATTCGCGCTTATGTAACACCACATAACATAATCGAATACTTACAAAAAAGAATGAGCACATTCCAAGAACTCGGTCTTAATAAAGACCTTTTGAGTGCAATTACAGACATGGGTTTTACTACACCTAGTGAAGTCCAAGCACAAGCAATCCCATTATTATTAGAAGAAGAACGCGACTTAGTTGCGCTAGCACAAACAGGAACTGGTAAAACAGCCGCATTTGGTTTTCCGATGTTACAGAAAATTGACATCGATAGCCGCACTACACAAGGTCTTATTTTATCACCAACGCGTGAGCTTTGTTTGCAAATCACCAACGAACTTAAGCAATACGGAAAATATTGTAACGGGTTAAACGTCACTGCCATTTATGGTGGTGCAAGTATCACTGATCAAGCACGCCAAGTAAAACGTGGCGCACAAATTATTGTAGCAACACCTGGTCGTATGAAAGATATGATTAGCCGTAAATTGGTTGATATTTCTAAAATTCAATACAGCGTTTTAGACGAAGCCGATGAAATGCTTAATATGGGTTTTTATGAAGACATTACAGATATTTTGTCTCATACACCAGAAGACAAAAGCACGTGGTTATTCTCTGCGACAATGCCAAGAGAAGTTGCAACCATCGCCAAAAAATTTATGTACGACCCAATTGAAATTACCGTTGGTAATAAAAATGAAAGTACAAGCAACGTGTCACACGAATATTATTTGGTAAACGCTCGTGACAGATACAATGCATTAAAACGTCTGGCAGATGCAAATCCAGATATATTTTCTGTAATATTCTGTAGAACAAAACGTGACACACAAAAAGTAGCCGAAAATTTAATTGAAAGTGGTTATAGCGCAGGTGCTTTACATGGCGATTTAAGTCAGAACCAGCGAGATTTGGTCATGAAGTCCTTCCGTAACAAGCAAATACAAATGCTAGTAGCAACAGATGTTGCTGCTCGTGGTATTGATGTAGATAACATTACACACGTTATCAATTACCAATTACCAGATGAGATTGAAACCTACACACACCGAAGTGGTCGAACTGGACGTGCTGGTAACACTGGTGTGTCCATGGTTATCGTTTCTAAAAGTGAATTGAGAAAAATCAAAAGCATCGAACGCATCATTAAGAAGGAGTTTGAGAAAAAAGATATACCAAGTGGAGCAGAAATAACAGAAGTTCAGTTAATGTCGCTTGCTAATAAAATACATAATACCAAAACTGGTAACGAAATAGACAAGTATTTAGATAGCATTAACGAATTATTTGAAGATACTTCAAAAGAAGACTTAATCAAAAAATTCTTTAGTGTGGAATTTAACCGTTTCCACAATTATTACGAAAAAGCTAAAGATTTAGGTACAGTAGAATCTCGTGGTGGTGAAGGCAGAGATTACGGAAAATCATCTAACGATACACGTTACTTTATTAATGTTGGTCGTAAAGATGGTTACGATTGGATGAAGCTAAAAGATTTCTTAAAAGAACAATTAGACCTTGGTCGTGATGATGTTTTTAAAGTTGACGTAAAAGACAGCTTCTCTTTCTTCAATACTGAAAAAGAAAACCAAGAAAAGGTATTGACATTCTTTACCGATTTTAAATACGACGGACGTTTTGTTAACGTAGAAGTGTCAGAAGATAAAGGTAGAAGTGGCGGTAGTCGTCGCCGTGATGGCGGTGGACGCGGAAAACGTCGTTTTGATGATAAACCTCGTGGCGAAAGACGCTCTAGACGAAGTAGCGACGACAGCGGAAAACGAAGCGAACGCAGAAGTAGATGCTCAGAAGATAAACCAAGAGGAAGACGCTCTGAAAAATCAGAAAGCTTTTCTGGTTCTGATAGACCGAGACGCTCACGCAGAAGAGACTAAATTATTAAAAAGCCTAGAAATATATTTCTAGGCTTTTTTGTAATATTCTTGTTAATATTTAGTCAAATCTAAAACATAAATCGAGATTATGCGTTTTGTTTAGTACCTTTGAATTGTTAAATGATTTCATGAGATTATACGCCGTCTTTATACTTTTATTAATGAGTTTTCTTGGGTTTGCCCAAGAGGACTCAAACGAGCCTACGCGCGTACAAGCTACCATCATAAGCAGCACTACAAAATCACCGCTGGCTGAAGTTAATATTGTAAACTTAAATCAAGTCATTGGCACAACAACAAATGACGATGGTATTTTTGATATTAGAGCAAAAGTTAACGATACTCTACACCTATCCTATTTAGGCTACAAGTCTATTAAGGTTAGAGTTACTAACGACTGGATAAAATTTGGAAACACCGAAATAGAAATGACTGATGAGGCTTTAGCCTTAGAAGAAGTGGTTGTCAATCAATTACAACTTACAGGTTATTTAGAAGTTGATATAAAACAAATCCCTATAACGAGCAACAACCGTTACCGAATTTCTGGTATTCCAAATCAAGGTTATGAAGGCGGACAAACTAACGTTGTCAATAAAGTGTTGGGTGCCATTTTTAATCCTGCAGATTTCCTTTACAAGATGTTTGGAAAAAATCCAAACCAAATGCGGAAGCTCAAGGACATGAAAAAGGATGATGAAATTCGAAATCAATTATCTAAGCGTTTTGACCGTGAAATGCTTACGGTTTTACTTCAAGTAGATAAATACGATTTAGACGAAATAGTTAACCAATGTAACTATTCTCGTGATTTTATTCGTACAGCAAATGACCTTCAGGTTTTAGATGCGATTAGCGAATGTTACGAAGAATACAAAGTTCTTAACCGTAATAATGAACGCAAAAGAAACAAAAGCTAAAATTCTTCTTCTTTATTGCGTTTTCTTGAGTTAAAAATCATTTTCAATATAGTGCTCCACGATGGCATCGTAGTTTTTGATGGTTTTCTTTATCCAATCAAATCGTTTATTAATTTTTTCGGCTTCGTTAAGTTGCCAATCGATATTAGATTTTCGAAGTTTTGAAGTAACGTGTTGTAAAATTATTGCTGCGGAAACTGATATGTTTAAACTTTCGGTAAAACCTACCATTGGTATCTTTAGATAACTATCTGCATGTTCTAAAACATAATCTGATAGTCCTTCAGTTTCGCGGCCGAAGAAAAAACAAGATTTTTGAGTGATATCAAAATCCATCAACTCGCAGTCATTTGTGTGAGGCGTTGTAGCTACAATTTGATATCCTTTTAATTTTAAATCCGTTACACAAGACTTAACGCTATTGTAACGATTTAAATCTACCCATTTTTGTGCACCCATCGCAATCTCGCGGTCAATATTTTTAGAATTTACCTCTTCAATAATATTTAATTGTTGTATTCCAAAAACATCGCATGTTCTCATAACTGCGCTTGTATTATGTAGCTGATAAACATCTTCGGTTGCGACGGTAAAATGGTTTGTGCGCTGAGCTATAACGTCATTAAAACGTTTAATTCTATTTGGAGTTAAATAGCTTTCAAGATAATTTAGAAGTTTTAAATCTTGCATAAAACAGTATATTTATCAAATATAAATATTCTTATGAGATTCCGTTTTTTTAGTACAATTCTTATTTTACAATTATCAATTTTTTCAACAGCACAAAATAAAGAGTGTTTGTGTTCTCTTGTTGAACAGTCCGAAGAAACCGTAAAAAAGATAATTGATTTAGGTACTGAAATTGAAGAATCACTCAACCAACTTAGCACCGAAAAATTTGATAAAAATTTTAACACTGAAGCTTTCATTAAAAACATTTATAAGGACGATAGCATTAATCCTAATGACCCTTTTGTAAAAGGATTTGTCGAAGGTTTGTCAAATTCTGCAAAAACACTTAGCAAAAATTTTGTTGAAGAAATAGAAGCAGGTTCTTACTATAATTTTTACAATTATGAATACAATGTACCTGAGCAAGCTTATTTTATGAGTTTTAGAATTTATTCTGAAGAAACTGGTGTTAATTACCACGATTATAAAGTTTGCTCAGATGGAGAAAAATTAATGTTTAACGATATTTATATTTATTTATCTGGCGAAGATTTGAGCCAAACATTTAGAAGAATATTAAAAGCGGCTGCACCTAAAGAAAATGAAAAGTCTCCATTGTTTAAAAAAGAAGATGGATTTCCAATATTAAAAATTACAAGTGCGCAAAAACTATATCAATCAGGCCTTTATAAATCGGCTTACAACATGATTTCAAAAATTGAAGGAGATTTTGCTAATGAAAAGTTTTTTTTGATACTTAAAGCAAATATTGCTAGCGCTTATGACGCTGACATTTATGAAAAAGAATTAGAAAATTTTGCAAAATTATATCCAAACGACCCAACGTTGTATATGAAGCAAATCGATTATTATTTGATAAAAGAAAATTATAATAAAGCAATAGAAAATATCGACAAATTGATGTTTGAAACTGATGACGATTTTTTAAATCTTTTAAAAGCAAACGTATATTTAATAAAACAAGATTACAAAAACGCCGACTCACATTTTGCCTATATGATTGAAAATTATCCTAACCTAGCAGAAGGTTATATTGGCTTAATTAGCAGTTTTACCTACCAGTCTCAATTTGATAACGCTGTTGAAATCATAGAAAAATTAATTGCAGAAGGTTTTGAAAAGGCAGCATTAACTGAGTTTTTAGAATCTGTTGATGAACAAGGAGATAATGTTCTCAAATCTCTAATAGTTTCAGAAGCATACACCAATTGGAAATATAACTAATGTCAACAAAAAAACACATCGTTATACTTACAGGAGCGGGAATAAGTGCCGAAAGTGGTATAAAGACCTTTAGAGACGCAGATGGACTTTGGGAAGGCCATGACGTTATGGAAGTTGCTTCACCTCAAGGTTTTAGAAACAATCCTGAATTGGTTTTAGACTTTTACAATAAGCGTCGTAAACAACTTAAAGAAGTTGAGCCTAACACTGCGCATTTTACTTTAGCAGAATTAGAAAAACAATTTAAAGTCAGTATCGTTACGCAAAATGTCGATGACTTGCACGAACGTGCAGGTAGTACAAACGTGCTTCACCTTCATGGTGAACTCCGAAAAATTCGAAGTACAGGAAACTATGCAGACATTCAATCTTGGACAGAAGATATTTTTTTAGGTGATTTATGCAAAAACGGATACCAACTTAGGCCACATATTGTTTGGTTCGGAGAAGATGTACCAATGATAGAAAAAGCTGTTGAAATTTGTGAAACTGCTGATATTTTAGTCATTATCGGAACAAGCATGCAAGTCTATCCAGCAGCAAGTTTAATAAATTTTGTAGAACCTAAAACTCCAATTTTTTATATTGACCCAAAACCAGCAGTTATACATAACGCTGATGTTACTGTGATTGCTGAATCTGCGACTATTGGTGTTCAAAAATTAGTTACCGTTTTAAAACAAAAGTTGTAATACAAAAATTACAAATAAAAACACCAATTTAATCATCATTAGAAAGCTTAAAAAATTCGTTTACAGGTTTTGAAAAGACCTTAGATAACTTTAAAGCCAAAACTGTTGAAGGCACATATCTATTAGCCTCAATAGAATTTATAGTTTGTCTTGATACACCAATTTTTTTGGCTAAATCATCTTGAGTTAGACTTAAAATTGCGCGTTCAACTTTTATAGTGTTTTCCATTATCTATTGCGTTTTAAGACCTCAAAAAACAAAATTTGAGTAGACATCATGTAAAACAGAATCTCAAAATAACTGAAGGTATTTTCAGGATTTGGGTCATACACAAAATTATGAACCATCAACTCTGCTAATGGCTGAATTAAGGCATAACCAACACCAAAAATAAACGCTAGAACCAATGACTTGGCGCGTAATGAGGTTATCATTTCGTCTTCAATTTTTTCTTTAGATAAAATGATAATTATTAAACCAAGTAGAATTAAACGTCTACCAATTTCAACAATATATAAAGGTCTTTCTTCTATAGTATATTTAGAAACCACCATAACTACTATTGAAACCACTGCGAGAATAATTCCTATGTTTTTCCAATAATTAGGCAATCGAAATTGAGATAGCTTTTCAATTTTAGTGCGTTCGCACTCTTGTATCTTCTTTAAATTCATGACAAATATATTTTATATTAAGTAAAATTATTTTTACTTAATGACAAATATACTTTACATTATGAAGTAAAAAAACTATTTAACTATTTTTATTCTTTTCCTCAATCCACTTGCTCATGTATTTGGTGCTTTGCATAGTATGATGAGAAAGTAATTGACCTATAAAATTCTCTTGACGATGCACTTTTAAATTATCTTTTAACGAAATTATTTTATTTTGAAATTGAGCTTCAAAATTTAAAGCATTAAATCGTTCATTTAGAATTTTGAAACCGTTTGAATGTTTCTGATTCCAAAGCATTTCATTTTGATATAAATCAACTGCTTTTTGCACAAAAACTTCTACATCATCTACTATTATTCCATTTGGTTCTAAATCGCCAAACATACCTTCGGCTGCAATTGAAGACATTGCACAAGGTGTACCGTTTTTCATGGCATCGATGAGTTTTCCTTTTAAACCAGCACCAAAACGTAATGGTGCTAAAAGAACTCTAGAATTTTGCATTGCAACATTGACATCTTCTACAAAACCTTTTATTAAAAAACCGTTTTTTTGATTATGAAGCTGTAATACTTTTTGAGATGCATAAGCTCCAAAAATATGAAGCTCTGCTTTTGGCAATTCTTTTTTGATTAATGGCCAAATAGAGTTCTTCAGATACAAAACCGCATCATAATTTGGCGCGTGTAAAAAATTACCAATGCTTATAAAATGTTGTCTTTCTTCAAAACTTGGTAAATTCGCGATTTCATCTTCAGTAATAGACTGTTCTAAAAATGGCAAATAATGTAAAAGGGATTTATCAATTTTAAACTGATTTGTGAGAATTTCCATTTCAGCTTCAGAAATAATTAAACTTAAATCACTTCTGTAAATACTGGCAACTTCGCGTTTTGTAGTATCGTTTTGCAAATATTCTGTAGAAAATTCAACACCTTTTTTTAGCGCTTCTGCTCTACCCTTTCGTAATCCGTGAAAATCTTCAGTATCTAAAATTTTTAATGCATTTGGACATTCTTCAGTCACACGCCAACCAAATTGTTCTTCGGTCATAAATCGGTCAAAGAGGACGACATCTGGATTTAATTCTCTTACAAAATCATTAAATGAAGAGTCGTTAATTTTAATTTGAGCGATATTAATGTCGATTTTATTTAAATCAAACGCATTCTCACTATCATTTGCAGTCGTAGCAAAAGTAATTTTAAAGCCTTGTTTTTGGAATTGCTGCATCAGCTGCAACATACGACTTCCAGCTGCTGAACTTCTAGGTTCTGGCCAAACAAACCCAATAATTAAAAGGTTGCTATGAGACATAACAACCTTTTATTTGAAAACTACGTACTTCAAAAAAATACAATTTGTGAAGCATTAATTATAATGTTAGTTATCTTTTAAATATACCAGACGCTCTAAACGCTTAAGTTCATTATCGTCTACATATTTACCAATTTCTTTTCTGAATTGAGCCATATTTTTGTAAGGTCTGTATTCTTCGAACTCATGAGCCATTTTATCGCCAACTCCTGGTAAAGCTTTAATATCTTCTTCTGTAGCCGTGTTCAATTCTACAGGAACAAACACATAGTTTAAGTAACGTTTTACCTCATCTTCATCAACGTATTTACCAATTTCTCTTTTAAATTGTTTAACGCTAGTGTAAGGTCTGTACTCTTCAAATTCGTGAGCCATTTTTTTACCAACACCAGGAATCATCATAAAGTCAGCTTCTGCTGTAGTATTAAGATTAAAAGGAACAAACAAGGTTTTGTAAACTTCCTCTTTGTTTTCAACTTGAAGTAAAGCATCTAACTCTAACATGCTCAAAAACGGTCTTTTTTCTACAATCTGAGAAACAGTCTCAGCGTTTAATCCTAATGCGCTTAAATCTGCCTCTGTTGCTAAATTAGCGTTAAAAACTGTTTTAATAGACATAGGTGCTACTTTTTCTTCTGATGGATTTTCAGTCGTTTCAACGTTATACGTAATTATTTCTTTTTCTTTTTTTTCATCTTTACAAGACACAAAACACATTCCTGCTAAAGCGAATACAACTATTGATTTTGAAATTTTTTTCATGGTTTATTTTGATTTATAAGTATTAAATATGAATATCCTATTAAAGCTAAAACTACCATACTAAATGGTGCTAAAACTGGTAATGCGCCTGTAAAACTTTCGATAATTAAATCCAAATTTGTAGCTGTTGGTTGCATTTCAATTTCAAATTCAAAATTTGAAGACAAATGCAGATATGCACCATAAAGTCCACTAATAGCGGTAATTATTAATATAATCTTGAAAATTTGTTTCAACACTTTAGTTCTTAAAAAATATAAAATTGCTGAAATTATAATAACTAAAGCAATACAACTTATTGGGATGAGTTGGTACACATCTTCGTAATGCCCAAGTAACAGCAACTCTATCATGGTGCCAAAAACCATTAAAGTAAAAGCTAAAAAAATAATGCGTTTTATACCCAAGTTTTTTAATTAATATGATACTACAAAATTAAGGCGCACAAGTTGGAAATAAAAATTATTTAGAAAAATTCTAAATAAATATTTTCACTTTTTTTAGATAAAAATTTGTTTGACAGAAATTCATTAAATTCATTTTATAAAAGTCATAAATTTTAAAAACTAATTTGATAAAAGACCAACTATACAAAGAACTAAAAAGTGTTAGCGCACTGAGAACTAGCAGACAAAAATTTGCCAATAGAGTTTTGGAAGATATTAACTTGGTTGAGCCTTTAATTGACTTGCTTTTTATAAATGACAAAAAGATATCACCTCGAGCAGCTTGGATTTTAGAGTTTGCTTTCAAAGATAACTATAAAATAATTTTGCCTTATTTCGATATTTTTATTTCAAATATTTCCGAATTAAAATTAGATTCTTCAATAAGACCTTGTGCAAAAATTATTGAAATTTTAATTGATTTGTATTATAATAAAATGAATCCTGAAATTCGACAAACACTTACCCAAACTCACAAATCTCAAATTACAGAAACTTGTTTCGACTGGATGATTACCGAACAAAAAGTAGCTGTAAAAGCGTATTCTATGAATATTCTTTATGATTTAGGCACAGAATATAATTGGATTCATCCAGAACTCAGAACTATTATGCAACGCGATTACACGTCTCAAACTGCAGGTTATAAAGCAAGAACACGACATATTTTAGAAAAAATTAAAAAGCGAAATAGCTAAGTTTTAAATTAAAAACGATTTCATATTTCTAAAAACTCTTGTTCAATATCTCCTGTGTTTTGAGAGGACTTTGTTATATTTGATGCTTTCAAAATTCTGAATAAATATGGCACTTTCATCACTGAATGCAATCTCTCCAATTGACGGTCGATACCGCTCTAAAGTTGAATCTCTAGGTAATTATTTTTCTGAAGAAGCGCTTATAAAATATCGTGTTTTAGTAGAGATTGAATATTTTATTGCCCTTTGCGAAATTCCATTGCCACAACTAAAAGGTGTTTCTGATACCATATTTGAAGATTTACGTAAAATTTATACTGAGTTTTCATCAGCAGATGCAACAGCCATCAAACACATTGAAAAAGTAACAAACCACGATGTAAAAGCCGTTGAATATTTCATCAAAGAAAAATTTGATGCTCTGGGCTTATCTGATTATAAAGAATTTATTCATTTTGGATTAACCTCTCAAGACATCAATAATACCGCGATACCGCTAAGTATTAAAGATGCAATGAATGATGTTTACGTTCCAAATTATCTTAGGGTATTAGAAAAAATTGAAGCTTTAGCCGAAGAGTGGAAAGACATACCAATGTTAGCTAGAACGCACGGTCAGCCAGCATCTCCTACCCGATTAGGAAAAGAAATTTTGGTCTTTGCAGTAAGATTAAGTGAGCAATTTAATTTGCTTAACGATATACCAAGCGCGGCAAAATTTGGTGGTGCTACAGGTAATTTTAATGCACACCATGTGGCATATCCTAATATTGATTGGAAAGCTTTCGGAGCTAATTTTGTGCAAGAAAAATTAGGTTTACAACACTCTTTCCCAACAACACAAATTGAACATTACGACCATATGGCAGCTCTTTTTGATGCCCTAAAACGTATCAACACTATAATTATAGATTTAGATAGAGATATATGGACGTATGTGTCTATGGACTATTTTAAGCAAAAAATTAAAAAAGGTGAAGTTGGTAGTTCTGCAATGCCACACAAAGTCAATCCCATAGATTTTGAAAATAGCGAAGGAAACTTAGGTATCGCCAATGCATTGTTTGAGCATTTGTCGGCAAAGCTTCCTGTGTCTCGCTTACAACGTGATTTAACAGATAGCACAGTGTTAAGAAACGTTGGTGTTCCATTTGGGCATACATTAATTGCATTTGCTTCAACCCTAAAAGGTTTAGACAAATTATTATTGAATATATCTAAATTTGAACAAGATTTAGAAAATAATTGGGCAGTAGTTGCTGAGGCTATCCAAACCATTTTAAGACGAGAGAATTATCCAAACCCTTATGAAGCTTTAAAAGGATTAACACGAACAAATACTGCTATAACAAAAACTTCTATTTCAGAATTTATTGATACCTTAGAAGTCTCAGATGTTATTAAAACAGAACTAAAAGCAATTTCACCAAGTAATTATACAGGTATATAATGAAGCTGTGGTTTCCATTAAATAAGAATACAATTTCGCTCTCTATTGCTGGGATGATTACGATATTGTTTTTTATTTCTGGAACTTTAGATATACTAGATTATGTTATTGTAAAGATTTTATTAATTATACTTACCGGCGGATTAGCTCTCATAGTTTCGGTAATTTTATTTAAAAAAAGCCTAACAAAAAATCGCCCTGAAGACGAGCTTCAAGACGATTTAGATTAACATTTTAATCCTCTAAATAACGGTCAGGTTATTTAAAAAAATCGGTTAGACCAGTAAGGTCTGTATCTTCAAATTTAATTTTGTCCATCACTGTTTGTAGAGACATTAAGTCCGAAACATTCATGTCGTCACCTAAAATACGAACAACAGCAAAACCTTTATCATTAGCATTTCCTAAAATGATTACCTCGTCTATAGCTTCTACTTCACCAAGAAATTTTACCAGAAATTTTCCATCGGTAGAATTTCCGCCGCGCATTAGCTCATCGTATTTCTTGTCTTTAAGAATAGATTTTAATTTAGCAAGTTCTTCATTATAAGCTTTTGAATTTGCCTCGTCAGCTTTAAAAAGTAATACATTTAACTTGTCAACAGATTTATAAGCTTTTTTTTGCTGGTCTGTTAGCTCAATTTCATCTACATTTATAAAACTTGCAGGCACGTCGTAAGTTGTGAAATTTGGCTTCAACTCGTTGTCTACGTAGTATGTTTGTAATGTTGGCCCATTGTTACAGCTTAAAAAAGCTGTAACAATTAAGACTAACATTGTCAGTTTTTTGATTGATTGATTGTGCATATTCTTAGTTTTTCTTGCCAGCTTTTTTAAGTTGGTCGCCACCAGGTAAATTCATCTGATTTGTTAATTTAGAAATCTGACGTAAATCGATATCACCAGTTAAGGATAATACTACGGTTTCAACTTCGCGCTTTTTACCGTTAATCTCAATGTCTTGTCCTTTAGTGACTTCTCCCAATCCGCTAATAAACATTAAAAGCTCTTTTACGTGGTTTTCATCTTTACCTTCTTTTACATAGAAAAATACAGATTGGTCTCCATCTTTAATGCGCATTAACTCTTCTAAAGATGAGCTTTTAAGGTAACGTTTTACAGTACTATTCATATCTGCAGAAATAGCTTCATCACCTGTAGCAAATACTTTAAAACTTGTAATGCTTTTTGCCATATTTACATACTCTTGGGTTTCTTTATCTTCGATGTCAATTCCCATTGTGGCTAACATCTGAAACATTTTTGGGTTAAGTACAACAGATGTTACTTCTTCGATGTCTTCAAATTTATCAAACACGCCTTGTGCAAACGAGAAGGCTGATGTTAAGACAAACGCCACTGCTAAGATTAAATTTTTACTTTTCATAATACTTGTTTTTATTGTTTTTGTGTTCATTGTTTTTGATTGATTATTTAATAAATTGATTGGTTGTTTTTCCGAATTGGCTTACAAAACTTGCTTTGTAAATACCTGCATTTAAATTTTCTGATGCCATGTCTAATACGTTGATACTAGATGCGCCTTTATTAAAGTTAGCCGACAACATTGTTAAAGCATTTTTTGTTTTTAAATACATTTCTTGCTCTTCAGGTGTGTAGTCTGCTAAGGTTTTTGGCGCGTTGTTTACCAAATTAGGTATGGTAATGCCTAACATAAGTACTGCTACTGCGGCAACCGAAATCCATTGATACAATTTTGATTTTGATTTTGTTTTAGTGCTCGCTAGTAAATTTACTTCCTTAGTAAATGTGTCATTTTGCGTTTTAGAAAAATATAGAAACATTGGCTTGTAATGCTCCAAATGTGCTGCTACATCATCACTTGCAAAATATGCTCGCAACTTTGCTTCTTCTTGCAACGTGGTTTCTGCCAAGTCGTATTTTTCTAATAACTTTTCAATACTATTTAATTCCATAATTATGTGTATTGCTTAATTGTTCTCTTATTGTTTTTCTGGCCCTTGACAAAGCAACACGTATTGCGGTTTCATTCATATCTAGCATTTTGGCTATCTCCGCAAAATCGTACTGCTCAACATCTCTAAGCTGCACTATAATTTTTTGTTGTTCTGGTAATTTTTCAATAATACTAGAGACCCAGTCAACACTATCTCTAGCTTCAATTTGTGTTTGTAATGACGAGTGACCGTTATCTTGATAATTACTGTGCACTATCTTAAGATTTTGCGCTTGCTTCGACTTTAAACGGTCTAAACAAAAATTCTTAGTCATGGTCATAGAAAAGGCTTCTATATTTTTGTACTCGCCAATTTTCTTTTTATTCCGCCAAAGCTTTAAAAGTATTTCTTGCGTCGCGTCTTCAGCTTCTTCACGAGAAACTAGTAATCGTTTTGCTAAACGAAACACTTTATCCTTAAACGGCATCACTAAGCTTGTAAAATCTGCCTGTGTCATTACTTGGTTGTTTGATTGGTCTATAAACGTTTATTAGGCGTTTACATTATTACGACGAGTCAGTATAAGTTTTGTTACATGAGAAATAAAATAATTCGTAATTAATTGATTTTCATTTGGTTATTTTTAAAATAATTTAAAATAAAATCGATGAACACAATTTTCTTTTCAATTCTACAATATTGTAAGTAAATTTAAGGTTTTACTACCTAAAAGGTATTGCTATAAAAATTGAAGAAAAAATGAAATATTTAAAACCACTATTACTCCTACTTATAATTGCATTTTCTGCAACAAGTTGTTTTGAAGATGCTGATGATAACGTAATTTTAAATGGAAATAATCTTGAAATACAGGATTTTGTATGGAAAGGTATGAATCTATTCTATGTTTATAAAGATGAAATAGGAAATCTTGCTGACGATAGATTTTCAACAAATGAAGAATACACTACATATTTGAATAGCTTCTCTAATCCAGAAGACTTGTTTGCTTCATTACTCTATTTACCAGACAATGTAGATGAGTTTAGCGCTATTACATCAAATTATTTAGAACTTGAGCAACAATTACAAGGCACAAATTTAGACAGCGGAATGAAATTTGGATTAGTAAGAATTGGTAATAGTAACAATGTTTTTGGATATGTGCGCTACGTACTGCCAAATAGCAGTGCTTCTGCAAACGGAGTACAACGAGGTATGATTTTTACGGGAGTTGATGGTACATCGCTTACGGCTTCAAATTTTGGAAACTTACTTTTTGGAAGTAATACGAGCTTTACAATAAATCTAGCAGATTACGACGACAACGGTACTACAGACAATAGCGACGATACAATTACGCCGAATGGAAATTCTATTAGCTTAACTAAAGAAACAATAACAGAAAATCCAATTTTTAGAAGTAACGTCATTGAAACCAATGGTTTTAAAATTGGTTATTTAATGTATAATGGTTTCAGAATTTCTGACGCAAATGTTATAGAATTAAATAATGTTATTGGAGATTTTAACTCTCAAAATATCGATGAGTTGGTCTTAGACTTACGCTATAATGGAGGCGGTTCTGTTAGTACTGCAATTTGGTTATCATCAATGTTAACTGGTCAGTTCGAAAATCAATTATTTTTTGAAGAAAAATGGAATAGCGGTTTCCAAGCATTTTTTGAAGAAAACTCTCCCGAAAGTTTAATTAACAATTTTGTTTCAAATGCAATAAAAACAAATTCCAGCGGAGATGAAACATTTAATTTGCCACTAAACAATTTAAACCTTACAAAACTCTATGTACTCACAACAAGAAGTACAGCATCTGCAAGTGAACTCGTTATAAATGGATTAAGACCATATATTGATGTCGTACAAATTGGTGTAGATACACGAGGTAAGCCACAAGCTTCTACAACAATATATGATTCAGAAGACTTTTCGCGAAATAACGTTAATGCTAGTCATACCTATGCAATGCAACCATTGATTTACGAATCAGCTAATGTTGATGGCTTCTTTCAATATTACGATGGACTTTCTGCTTCAGCAGGATTTGAATTATCAGAAAATTTCGGGAATTTAGGAATTTTAGGAGATGAAAATGAACCACTTTTAGAAAGAGCAATTATGGACATCACTGGAAACGGAAGATTTTTAGATAGTTTTGAAAATGATTATTTTAAACCTATTCCCGACGAATCATTTCTTCCTCCTTTCTCAACAGATATGTTTGATTATCGAGTTAAACTTAATAGATAAAAAAATGCCGCTTAAAATAGCGGCATTTTTTAATAATTATATAATCTAAACTATTACAACTTCAAATTAAAGCCCAAGCTTACATTACGCCCCAAAGTAGTGTAGCCAATAATTTCAGCATAATCCTCATTTAACAAATTATCTACAGTTGCAAATAACTTCAGCTTGTTGTTAATGATTTTATGGCTAACATATAAATTTAACAACGTATAAGCGTCTAAGTCTACATTTGTAAAGGTTGTAAAATCTGTATCTTCTCTTTCGCCTACATATTGAACACCCAAAGATGCATAAGTAGATTTTGAAAAGTCATAACCTAAATTAGCATTTGCTCTGTGTTTTGGCAAACGAATGCGCGTTCCAACTTTCAATTCTGTAAATGTATAGTTTGCTGAAATTGATAAATCTTCAATAAGATTAACTTCCGTTTCAACTTCAACGCCCTGAACTGTAGCATCAGCAGCAGCATTTTCAAAACCGTTTTGACCAAAAACTATTGTATTTTCTTCATCTCTATTAAAGTAAACAGCATTTATTCTAAAACCATTTTTAGTATTGTATTCTAAACCGCCTTCAATCGTTCTGTTTTCTTCAGCTTCTAAATCAGGATTTGGACCAAAAAAACCGAACAACTGCGATAAGTTAGGTGCAATGAATGATGTGGCATAACTACCGAAAACTTTTGCATAACCTTCGTTTACATCAATTTTATAAGAAGGGTTTAGATTATATACAAACTGAGAACCATACTCGCTATGATTATTTAAACGTCCACCTGCATTTAAAGTCAAACCAAAGTCAGAAACATATACCACATTGGCATACGGGTCAGTATTAGTAAAGCTTTCTTCAGAAGCAAATTCACTTTTATAATCTCCAAAATTTAAACCAACTATAGTGTAAAAATTAGTATTAAATGTGTATTTATTAAATGCATCAAACACAAAACTTTCAGCCTCATTTACTGCACCAAATGCCGAAATGGTTTCGCGTTCAATATCTGTAAAAGCAGCATTAACTTGAATGCTACCATTTTTATAATTAAATTTTGGTGCAATTCCTACACGTTTTTGCTTTGAGATAAACTCATCATTGGTATCTGCAAACGCAAATGTTGGCGCAGGAAAGCCATCTATATCTGTTTTAAAATTATCAATACTTCCGTATGCCGTAATATTAAAATTTTCAGAAAATTCGTAACCCAGCTTTAAATTTACATTATACCTGGAAAAAGGGTCAGGCTCAGGATTTGCAGATGCTGCAGCCGACAAACCTTCTGCATATTGATTCCCAAAACTTGCTACATAATTCAACTTGTCTACTGTTCCGTTTATAGAAACGTTATTTGTAAACTGTTCTGCTCTATAATCGTCAGTATCTTGGGATTGGTTGGTACCAACAACAGTTAAAAAACTACCAGAAATTGGTTTTTTAGAGGCTTTTTTTGTTGTAATATTTATTACAGCAGTAGCAGCAGAATTACCATAAAGCGTACTCGATGCACCTTTTACAATTTCAATAGATTCAATGGTATTAACATCTAACAAGCGTAAATCGAACTCGTTATTTGGTAAAGACGGATCATTAACCTGAATACCATCAATAAGCACCAAAACCTGGCGATTGTTTCCACCACGTACAAAATAGCCTAAGTTTTGACCAGCAACACTTCGCGTGCCGTTTATTTCAAACCCACTTTTTGTGTTGATGAGTTGCGCAATGGTACGACCTTGATTGTTTTCAATTTCTTCTCTAGAAATTTTAATGACTGTTTTACCAGAATTTTCACGCTTTAATTCAAAACGCGAATCGGTAATTACAACTTCTTCAAGTTTTTCAACTTTTGTCGAGTCTTGACTTTGTGCAGCAATTGCATTTAACATACTTATAGCAAGTATGCTAAAACCTTTAAGTTTTTTCATTTTTTTTTTAATTGCTCGAGAACATACAGCGAACCATACGTAAACTTTTATCCCGAAAGTTTTACTTATTTGTTGAAATTGGCAGGTCTCCTGACTTGCGTCTTGTTGTTTGTCTTCCCACTCGTGCTGAACTTGTTTCAGCATCTTAACTTAAAGACAGAATTGTCTTTTTTAATTTACAGATACCGAAACAAGTTCGGTACAAGCAGTGACTTTGAAGGTAACAACAAGCTTATTAGCTTACAGTTGCGGGAACAGCTCTGGAATTACACCAGATTCCCTTTTAATCAAAGGCGAAAATAATTTCGCCCTCGAACCAGATTTCGATGCGAAATTAAACAATTACTCTAATCTAAACCTTAATAACTTAAATAATTCTTAGTTTTGATTTATGAATATATTCAGTTTCAAATTAAAACCAATTTTATTTTTTTTTCTGTTTTGCTTGCTTTCTTGTAAAGAAAAAAAAACAGAAGAATTACCATTTTCAAAATCAAAAACACTTCAGCTTAAATATGCTGAAGGTTTTACAGTTTCAGAAAATAATGGCGTCAAAGTAATCACTGTTACTAAACCTTGGCCAAAAGCCTCGAAATCATATAAATATTTAGTTGCTTCAAAGGAAACATTGTCTAAAATGACATTTCCGGCAGGATATTATGATGGTGTAATTACTGATGAAATTGAAAAAATCGTAGTGACATCTACAACACATATTCCGTCATTAGAACTTTTAGGCGAAGAGCAAAAACTCGTAGGTTTTCCTGGTACAGATTATATTTCTTCAAAAAAAACAAGAGAATTAATAAATAATGGTAATGTTAGAGAACTAGGAAAAAATGAAGGTATTAATACCGAAGTTTTGCTAGACATAAATCCTGATGTTGTGGTTGGCTTTGGCATTGATGGTGTTAACAAAACCTTTGAAACTATTAAAAAAGCGAATATTCCTGTAATTTATCATGGCGGTTGGGTAGAATCTACAGCCTTAGGTAAAGCCGAATGGATAAAATTTTTTGGAGTTTTGCTGAATAAAGAAAAAGAAGCAGATTCCATTTTCAGTAAAATTGAAGCGGATTATTTAGAAGCAAAAGCACTCGCTAAAAATGCCAAAAACAGACCAACAGTTTTGAGTGGTGCCATGACTAAAGATGTTTGGCATTTACCAAACGGTGATAGTCCTGAAGCTCAGTTTTTAAAAGATGCTAATGTTAATTATCTATGGAATGACAGTAGTGGAAACGGCAGCTTATATTTAAGTTTTGAAGCTGTTTTAGATAAAGCAAAAGATGCAGATATTTGGTTAAGTCCTTCTTACTACAGAAGCTTAAATCAACTTGAGGAAGCTAATCCGTTATACACTAAATTTGATGCTTTTAAAAATAAAGAAATCTATAGCTTTACAAATACTGTTGGCGAAACTGGCGGAAATTTATATTACGAACTTGGTGCAGCACGACCAGATTTAATTTTAAAAGACCTTATTAAAATTTCGCATCCGGAGTTGCTAGAAAATTATCAACCTTATTTTTTTAAAAAATTTGATAACTAAAAAAACATATAGATTTCAATTTTTATTATTGGTAGTCATCTTATGTTTATGTTTTTTGGTAAACGTAAGTTTTGGTTCTGTAGACATTCCGCTAAAAAGTATTTTTAAAAGTTTTTTCGGAACTATTGAAAATGAGACGTGGCAAGTTATTGTAACAGAATTTAGATTACCAAAAGCCATCACAGCAATTTTAGTAGGTTCTGGTTTGGGTGTTTCTGGCTTATTGATGCAAACTCTTTTTAGAAACCCATTGGCTGGACCTTTTGTTTTAGGCATCAGTTCTGGTGCAAGTTTGGGTGTGGCTTTGGTAATATTGGGTTCAGGACTATTTGGCGGAAGTTTAGCATTAGCCTTAACCGCAAAATGGAGCATTGTAATTGCGGCCAGTTTAGGAAGTTTTTTAGTGCTTTTGGCTGTTTTGGCCGTGTCTAACAAAGTACGAGACACGATGGCAATATTAATTATTGGTTTAATGTTTGGCAGCATTACAGCGGCTGTTGTGAGTGTTCTCTCCTACTTTAGTTCAGCCGAACAATTACAACAATATATTTTTTGGGGTTTTGGAAGTTTAAGTAATCTGTCTTGGAACGAGCTTTTAATCTTTGCTTGTATTTATTTTGCTGGTTTAATACTCAGTGTCTTCTCAATTAAAGGATTAAATAGTTTGTTGCTTGGCGATAACTATGCAAAGAGTTTGGGAATTAATATCAAACAAAACCGCCTCATAATTATTATAGCTACAAGCTTACTAGCAGGAACAATTACAGCGTTTGCAGGACCAATTGCGTTTATTGGGTTGGCCATTCCGCATTTAACACGCCAAATATTCACAACTTCAAATCATAAAATTTTATTACCAGCAGTTTGCCTATTTGGTGCAATCGTTATGCTTGTTTGCGATAGTATTGCCCAAATACCTGGAAGCGATTATATTTTACCAATAAACGCTATCACCGCTTTAGTTGGTGCACCAGTAGTTATTTGGTTATTGGTAAGACAACGAAAAATGATGTTTTAAAAAATTTGAAAGAAGACAATAAACATATCATCCTTGAAGCAGAAAATCTTTCTATTGGTTATAAAACCAAAAAGGAAACAATTCCTGTGGCCTCAAACATTAATTTTAAGCTTGAAAAAGGGCATTTAATTGGATTGGTTGGTGAGAATGGAATCGGAAAATCAACTTTACTTCGCACTTTAATAAAAGTACAAACGCAATTATCGGGCAATATTTTATTAAACAAAAAAGACCTTAAAGACACCTCAGCCGAACAGCTCGCTATACAACTGAGTATCGTTTTAACAGAGCAATTAACCTCTAAAAACCTATCGGTAAACGAGCTGGTAGCACTCGGAAGGCAGCCTTATACAAACTGGATTGGAAACCTCAATACAAAAGATATAAGTAAAGTTAATGAAGCTCTAGATTTGGTTGGCGTAACCCAATTAAAACACAAAAAGTGTTTTGAACTCAGTGATGGGCAATTACAAAAAGTAATGATTGCTCGTGCTTTAGCTCAAGATACCGACATTATTATTTTAGACGAACCAACGACGCATTTAGATATGTACCACAAAGCATATATCTTAAAATTGCTTCAAAAATTAACCAAAGAAACAGGAAAAACTATTTTGTTTTCTTCTCATGAAATTAATTTAGCTATTCAGCTTTGCGATACCATGATAGTAATGACTAAAAACAATGTTATTACCGACCAGCCATGTCATTTAATAGAAAAAGGTGTTTTTAATGTTTTGTTTCCAAAAGATATGATTGCTTTTGATGAAAAAACAGGAAGCTTTAGAGTCACAAAATAGTTTTATTAATTTTCAAAAATTAAAAATTTTTGATTCAGTTTAGTTGAAAACTTCTCTATTTGAAGTGACGTCTTCGAGCTGAAAAATTTATCTTTGGTAAATTTCAATTTATATCATGAACGACACGCTTATTCTTTTAATCACCATAATAGTTTCTGCAAGTATTGGGGCTTTTATTGGGCTAAAATTCGCCCAACTGAAAAGTAAAAGTGAAAGCAGTACTTTAGAAGAAAGACAACTTCAATTAAATAATTCTATCTCAGATTTAAAGCAAACTATAAATAAAATTGAAAGCGAACGTGAAGACATTCGTCGTGAAAAAGAGTTTTTAAATACCGAGTTATCCCGAAAAAACACGGAGCTTGAAAACGTTCAAATTCAGAATAGAAAACGAGATGAGGAATTAGCCAAACAACAGGAGCAACTCCGTAAAGATTTTGAATTAATGGCTTCTAAAATTCTGGAAGAAAAATCAGAAAAATTCACACTTCAGAATAAAGAAAATATAAAGAGTATTCTTGAGCCTTTAGATAAGAAAATTCAAATTTTCGAGAAAAAAGTTGAAGACACACAATTTAAAAGCGGACAAATGCATTCAGCATTGGCAGAACAACTTAAAGGACTTAAAGAGTTAAATCTTCAAATGACGGAAGAAGCCAGCAACCTTACAAAAGCGCTTAAGGGTGACAGTAAAATGCAAGGTAATTGGGGAGAATTAGTGTTGGAACGTGTTTTAGAAAAATCTGGGTTAGAAAAAGACCGCGAGTATTTTGTACAGCAAAACTTTCAGCGCGAAGATGGTTCTCGAGTAATGCCAGATGTGGTACTACACTTACCTGACGCCAAAAAAATGATTATAGATTCCAAAGTATCTTTAGTAGATTATGAGCGCATGGTCAATGCCGATGATACGGAGCGTGCACTATTTTTAAAGGCTCATGTTAATTCTATAAACAAGCATGTAGACCAACTTTCATCGAAAAATTATCAAGATTTATACGACATAGAATCGCCTGATTTTGTATTGATGTTTATACCCATTGAGCCTGCTTTTGCGGTGGCTATAAATGAAGACAATTCACTTTATAACAAAGCGTTTGAGAAAAACATTGTTATTGTAACGCCATCTACTCTATTGGCCACTTTACGTACTATTGATACAATGTGGAATAACGAAAAACAACAACAAAATGCTATTGAAATTGCCAAACAAGCTGGCGCATTGTATGATAAATTCGAAGGTTTAGTAACTGATTTAACTGGCGTTGGTAAAAAGATAGATTCTGCTAAAAATGATTACTCAGCTGCGATGAATAAATTGGTTGAAGGCAAAGGAAATCTGATTTCGCGTGTTGAAAAAATTAAAAAAATGGGAGCTAAAGCCAAAAAAGCTTTACCAGAAAATATCATAAAACGAGCTAACGAAGATTTTGAATAAACTTTAATTATGTATAAAACCGTAAAACAATCTCGTATAGAAATTTCGCAATTAATGTTACCATCTCATACCAATTTTGGAGGTAAAATTCACGGTGGTTATATTTTGAGTTTAATGGACCAAATTGCTTTTAGCTGTGCTTCGAAACACTCAGGTTCTTATAGTGTTACGGCATCTGTAGATAAAGTTAATTTTCTAAATTCTATTGATGTTGGAGAACTTGTTACAATGAAAGCCTCAGTGAATTTTGTAGGTAATTCATCAATGGTTATTGGTATTAGAGTTGAAGCGGAAAACATCCAAACAGGTAAAACAAAACATTGTAATTCTTCATATTTTACAATGGTTGCTGTGGACAAAAAAAGTAAACCTGTAACTGTTCCTGGTCTTCATATTTTAAATAATGAAGAATTAAGACGTTATCTAAAAGCTATACAACGTGCAGAAGAAAGTAAAATAAGAAACGAAGTATTTTCAGACAAAAATTTTTCTCATGAAAAATACACTGAAGAATTAAAAAACTATAGAGTTAAGCTAGATTTATAAGAAATTAATTATTTTTTCCAAGTGCCACCATAACGATAGTTTGGATTATTAGGCTTAACTTTAAGTAAACAAGATTCACATACAAATACCCAAACTTTTGACTCTTTGTATTGAATACGAAACATAGTAGAAAAATCTTTTTTACAAATGTCACAATATTTGATTCTCAACTTTTGTTATTTTAAATGATTAAAAAATATTAAAAAAGCCCTCTAAAATGAGAGCTTTTATTAATTAATAATGTTTAAAAGATGTTTTACTGTTTCATAAAACGTTTTGTCAACGTAGTTTGGTCACTAGATAATTTTACTAAATAAACTCCAGAACGCCAATTAGATACATTTATATTAGTAATATTTCTTTTTAATTGTGTTTTAAATATTTGTTTTCCAAGTACATCATAAACTTCAACAAAATAATCATTTTCAGAATTATAATTTATTTCTACATTCAAGTTATTTTTACTTGGATTTGGTGACAGTTTAAATTTATTTAATTCTAATTCAAAATCATTTATACTTAAAGCTCCTTCTGGTACAACTGTTATAGTTCCAAACATAATACTTGCATGAGGTGAACAAACATAATCATTTGTTCCTACTGAGTTAAATGTATGAGAAAAAGTAGAACCTTGACCTACTGTTGAGCCGCTATTGAAGGCATCAGAACTAGTTCCGCCATTGCGCACAACATTATGGTTGCCTGAAGCATACCAAACCCATGTTACTGTATCTCCAATTTCTATTGTTCTGCTTGAATTTGCATTACCTGACGATGTTGGTGTAGAGTTAAAACTCCAATCTATAGATATAGTTTCTGTTGTTTGGGCTATGCTGAGTTTAGCAAATAAAAAAACTAATAATAAAGCAAGTAATTTTGTTTTCATAATTTTTATTTGTCTCTAAATTACAAAACAATATGGATAAAATGCGTTTTTTATCGATTAAATATAAATTATTTACTTAAATACATTTTTCGTCTTGAGTACAAATCGTAAAATTCATCATCTTTTAAGCTATCAATAAACAAGATACTTTCTCCTGTACTTTTCATTTCTGGCCCTAACTTTTTATTCACATTTGGAAACTTATTAAATGAAAACACAGGTTGTTTAATAGCGTAACCTGTTAACTGCGGATTGAAGGTAAAGTCAGTCACTTTCTTTTCGCCTAACATTACCTTTGTAGCATAATTTACATAAGGTTCTTTATATGCCTTTGCAATAAACGGTACTGTACGAGAGGCTCTTGGATTGGCTTCAATAATGTAAACTTTGTCGTCTTTTATAGCAAACTGAATGTTAATTAAACCAACCGTATTCAATGCTCTTGCGATTGTGTGTGTATGGTCTATAATTTGTTGCATTACTAAATCGCCCAAATTAAATGCTGGCAAAGTTGCGTTGCTATCTCCAGAATGTACTCCGCAAGGCTCTATGTGCTCCATAATACCAATGATGTAAACGTTTCCGTCTGCATCGCAAATAGCATCAGCTTCTGCCTCAATAGCACCATCTAAATAATGGTCCAATAACAATTTATTTCCAGGAATTGATTTTAATAAATCAATAACATGAGATTCTAACTCGTCTTTATTGATAACTATCTTCATTCCTTGACCTCCAAGAACGTAAGAAGGTCTTACCAAAATTGGGAAATTTAATTTATCTGCAATTGCCAAAGCTTCGTCAGCAGTTTCTGCAACATCGAACTCTGGATATGGGATATTGTTTTCTTTTAATATGTTTGAAAAACTTCCGCGGTCTTCAGCTAAATCTAAAGATTTAAAGCTTGTACCCATAATTTTTACACCCCATTTTTCTAGTTTCTCAGCAAGTTTTAAGGCGGTTTGTCCACCCAATTGCACGATTACACCTTCTGGTTTTTCATGCTGAATGATATCATAGATATGTTCCCAGAAAACTGGCTCAAAATAAAGTTTGTCTGCAATATCAAAATCAGTTGAAACAGTTTCAGGATTACAATTAATCATTATGGTTTCATAACCACATTCAGCAGCAGCTAAAACACCATGTACACAACAGTAATCGAACTCAATACCCTGACCTATACGGTTTGGACCAGAACCTAAAACAATTATTTTCTTTTTATCGGTGACTACACTTTCGTTATGAACGGTTACCGTGCCATCTGGTAGTTCCATTTCACTTTCAAACGTAGAATAATAATATGGTGTCATTGCTTTAAATTCAGCCGCACATGTATCCACCAATTTATAGACACGATTAATTTTTAAATCTTTACGTTTTTTATAAACTTGACTCTCTAAACAATCTAGCATATGCGCAATCTGTCTGTCGCCATAGCCCTTTTGCTTTGCTTCTAGTAAAAGTTCGCGGTCAATGTTATCTATACTAAACTTAGAAATTTCTTTTTCAAGCTGAAACAACTCTTCGTATTGTTTGAGATACCACATATCTATTTTGGTTATCTCGTATATTCTGCTTAATGGAATTCCCATTGCAATGGCATCGTAAATAACAAATACTCGGTCCCAACTTGCATTTTTAAGTTTATCAATAATGGTATCGTAGTCTTTATAACCTTTACCATCAGCACCTAAACCATTTCTTTTAATTTCTAAAGATTGTGTCGCTTTATGTAATGCTTCTTGGAATGAACGACCGATACCCATAACTTCTCCGACGGCTTTCATTTGCAAACCTAACGTACGGTCAGAGCCTTCAAACTTGTCAAAATTCCATCGTGGTATTTTTACAATTACATAATCTAATGTTGGCTCAAATAACGCAGACGTCGATTTAGTAATTTGGTTATCTAATTCATCTAATGTGTAACCAAGCGCTAATTTAGCAGCTATTTTTGCAATTGGATATCCTGTTGCTTTACTCGCCAATGCCGAAGAGCGAGATACGCGAGGATTAATTTCTATAGCTATAATTTCTTCTTGGTCATCTGGACTAACCGCAAACTGTACATTACAACCACCAGCAAAATCGCCAATACTACGCATCATATGTATGGCCATATCACGCATTTTTTGCTGTGTTTTATCTGACAAGGTCATTGCTGGAGCAACTGTGATTGAATCTCCTGTGTGAATACCCATTGGGTCCATATTTTCGATAGTACAGATAATAACAACGTTATCGTTTTTATCTCTTAAAAGCTCTAACTCATACTCTTTCCAACCCATCATGGCTTTATCAATCATAACTTCATGAATTGGAGAAATCTCCAAACCACGCGTTAGGGCTTCATCAAAATCTTCTTCGTTATAAACAATAGAAGCACCTGCACCACCGAGAGTAAATGATGCTCTAATGCACAAAGGAAAACCAAATTCTTGAGCAATTTCTTTTCCACGTAAAAAGGAAGTAGCTGTTTCTTGCGGTGCCATGCCGACACCGATTTCTAACATTAATTCGCGGAATTTTTCTCTATCCTCTGTTATATTAATTGCCTCAATATCAACACCGATAATCTTAACACCAAAATCATCCCAAATCCCTTTTTCATCTGCTTCAATACATAAGTTTAAAGCCGTTTGTCCACCCATAGTTGGCAAAACCGTATCTATTTGTGGGTGTTCTTTAAGAATTTTTATAATTGACTTTGTTGTTAACGGCAGCAAATACACGTGGTCTGCCATCGACGGGTCAGTCATTATTGTTGCTGGGTTAGAATTGATAAGAATAGTCTCTATTCCATCTTCGCGAAGCGAACGTAAAGCTTGAGAACCTGAATAATCGAACTCGCAGGCTTGCCCTATGACGATTGGACCAGAACCGATAAGTAAAATGGATTTAATGTCTTTGTTTTTTGGCATGTTGTTGTGTTATATTGAGTTACAAAAATAGTTATCTGTTGGGTACAAAAAAAGGCGATACACTTAAGTAACGCCTTTAAAATATTAACAATTGTTAATCATTATTTTTTATGTCTTAATTCTGAAGATACAGACAATCTTTTTCTTCCTTTAGCACGACGACGTGCTAAAACTTTTCTTCCGTTAACAGAAGCCATTCTTTCTCTGAAACCATGTTTGTTTCTTCTCTTTCTTTTTGACGGTTGAAACGTTCTTTTTGGCATGTCTTATATATTTAAAATCGTGTATTAATATCTAAGTTTTAGTATTTCCCAAAACTGCGTGCAAATATACAACAACTTTTTACTTAACCAAGTTTCAAATAAAAATAATTTTCAATTGTTTTTAGTAACTTTGCCAACCTTAAAAAAACTATAAATATGTTCAATAAAAATATAAAGTTAGTCATAGCTGCAGGTATTATAGCTTTTGCCGTTTATCAGTTTACTGAAGGCGAAATTGGTAATGGCATTATGTATATCTTATTATCCTTAATATTTATTTTTCTATACTTTAAAAACGAAATGATTTTGTTAGCTTTTTTAAAACTAAGAAAGCAAGATTTTGAAGGCGCTAAAAAATGGTTGGATAAAATTAAAAATCCTGAAGCGGCTTTGGTTAAAAAACAACAAGGTTATTTAAATTATTTAAATGGCGTTATGGTTTCTCAAACCAATATGAACGAAGCTGAGAAATATTTTAAAAAAGCTATTAATTTAGGATTATCAATGGACCATGATTTAGCTATGGCAAAATTAAATTTAGCTGGAATTGCTTTTTCTAAACGCAGAAAACAAGAAGCGCAAAAATTACTAGCAGAGGCACAAAAATTAGATAAACGCGATATGTTGGCTGACCAAATTAAAATGATGAAACAGCAGATGAAGCAAGCATCAATACCAAAGCAACATTATGGGCAACCAACATCTTCCAGACAAAATAGACGTAGTAGAAGATAAATTGACAAACGGTTATTAATTGACGATTACTAATCTATTATGAAAAAAGAGCATTTTCAATCACTTTGAAAATGCTCTTTTTTTTGCTTTTTACTATTAAAACTTATTTGTAATATCCCTCTTTAGGAATTTCAATTTCATATAATTTTCGAGATTTATTATTTAAGTGTGGCTCTCGTAACCAAGGATTATGAATTTTTAAAATCTTATAATTTATCCCAAATTTTTCAGCAAATTGTGTAAAATCTGTAACGGCCGTATCTACTTCAACCTTTGTGGTTGGCACCGGTTTATATAAATCATCGTCAGTAAAATTAAAACCGTATTTTTTTGGGTTGTTTAATATCTCTTTTAAGGCTACAATTCTAAACATATATCGACCTGTTTCTTCTCCCAAAAGTAAATCATAATAATCTGAAACATTTTGCTCTTTAAGACGATTACCTATACCTGCTTTACCCGCATTGTATGAGGCAGCAGCTAGCGTCCAATTACCAAATCTATCATAGGCTTCTTTTAGATATTTACAAGCGACCTCTGTTGATTTTTCTAAATTATAACGTTCGTCCACGTTATTATTAATTTCTAATCCATTTTCGCGTCCTGTTGCTTTCATAATTTGCCAAAATCCTTTGGCACCAGCTGGAGAAACCGCATTTGTTAAACCACTCTCAATAACGGCTAGATATTTAAAATCTTCTGGAATACCGTTCTTTTTTAAAATTGGTTCTATAATTGGAAAATACTTTTGTGCTCGCTTAAACATTAACAATCCGTTAGACTGCCAATATGTGTTTACCAAAAGCTCTCGATCCATACGCTCATATATGTCAGGATTTTGTAATGGTAAATCTTCACCTGCAAAATTTAAATCCATTGGTACTTCTAATGCGTAAACGTTGTATCCTTGAGAGTTAAACGTTTTATCTGTTTTCATTTCAACTTCTGATGGTCCTTTTTGCATAGAAAAAATTAGAACACTAGATACTGCGATTAATCCAGCTATAGAAAGTATATTTTTAATCGTTTTCATAGATATTTGTTTTGTTTTAAATGTAGAAAATAAACCGCTAGTTGTCAAGCGGTTTCCAAAATAAGTTTTGGTAAATTTTCGTTAAACCATTTGTACTTATTTATTATCATAATATGTGTGCCACCTTTAATTATTATGCAATCACCTTGGCAAGAATGAGGAAAAACTATATCCTTGTCTCCATGTATGTAAATAGCGTCTTTGTTTGGTTGTTCTTGCTCCCAACATACCACTTGTTTAATGGCCCAATCCAAGTAAGATTTATCACTTACTGAAAGGTATTTTTGATAAAGTGCAACACGTTTTTTAACAGCTTCACCAAACGAGAATTTTGCCAACACATCTATATTACTGACTAATCGTGTCGGTAAAATATTATAAGCCTTAGTGTACTTTAATAGTTTTAATCTTTTTGGCAATTCGTGATGAGATTTTACACTAGAGACTACAAATAATTTTTTCAGCTTTAGGTACTTACTCATTTCTTGTACTAAAATTCCCCCAAAAGATACACCAAGCAAAACCACATTATCATGTTTTATATCTTCAATCATTCGTTTGGCATAATCCGTTAAAGATTCTCTTTTTTTAGGCATTTTCCACTCTAACCAGTGCAATTGAAATTGGTCTTCTGGCAATTTAATATTCTCAAAAATCGAAGGATTAGCCGCCATTCCTGGCATTAAATAAACATGTATCATATTTTGAACTTTTAACAATAAAAAGCTTAAAAATAAAGGAATAACAAGTAATTAAAACGTCTAAAATTCAGCATTTTAACACAAAAAACCCTTAAGTTTACTATATTTTTTGTACATTTGCACAAATCTATTGAAAAAATAGAATCCTTTCTAGCCAACCCTAATTTATTAACAAAAAGATTATGACAGAGACTGCTGAGTTAATTGACAATGAATTTTTACGTCAATTTGAATTAAAGGTTGAAGACGAGATGGCAATTGTTGAGTATTCGTTACAAGAACGCAAGATTTTTTTAACTAAAATGATTATTCCAGAAACCATTAGATCAAAAGAGTTTGAATTAGAGTTTGTGGATATGGTATTTAGCAATATCAAAGAACGCGAAAATTTAAGCGTGGTTCCAACAAGTCCTGAAATTGCAAAATTTGTAAAATCTAACCGAAAGTACAAACGCATGTTACCAGTTGGTATCAGAATTTAAAGTCTAAACAAAAACTATAAAAAAACCGCTAAATTTCTTTAGCGGTTTTTTTATGTCGTTTTATTATTGTCCTACTTTTTCTTATATACCAACGTCAAATTCTTAGTCTCTGAAACTTTAGAATAATCAGAGTTAAATACATTTACTGCTCCTTCAAAAACACGTATTAAATTTCCATCTACAAGCTTATAATTACCGCCAATATCTAGATAGAGTTTGTTATCGTCTAATGTAAATTGATTACTAAAACCTATGCTTCCTTCATTGCACGTTTCTGAAATTTCATAACCAGTAGCGGTTTTTGAGATATTAACAGTAGGATTAAACGTTTTATTAGACTTTAAAATACCATTTGTACTAATTGTTAGAACCTCATTGTTCTTACAATTGGTCTCTTCAATTAGATTTGTTGAAAATTGTCCGTCATTATTTAAATCCATTGGCAAATCAACACTCCAAGATACTAATTGCCACTGACCAAATAATGTGTTATCCTTTTGAGAAAACAAAAAGCTGTGAAAAAAAACAGCTACTATGATAAGATACAGACTTCGCATTTAATTTTATACTGTAAAAGTTAGAGCGAATTTAATCTAAAAAAATAAACCTGACCAAACCATCATCGTCAATTTCTGTAAGTTCAACAAAATGAATTGTGTTTACCAATTCAGGATTCCATGGTGTTTTAACCTTTACGTAATTTTCTGTAAAGCCGTGTATGTATCCTTCTTTATTTTCGCTTTCAAATAAAACATTGCGTTTTGTATGTAATTGAGATTCATAAAAGGCACGGCGTTTCTTAGCTGACAAACCTCTTAACATTTTGCTTCGTTTTGCTCTCTTATTTTTGGGCACGACGCCATCAAAATTTGAAGCTTCTGTATTATCTCTTTCAGAATATGTAAAAACGTGTAAGTAAGAAATATCTAATTCGCTTAAATAATTATAAGTTTCTAAAAACAACTCATCAGTTTCGCCTGAAAAACCAACAATTACATCTACGCCAATACAAGCATGTGGCATGACTTCTTTTATTTTTGAAACCCTATCTGTATACAATTCTCGCATGTAGCGTCGCTTCATTTTCTTCAACAACGCATTGCTCCCACTCTGCAATGGCACATGAAAATGAGGTACAAATGCTCTTGATTTCGAGACCAAATCTATGGTTTCGTTTTTTAGCAAATTTGGTTCTATTGAAGAAATTCGTAGTCGTTCAATACCTTCAACCCTATCAAGTTCTGATACTAAATCTAAAAAGGTATGCTCGTGCTTTTTATTACCGAACTCACCTTTACCGTAATCACCAATATTAACTCCCGTTAAAACAATTTCCTTTATTCCTTTTTCTGAAATTTCCTTAGCATTTTTAAGCACATTTTGCATGGTATCGCTTCGCGAAATTCCTCTAGCTAAAGGAATTGTGCAATAGGTACATTTATAATCACAACCATCTTGAACCTTTAAAAATGCGCGGGTTCTATCGCCAATAGAATAACTACCTACGTAAAAATCGGCTTCCTCAATTTCGCAAGAGTGAACTTCTCCAAAATCATTTTTAGATAAGTCATTAATGTAATCTGTAATTTTAAATTTTTCTGTAGCACCAAGCACCAAATCCACACCATCAACAGCTGCTAATTCTTCTGGTTTTAATTGCGCGTAGCAACCGACAGCAGCCACAAATGCATCAGGATTTACCTTTTGAGCTTGCTTAACAATAGTTTTAAAACGTTTGTCTGCATTTTCGGTAACAGAACAGGTATTAATCACATAAATATCTGCAGGCTCTTTAAAATCGACACGGTCAAAACCTTCATCATTAAAGTTTCGGGCAATGGTCGATGTCTCAGAAAAATTAAGCTTACAGCCTAAGGTGTAAAATGCAACTTTTTTATTCATATTGCTTGAAGGAACTTCACTAAGCTCAAAAACTTGATTATATTTACTTTGAATATTATAAGTCTGCAAATTTAAGTAATTGAAATGCGTTCTGCAACGCCTCGAAGCATCTAAAAAATTTAAGCTTTTATGACCAAATCAACTTACATTTTTAAAAGTTCACTACTCAAATTATGTCTTATAATTCTTAGTTCATTTATCTCCTGTACCGAAAACGAAAATTCCGGAAAAGACCATCTCGTTTTTAAATATAACGAACATCGAAACATTAGCTCATTAGACCCAGCATTTGCAAAGGACTTGGCAGACATTTGGGCGTCTAATCAACTGTTTAATGGTTTGGTGCAAATGGATAATAATTTGAACGTTCAGCCAGCAATTGCTGATAGTTGGAAAATTACAGATAGTGCCAAGACTTACGTATTCAATCTTAAAACTGATGTCTTTTTTCACAAACATGATAAATTTAAAGATTCTACTCGGACTGTTGTTGCTTCAGATTTTGTCTATAGTTTCAATCGGTTGAAAGACGAAAAAATTGCTTCGCCTGGAAGTTGGGTTTTAGGAAAAGTGGATAAATTTTATGCTGAAAATGATTCCACATTTGTAATCAAATTAAAACAATCATTTCCAGCATTTTTGGGATTGTTGACCATGAAATATTGCTCGGTTGTTCCTAAGGAGATTGTTGAGTTTTACGGAACTGATTTTAGGTCGAATCCTATTGGAACTGGTCCATTTAAATTTAAACGCTGGGAAGAAAATATTAAACTCGTTCTTAGACGAAACCAAAACTATTTTGAAAATGATAAAGACGGAAAACAGATACCTTATTTAGAAGCTGTAAACGTTACATTTTTACCAGATAAGCAGAGTGAATTTCTCCAGTTTGCTCAAGGCAACATCGATTTTGTTTCGGGATTAGACGCATCTTATAAAGATGAAATTTTAACGGCGCAAGGCGAATTAAAACTAAATTATAAAACAGACGTTAACATGATTCGCGGTCCTTACTTAAATACCGAGTATCTTGGTTTTTATATGGAAAGTGATATCGAAGAGGTACAATCTGAAAAAATAAGACAGGCCATTAATTTAGGATTTGACCGAAAAAAAATGATTACGTATCTCAGAAATGGTATTGGCGTACCTGCAAATGGTGGTTTTATACCTAAAGGATTGCCTGGTTATAATGCCAAAATTGGATACTCTTACAATCCTGAAAAAGCTTCAGAATTAATTCAATCTTTTAAATCTGAAACAGGAAATACAAACCCAAAGGTGACATTAACAACCACAAGTAATTATTTAAGTTTTTGCGAATATCTTCAGCGTGAGCTTCAAAAAATAGGATTAAATATCGCTATCGATGTAATACCTGCTTCAAGTTTAAAAGACTTAAAAGCCAACGGTCAGCTCGATTTTTTTCGTGCTAGCTGGATTGCAGATTATCCAGATGCTGAAAATTATTTGTCGCTTTACTACAGCAAAAATTTTGTGCCAAACGGTCCAAATTATACGCATTTTGAAAGCCAAGAATTTGATAAATTATATGAAGAATCCTATTTGGAAACTGACGAAAGGAAACGCTCTAATTTATACACAAAAATGGACAGCTTAGTTATGAAATCAGCGCCGATTATTCCTTTGTTTTATGATGAGGTTATTAGATTTACTCGTAAAGAAGTTAATAACTTAGGGATTAATGCAACTAATCAGCTAGATTTAAAACAGGTTTGGAAGACTGAAAACCAGTAAAAAAATAAATGTCATCATCACCTTTTCCGCCACGACGACGCGATGTAAAAAATCCGCGATTACAATCTTCCATCAAATAAAAAGAAAAATCCTCACCAATACTATTTATAGGCTCTGGTAAAAGAACTGGTTTTTGGCTTGTGTCGGTATTTTCTAAATCAAAACTATAAATATCGTAACCACCATTACCACCATCACGATTAGAAGAAAAATACATTTTGTTTTCGTGAGAAACAAAAGGAAACAATTCTGTCCTTGTAGAATTTATTTCATCTCCTAAACGTTCTGGGTCGCCATAATTTTTATGTCCAAAAATTGAAACTTTGAAGATATCTGTTCGGCCTTTAGCTCCTTTATAATTTGAAACAAAATATAATGTTTTCTCATCTGGACTTAATGTAGGATGTGCAAAACTGTATTCTTTATCTAAAAAAGGCAATTCAATTTCATTTGTCCAACCTTTACCCTCAACATATTCTGCACGATGTATTTGCAGGTTAAATGTATTATACTCTTTACGTCTGTTTTCGCCAATTTCATCAGAGTTTGTGGTAAAATACATATAGCGTCCATCTTTTGTAAAAGTTGCAACAGACATATTGGTAAAACCCAATTTGGTACGACTTACAGGTTCTACATTACTAATTTCGCCTTGCGTATCTACATTTGCCTTGTTCAAAGTATAAACATATGTATTCATTCGAGTTTTTATAGGCTTACCTCTATGATTAAGTTTGTTTTGACTAAAATAGATTTTGCCATTGCTCATAACAGGCGCAAAATGATTAAGCCCATTATTAATCTTTACATTTTTTACTTTAAGATTTTGCGCACTCACAGAAAATGCCAAAAACATTGCAAATAAAAGGTTTGAGAAGTAAATAATTTTTAGTTTAGTTATTTTAAATTTTAGGGGAAGAATTCTCATAACTCGTTATATTATATTCTAATCTATTCTTCTTCTTGGTCAATTGGAGAAACGCCATAAACCTTAGTTTTATTTTGCTCTCTAATTAAATTTCGGCGGTATTCTTCCTCCCAATTCGGTTTCAAAATTTTATAAAAAATATAGGTTACTAATAAACCAACTGGGATTGTGGCGTAACCAACCAATTTTGCTTTTTCGTCTGTTATTTCCGTATCTGTCAAACCCATAATAAGTCCAACCATTCCGCCAGCTAACATGGTTCCGATATAATACGAAGCGACACCCAATATTCCGAAAAGCCATTTATTTTTTTCAAATTTTTCCGCTAATCTGTAAAACTCTCTTCCGATGAGAAATATTAATAAAAAACCTAACATATTTACTCTCTTCTAAAAGTTTTAGATAGCTCAAATACATGTTCTAAAATAGCTTTATCTGTTTCAGAAAATTTTAAGCTACGACGATTCATAACAACGTCAGCAACCTCAAACGCTTTACTCGTTTTGTAAGTAACAAAACCCTTACTTCCGCCCCAAGAAAAACTTGGCACAAAATTGCGTGGAAATCCGCTACCAAATATATTAGAACTTACGCCTACTACAGTGCCTGTATTAAACATCGTATTAATTCCACATTTGCTATGATCACCCATCATTAAGCCACAAAATTGTAAGCCTGTTTTAGCAAATCCTTGGGTTTTATAATCCCAAAGTCGAACTTCGGCATAATTATTTTTTAAATTACTATTATTAGAATCTGCACCTATATTACACCATTCACCTAAAACAGAATTTCCTAAAAAGCCATCATGACCTTTGTTAGAATAGCCAAAAATGACCGAATTGTTAACTTCGCCTCCAACTTTACTGTGTGGACCAATGGTTGTTGCACCATAAATTTTAGCGCCCAATTTTAAGGTTGAATGATGACACAAAACAAAAGGTCCACGTACCAAACTGCCTTCCATTACTTCAGCATCTCTACCTATATAAATTGGTCCTGAACTTGCATTTAAAGATGAAAAATTAACCGTTGCTCCTTTCTCAATAAATATATTTTCAGGATTTACGGCATTAACAGAAGGTGGAATTGGCTCAGAAATTTTGTCTTTTGTAATGAGTTGAAAGTCTTCGGCAATAGCTTCGGCATTTTTTGAAAATATGTCCCAAGTGTTTTCAATTTTAAGAATTGGGTTTTGAAATTCAATCGCTTCAAAATCATCAAAACCATCATGCTCTGCTTCTTCTTCAACACAAAATGCAATAACATCTTCGCCTTGAAAAATAGCTTGATTTACTTTGAGTTGCTTAACAATTTCTACAATTTCAGCATTTGGAAGATACGACGCATTTATCATTACATTGGTTTCCATTTCTACCATCGGAAACTTTTCAGACAAATAATCTTCTGTAATTGTTGTTGTGGTTAAATCTAAAAATGATTCCCACTTTTCGCGAATGGTTAAAATGCCAATTCGGATATCAGCAACTGGTCGTGTATATGTAAATGGCAGCAGATTATCTCTGTTTGGGCCATCGAATAGAATGTAATTCATTATTTAAAAATTCAAAAAAAATGGACAAACTCTGTCACATTGAGTGCAGTCGAAATGATTTAAACTCAGAAATGCCAAACTTCTCGACTGCATACGAAGAGACAAAATTTTGAATTTGAAAACAAGCAAGTATATATTTTCAAAATCTTCCGAATACTGTAAAAATAAAAAAGCCTTTCTGTTAAAGAAAGGCTTTTAATAAATATCTAATAACTAAGTTTATTTCTTAAACTTAGCATATTTGTTTTTAAACTTATCGATACGTCCAGCAGTATCTACTAACTTAGACTTACCTGTGTAAAAAGGATGAGACGTTCTTGAGATTTCCAATTTAACTAATGGATATTCAGTACCATCAACATCAATTGTTTCGTTTGTATTTGCTGTAGACTTCGTTAAAAATACTTCGTCGTTAGACATGTCTTTAAATGCTACTACTCTATAATTTTCTGGATGTATACCTTTTCTCATCTCTAAATGCTTTAACTATTATTCGAATTTTTCGAGGTGCAAATTTAATTATTTTTTATAAAACTACAATTTTTTTCAATCTTTATTTTTAAAGTTTTTACACTTTTTTAGCCTCGAGTCAAAATTAATCCTATTTTAGAGATTATCTAATTAAAAATGTAACGTTTGTTTATTTTTATATACTAACTAAAAAATCACTAACTAACACATTTACATTATGGAAAAATCATTGAAATCTAATGCATTAAATTTTGGCTTGTATTTAGGAGTTATTCTAGCAGCAATCAATATTATTGTATATGTTATAGACATTAAACTTTACAGTAGTTTGTGGGTTGCAGCTGTTTCAATCGTAACAATTATTACATTAGGAACTATATCGTGTAATTCATCAAAGAAACTTTTGGGTGGATTTATGTCTTTTAAAGAGGCTTTTACTTCTTACTTTATTACTGTTGCAGTAGGTTTGTTTATTAGTACAATAATTTATTTCGTACTATTCAATTTTGTTGACCCAGAATCTGCACAAGTTCTTGCTGAGATGCAAATAGATGGTCAAGTTGAGATGATGGAAAACTTTGGAGCTCCTCAAGAATCAATTGATGAAGCTGTAGCAAAAATGAAAGAAAACAATCCTTTTTCTATAGGTAATCAAATTTTAGGTTATGCCATTTTCCTTACAATTATGAGTTTAATTGGACTTATAGTTGCGGCAATAACAAAACGCAAAGACCCAAATGTAGCTTAATTATTTTCTTTACTTTTGAAGTCTAAACTTTAGACCAAAACACATGAATATATCTATAGTCATTCCGCTTCTTAACGAAGCTGAGTCGCTAACAGAGTTACACGATTGGATTGTATCAGTGATGCAATCCAATTCGTTTTCTTACGAAATTCTGTTTATCGATGACGGCAGTACTGATAATTCATGGCAAGTTATTTCTTCACTATCACAAAAAAACGAGAATGTAAAAGGCATTCGGTTTTTAAAAAACTTTGGAAAATCTCAAGCTTTGCACGCAGGGTTTGCCAAAGCTACCGGAAAAGTTGTAATTACAATGGATGCCGATTTACAAGACAATCCTGAAGAAATTCCAGAACTCTACCAAATGATTACTAAGCAAAATTACGACTTGGTATCTGGCTGGAAGAAGAAACGCTATGACTCTGTAATAGCTAAAAATTTACCATCAAAATTGTTTAATTGGGCAGCAAGACGAACTTCTGGCGTTAAGCTCAATGATTTTAATTGTGGATTAAAAGCCTATAAAAACATCGTTGTAAAAAACATTGATGTTAATGGCGAAATGCACCGTTATATTCCTGTTTTGTCTAAAAATGCAGGTTTTTCTAACATTGGTGAAAAAGTAGTTAAACACCAAGCACGTAAATACGGAAATACCAAATTTGGTATGAATCGATTTATAAACGGTTTTCTCGATTTAATAACCATTTGGTTTTTGTCGCGTTTTGGCAAAAGACCAATGCACTTATTTGGTGCGTTAGGCGTTATCATGTTTTTGGTTGGTTTTGGTTTTGCATTTTATTTGGGAATTGACAAGTTATTTTTTAACCCAACAGGTCGTTTAATTACTGAACGTCCACAATTTTATATTGCACTTTCAACCATGATTATTGGTTCGCAATTTTTTATTGCAGGTTTTTTAGGCGAACTTATTTTACGTTCAAAAAAAGACAACAAACGCTACCTTATAAAAGAGAATATAAATCTCGATTAAATTCGCCTACATCACAACATCATCAAAACCGTAATTTGTACTTTTGCAAACATAATTAATAAGTTATGCTACACATTGAACCAAAAATATTAGACAAAGTCAACGAATGGTTAACCCCAACTTTTGATGCAGATACGCAGGAAAAAGTAAACCATATGATTTCTGGCAACCCAAAAGAACTTAAAGAAAGCTTTTACAAAAATTTAGAGTTTGGTACTGGCGGAATGCGAGGTATAATGGGTGTAGGCAATAATCGTATTAATAAATATACACTTGGTAAAAACACGCAAGGCTTAAGCAATTATCTGAAGCAAAGTTTCCCAAATGAACAAGTAAAAGTGGCAATTGCTTATGATTGTCGTCACAATAGTAAAACGTTTGGTAAAGTTGTAGCTGATGTTTTTTCTGCAAACGGCATTGAAGTTTTTTTGTTTGAGGATTTACGACCAACACCAGAATTATCTTTCGCACTAAAACATCTTAATTGCCATTGCGGAATTGTGTTAACAGCATCTCACAATCCACCAGAATACAATGGTTATAAAGTATATTGGCAAGATGGTGGACAGTTAGTGCCACCACAAGATGGAGAGATTATTGAAGAAATTAATAGTCTCAATTATTCCGATATCAAGTTTGAAAGTAATGCAGATTTAATTAGATACATAGGTAAAGATGTTGACGATGTTTTTATTGATGCTTCTGTAAAAAATGGAAGTTTTGATACGTCGAAAGAAGCGAAAGCAAATTTAAATATTGTTTTCACGTCGCTTCATGGTACATCAATCACAGCAATTCCTGAAACTTTAAAACGTGCTGGTTATACCAACGTAAATATTGTTGAAAAACAAGCCGAACCAAATGGCGATTTTCCTACGGTTGAATCTCCAAATCCTGAAGAACCTGAGGCTTTAAAAATGGCTACAGATTTGGCCGAAAAAATTAACGCAGATATTGTCATAGGCACTGACCCAGATTGCGATAGATTAGGTATTGCCGTTAGAGACTTAGATGGTAAGATGACACTTTTAAACGGAAATCAAACCATGGTTGTAATGACCGATTTTCTTTTAAAACAATGGAAAAAAGACGATAAATTAAACGGAAATCAATTTATTGGTTCAACTATTGTTTCTACGCCTATGTTGTCTGCTTTGGCTGATGCATATGAAACCGAATTAAAAATTGGACTGACTGGCTTTAAATGGATTGCCAAGATGATTAAAGATTTCCCAGACCTTGATTTTATTGGTGGCGGCGAAGAAAGTTTTGGTTATATGGTTGGTGACTTTGTTCGTGATAAAGATGCGGTCACTTCTACTCTTCTAGCTTGCGAAATTGCGGCACAAGCAAAAGCTAATGGAAGTTCTTTTTATGAGGTGTTAATTCAGCTTTATGTCGAACATGGCTTTTATAAAGAACGTTTAATTTCATTGACCAAAAAAGGAATTGAAGGTTCTGAAGAAATTAAACAAATGATGATTGACGCCAGAGAAAATCCCCTAAAAGAAGTCAATGGCGAGAAAGTAGTTTTAATTGAAGATTACAAATTATCGGTGGCGAAAAACCTTCAAAATAGCGAAGAAACTGTATTAGACGTACCAAAATCTAATGTGCTAATTTATTATACCGAAAATGGAAGTAAAATCGCACTTAGACCAAGTGGTACGGAACCTAAAATAAAATTTTATATCAGCGTAAATACAACGCTTGACAATGTGTCCGATTTTAGCAAAACGGATAAATTGTTGGAATCTAAAATTGATGCTATACTTAAAGACATGAATATTTAGATGAACTATTTCAAGAAAATTTTAAGGTTTGCAAAGCCTTACCGACGATATGCTGTTTTAAATATTATTAGTAATATTTTTTATGCACTTTTCGGAACTTTATCGATGCTTTCATTATTCCCGATGTTAAAGGTTTTATTTGGCAACACCGAACCTTTAAACACAGAACCTATTTGGGAAGGCTTCGGAAAAATAACAACTTATGGCGAACAATACCTCAACTATTTTGTAACGCAAAAACGTACTGAAGGTAATGATGACGTGCTCATATTTATGGTTGGTTTAATTGTAACAACCTTTTTATTAAAGAATTTATTTGGCTATTTGGCCATGTTTTTTATCACATTTTTACGAAATGGGGTTTTAAAAGATATCCGAAATGAGTTATATGAAAAAACTGTAAATCTTCCTATTTCATTCTATTCCGAAAAGCGAAAAGGCGATACAATGTCTCGCATTTCAACAGATGTGCTAGAAATTCAGCATTCATTTCTTTCTATTTTAGAATTGATAGTTCGAGAACCATTGATGATTCTATTTACCATTATTTCCATGTTTTTGATAAGCGCAAAGCTTACGATTTTTGTGTTTATTTTTATTCCAGTTAGTGGTTTTTTAATTTCATTAATCGGGAAATCTTTAAAGAAACAGTCGGACAATGTTCAGAGAGAACAAGGCTACTTTCTATCTATTGTAGAAGAAACACTTTCTGGTTTAAAAGTGATAAAAGGATTTAATGCCGAGAAAATTTTCGCAAAACGGTTCGAAGAATCTACTAATCGCTTTTTCAAATTTTCAAATAGTTTATTAAATCGTCAAAACCTTGCAGGGCCAACAAGTGAATTTCTTGGTATTGCTACAATCGCTGTATTGCTTTGGTATGGCGGACAAATGGTACTTAGAGATAATGCACTCGACCCTGGTTTGTTTCTGGTTTATATGGGCTTAGCCTACAATATTTTAACACCTGCAAAAGCCATAAGTAAAGCAAGTTACAGCGTTAAAAAAGGAAACGCTGCTGCAGAACGTGTACTTGAGATTTTACAGACCGAATCACCATTAAAAGACAAACCAAACGCTAAAACTAAAACAGATTTTACTTCTGAAATTAACATCAATAACATCTCGTTTAAATACGAAGATGATTTAGTTTTAAAGAACTTTTCATTGAACGTTCCAAAAGGAAAAAGTGTGGCACTAGTTGGGCAATCTGGTAGTGGAAAAAGCACTATTGCCAATCTCGTAACGCGTTTTTATGATGTTAATCAAGGTGAAATTAGTATTGATAGCGAGGATATTCGTAAACTTAAAAAATCCTCACTTCGAGGATTAATGGGTTTAGTAACTCAAGATTCAATTCTATTTAATGACACGGTAAAAAACAACATTCTTATTGGTAATGAAAATGCATCTGATGAAGACGTAGTCGAGGCGCTTAAAATAGCCAATGCATGGGAATTTGTTAAAGATTTACCAAACGGAATTGACACCAATATTGGAGATGCTGGTGGAAAATTATCTGGTGGTCAAAAACAACGTTTGAGTATTGCGCGTGCTGTACTTAAAAATCCACCAATAATGATTTTAGATGAAGCCACTTCAGCTTTGGATACAGAAAGTGAACGTTTGGTACAAGTCGCGCTGGAAAACATGATGAAAAACAGGACGTCAATTGTCATTGCTCACCGTTTATCTACCATACAAACAGCAGACCAAATTGTTGTTATGTCTAAAGGCGAAATAGCCGAACAAGGTACACATACTGAGCTTTTAGCTAAAAACGGGGTTTATAAAAAACTAGTAGAAATGCAAAGTTTTGAGTGATTTTAGTATTTAGTGTTCATTATACACTTTTTGCGCTCATTGTAGCTTCGGTTTTAGTTATACCGCTTTTAACTTTTCACTTTAAACTTTACATTTTTTTACAAATAAGAATTAAACCTTTTCTGCTTAACTTAGTCAAAGCTACAAACCCAATCAAAACTTGACGGACGAGTTAGACTTAATTTCAAGGTTAAAAGATAAAGCCACAAAAGACGATGCATTTAGAGAGTTGCTAAAACTCTACAAAGAGCGCTTGTATTGGCATATCCGTAAAATTGTTATTAGTCATGATGATGCGGATGATGTCCTTCAAAACACATTTATAAAAATTTTTAGAAACATTGATAAGTTTAAGGGTGATAGCAAATTGTTTTCTTGGATGTACAGAATTGCAACAAATGAGTCGATTACGCTAATAAATAAAAATGCAAAACGACTTCAAATTTCCAACGAAGAAGTACAAGATAAAGCCATAAATAATTTGGCAGCAGATGTTTATTTTGAAGGAAATGAAATTCAAATAAAACTCCAAAAAGCCATATCCACATTACCCGAAAAGCAGAAATTGGTTTTTAATATGAAATATTTTGACGATTTAAAATATAAAGAAATTGCTGAAATCTTAGAAACAAGCGAAGGTGCATTAAAAACTTCGTACCACATCGCAGTAAAAAAAATTGAAGCTTATCTAACATCAGATTAAACCTTTTAATAAATTATAAGTCAAATAGATACTGAAATTAATTCAGAAAAAAAGTGAAGAACGAAAAATTACATAACATTAAAGAAACTGGTTTTAAAACTCCAGAAGATTACTTTGAGTCTTTTGATGATAAGTTGCTGCAACGTTTAGAAACTAAATCTATCTTAGATAATATTAAAGATGAAGGCTTTAAAACCCCTGAAGGTTACTTTGATACTGTAGAAAATCAAATTTTTCAACTTGCAAAAGCTGAGGATAAAGTTAAAGTTGTCTCTATTTTTAAAAGTAAAAAGTTCTATTACATTACCGGTATTGCAGCTTCGCTCCTATTACTATTTGGAATATTTTTTAATCAATCAAAAACTGAAGAAATATCTGTAGATATGGTAGAAAATTATTTGTTAGAAAGTGATTTAAACTCATATGAATTAGCAGATTTATTAGCAGATGCTAATATTTTGAAAGATGATTTTACTATAATTGAAACCACTTTTGAAGAAGAAAATTTAGAAGATTATTTATTAGAAAACGCTGATATTGAATCTATTTTAGAATAAAAAGAATACAATGAAAAAGATAATTACAATTACACTTCTATTTATTGGTCTCATAAGCTTTGCCCAACCGCAACGTAACGGACAAATGAGAGATAAAATAAAAGCGCAAAAAGTAGCTTTTATTACTGAAAAACTAGAGCTAACTACAGACGAAGCTGAAAAGTTTTGGCCTATCTATAATGCATTTGAGGAATCTACTTACAGAATAAAACGAGAATTTTTCATTCCTATTCGGAAACAAATGCGAAAAAATGCTGATATTTCTGATGCTCAGGCAAACTCTTTTTTAGACGAAGTTATTAAAGGAGAAAACCAAATACATAGAGCAAAACAAAAATTACTTATTGATTTAAAAACTGCAATACCAGCAAGAAAAATTATAAAACTTAAAGGTGTTGAAGACGAATTTAATCGAGAATTGTTGCAGAAACTTCGAGATTACAGAGCTAAACGCAAAAAAAATTAAAATCTTAAAAACCGTAATTATAACTATTAATTGCGATTTTTTTATCGAAAGCTTAATTTAGATATACGCCCTTTTCCAGCAGCGTATGCTATGGAATCATTCAAAAATCTTATTGTATAAAACCCTTCGTCACTAAGATGTTTCCAATTTTCACCTGCATCACTGCTATAATCAATTCCTTTAAAACCAACTGAAACTAATTCTTTTGCATTACTTCCAGGAATATATTGCACGCAACTTCTGTACCCAGGCGACTTAACGTTTCCAACTATTTGCCAAGTTTTGCCACCGTCAGAAGTTCTAATCTTATTGTTTAAGGAGTCGTTAGGTTTAGTATAATCACCGCCAATAGCAAATCCGTTATTGACATCGTAAAAATCTAAAGAATAGATACCGGTTGTTTGTTTGCCTTGAATTATTGGAGTTTCAAACACTTCCCATGTTTCACCTTTGTCTGGTGAATATAATATTCGGCTTGCCATGCCGCCAGTTGCTACCCAGGTTTCATCGCCAACTATGGCAATATTTGTATCACTTGCTGCAAATGCAGCTTCGCCTTTAATGGCTTTTGGTAACACACTACAAGATAATTTTTTCCAAGTTTTACCTGCATCTCTTGTAATGATGATGCTCATACATTCGTCAGTTGGGTCACCTATGGCAATGCCTTCGTTATCGTTCCAAAAATCTATAGAGTCATAAAACGCTTTTTCATTTTCTTCTTTGTAAACCAATTTTAAAGAATCCTTTGTAACTTTATACAAAAGGGTTGGAGATGCAATACTTAATAAAAATCCGCCTTTTTGAGTTAAAGCCATAGAACGAAAATTTGGAACAATACTGTCGTGTTTTAATTGCATCGAAATAGAAGCAATTTCTTCATCCTTAACGACACTATAATCTGCGCTACCTATTTCACCATTAGATGTTGCAAATCCAAATCCTTCACCATCAATTTCTATTGCTCTTACATTAAGGGTAGAATCTTCCAATAACGTTTTAATTTCAACAATAGAAATCTGACGAGATTTCTTAGGCATTTCATTACAGGAAACTATTCCAAAAGTAATAAGTAAAATAAATAGGTAGCGCATAGAGTTTAATTTTCCTCTAAAATAAAAAAGCAACTTCAATATTTATTTTTATTCTTCAACAAATCAACAATAAATCTTAACTTTGCGCGCTGTTTTAAGTTGAAAGAAAGAGAATTCAAACTTTACTTAAAACATTGAAAATAAAACTATGCGACTACACAGAAATTTATGCTTTGCGGTGATTGACGGACTTCATCTCATCTTTAATGAAGGCGAATATGCTGACAAAGTGGTACAACAACTTTTAAAAAGAGATAAACGTTGGGGAAGTCGCGATCGAGGATTTGTTGCAGAAACGGTTTACCAAATAGTAAGATACAAACGACTTTATGCTGAAATTGCGGATGTCAAAGAACCTTTTGACCGTGATAATTTATGGCGAATTTTTGCCGTTTGGGCAACTTTAAAAGGCATATCATTACCAGACTGGAAATACTTTACAGCCACACCAACTCGTAAAATAAAAGGGCGCTTCGACGAGCTTTCAAAAACTCGAAAATTAAGAGAATCTATACCAGATTGGATGGATGAACTTGGGCTTAAAGAGTTGGGAGAAAACCAATGGACAAAAGAAATAGCAAAGCAGAATGAACAAGCAGACGTTATTCTTAGAGTCAACACTTTAAAAACTACAAAAAAAGACCTTCAGCTAAAATTAGAATCAGAAGACATAGAAACTGAATTTTTACCAAATCATCCTTCGGCATTAAAATTAAAAGAGCGTGCCAATGTGTTTAAAACTGAAGCTTTTAAAAACGGTTGGTTTGAGGTACAAGATGCTTCATCACAATTAGTTGCAGATTTTTTAGATGTAAAACCAGGCATGAAAGTTGTAGATGTTTGCGCAGGTGCAGGCGGAAAAACATTGCATTTAGCATCGTTGATGGAAAATAAAGGGCAAATTATTGCTATGGATATTTACGAAAGTAAATTAAAAAAGCTTAAAGTAAGAGCAAGACGAAATGGAGTGCATAATATTGAGTTAAAAGCAATTGAAAACTCAAAACCAATTAAAAAATTACACGGTAAAGCAGACCGTTTATTAATTGATGCACCGTGTTCTGGATTGGGTGTCTTAAGACGAAATCCTGATGCAAAGTGGAAGTTGCAACCAGAATTTATTGATAATATCAAGAAAACACAATCTGAAGTTTTAGATCAATATTCAAAAATGGTGAAAAATGGCGGGAAAATGGTTTATGCCACCTGTTCTATTTTACCATCTGAAAATGAAAAACAAGTTGAAGCATTTTTAAAAACAGAGACTGGAAGTGATTTTAAACTTGTTAAAGACAAAAAAATATTAGCTCACAAATCTGGTTTTGACGGATTTTATATGGCTTTATTAGAAAAAAATTAAACCCAATTATTATGAAACAAATTTACCTACTATTTTTATTGGTATCGTCATTTGCGTTTTCGCAAATTCCGTCAAATTATTACGATTCCGCCAGCGGTCTTTCTGGTTTTGCTTTAAAAACAGAATTAAAAAATATCACGTCTAATGGGCATATCGCAAGAGGTTATGACCAACTTTATGATGGCAATGGTATTGCTGGCTCTAACGGTTATGAAGATACGCATACAGATGAAATGGTACCTACAGGAAACAATTATGAAAATGATGGTACCATTTTAGACATGTACTCAGAGAATCCATCTGGCACCGACCCATACAATTATACACACGGTAATATGCAATGTGGTAACCAAAGTGCTGAAGGCGATTGCTATAATAGAGAACATATTGTTCCTCAATCTTCGTTTAATAGTGCGTTTCCAATGCAGAGCGATATTCATCATGTAATACCTACTGACGGACGCGTTAACAATTTTCGAGGGAGTTTGCCTTTTGCAAATGTGGCTACTCCAAATTTTACATCCTTAAACGGTTCACAAAGAGGCTCAAGCGGTGTTGTTGGTTATAGTGGAAATGTTTTTGAGCCAATTGACGAATTTAAAGGAGATATTGCACGTGCACTTCTTTATTTTGCTACACGTTACGAAGATACGGTTAACCAATACACAAGTTTCGACATGTTTAATGGCACTAATGATGAAGTGTTTTTTCCTTGGGCAATAACAACATTACTTGATTGGCATAACAATGTTGATCCTGTTGACGAACGTGAGCGTTTACGTAATGAGCAGGCTTATAATTTTCAGAATAATGCTAATCCTTTTGTAGATCATCCAGAATTTGCTAATATGATTTGGAATCCAAGTACTGATACACAAGCGCCAACAGTACCAACAAATTTGGTAACTTCAAACGCAACAACGTCAACTATAGATTTAAGTTGGACGGCTTCAACTGATAATACCGCAGTAACAACTTATGACGTTTTTGTAGATGGTGTATTTAATGTTACCACAAACTCTGCCACTACGACGTTTACTGTAACTGGTTTATCTGCGAATACAAACTACTCGTTTACGCTTTTAGCAAAAGATGGTTCAGGTAACGCGTCTGCACAAAGTTCTCCCGCAACAGGTATGACGTTGGCTGCAACTACCACAACTAACGAGTTATTTTTCTCGGAATATATTGAAGGTTCAAGTAGTAACAAAGCGCTTGAAATCGCAAATTTTACTGGTGTAGCCATTAATAATCTTTCAGCTTACGAATTACGATTGAGTACAAACGGTAATGCAACTTGGACCAATATTTACAATTTTCCATCAAACGCTTCCATTGCAAATGGTGATGTTTATGTCGTTGCAAATGGTGGCTTAAATGCTACTTGTGCTGCAGAAGCAGACAATAATAATAACGCTATTACAAGCTTTAATGGTAACGACGCAATTGGATTGTTTAAAAATGGTACATTGATTGATATTTTGGGAACGCTAGGTGATAATTCGACTTATGCCCAAAACATGACATTGGTAAGAAAACCAGAAATTGCTGGTGGAACTACCGTTTTTAATCTCAACGATTGGAATCAGTTTGCGCAAAACAACTGCGATGATTTAGGAAGTCATACGCAAACACTAAGTTTAGAAGACAACGAATATGTTTATATCAAGATGTTTCCAAATCCAACAAAAGGTAATGAAATTACAGTTGTTTCAAACAAAAATTTAAGTGTTGAGGTTTTTGATGTTTTAGGTAAAAAAGTAAAAACACAAAACATCACAGCTAATCAGAAGAAACTAAATATATCTGGACTTAAAAAAGGTATTTATTTACTTCGATTACATTCTGAAAGCGGAACGATAACAAAGAAATTAATAAGACAATAAATTGAAAGCGACCAATTTGGTCGCTTTTTTTTATTACAATAGAATAAATTATTTCAAAGAATTTAACTCAATTTCACTATTCGAATTAAGTGAAATAATCTTTAGTAAAGCGCAATCGACGTAAATTAAAAATGAATTGAACTTAAAATTCAATTCCGAAATTTTAGAAAAAAACTCAGATAGAAACAAAAAGCTATATTAATTTGTAGATGTCTAAAAATGTAATTGGAGAGATTAATCATGTTTATTAAAAAAAAGAGATTAAATTAACCATCCTAAGAAATCAGAAATACGAATTAGAAAACGAATTAAAATGAAAAAAACTTTATTACTAGTAATAATTGCAAGTTTCGCCTTAAATAGTTTTGCTCAAAAGACAATTGTCTCAAAAAAATATAAGATTACGTTTACTGTGCCTAATGATTTGGAAAAGTACGATACCGAAGCCGAAACCGTTTTAGGATATGAAAATGCTACTGAAGATATGGCTGTTGACATTGAGGTATTTCCTATGAGTGAATGGTCTGCTGAATATATCAATTCTCAAAAAGTAGCTGCTTTAAAAATAGGTCCATTATTAACATTAAAAAACAGTTACCGAGAAGGTTTTGTATGTCCATTAATTAAGACCTCTTATGCAAAATTAACTTACGACCATAGCGAAGACCCAAAAGTACCTGTTTACGTAGTCGCAATTTTAAATAAGAAAGCTGGACTCGTATACGAAGCAACAATTTATAATTATGATCTTGATGAAGCAGCTGGAAAAAAAGTTGCAGAATCTTTTAAATTATTAGATTAATCATCCTTAATAACTCGTGAATAACTACAAATTTTCAATCTGTATTTTATTGAGTTTATAGTCTAAAATAACCTAAATTTACATCTTTAAAACACAACATAATCTTACGTAATGATTCACTTCTTCGGAAACCAAAACAGTAAAGTATTTGCTGTTCAAGCAACAAAAGAATTATCAACAGAAACGACATCTAAATTGGTGTGGTTATTTGGCGACCAACCTAAAATAGAACAAGCATCAATCGATGCTTTTTTTGTTGGGCCACGTGCAGCCATGATAACTCCTTGGAGTACAAATGCTGTTGAAATCACCCAAAACATGGGTATTAAAGGTATCATCCGAATCGAAGAATTTAAAGCTTCAACCATAGATTTCAAAGATTATGACCCAATGATTTCTGAAAAATTTGAAGGTCTAAATCAGGATATTTTTACCATTGACATTAAACCTGAAGCCATTTTAGACATTGAAGATATTTCAGCATACAACCTCAAAGAAGGTTTGTCTTTAAGTGATGAAGAGGTCACATATTTAGAAAGTGTTTCTAAAAAAATTGGTCGTCCATTGACAGATTCTGAAGTGTTTGGTTTTTCACAAGTAAATTCAGAACACTGTCGACATAAAATCTTCAACGGTACTTTTGTTATCGATGGCGAAGAAAAGCCGATGTCACTCTTTAAGATGATTAAAGAAACATCAAAACAAAACCCGAACGATATCGTTTCGGCATACAAAGATAACGTTGCGTTTATCAAAGGTCCAAAAGTGGAACAATTCGCACCAAAACGTGCAGATATCCCGGATTACTACACTACAAAAGAATTTGATTCTGTAATTTCTTTAAAGGCAGAAACACATAATTTCCCAACAACGGTAGAACCGTTTAACGGTGCTGCAACGGGTTCTGGTGGCGAAATTAGAGATAGACTTGCTGGCGGAAAAGGCTCTTTACCATTAGCCGGAACAGCCGTCTATATGACCTCATATTCTCGCTTAGAAGAAGACCGACCATGGGAACAAAAATTTGAAGCCAGAAAATGGCTCTACCAAACACCCATTGATATTTTAATAAAAGCCTCTAACGGTGCATCAGACTTTGGAAATAAGTTTGGACAACCACTAATTTGTGGTTCAGTATTAACTTTTGAACATAAGGAAGACGCCAACCTTAGCGCAGTCGCAGTTTCTCAACCAAGAAGACTCGGCTACGATAAAGTCATCATGCAAGCTGGCGGAATTGGTTATGGAAAAGCTGACCAAGCCTTAAAAGATACTCCAAAAGAAGGTGATAAGATTGTAATTCTCGGTGGCGAAAATTACCGCATCGGAATGGGCGGCGCTGCTGTTTCTTCAGCAGATACTGGCGAATTCTCAACAGGCATTGAATTAAACGCCGTGCAACGTTCTAACCCAGAAATGCAAAAACGTGCGGCCAATGCTGTTCGTGGAATGGTTGAAAGTGACGAAAACCATATAGTTTCTATCCATGACCATGGTGCTGGTGGACATTTAAACTGTCTGTCTGAATTAGTAGAAGATACTGGTGGAAAAATAGACTTAGATAAATTACCTGTTGGTGACCCAACATTATCTGACAAAGAAATAATCGGTAACGAATCTCAAGAACGCATGGGATTAGTTATTGCCGAAAAACATCTCGACACACTTAATAAAATTGCAGAGCGCGAGCGTTCACCAATTTACGAAGTTGGTGATGTTACTAACGACCATAGATTTACTTTTAAATCCAAAACCAAAGGCAACACACCAATGGATTTAGGGCTTGCAGATATGTTTGGTAGCTCGCCAAAAACGGTGATGACCGACAATACTGTTGACCGTAATTATGGCGGAATTTCATACAATCCTGATGATTTTTACACCTATTTAGACCAAGTGCTTCAACTCGAAGCTGTGGCTTGTAAAGATTGGCTAACTAACAAAGTTGACCGTTGCGTTGGTGGCAAAGTAGCTAAACAACAGTGTGCTGGTCTACTACAATTACCGTTAAATAACCTGGGCGTTATGGCACTTGATTACAACGGAAAAGAAGGTATTGCCACGTCAATTGGCCACTCGCCTATTTCAGGATTAATTAATCCTGTTGCTGGTAGTCGTAATAGTATTACCGAAGCCTTGACTAACATTATTTGGGCACCGCTTAAAGACGGATTAAAAAGTGTTTCGTTATCGGCAAACTGGATGTGGCCTTGTAAAAATGAAGGCGAAGATGCGCGTCTGTATGAAGCTGTTAAAGCAGTTTCTGAATTTTCGATTGACTTAGGAATCAACGTTCCTACAGGAAAAGATTCCTTGTCGATGAAGCAAAAATATCCTGATGGAGATGTTATTTCGCCAGGAACAGTAATTATTTCTGCCGCTGCAAATTGTAATGACATTTCCAATGTGATTGAGCCTGTTTTTCAAAAAGGAAAAGGTGATATTTATTACATCAACATTTCGCAAGATGACTATAAATTAGGCGGAAGTAGTTTTGCGCAAATCAAAAATAAAATTGGTAATACAACGCCAAATGTGCAAAGTGCAGACTATGTGAAAACAGTGTTTAACAACATACAGAAATTAATCAACGATAAGAAAATAGTTGCAGGACACGATGTGGCTTCTGGTGGATTGATTACAACTTTATTAGAACTATGCTTCGCCGACAATAACCTTGGAGCAGAATTAGACATCACGGCGCTTCAACAAAAAGATTCCATAAAAGTACTGTTTGCTGAAAATGCAGGTATAGTTTTTCAAGCTGAAGACAATTCGATAGAGACTATACTTTCAGAAGCAAATATCGATTTTCATAACATCGGGAAAGTCACAGAAAGCGATGTGTTGAGCATCATTAATAAAGATGAAGTTTACACAATGACCGTTTCGCGATTAAGAGATATGTGGTACAAAACGTCGTATTTATTAGACCAAAAACAAACGGCAAACGGTTTGGCAAAAGCAAGATTTGAAAACTATGCAACACAACCTTTAGACTATAAATTTCCTTCAAAATTTAATGGAAAGTTGCCTGTCATTTCGAGCGAAGTTGAGAAATCTCGTCCAAAAGCAGCCATCATTCGTGAAAAAGGAAGCAATTCCGAACGCGAAATGGCAAACGCCATGTATCTTGCAGGTTTTGATGTTAAAGACGTGCATATGACCGATTTAATTTCTGGTCGAGAAACTTTAGAAGATATACAGTTTATTGGTGCCGTTGGTGGTTTTAGTAATTCTGATGTATTAGGTTCTGCAAAAGGTTGGGCAGGTGCTTTTAAGTACAATGAAAAAGCAAATAAGGCATTAAAGAATTTTTTCAAGAGAGAAGATACTTTGTCCGTTGGTATATGTAATGGTTGCCAATTGTGGATGGAATTAGACCTCATTAATCCAGACCATGAAAAACATGGAAAAATGACCTACAATGATTCTGGAAAACACGAAAGTGCCTTTACTTCGGTGAAAATCCAAGAAAACAACTCTGTGATGTTATCGACTTTAGCTGGAACAACTCTAGGTGTTTGGATTTCTCATGGTGAAGGAAAATTCAGCTTACCATATACAGAAGACAAATACGATATTGTTGCTAAATATACTTATGATGCGTATCCGCACAATCCAAATGGGTCAGACTTTAATACCGCAATGATGACAGATAAAACAGGTCGTCATTTGGTAACCATGCCTCATATTGAGCGTTCTACATTTTCTTGGAATTGGGCACATTACCCAAAAGATAGAAATGATAAAGTGTCGCCATGGTTAGAAGCTTTTGTAAATGCGCGTTTGTGGATTGAAAAGCATAATTCTTAAAATATAAATTCAAATTTATTAATCTTTTAGTTTCTACTATTAATTTTCATATTTTCGTAATATTGCGTTCCCTAAACTGAAAATTGACTATGACAGAAATTAAAAGACTCTTTGACTTTCCATATCATCAGCTTGAAAATAATCCTAACGATGCCGCTTTAGTTACTAAATATGACGGCAAATGGACACCAATGTCCACACAAGAATATTTAGACAAAGCCAATGCTGTAAGTCGTGCCTTGTTAAAAATGGGTGTTAATAAAGGAGATAAAATTGCTTTAATTTCTTCAACCAATAGAACGGAATGGAACATCATGGACATCGGAACGCTTCAAATTGGAGCGACAAATGTCCCAATTTACCCAACCATTTGTGCAGAAGATTATGAGTATGTTTTAAATCATAGTGAGTCTATTTACTGCTTTATTTCGGACGAAGAAGTTTTAGAAAAAGTCAATAAAATTAAAGCAAATACAAAGCTGAAAGAAGTCTACTCATTTGACCATATTGAAGGTTGTAAGCATTATTCAGAATTATTTGAACTTGGAAAAGATGAAAGCAACCAACCTGAAGTTGAAAACAGAAAAAACAAGGTAGATAAAGACGATTTAGCAACCATAATTTATACATCTGGTACTACTGGAAAACCAAAAGGTGTAATGCTTAGCCATTGGAACATTACAAGTAACGTTTTGGCAAGTTCGCCTCGTGTGCCCTTACCTGAAACTGGCGGCACACGTATTTTAAGCTTTTTACCAATCTGCCATATTTTTGAGCGTGTGCTTATTTACGTTTATCAATACGCTGGCACATCAATTTACTTTGCTGAAGCTTTAGATAAAATTGGAGATAATGCTAAAGAAATTAAGCCAAATCTTATGAGCGTTGTGCCTAGATTACTTGAAAAGGTATTTGACAAAATTATGCTTAAAGGAGAAGAGTTGAGTGGCATTAAAAAAGCGTTGTTCTTTTGGGCTGTAGCTTTAGGCGAAAAATGGGAGCCTTATGGTAAAAACGGAGCTTGGTACGAGTTTAAACTCAAAATTGCCAACAAACTAATTTTTAGTAAATGGCGCGATGCACTTGGTGGTGAACTGTACACTATGGTTTCTGGTAGTGCCGCTCTTCAGCCACGTTTGGCGCGTATTTTTGGTGCTGCAGGAATGCGAGTTATGGAAGGTTATGGTCTTACAGAAACCTCACCTGTAGTTTCTGTTGGGCTTTACAAAAACAATATGTATAAAGTTGGTACAGTCGGTAAGCCAATTGATGGCGTTGAAGTAAAAATTGCTGAAGATGGCGAACTTTTAATAAAAGGACCTAACGTTATGATGGGCTACTATAAGGACCCAGAAAAAACAGCAGAAGTTATGACTGGTGAATATTTTCACACTGGTGATAAAGGTGAAATTACAGAAGATGGTTTCTTGAAGATTACTGGTCGTAAAAAGGAAATGTTTAAAACATCAGGTGGAAAATACATTATCCCAACATTACTTGAAAACGATTTGAAGCAATCATTATTCATAGAACAAGTCATGGTTGTTGGTGAAGGTGAAAAAATGCCATGCGCATTTATTCAACCAAATTTTGATTTTGTTCGCGATTGGATTGCTTTAAAAGGTCATAATATTGGTAGCAGCAATGAGGAAATTTCAACTTCAGAAATTGTTATTGCACGCATCCAAAAAGAAGTAGATAAATACAATGTACACTTTGGTAAGTGGGAACAAATTAAAAAGTTTACTTTAACTAAAGAAGCTTGGACAATTGATGCTGGTCATTTAACGCCAACCATGAAAATGAAACGCAGCGTTATTATGGATATTTACCAAGATTTATACGAAAAAATGTATCGTGGGTAAGTTCATAAATGATTTGAATTAGTTTTTCGCTATCTTACAAAAACTAACTAAATCAATTTTATTATGAAACTAAAAACATTTATCATCGCCGGATTAGTAGGTGGCTTTGTCGATTGGCTATTAGGATGGTTGTTTTACGGTATTTTATTTGCCAATTTTTTTCCACAACCTTCAGAAGATAGCAATGCTCTACTCTACATTACCTTTGGTTGTTTTACGTATGGATTTTTCATCTCGTACATTTATAACAAATTAGCAAACATTGCAACCTTTGCTAGCGGAATGGCAACTGGTGCAGTTATAGGATTGTTTATGGGATTGTTTGCAAATTTCTTCAGAATGGCAGAACAAAATTCTGAAGATTTTCAACTGTTCGCTATAGATGTTGCTATTTCTATTGTTATGGCAGCAATTGTTGGTGCTGTTATAGGCTTTATAAATGGTAAAGTGAAATAAAATTTCGACATATAGTATTAGTGAAACGTCTCAAATTCTGGGGCGTTTTTTTCCGTATTGAAATACTTCAATAAATCATATCAATAACTTAACTATACATTTCTTTTTTTAACAAAAAATACTATGCATGCATAATTTATTTTTAAATACTATGCATGCATAGTATTTTTTATTATATTTGTTACTTCATACGAAAACGATTGAGCTTGAAAGATAAGACTATAGATTACGTACTGAGAACCACATGGTTGGCAGTTAATAAAATGTATAACGAAGAAGCCGCGCAATTTGGTACAACAATGGCAACGGGTTTCGCACTATTAAGTATTGACCCAGAGAAAGGCACGCCTTCAACTTCATTAGGTCCAAAAATGGGAATGGAAGCCACTAGCCTTTCACGTACGTTAAAAACAATGGAAGAAAAAGGTTTAATCGAAAGAAAACCAAATCCAGAAGATGGACGAGGTGTTTTAATCCATTTAACAGAATTCGGAAAAGAAAAACGTGCCTATTCAAGAGACCGCGTTTTAACCTTCAATGAGACGATTAAGGAAAATGTTTCACCCGAGGAATTACAAAATTTTCACAAAGTTACCGAAGTCATTAACCATATGATTTCAAACAAAAAAATATACAAACAAAAAGAACCAGCTATAAAATAATATGAGCAAACGTAGAATTAAAAAAGTAGCAATTGTCGGTTCCGGAATTATGGGAAGCGGTATTGCATGTCATTTTGCCAACATTGGCGTGGATGTTCTTTTATTAGACATTGTTCCTCGGGAACTAACTGATAAAGAAAAAGCAATGGGCTTAACGCTTGAAGATAAAGCGGTAAGAAACAGAATTGTAGATACAGCGCTTCAAACCTCTTTAAAGTCGAAGCCATCTCCTATTTACAACCAGAAATTCGCAAGCAGAATTACCACTGGTAATCTCGAAGACGATATTGCAAAAATCGCAAATGTCGATTGGATTATGGAAGTTGTTGTTGAGCGTCTTGATATTAAACAACAAGTTTTTGAAAATCTTGAAAAACACAGAACGCCAGGAACAATTATTTCATCTAACACATCTGGTATTCCTATTAAGTTTATGAATGAAGGCCGTTCTGAAGATTTCCGTCAGCACTTTGCAGTGACGCATTTCTTTAATCCGCCACGTTATTTAAAGCTATTCGAAGTTGTTCCAGGTCCAGACTGCAAACAAGAAGTGACTGACTTCTTAATGGAATATGGTGAAAAATTCTTAGGAAAAACTTCAGTTTTAGCAAAAGACACTCCTGCTTTTATTGGAAACAGAATAGGCATCTTCGGCATTCAGTCTTTATTTCACCAAGTAAAAGAACTAGGCTTAACGGTTGAAGAAGTTGATAAATTAACCGGTCCAGTTATTGGTCGTCCAAAATCGGCAACCTTCCGTACAGTAGACGTTGTTGGATTAGATACGTTAGTACACGTTGCTAACGGTATTTACGACAATTGCCCAGATGATGAAGCGCATGAGCTTTTCAAACTACCAGATTTCATCGATACGATGATGGAAAACAAATGGTTAGGAAGCAAAACTGGTCAAGGATTTTATAAGAAATCTGTAAATGCAGATGGCAAAAAAGAAATCTTAACGCTCGATTTGGATACGATGGAATATCGTTCTAAAAAACGTGCGTCTTTTGCGACTTTAGAATTAACAAAAACAATCGATAAACCAATTGACCGTTTTAAGGTTTTAGTTGGTGGTAAGGACAAAGCTGGCGAATTCTATAGAAAGAATTTTTCCGCTATGTTTGCTTATGTACAAAATAGAATTCCAGAAATTTCTGATGAGTTATACCGAATTGACGATGCCATGAAAGCTGGTTTCGGTTGGGAAAATGGACCATTCGAAATTTGGGATGCCGTTGGTGTAGAAAAAGGTATCGAACTTATGAAGGCTGAAGGCAAAGAACCTGCAGCTTGGGTTACCGAAATGGTAGCAAAAGGTGAAACGTCTTTCTATACTGTAAAGGATGGCGCAACTTACTATTATGATATTCCTTCAAAATCTCAGGTTAAAAAACCTGGACAAGATGCATTTATCATCTTAGATAATATTCGTAAATCTAACGAAGTATTCAAAAACTCTGGCGTTGTTATAGAAGATATCGGCGACGGAATTATCAACTGTGAATTCCAATCTAAAATGAACACTATAGGTGGTGATGTTTTAGCTGGACTTAATAAAGCAATTGATTTGGCTGAAAAAGATTTTGACGGTTTGGTTGTTGGTAACCAGGGCGCAAACTTCTCAGTTGGTGCAAACATCGGGATGATTTTTATGATGGCTGTTGAGCAAGAGTATGACGAGCTTAACATGGCAATTAAATATTTCCAAGACACGATGATGCGTATGCGTTATTCATCTATTCCTACAATTTCTGCACCTCATGGTATGACGCTTGGTGGTGGTTGTGAGTTATCACTTCACGCTGATAAAGTAGTCGCTGCTGCAGAAACCTATATGGGACTTGTTGAATTTGGCGTTGGTGTAATTCCTGGCGGTGGCGGTTCTAAAGAAATGGCGTTGAGAGCTTCAGACACATTCCGTAAAGGTGATGTGCAGTTAAATGTTCTCCAAGAGTATTTCTTAACTATTGGTATGGCCAAAGTATCGACTTCAGCTTATGAAGCATACGATTTAGGTTTATTACAACAAGGTAAAGATGTTGTTGTGGTTAATAAAGACCGTCAAATTGCTGAAGCTAAAAAGCATGCTAAATTATTAGCTGATGCTGGTTATACGCAACCTGTAAAACGCAATGATGTTTTAGTTTTAGGCAAACAAGCTTTAGGTGCGTTTATGGTAGCAACAGATTCCATGCAGGCCAGTAACTTTATTTCAGAGCACGACCAGAAAATCGCTAACAAGTTAGCTTATGTAATGGCTGGTGGCGATTTATCTGAACCAACAAAAGTATCAGAGCAGTATTTATTAGACATCGAGCGCGAAGCTTTCTTAAGTCTTTGTACGGAACGTAAAACTTTAGAGCGAATACAAGCGATGTTAAAAACTGGTAAACCATTAAGAAACTAAGACAATGAAAACAGCATATATAGTAAAAGGATATAGAACAGCCGTGGGAAAATCCAAAAAAGGCGCGTTCAGATTTAAAAGAGCTGATGAGTTAGCTGCAGAAACCATCTCATATATGATGGAGCAATTACCAGAATTCGATAAAACACGTATCGACGATGTTATTGTTGGTAATGCAATGCCAGAAGGTTCTCAAGGACTAAACATGGCACGTCTCATCTCTCTTATGGGATTAAAAATTGAAGATGTACCTGGTGTAACGGTTAACCGCTTTTGTTCTTCGGGATTAGAAACTATTGGTATGGCCGTCGCAAAAATTCAATCTGGAATGGCAGATTGTATCATTGCTGGTGGTGTAGAGAGTATGAGTTCTGTACCAATGACAGGTTTTAAACCAGAATTAAACTACGATACCGTTGCAGATGGGCACGCCGATTATTACTGGGGAATGGGAAACACTGCTGAAGAAGTGGCAAACAAATTCAATGTGTCTCGTGAAGACCAAGATGAATTTGCTTACAATTCTCATATGAAAGCCTTAAAAGCTTTAGAAGAAAATCGTTTCCAAGACCAAATTGTTCCGATTGAAGTTGAAGAAACCTACATCGATTCCAAAGGAAAAAAGGCGACGCGCACATACACTGTGACTAAAGATGAAGGTCCGCGTAAAGGAACAAGCAAAGAAGCTCTAGCTAAGCTTAGACCTGTTTTCGCTCAAGGCGGAAGCGTTACCGCTGGTAACTCGTCGCAAACAAGTGATGGTGCAGCTTTTGTTATGGTGATGAGTGAAGATATGGTTAAAGAGCTTAATCTTAAACCAATTGCACGAATGGTAAGTTATGCCGCTGCTGGTGTACCACCACGTATTATGGGAATTGGCCCTGTTGCGGCTGTTCCAAAAGCTTTGAAACAAGCTGGACTTAAACAAGACGATATAAAACTTATTGAACTTAATGAAGCCTTTGCTTCACAATCGTTGGCGGTTATTCGCGAACTAGATTTAAATCCAGATATCATTAATGTAAATGGTGGTGCCATTGCTTTAGGTCATCCTCTTGGGTGTACAGGCGCAAAATTATCAGTACAACTTTTTGACGAAATGCGTAAACGAAACATGCAAGGTCAATACGGTATGGTAACCATGTGTGTAGGAACAGGACAAGGTGCTGCTGGAATATTCGAATTTTTAAACTAAGACAAAAGACAACAAAATATAAAAGTTATGGAAGCGACTCAAGAAAAAGAAATCCTTCGCGGCGGACAATTCCTCGTTAAGGAAACCAAATGCGAAGATATCTTCACTCCAGAAGATTTCAACGAAGAACAGACAATGATGAAAGAAGCGGTTATGGAATTTAACGACCGTGAAATCATTGCGCACAGAGAACGTTTTGAAAAGAAAGACTATGCCTTTACAGAAGAATGCATGAAAAAAGCCGGAGAATTAGGATTCTTAGGCGTTGCAGTACCAGAAGAATATGGCGGATTAGGAATGGGCTTTGTGTCTACGATGCTTGTTTGTGACTATATTTCTTCAGGGACGGGTTCTTTTAGTACAGCTTTCGGAGCGCATACAGGTATTGGTACCATGCCAATTACATTATATGGTACGGAAGAGCAAAAGCAAAAATATGTTCCAAAATTAGCTACAGGCGAATGGTTTGGTGCTTACTGTTTAACTGAGCCAGGTGCAGGTTCTGATGCTAACTCCGGTAAGACAACTGCAGAATTAACTGCAGATGGCAAGCACTACAAAATCAACGGTCAAAAAATGTGGATTTCTAACGCAGGTTTCTGCCAGTTATTCATTGTTTTTGCGCGTTTAGAAGATGATAAAAACATTACAGGATTCATCGTTGAGAATGACCCATCAAACGGTATTACTCTTGGCGAAGAAGAGCATAAACTCGGTATTCGTGCAAGTTCTACACGTCAAGTCTTCTTTAACGATTGCTTGGTGCCTGTAGAAAATATGTTAGCTGGCCGTGGCGAAGGTTTCAAAATTGCTATGAATGCCTTAAACGTTGGTCGAATTAAATTAGCAGCAGCGTGTTTAGATTCGCAAAGACGTATCATTACTACAGGTGTACAATACGCAAACGAGCGTAAGCAATTTAAAACACCAATTGCCGATTTTGGAGCTATCAAAGCAAAGATTGCAGAAATGGCAACAAGTGCATATGCTGGTGAATCTGCATCGTACCGAGCTGCAAAAAATATCGAAGACCGTATTGCAATGCGTGTTGCTGCCGGTAATACACATCAAGAAGCAGAGCTTAAAGGTGTTGAAGAGTATGCTATTGAATGTTCAATCTTAAAAGTTGCCGTATCAGAAGATGTACAAAATTGTGCAGATGAAGGAATCCAAATTTTTGGAGGCATGGGCTTCTCTGAAGAAACACCAATGGAAGCGGCTTGGAGAGATGCCCGTATTGCACGTATCTACGAAGGTACTAACGAAATTAATAGAATGCTTTCTGTTGGTATGCTAGTTAAAAAAGCCATGAAAGGTCATGTAGATTTATTAGGTCCTGCAATGAAAGTAGCAGACGAGCTTATGGGAATTCCATCATTTGATGTTCCAAACTATTCAGAATTATTTTCTGAAGAAAAGGAAATGATTGCAAAGCTTAAAAAGGTCTTCTTAATGGTAGCAGGTTCTGCAGTTCAAAAATATGGTCCAGACCTAGAGCAGCATCAACAGCTATTAATGAATGCTTCCAATATCTTAATTGAGATATATATGGCAGAGTCAGCAATATTGAGAGCTGAGAAAAATGCTAAGCGTTTTGGAGAAGACTCTCAAGAAGTACAAATAGCCATGGCAAGATTATACTTATTTAAAGCTGTTGAGATTATTAAGAAAAACGGTATTGAAGGTGTTGTATCTTTTGCTGAAGGCGATGAACAAAAAATGATGCTAATGGGTCTTAAGCGTTTTACTAAATACGCTAACTACCCTAACGTTGTTGCTTTACGTAACACTATAGCAGAAAAAGTAAAAGCAGAAAACAAGTACTGCTTTTAAAATAGAGTGATTAAATCTCATAAAAGGTTTAAGTTTAATTAGATGGAAAAAGTCGGATTGTGGTAATAGCAATTCGACTTTTTTATTTGTGTATATTTAGATTTCAAAAAAACTAAAAGTCTATGAAATCTATAGTCTACCTTCTCTTATTTGCATTTGCAACCACTACTTTAGCACAAAACACCGAAGTCTATCTCTTTGATATTACGAATTCAAACGGAGAATTAGCTTTAACTAATCAACGAAACATATCGAACAACAAAGGCTATGACAACCAACCAAGTTTTTATAACGACAATTTAGTCAGTTTTGTTTCAACAAAAAATGGTCAGACAGATATAGCATTCTACCATTTAAACAAACAAATGGTTTCTTTTGCTAATTCTACACCAAATGGTGGTGAATACTCACCTCTAAAAATTCCAAATTCAAAAGATATATCAGCCGTAAGACTAGATAACGATGGTAAACAACGTTTGTATCGTTACGATTTTAGAACAGGAGAATCTACAGAATTGGTTAAAGATTTAGTAGTAGCCTACTACACTTGGTACGACGAGAGTACAATTGTTGCCGCCGTTATAGAAGAAATCGGACTTAATCTTTATGTTATAGACGTCAATACTGGTAAAAGCCGAAGAGATGCCATTAATGTTGGGCGTTCCTTTCATAAAATACCAAATAGTAAACTGGTAAGTTTTGTAGAAAAACGCGACGATAAATGGACCCTAAAATCACTCAACCCAATTACAAGTGAAACTAGAGACATTATAGAACTCCCAAATAAAACAGAAGATATTTGCTGGCTTATTGATGGAAGCATCGTTATTCCTATAAATAATAGCGTCTATTTATTCAACCCAAAAAAGGACAAACAGTTTAGACTTTTAGCAAATTTTGACGACGATAATCTTCAGAAAATAACCCGTATTGCAACAAATGAAATAGGAACCATGCTGGCCTTAGTTTCAGAAATCTCACCAGAAGAGATTGTGCAACAGCAGTTAGACGCTTATAATGCAAGAGATATAGATGCTTTTATGGCAACATATTCTAACGATATAAAACTTTATAATTTCCCTAACGAGTTACGTACAGAAGGTCAAGAGGCAATGAAAACCTCATACAAAGGCTTTTTTGATAATACAACAGACCTTAACTGTAAAATATTAAAACGCATCGTCACAGGAAACAAAGTTATAGACCACGAATTAGTCACCGCTAATGGAAATACGTTTAAAGCCGTTGCGATTTACGAAGTCGAAAATGGATTGATAAGTAAAGTGACGTTTATAAGGTAGTTATTTACTGCTAATTAGTATTAAATTCTCTTGCGGTGCAATTAGATACTCAGCGCCATCCTTTTTAACTACCGCCATTTCCTCTACCGATATGGTTTTTGTACCACCATCTTCAAGTTTCCATGCATGGAAACCATAAAAGGCGAAAGTCATCCCTTCTTTTATGATTTTTTCTGAAGCTGGTCGCACATGTGACGCTTGCGAACCTCCAAGATTTGGCCCAACATCATGCGCCACATAACCCACAGGATGTCCTGTGCTCCACATCACATAATCCGAGCTAGCTTCTTTCATAAGTACACGTTGTGCTCTATCAACGTCCACACCTTTTACACCAGGTTTCATAGCGGCGAGGGCTGCACGATTTCCTTCCTTTCCACTTTCCCAATAATGCAGAATGTCTTTTGGCGCTTCTGTTTCACCGTCTCTTAAAACATAAGCGAAACGCTGTATATCGCTCACTCAACGGTCGTAAACTTTAATACCAAAATCTATTTGTATGACGTCTCCTGGCATAATTACTTTGTCCGTTGCATGAGAATGTCCTCGGTCAGCACCAGAATTTACATTCGGGTTTTGGTCAGGTGCCCAGCCATCTTTTACACCATATTCTGTCATTTTTTGCTTTAAAAATTTAGCAATATCAGCATCTGTAGATTTGCCTGGAATCACTTGTTTATAGGCTTCAATCTGCCACTCAGCTGTCAACTGTGCCGCTTTACGAAGAATCTCAACTTCTTCTGGTAGTTTTATAGATAGCCATTCGTAAACAACTTCTGTAGATGGCACTAAACGGTTAGAATAATCACCTAATAATTCTTCTAAATTCTGTCGTTGAGAATACGATAGTCCGTCTGCCATAGCATTGCTCTTAGAAGAATTAACAGCTATAGTTTCAAATTCTCTCTCTTTTATAAAATCTACCGCCATAGCCACCGCAGATGTACCACGCTCAACACTCACAACCTCATCGTGAATGTCTAAATCGTCTAAAGCGGTAGCTTCACCAGATGGTGAGAATACTTTAGAATGAAATCCGTTTTCGTCATTATAAAACAAGAACACAGCAGTACCTCCAGCATTTTCGCCGCCTATATGGTCTGCAATAGGGTCGTTATTATTTTCCCTACAAATGACTAACCAACAATTTACTTCTGCATTTTCAAGAGCTTTTGGAAGTAGTGAATTGATACGCTTTTTTCTAATCTCTGGCCAAGGGCTTTCGCCCCAATAGGTTTCCGGATTAATGGTTGATGTATCAGCAGTTTTTGAAACTTTGCCATCAACACAGCTAAAAAATAGAATTACAAGTAATACCAGATAAAATCGTTTCATTTTTTAACTTTATAAAATCTTAACGAAGATACGTATTAATCAAAACTCGTATGAAACACTTTTCAATTTTTCTACTGTTTATGTCCTGCTCACTAATCGCTCAAGAACAAAAACTAGAGCCAAAATTAGAAAACATTAGCTGGATATCTGGCACATGGCATGGTGAAGCTTTTGGTGGAAAAACGGAAGAAATCTGGAGCGAACCTTCTGATGGTTCTATGATAGCGACATTCAAATTAACGGTAGATGGAAAAGTCCAATTCTACGAAATAGAGATTATCAGAGAAATAGAAAACAGTCTTATTCTTCAATTAAAACATTTTAATAACGACCTTAAAGGCTGGGAAACCAAAGACGAAACTGTTGATTTTCCTTTAAAATATATTACCAAAAACAAAGTTGTTTTTGAAGGCATGTCATTTGAAAAAGTTACCGATACAGAGATGAATATTTACGTTGATATTAAAGCGGAAAATAAAGTTGAAACCGTAAAGTTTAACTACAAAAAACAATTACCTGTAAAAAAGCCTGTCAAACAACTTATAGAAGTTAAAAAAGCTGATGTCGCACCAATAATTGATGGAAAAGCTAATGAAGCTATTTGGGGAAAATCGAAGTGGTATCCGATGAATCAATTATGGTTAGGAGAGGCCTATTCAGAAGATGATTTTCAAGGACGCTATAAGCTAGCTTGGACAGAAGATGCCTTATACCTCTTGGCTGAAATTACTGATGATATTCTTCTGGATAAAGAAAAAGACCCATTGAAAGCGTGGTGGGACGATGACTGCTTAGAGATTTTTGTTGACGAAGACAATAGCGGTGGAAATCATCAATTTAATCATAACGCCTTTGCTTATCATATAGCCTTAGATGGTAATGTCGTAGATATGTCAACAGAAAAAAAGGGAATACTTTTCAACTCTCACATAACATCAAAACGAATAACTACAAGAAATCAATCGGTTTGGGAAGTGAAAATTTCTTTATATGATAACACCTATAACGAATCTGGGACTAATTTTCCCGTAAAACTAAGCGCAAATAAAAATATAGGTTTTGCCCTTGCCTATTGCGATAATGATAATAGTGCTACTCGCGAAAACTTTATCGGCTCTGTAAAAGTTGAAGGTGAAGATAAAAACCGTGGCTGGATTGACGCTAGTATTTTTGGCACGCTTTTACTTGTAGACGACTAAAAACAGATTAACGTATTAACAAATCTTTAAACACAAAGCTTTAGCGAAAGCCTTATTTTTAGGCTTCAAAACACTAACTCTCATGAAAAAAATTATTTTAGGACTTGCCTTATTTGGCTTTACAATAAATCAAGCACAAACCGACCCAAAAATCTACGATATCATCGATGCAGTATCAGAAGAGCGTTTAAAAAACGATGTAAAAACCCTTGCGGATTTTGGCACACGTCACACCTTAAGCGACACCTTATCGGACACACGAGGTATTGGCGCAGCACGGCGTTGGATTAAGTCTGAGTTTGATAAAATTTCTAAAGATTGTGATGATTGCTTAGAGGTGTTTTATCAACAAGATTTAGTTGAAAAAGGCCGAAATCAACGTATTGTCAAGGACGTTATGGTAGTTAATGTCGTAGCTATTCAACGCGGCACAAAATATCCAAATCGTTTTATTATTATGAGTGGTGATATCGATTCTCGTGTATCAGACCCAACGGATTTCACTTCAGACTCACCAGGTGCCAACGATAACGCTTCAGGTATGGCTGGCGCTATAGAAGCTGCTCGGGTATTATCTAAATACAAATTTGATAGCAGTATTATCTACGTAGGTCTTTCTGGAGAAGAACAAGGTTTATTTGGTGGTCAAGGATTAGCAAAATATGCCCAAGACAACAATTGGGATATTGTCGGAATTTTAAATAACGACATGATTGGAAATATTAAAGGCGTTGATGGTGTGATTGACAACCGCACATTCAGAATTTTCTCAGAACCAGTACCTGCAAACGAAAGTGAGCGTGCACGTCGTGCAAGACGTTTTTATGGTGGTGAGGTTGATGGTATTTCACGTCAATTGGCGCGCTATGTGCATAAAACCGTTAAGACCTACATGCCAGAAATGAACCCAATGATGGTCTACCGTTTAGACCGATTTGGCCGAGGCGGACATCACAGACCTTTTAACGACGTTGGTTTTGCAGGTATCCGCATTATGGAAGCACACGAAAATTATACGCAACAACATCAAGACATTCGTACAGAAGATGGTATTGATTACGGTGATACATTTGAGCATGTCAACTTTCCATACTGTAAAAAATTAACGGCGGTCAACGCTATAAATTTAGCTAGCATTGCTTCCGCTCCACCTTCTCCAAAAAATGTAGGTATTGGTGGTATTGTTCAGCCTTCTGCAAAATTTAGCTGGGATAAAGTTGATGGCGCTGTAGGTTATAAAATTTATTGGAGAGACACAACATCGCCTACTTGGGACAATAGCCGTTATGTTGGAGATGTTAGTGAATATACTTTGGATGGTATAGTCGTAGATAATTTCTTTTTCGGAGTTGCGGCCGTTGGTAAAGATGGTCACGAAAGTATCGTAGCTTTTCCGAGTAAAATTATAAGATAAAATGAAGCGTCTTTTTCTACCATTTTTAAGTTTAGTATTAGTTGTCTTTGGCTGTTCAAAACAACTAACAGCTCCAAGTTTTATTCAATTTAAGGTTGAAAACGACTCACTATTTGTTATTTCAAAAAATGATTTGGCTTCGCCATTATATATCAAAATTATCGAAAATAAAACTGAAGACACCTTAATCAAACAATTAGAACCTAAAGAACAGTATACCTTGTTTAAGTATACTACTGAAGAAACAGATTCAAATTCAGTTCTAAAAAAATACCAATTTAAAGGTTATTATGGCAGATATCCATTTACCGAATATGATACCAACTTTATTTATACTTTTCCTTTCCAAAAAGGGTACACTTCAAAAATAATTCAAGGTTACGACGGTAGCTTTTCTCATAAAGGCACTTTTTCGTCAAAATGTATAGATTTTGATATGAAAGTTGGGGATACTATTGTTGCTGCTAGAGATGGTATAGTGATTAATGTCGTTACTAAACATAACAAGCAAGGTGTTACCGAAGATTTCAAAAATTATGGGAATTATGTTATGCTTTACCATGAGGATAACACATTTTCACAATACGTACACTTAAAACAATATGGAAGTTTGGTGAAAATTGGTGATTCTGTTAAAGCCAACCAACCAATTGCATTATCAGGTTTTACAGGATGGACAACAATACCGCATTTGCACTTTGGTGTATATAAGCCAGCGGAAAATGGTTTAGTTTCCATTCCTATTATTCTAGATTCTATTTCTGGAAAATCATTAAAACGCAGACAAATCATTAAAAAATTATAATGAAAAACATCTTATTTTCACTATTACTAAGTCTTCCATTATTAGGAATATCGCAAGGCTTAATGTCTGGCAAACAAAACTTTACACGCCAAGATTCTCTACGCGGAAGTATAACAGCAGAACGTGCTTGGTGGGATTTAACCTATTATCACCTCGATGTTGAAGTTAAGCCTGAAGAGAAATTCATTTCAGGAAAAAACACTATAAATTATCGTGTTTTAAAGTCTAAACCAGAGCTTCAAATCGATTTACAAGCGCCAATGAAAATCACGAAAGTAGTTCAAGATAGTGATGAATTAGAGTTTAGAACTGAGGGAAACGCTCATTTTATTAAAGTTGAAAGTGAACAACCTGTAGGTGCTATAAAATCCATAACAATCTATTACGAAGGCTATCCTCGCGAAGCTAAACGTGCTCCTTGGGATGGCGGATTTTCGTGGAAAAAAGACAGCAACGGTAAACATTTTATTGCAACATCTAACCAAGGTTTGGGCGCCAGTGTTTGGTGGCCAAACAAAGACCACATGTATGACGAAGTCGATAGTATGCTCATTAGCGTGACCAATCCTAAAGGCTTAACAAACGTCTCAAACGGCCGGCTAAGAAAACTTGAAGATTTAGGTAATAAAGTAAAGTCTCACTGGTTTGTCAATAACCCAATTAATAATTACGGTGTAAATATTAATATTGGCGATTACGTTAACTTTTCTGAAACCTATCAGGGTGAAAAAGGCGCATTAGATATGGATTATTGGGTGTTAAAGGATAATCTTGAAAAAGCAAAAGAGCACTTTAAAGACGCACCAAAAATGATGAAAGCCTTCGAACATTGGTTTGGTCCTTATCCGTTTTATGAGGATAGTTTTAAACTTGTTGAAGTCCCTTATTTAGGTATGGAACACCAGAGTTCCGTCACCTATGGCAATCAGTTCAAAAAAGGCTATTTGGGAAGAGACTTGTCTGGCACAGGTTGGGGATTAATATTCGATTTTATTATCATTCACGAAGCAGGTCACGAGTGGTTTGCCAATAACATCACCTACAAAGATGCGGCAGATATGTGGATTCACGAAGGATTCACAGCCTATTCGGAAAATCTGTTTTTAGATTATTATTATGGAAAAGAAGCTTCAGCAGATTACGTCATCGGTACGCGAGCTAATATTAGAAATGACAGGCCTGTAATTGGTCAGTATAATTTAAACAACGAAGGCTCTGGGGACATGTATTACAAAGGCGCAAATATGTTGCATACCTTAAGACAGCTGATAGAAGATGACACCCTATGGCGAGAAATTCTACGAGGCTTAAATAAAGAGTTTTATCATCAAACCGTAACTACTGCACAAATTGAAAACTACATAAGTAACAAAACAAAGAAAGATTTATCCGCCTTTTTTAATCAATATCTAAGAGATACACGCATTCCTACTTTAGAATATACAATTGAAGACAATCAACTAAAATATAGGTATGTCAATATTGTAAAGGATTTTGATATGCCTATTGAAGTAAAGATTAATGGAAAACCGCAATGGCTATTTCCAAATTCTGAATGGAAAACCATGGCTATTGAGAATGATGATTTTATAGTCGATAGAGACTTCTACATTAATGTGAGTAAAGTAAAATAGAATGAAGTTTCCAGAGCTTTATTTTCAACGTGATGTAGAATGGTACGATTGGCTCCTCGCTAATCATACTAAGGAAAAAGCGGTTTATCTGGTATTTTACAAACTAGAAACCAAAATACCAACCATGCGTTGGGAAGAGGCTGTAAAAGTTGCGCTTTGCTTTGGATGGATTGATGCTACAGTAAAAAGCCTCGGTGGCGGAAAACGTGTCCAATATTTTACACAACGTAATCCTAAAAGTTCTTGGAGTGCACTTAATAAAAAGTATATCGAAGAATTAGAAGCCGCAGGATTAATCCAAGAGGCAGGTTACAAAATGATTAACCTCGCCAAAAAAACAGGAACTTGGACGGCGATGGATGATGTTGAAAATGGCATTATACCAAATAATCTTCAACAAGCGTTTGATAAAAATCCAAGAGCATTCGAAAACTACCAAAACTTCTCCAAAGGCTACAGAAAAAGTTATCTGTCTTGGTTAAATAGTGCTAAACGCGAAGACACCAAACAAAAAAGAATCGCAGAAATCATAAGACTCTGCGATGCTAATATTAAAAGTCGAGATAACTGGTAACTAAAACATAAGCTTTTTTATATTCTCCATATAACCTCTACTTACCCTAACTACATCTCCATTTTTCATCGTTACATCGTAACTTTTTGTGTACTTATTTAGCTCTTTTACCGCATTGAGATTAATAATAGATGAACGGTGTATTCTTATAAAAATAGATTCATTCAACTTTTCTTCTAGAGTAGAAATTCCATAATTACTAACATAAGTTTTTACTTCAGTCACTAACTTCGAATAATCTCCGTAAGCTTCAATTCTAATTACATCTTCAACTGCAATTGTCACCAATTTGTTTTGGCTCTGGACCAAAATACGTTCAGGATATTTTGGTGTATCCATCAATAAACTTTCTGCTAATGGTCTAGCATTATTGACTTGTACATTTTCTTTCAGTTTGTCTACAGCAATTTTAAAACGTTCTTTAGTATAAGGTTTTAAGAGGTAATCTACGGCATGGACTTCAAAGGCTTTAAGCGCATATTGGTCGTAAGCGGTTGAGAAAATAATTTGAGGCAACTCTTCTAAATGTGTGAGCACATCAAACCCGGTCATTCCTGGCATCTGAATATCTAAAAACACCAAATCAGGTTTAAACTCATTAATAATTTTTACAGCATCAACGCCATTATTGGCTTCACCAAGAAGAATTAATTCTGGGTAGTCTTCTAGGTATTGCTTTATCAACTGACGTCCCGCAGACTCGTCATCAATTATAACTACCTTTTTCATAGAGTAAAGCTAATTTTTAAGCCTTTTGGACTATTATCGCTAAGATTTAAAGTCGTTTGATACATTTTTTCTAAACGCAATTTGGTATTAGTTAACCCTATGCCTTTATCAAAAACCGATAATTTATTTTCAATTCCAATACCAGTATCTGCAATTTCAAAGTGTAATTTATCCTCTTTCTTAAATATTGAAATAGAAATCTCTCCGCCTTCGATTAAAGAAGATAGACCATGCTTTACTGAATTTTCAACCAACGGCTGAAGCAGCATTGGTGGAACCATCTCATCTAGTAAATTCTCTTCAACATTAATACTAACTTTTAAACGTTCTTGGAATCGCTCTTTCTCCAAAGCCAAATACTTATTTACAAACTCTAGCTCTTCCCGCAATGGCACTTTTTCCACTTGAGAAGCTTTTAACTGGTATCTAAACAAATCTGAAAGCTCTGCAATCAGGTATCTCGTTTTTTCATTTTCTGGCGGTACTGATGCGCTTATGGTATTAAAAATATTATAGAGAAAATGTGGATTTAACTGTGCCTTTAATGCTGATAATTCGCTTTTTAAAGCAGCTGTTTTCAACTCGCCTTCAACCTTTAATTTTTGCTGATTCTCCTTGAAATAACGGTAAGCAAAGAAACAACCAAATTGAATCATCATAAATAGTGTTGGGATATACCAATCCCAAACAGAACCTGTGCCAGTTAAGTGGGTTTCACCCATAGCGTCCAGCAATAAATAACGCCATTCTCTAACAAAATATACGGTAATAGGTATAAGGATTACAACAACTGCTATTTGAAGAAGTTTTGGTCTATCTTTTAATAACCTCACTCCCAAGAACCAAATCACGATAGATGCTATAAAATAAAAAAAGTATTGCATACCAGACATGTACCAATACCCTTCAGGATCTGCCCAACCCCAGATACCATCTTCTCTAAACTTCATCATATTGTACCACAATACAATACGATATAAAACGGAAAAGAATAAGTAAAAACCAAAGATGATTCCTAATTCTTTTAATTTAATATTCTTCATAACTGCATTCATATGACTCAAATATAATGTAAGTCTAATCATTAATTAAACAAATAAAGACGAGTTGACCCATAGTCCGATGAATGGACTTGGCAACTCATCACTCTATTTTCCTACTTATCGGTTTAGGCGTGTATAGAATATGTTAATGCTTCAAATTTGCTTCAGAAATTAAAAACAAATTATTATGAAGTCTTTTATTCTCGTACTCCTAAGCTTAGCTTTTGGAATAACATGGTCACAAAATACAATAACCGGTAAGATTGTTACAGAAAACAATCAACCCGTTCAAGCTGCAATTATTTCTCTTTTAGATGTTAAAACCAATGGATTTATTAAAGGAGAACTCTCTAATGAAAAAGGAGAATTTTTATTTAAATCTATTGAGAATGGTAGTTACTATTTACTTATAACTAGTTTGGGATTAAAAGATTACAAGTCGGAGCCTTTTGATTTAGAAAATACTAACAAAACTTTTGAGCAAATAGTAATGCAAGATGATTCTGAAGCTTTAGAAGAAGTAACCATAGTGGCGGAAAGGCCAATGATACAAGTACAAGCAGATAAAACGGTTTTTAACGTTGCTAACACCGTTAATGCTATTGGTGATAATGGATTTGAACTATTACGAAAAGCCCCAGGAATAATTATAGACAACTCAGATAGTATCATTGTAGAAGGAAAAGCAGGTGTATTATTCTACATTGATGATAGACCATCAGTTCTAAGAGGTCAGGACTTGGTTAATTTTTTAAAGACACTCCAAGCTAGCGACATAGACAATATTGAAATTATAACACAACCGTCTTCGCGTTACGATGCTGAAGGTAATGCTGGAATTATCAATATAAAATTAAAACGAGATAAAAGCTTAGGAACCAATGGTAGTATAGCATCTGGACTCACATTTGGAGATTTTGCGAGATACAACAACTCTATATCTTTTAATAATAGAAACAAAAAGACAAGTCTATATGGTACATATAGTAACAATTTTGGTAAGAGTACAAGTTTTATAAACCTTAACCGAACTCAAAATAATATTAACTTTGATGCGCGCTCAAATACTGTTTTTGATAACAATAGTAATAACTTAAGATTGGGGTTTGACTACTATGCAAATGCCAAATCTACATTTGGTATCATAGCCACTGGAAACTTTAGCAACTCCTCATCAGAGACAGATTCGAGAACACCTATCCGACCAATTTCACAGCAAAATCCTGATGAAGTGTTAATCTCAGGAAGTGATTCTGATAATAAAACCTCAAATATTTTTACTAACCTCAACTACCGATTCAAAGACACACTTGGACACTCTTTAAATGTTGATTTGGATTATGGAAAATACAATAGCGAACGTTTCAATTTACAACCCAACCGCTATTTTAATGGAGATGAAACGCAAGTAATCAGTGAAAACGTTGTATTTTTTGATACACCTATTGATATCTCCATCCTTTCTGGACAGGCAGATTACAAACAAAACTTCCTTAAAGGTGTTTTAAGCGCTGGTTTTAAATACTCCAAAGTATATACAGAAAATAGCTTTGATGCCTTTGATAGAACTAACGGTGCAAATGATTTGGATGAATCTCAGTCTAATGATTTTGATTATGACGAGCAAATCTATGCTGCATATTTTAACTACAACAGAAAATTTGAAAAACTAAATATTCAGTTTGGTCTACGAATGGAGAATACAGTTTCTGACGGACAGCTAACAAGTCTTCAAGCTAATCAAAACAATCGTGTAGAGCGCAACTACACCAATTGGTTTCCTAGCGGCGGAATAACGTATCAAGTTAATAGAAAAAACACTTTATCTCTAAACTATAGTAAGCGCATTCAGCGTCCTAATTATCAAAGTTTAAATCCTTTTCAGTACAGAATAGATGAGCTATCTTTCAGACAAGGAAATCCATTTCTCCAGCCTCAATATACAGATAACTTAAAATTATCACACACATACAATTACAGACTAACCACTTCAATCAGCTATACATTTGTTAGTGATTTCTTTGCCCAGATTACAGAAGCAGGGCCAAACAATACCAACTTCATTATCCAAAGAAATGTAGCCAATCAAAAAATTATAAATCTTGGTGTATCGTATCCCACAAAATTTAATGATTGGTGGAATGTATATATAAGTCTCAATGCTTACCGTAGTATTTATGAAGCAACAAATCCAGATTTTGTAGAGACGCAACAAAACACATTAAGTCTTTATGCGCAAAATACTTTCAAGGTCTCGAAAGGGCTTACTGCAGAAATTTCTGGTTGGTTTAACTCGCCATCTGTTTGGGGCGGAACTTATGAGACAGAAAGTTTAGGCGCATTAAACATTGCTTTCCAAAAGCGATTTTTAGATGATAAACTCACTGCCAGATTAGCCTTTAACGATATCTTATTTACATCTCCATGGCGAGGTACTACACAATTTGGAGACTTATTTATTGATGGTAATGGTGGTAACGATAGTAGACAAGTACGCTTTAATCTCACTTACAATTTTGGTAGAGATGAAATTAAAAAAGCTCAAAAAAGAAAAACAGGAATTGAAGACGAAAAAAACAGAATATAACAACTAAAAAATAGAAATTATGAAAACAAGAAACACAATGAAAGTATTAGCAAGTATAGCGTTATTAATGTTTATGAACTTAACATTTGGACAAAACGATTATCTAAAAATCACAAAAAGTGATAAAGAAAATGACTTTATCAAATATCCACCTGGTTCCAGATTTGAGCTTACAAACACAAATAATAATATTGTTTACAGCGACAAATCATCAGAAAAAGAATTTATCATAAATCAAACCTATAAACTCACTGTCTACCCTACTTATAAAAATACCAGTAATATTTATTATTTGAGTAAAGGTAAAATTGAAATAAAAAGTAACGCTGAGTATTTCAAAGCCATAAAAGAGCATAGTACCAAAAAGAAAAACAAACAAGATTATGGGTATTATGAGTATGACATGAACCATTTTACAAAAGGTCTAAAAATGATAAAATCTTTGGAAATTTCAAGCTTAGACACTAAACTATATAATGCAACTTTTAAATTCAACAATGGTGTTGAAGCAAATTATCTAGATGGTAAGATGACTGCAACACAAAACGGTAAAGACTTAAATATTAAAGGTAAATATTTAATCTATTCCGAAGATGGATTAATTAAATTGAGTTTTAGACCAAAAACTGGAGAAACTTGGTGGGTTTTTGAGCCTATAAAAAAATAATTCTTTTGAGTTAGTCAAAAAAAAGTGAAGTCGATTAAATACAATTTCGACTTCACTTTTTAATTTAATAAATAGTAATTTATAATCCATTAATAAAACTACCGTAAGGGTCTTGAAACTGTAGACCTTCTGAATAGCGGTATTTACTTAACTTCTTAAACTGCGTTAAACCCCAAAGAATAAATTCTTTTTCAAAATAGACATCTTCTTTTTCTATGTCTGGCTGATAATCCGCAAGCAAAGTGTCTAGCGGTGTCACCTCATTAAGTTTTGCTTTGTAATCAGCGTCAGTGAGGTTATCTAAAAGCTCAAAACCATCAGAATTGAAGAACCAAGAAATTAAGTCGTCATAAGGTGTTTCTTCGTCTTGTTTCTGAAGTTTTTCTACTTTTGGAAAATACCGTGGAAACAGGGTTTTAATGGCACTGTCTAATAAAGCATTTGCTACAAAATCTGCACCTTCTTGTTCGCCTTCATACACCAATTCTACCTTTCCTGTTATTGCTGGTATAATTCCTGTAAAATCTGATAATCTTACAGATGTATTGGTATCACCGTTTAATAACGCACGACGTTCAGCAGTACTTAATAAATTCTGAAATGCCGTAATACTCATTCTTGCACTCACACCACTTTTTACGTCCACATATTCGCTCTCTCGAGCTTCAAAACTAATTTGCTCTAGTAAATCTTTTGCTAAATCTGGAATATGAATTGCTTCCGACTGACGGTCATCCAATCGCGCTTCTTGTGCTGTTATGGTTCTTGCCGTATCTACATTATCTGGGTAATGCGTCAAAATCTGTGAACCTATTCGGTCTTTTAGAGGTGTTACAATACTACCACGATTGGTATAATCTTCAGGATTTGCTGTAAAAACAAACTGCATATCTAAAGGTAAACGCAATTTAAATCCTCTAATCTGAATATCACCTTCTTGCAGAATATTAAATAATGCAACCTGAATACGCGCTTGTAAATCAGGTAACTCATTAATTACAAAAATGCAACGATTAGCTCTTGGAATCATACCATAATGAATCACTCTATCATCAGCATAACTTAATTTTAAATTGGCCGCTTTTATGGGGTCAACATCACCAATAATATCTGCTACAGTAACATCTGGCGTTGCTAATTTTTCGGCAAAACGTTCGTTTCTATGCAACCAAGTAATTGGTGTATTATCTCCTTTTTCAGCGATTAATTCTGTTGCAAATCTTGAAATGGGTTGTAACGGGTCGTCATTAATTTCGGAACCTTCAACTACCGGAATGTACTCATCTAACAAATTCACCATCATACGTGCTAGACGTGTTTTAGCTTGACCTCGTAATCCTAATAAATTGATATTGTGTCTTGATAAAATCGCACGTTCTAACTCAGGAATCACCGTATTTTCATAACCGTGAATACCATCAAACGTGGTCACTTTATTTTTTATGTTTTCAATTAAATTATCACGCAATTCAACTTTAATAGATTTTGATTGATAACCAGATTGTTTTAATTCTCCTAGTGTCTTTATATTTTTCATTTTCTAGCTTTATCCTTTTATTCTTTTCTTTCTATTATTCTCGTAATCTTCAAAAATCATTTCGCCCAAACCTTTCAATCCTGTATAAAAAGCTTTACCACGATTGGCCTGTGTAAACTCTCTAACAAACTGCATTAAATATGGGTCTTCAGCAATCATAAATGTGGTAATTGGTATGTGCAAACGTCTCGCTTGTTGCGCCATAGCATAACATTTGTTGGTAATATAAGGGTCGAGACCATTAGAGTTTTTATAATACTGACCATCTGGTAGACGCAAACAACTTGGTTTACCATCAGTAATCATAAAAATCTGTTTGTTGGTGTTTCGTTTTCTGCGCAACATATCCATCGCCAATTGCAATCCTGCAACAGTATTAGTATGATAAGGCCCAACTTTGAGATATGGCAAATCTTTAATTTTTATTGGCCAAGCATCGTTTCCGAAAACTAGAATTTCTATAGAGTCTTTTGGATAGCGCGTTGTAATTAATTCCGACAATGCCATGGCGACTTTCTTGGCTGGTGTGATGCGGTCTTCACCATACAAAATCATACTGTGGCTAATGTCTATCATTAACACCGTACTCATTTGGCTTTTGTGCAATGTTTCTTCTACTACCAAATCGTCTTCGGTTAAACTAAAATCCCCAAGACCGTTATTGATTTGTGCATTTCGTAAACTTTCGGTCATCGATACTTTGTCTAAAGCATCTCCAAATTGGTAAGCTCTAAAATCGCCAGTATGCTCATCGCCTATTCCTACGCCTTTACTTTTGTGATTTCCTGCGCCGCTTCGTTTTATTTTCCCAAAAATGTGGTCTAGAGCTTGTTGACGTATGGCACGCTCGGTCTTAGCTGTAATTGCAAATTTACCTTTGCCATCACCTTCACTGTCGCCTTCGCCCGTTGGGTCTATTTCTTCACGGATATACCCTTTATTTTTAAGGTCTTCGACAAAATCATCAATAGTGTAATCTGGTGTGGTGAGCTCGTACTCTTTATCGAGTTGACGCAACCAATCAATAGCTTCATCAAAATCGCCAGATGTATAAGTGATGAGCTCCTTGAAAATTTCAAAAAGCTTTTCAAAAGGCGATTGATTTGGTGCTTCGTAGGTCTTAAATACGAATCCTGATTTTCTTGTTTTCATAGCAGTATAAAAATACCGCTTTTTCAACTCCTAACGAAAGCATTAACATCTCTTTTAGAAATCATCATCTCCACCACCATCATTATCATCTCTAGAACCTTTTTGTCGTTCTTTTTTCTGATTAAATCTATAGACGAAAGATGCATTGATAGTACGTACTCTAAACTGAAATTCGCTATCGCTTCTGAAGGTTTCTGCCTCTGTAAGAGATATACGTTTTCTAGAGTTAAAAACGTCTCTTACATTAAGTGCTATTGTACCATTTCCTTTTAAAACATCTTTACTAAGTGCCATATTAAGAAATAAAATGCTTTTTGTTTCGGTCTGTGCATTATTTCGTGGGCCTCTATAAATGGCGTTAGTCTGAAATTGAAAGTCTTTTGTGAAATCTACTTTTGCACTTAATCTTGAAAAGTAACTGGTATTTTTAGTACCGTAATCTATACCATTAAAAGCACCTTTTGTATTAAATTGAAAGAAGTTAAAACTACCATTAATTTGTAACCATTTTAATGGATTGTAAAGTAGACCAGCCTCAAAACCGATACGCTCATTAGTACTTAAATTTATAGGAATAGTTCTAATGATTGGAATACCATTTGGAGTTTCTTCTCCTGTGTCTTCTTGGATACGCTCAAAGGCATCTGTTTCGTATTGATAGTAAACAGATGTTGTAAAGGTTAAGGTTTTTCCCCACCGTTTTAAGTAACCTAAATCGAAAGCATTTGCAAAAGCAGGATTTAAGCTTGGGTTTCCTTGAAAAATATTGGCCTCACTAGAACGCGATGGAAATGGATTAACAGATCTTCCTCGAGGCCTATTTATTCTTCGATTGTAACCAAATGTAAAGTTTTCAGAATCGTTGATTTCGTAATTTAAATTTAACGTGGGAAACAACCCTGGATATGAGTTATCGAAATCGATGACGACGTCGTTGTTTCCATCGCCTTCAACCGTTCCTGCTAAACGTGTATGCTCAAAACGTAATCCTGCTAAAAAAGAAAATTTACCAAATTTATTTCCGTATTGCGTGTACAATGCATTGATGTCTTCTTTATAGGTAAATATGTTGGTTAAATCTTCGTTTGTAATAAACTCACCACCTGCTGTAGCTTGTTCCGTAACCAAAAAATCTGTGGTCGTCGTTTCAAAATTACCTCGGTATCCAGCTTCAAATTGTGCATTTTCACCAATTGGATACACGTAATCGACCTGTGCTAAAAATTCATTTCCATCTTCTATTGTACGTATAAGTTCAGAAGGTAAAATTTCTTCAGAAGGAAATGTATTTAGCTCATCAATTAAAGCCGTTTCCTCTTGGTCATCAACGCCATATTGAAGGTCTGCTGTAAGTTGATGACCACTATCATTAAATCGATTTATGTAATTTAGAGAAAACTGATAATTGTTATCGTCTTCCGTTTCATATTCGGTTCTAATTCGGTTAAAAGCTAAATCATCATTAGGGTCAAATTCATCCGTATTATTTATAGTTTCATCATCGTCTTTACCATTAGAAATAAAAAATGACCCTGTGATAGACGACTTATCATTTATAAAATATTCTGCTCCGATATTGGTATTAAAGCCAATATCTGATCTATCGAAATCTCTATTTTCTATCACTGTAGGATTTACAACTTGGTTTGAGAAAAACTGATTTCTAAAAAAAGCTTGTCCCGGAGATGTTCTTCTATTATAACTGGTTGTGTTGAAAATATTGAATTTCTCTGTTCGTAGGTTTACATTACCCGTAACACCTGCTCCCCAAGGATAGCGCACAAAAGTCTGTACAGAACCATTAAAACCTAATGTTTTTTCTCGCTTTAAAATAATATTTAAAATACCAGCTGTACCTTCTGCATCGTATCTAGCCGATGGCGATGTTATTACCTCTACACGCTCAATAGCATCTGCAGGAAGTGATTGTAAAGCATCTGTAGAACCAAAACCTGCAATAGCTGATGGCCTACCATTAATCAAAATTCTAACATTACCATTACCACGCAGTGCTATGGCACCATCCGCATCTACTGTTACCGACGGTACATTGCCAAGTGCATCGCCTACTGTGGCGCCGCCAGTGGTTAAATCCTTACCAATATTGTAAACTTTTTTATCTAATCTAATTTGTACTTCGGTTGTTTTTGCTGTTACCACAACTTCGTCTAAAGACTCCGAATCAATCTCTAATTTTACGGTTGGCAAAGTTGTATCTTTTAAAATATTCTGATTTTTTAAGGTCTTTGTTTTAAACCCTATAAACTCAAACTTTACGTCGTATGTACCTGGAGCTACGAGAATACTGTAATTACCATCGATATCGGCAATACCACCAGTAATTACTTTTCCTTCAGGATTTAATACAACTATAGTTGAGTACTCTAACGACCGACCGTTAGATGCCTCTACGACTTTACCCATTATTTTAACTTCACTAGCTTGAGAACGCTCTTGAGCTTGAATAAATGTAAACGTAAAACCTAATAATAATGTTAAAAATTTTTTCATAGCGTTTTGTTGAATTTTCTTTTTGTAAAAGTAAACACCTTATATGACCATGTAAAACCAAAACCTGTAAACGACCATACTTTAAGGTCTAACTGCAGCGATGTTGTTTACAGCGTACTTACTGTCGTTCGGTCTAACTTATTGGCTGTTTCTAGAAATTACTAAAGATTAATCAGCTAAATCCTTATTTTTAAAGCATGAAGGATGTCATTAACTCTAACAAATTTTCGTCTAAGGAATTAGTTTTTATACTATGCCTTAATGTCGTAGTCTTTATCTTTTATGCCTTTGACAAACGAATTCCTGGACTAGAAGCACATCAAATCTTATTCTATTTAAACTTTGCTATTGCAGGTTTAATCATCAATTACTTATTTCTACCAAATTTCCTATACAAGCGCAAATATGTTTTATTTGCCATATTTACAGCAATAATTGCAGTTGCTGTAATACTTGTTGAAGAATTTATTTTAGAAAAAATATTTTATCCAGATACTCGCGGTCGTCGTTTTTCTAATATTTTTTATAATCTGTTGAATACACTACCAACACTTACCATTTTAGTTGGTTTTAAATTTGCGTGGGATGCTTTAACACAGCAGAGAGAAGTTCAGAAATTAAAAAACTCAGTAAAAGAAAGTGAACTTCAATTTTTAAAATCTCAGATTAATCCTCACTTTTTGTTTAATAACATCAATAACTTGTATGCACACGCTATCGAACAGTCACCAAAAACACCCGAAATTATTCTAGAATTATCTGCAGTTTTAAGATATATGCTTTATGAATGTAAAGCAAAATTTGTGCCTTTAGTAAAGGAAATTGAGCAACTTAAAAATTACATTAACCTTAGTAAGTTTCAAGTTGAAGGTCGTGGCACAGTAAATTTTAATGTGGAAGAAATTCCTTCGAATTACAAAATTGCGCCACTTATACTTACAGTGTTTATAGAGAATGCCTTTAAGCATAGCGCATCTAGCCAAACCAAAAATATTTCCATAACTATAAATCTTAAAGTAACTGATACAGGTTATTTAATTTTTGAGTGCTCTAATACTTATAGTGAAGCGTCTAATGTCGATAATTTGCCACACGGCATTGGTTTGAAAAATGTAAAAAAACGATTAGAGCTTATCTACCAAAACAAGCATCAATTAGACATAAAATCAGATAACTCTATCTACGAGGTAAAATTGGAAATTAATCTCAACGAGAATTAATAATGAACTGTATTATCATAGAAGACCAATTACCAGCGCAACGTATTTTAAAAAAATATATCGAAGATGCTAAAAGCTTATCTCTCGTTGGTACATTTTCCGATGCTATAGAAGCACTAGAAACTATAAAAGCACAGCAAGTAAATGTCATTTTTTTAGATATTCATTTACCCAAACTTTCTGGTATTGACTTTTTAAAAAGTCTATCAAATCCTCCAAAAGTTATCTTAACAACTGCTTTCCCAGATTATGCCTTAGAAAGTTACGAACTCAACGTGGTAGACTATCTTTTAAAACCATTTTCTTTTCCGAGGTTTATCCAAGCAATTACTAAGGCATCTCAAATGTTAGAAAGTAATACAAACAATGATTCTATAAATGAACCCAATCAAAAGAAAGAGATTTTTATAAAATCTGGTTACGAACTTGTTCGCCTTAAAATTGACGATATCATTTACATAAAATCTGATGCTGATTATGTAGAAATCTATACAGAAAACAAGAAACTATTATCTTCAGACTCATTAACCGAATGGATAAAACGCCTAGACACTAATCAATTTGCTAGGGTACACAAATCTTACATCATCAACACCAATAAAATTGAAAAGATTATCGGAAATCGTGTATATCTCCAGTACGATAAAAAAATACCTATAGGAAGAGCTTACAAGAGTGATTTTACAAATAAATTTTTAACATAAATACAACTAATATAAAGCCGTCATTCACTAATTTTAGGCTTTACGCAAACTAACCCAAAATTATAATGAAACAATTTTTCTCTATTGTTATGCTTATCTGCGTAACACTTCTTTCTGCACAAGATTTTTCTATGGACATGGTAAAAAACATGAAACCTAGAAATATTGGACCTGGTGGTATGTCTGGTCGTGTAACAGCTATTGATGTTGTAAACAGCAACCCCGACATTATGTATGTTGGTACAGCTTCTGGTGGTCTATGGAAATCGACTTCTGGTGGCATAAAATGGGAACCTATTTTCGATAAAGAATTAACGGCTTCAATCGGAGCAGTAGAAATTCAGCAATCTAACCCAAGTGTCATTTGGGTTGGTACAGGAGAAGGTAATCCTCGTAACTCACTTAATGGCGGTTACGGTATTTACAAATCCCTAGATGGCGGAAAGACATGGATGGCAATGGGATTAGAAAAAACTCGTCATATCCACAGAATAATTGTTGACCCAACAAATCCTGATGTAGTGTATGTTGGCGCCATTGGTTCGCCTTGGGGCGAGCATCCTGAGCGCGGTGTTTTTAAAACGACTGATGGCGGAAAAACGTGGAATAAAATCCTTTTTGCCAATAACAAAACTGGTGTTGCCGATATGGTAATGGACCCAACAAACCCAAATAAATTGTTTGTGGCCATGTGGGAACACAAGCGCGACCCATGGTTTTTTAATTCTGGTGGAAAAGGCTCAGGATTGCATATGACGCATGATGGCGGAAAAACATGGAAAAAATTAACCGATGAAGACGGATTACCAAAAGGAGATTTAGGTCGTATTGGTATTGCGATTGCACCTAACAAACCTAACATCGTTTATGCCTTAGTTGAAGCAAAAAAGAATGCGCTATACAAAAGTGAAGATGGTGGTTTTAGCTGGAAAATGATTAATAATAAAAGTGATATTGGTAACCGACCATTCTATTATTCTGAAATATATGTGGACCCACAAAATGAAAACCGCGTGTACTCCGTGTTTACTTACGTGAATGTTTCTGAAGATGGTGGAAAAAACTTCAATCAATTGATGCCAGCTTATGGCGTAAGCAATGGTGTACATCCAGACCACCATGCGTGGTGGATTCATCCAGAAGACGGAAGTTTTATGATTGATGGCAACGATGGAGGAATGAATATTACCAAAGATGGCGGAAAATCTTGGCGTTTTATTGGCAATTTACCTGTAGCTCAATTCTATCACATTAATGTAGATAACGAGTATCCGTATAATGTTTACGGCGGAATGCAAGATAACGGTTCGTGGCGAGGTCCGGCTTATGTCTGGCGCGCACAAGGCATTAGAAATAGCTATTGGCAAGAAATTAGTTTTGGTGATGGTTTTGATGTGGTACCAGACAGAGAAGATAGCCGTTACGGATGGTCAATGAGTCAGCAAGGAAATGTGACACGGTACGATTGGCAAACAGGAAATAACTACGGCGTAAAACCAACACATCCTGATGCTGATGTGCGTTTAAGATTCAATTGGAATTCAGCCATAAACATCGACCCTTTTGACAATAGCACCATTTACTTCGGAAGTCAGTTTGTGCACAAATCGACCGACAAAGGCGAAACTTGGACCGTAATTTCTCCAGATTTATCTACTAACGACCCAGAAAAACAAAAACAATCCGAAAGTGGTGGACTAACCATGGACGCAACTGGGGCAGAAAATCATTGTACAATTTTAGTGATTGAACCGTCTCCAGTAGAAAAAAATATGCTTTGGGCAGGAACAGACGATGGACGTGTACACTACACCACAAATGGTGGCGAGTCTTGGAACGAAGTTACTAATAACATAAAAGGTTTACCAAAAGGAAGTTGGGTTGCTCAAATAAAAGCGTCTAATAAAAACAAAGGCGAAGCTCTTTTAATAGCTAACGATTATAGACGTTTTAATTACACGCCTTATGCGTATAGAACTAAAAATTATGGTAAAACTTGGGAGCGCATTGTAGATGAAAATGATGTACAAAGTTACACACTGGCCATTGTTGAAGATTTAGAAGAACCAAACTTAATGTTCCTTGGTACAGATGATGGCTTGTATGTCTCTATAAATGCGGGCGAAAAATGGACCAAATGGACAAACGGTTTCCCTACAACCTCTGTAAAAGATTTAGTAATCCATCCACGTGAGCATGATTTAGTGATTGGTACTTTTGGTCGCGCCGCTTGGGTTTTAGATGATATTAGACCGTTAAGAAAGATAGCAAAAAATTCATCGACATTATCTTCAAATATTAAATTATTTAATCCGCCAACGGCGTATCAAGCAGCTTACCAACAACCAACAGGAAGTCGTTTTGGTGCAGATGCCATGTATCATGGCGAAAATAGACCTGGTGGCGCACGATTTGCTTATATGTTTAATCAAAAAGATGCCGTAAAATCTGATATAAAATCAGACGCCAAAAAAGATGATAAAGCCATTAGTGATAAGAAAATCGGAAATGAAGTTAAGTGGGATTCGCTTCAGCTTAAAATTTATGATGGTTCAAGATTAATAAGAACTTTGAAACAAAAAGCACCAAAAGAAAATGGTCTACACCGTTGGACATGGTACATGGATGAGGCTGGTAAAGATAGACCATCTCGTCGTGTAAGAACTTCAAGTCGAGAATCTAGCGGAGTTTCTGTTAAACCAGGAACTTACAAAGCTGTTTTACATTATGGTGACCAATTATCTGAAACAATGATAACTGTTGAGTCTGACCCAAGATTAGAAGTTTCTCAGAAAAACATAAATGAAGTATATGCTGCTTCAAAACAGTTAGAAGATATTTATGATACTTTGGCGAAAGCATCAAAACAACTCGCAGAAAGTAAATCAATAGCTTCAGAGTATCAATCCACTTTAAAAAAATTAGATAAAGAAAAATATAAAATTCAAATAAAGGCTTCGGATTCTGTTGTTAAATCTATAGATAACTTGTTAGATAAATTCTTTGGAAAAAGAGACAGTCGTCAAGGTATTACGCGTAATCCTGAAGTAACAGCATTACAACGACTTGGTACTGCAAGAGGCTATATTTCGGGTAGTCAAAAAGGAATTACCTCAACTGAAATTACACTTATGAATCAGGCTAAAAATGCTGTAAAAGAATTGTTAAGTGAAACAAACGCCTTCTTTAATAACCAATGGAAAGATTATGAAGCAGAAATGAAAACGCTTCAAACTGACCCATTTAAAGAGACCAAAACATTTCAAATAGATTAAATTTATAAAACAGCGCTTTTTTTAAGGCGCTGTTTTTTTTAAAATGAAAAGTAATCCTTTCAAAATAACATTATCAGATAAAATGAGTGTTATTCTTCCAAAAGAATTCACGCAACCATTTTATGAAGCTGGGCAAACTCGTATTAAAGTTAACGCTATTCATAATAATAAGATTATTGAATTTTATGCCGCTTTAAAAAAAGAAAAAACAGGTGATTTTAGAATACATTTCAGTAAAGCGAAACAAAAGGAAATGGATATTTTACCAGGCGATGTTTTTGAGCTTCAATTATTTAAAGACCAATCTAAATATGGCGTAGAACCTTGTGAGGAGTTTGAAGCAGTTATCTTAAGCGATTACAAAGCTTATAAAATTTTTGAAAGCTTTACCGCAGGAAAAAAACGAAGTATTATCTATGCTATAAATCGTTATAAATCTTCCCAAACACGTATTGATAAAACAATTTTATTCACCAATAATATTAAACGAGGTATTTTTGACCCAAAATTATGGCTAAAGAGCTAATCTATTGTTGTATTGAGCTTGCAAATCATTGTTTATGTCTGTAACTTTAACAAAACCAAAAACCAAATACAATGAAATATTTTAAATCAATCTTAATGCTATTAACTGTTATAGCATTTGTATCATGTAAAAATGATAAAAAAACAGAAGAAACAACTACAGAGGTAGAAGTTGAAGAAGTAGAAACTCCTGTAGAACCAAAAAAAATGGTAAGTATTGAGCTTTCTCCAAAAAGTGGAAGTGATGTTAAAGGAAGCGTTGTTTTTAAAGAAGAAAACAATCAGGTAAACTTTATGGCTAAGATGACAGGATTAAGCGAAGGCACGCATGCAATACATATTCACGAATCTGCAGATTGCTCTTCTGAAGATGGAAAATCTGCCGGTGGCCATTGGAATCCAACAGCGCAACCACACGGAAAATGGGGAGACGAAGCAGGTTACCACAAAGGTGATATAGGTAATTTTGAAGTTGGTGCTGATGGCGTTGGTACGATTTCTATGTCAACAGACCAATGGTGTATTGGCTGTGATGACGATACCAAAAATATTTTGGGTAAAGCTATTATCGTACATCAAGGTACAGACGACTTTACCTCTCAACCAAGTGGCGCTGCAGGAGCTAGAGTTAGTTGTGCTGGTATCATAGAGTAATTATAGAACATCATATTTATTATAATAAAAGCTATTGCATTGTCAATAGCTTTTGTATTTTAGGCTAATAATTTAAAAAAAACCAAGTGCATTTAGATTTACTCGTAGAAAAATTTAAGCAAAAAGACGCAGGAGCTTTTGAAACCTTGTACAGTATGTACCACGAAAGTATTCACGGCGTAATTTACAATATAGTAAAAGACGACGCCATTAGCGATGAATTGATGCAAGATGTATTTATCAAAGCTTGGAAAAACGCTGATAAATATTCTTCAAAAAAAGGACGTTTTTTTACGTGGATACTAAATATTGCAAGAAATACAGCGATAGACAAATTGCGCTCTAAAGCATTTAAACAATCCAAACAAAACCTCAATTCTGATTTTTTCGTAGATATAATAACAAGCAACGAAAACCTCGATGCCAAAACAGACGCCATAGGTATAGCTAAATATGTTAAACAACTCGGTGAAAAATGTAAAACCATTATTGAATATTTATACTTTAAAGGTTATACACAAAAAGAAACTGCTGAAGCTATAGACATACCACTTGGTACCGTTAAAACACGAAACAGAAACTGTATTCAACAATTAAGAGAAGCAGTATTATAATTTATGGATATTAAAGTTTACATAGAATCTGGAATTTTAGAACTATACGTCGCAGGACAACTTTCTGAATCTGAAAATGAAGAAGTTTTTCAACATATACAGCAGTATCCTGAATTATTAAGTGAAGTTCTTCAAATTGAAGCAGCAGTTTTAAAATTGACAAAAGCTGTATCACCACGTAGTGTAGATTTTGAAGCTTTAAAAAAGAAGCTAAATCTTAAAGAGAATAAAGTTGTAAATCTTAATAGTAAAAAATCAAATTGGTTAGCCTACACAGGTTGGGCAGCTTCAATTGTTTTAGCTGGTGGACTTTTATGGACTTTAAACACCAATTCTTCACTCCAAAATGAGATTGAAACTGTTTCTATGGAAAAACAACTCTTAGAAATTAAGATTGAAGATGCTCGTAATGATTTAGCAGAAGCTAAAAATTTATTAAATATTCTGCGTGATAGGAATATTGTACCAGTAGATTTAGGCGGACAAGGAAACTTTGAAAACGCTTATGCTAAAGTCTACTGGAACAAAGCAGATAATACCATTTATTTAGATGCGCAAGGTTTACCAAACGCACCTGAAGGTAAAGTATGGCAAGTATGGTCATTAACCTTAAATCCATTAACGCCTACTAGTTTAGGAACCATTGATGATTTTAATAGTGATGACAACAAGATATTTGAAATTGCTAATGCAAATGAAAGTCAAGCCTTTGGTATTACATTAGAGCCAGCTGGCGGAAGCGAATCACCTACCATGGAACAATTACACACACTAGGTGTTGTAAATACCGCACCTTAAAACTTATAAAATATAACTCATAAAAAATGCCGCAAATATGCGGCATTTTTTTTTATAAACTAGTGATTATTCTTAAAAGCGATAGGTTATATTTCCTTTTAAAAAGAATTGTGTTCCTGGTGTAAAATGAATTTCTTCTACAGGATTTACTTCATTTTGAAGTCTAGATTCAGTAGCAAACTGGGTTTCGTTCCACTCCACATCAAATAAATTTTCTATAGCAAAACCTATGGTTATCTTGTTCAGTTTATAATTTAGATTAAAATCGGTAACAACGTAACCTTCGGCCACGATAGAATTATCTTCATTTGCTGGTCTATCATCTAAGTATCTTACTCGCAATCCGCCCGAAAAATTACCCAAATTATTAATCGACAATCCTGAAGTTAAGGTAAAATCTGGAGCGAGAGGAATAAAATCTTCACCATCATTCTCTTCAATAGCTCTTGCTTTTGTAATGGTTGCGTCAGAATCAAAAAATAACCAATTGTTAATTTGATAACGCAATCCTAAATCTAAACCGTAACGTTCAGTTTTTCCGCTTGGCTCAACAATTCCTGCATCGCCAACATAAACAAATTCTTGTTCTAAAAATAAATACCAAGCCGCTGTATTAATTAATAAATCTGGGGTTGGTTTCCAAATAACACCTAAATCTGTTCCGTAAGAACGCGGTAAAATGTCTCTACCTTCATTGCTCACCACTACTCTAGCATCGTTGGAATGAAAGCCTAAACCAGATTTTGCATAAAGTTGAAGGTTATCATTTGCATTGTAAAACAAATTTAGTTTTGGACTGATAATGGCTTTTCTTTCAGACTGTGTTTCAAAAGTTGGTTGTAATTGGTCATTGTATAAAAAGTTAAAATAATCTAGACGCAATGCTGGTGAAATTTTAAATTTTCCGAAGTCAAATGTTGCTTCAACAAAGGCGTTCATGTTGGTCTGATTGATATCACCCAACTGAATATTTTCTAAAGTTTCACGCCTGTTTCTCGTTTTTGATAATTCTACATCATCATTAACATCGTGTCGTAATCCTAAACCTGCAGTAACATCCAATTCAACATCACCTAAAAAGCTAGTGTAGTCCACAGCTGCATTGGCACCAAAAATATTTCTATCTTCTTTTTGACGAATTTGGTCACCATTGATTGGGTCTTCTAGAAAAAATGTAAAATTAGAATACAACTCAAAAGCATACTGCGAGTAAAAAGCATTTGCTGTTAAATTAGTTCTAGAATCAATGGCTTTAAAAAATTCTACATTAACATTGGTTCTGCTGGTTTCTCCGCCTTCGGTAGCATCAATTGCTCCAAAACGCGAGATGCTTCCGTCATCGACAGCACGCTGCGGAATTTGACCAGATGCATCCCAACGACTTGTAAAATGTGATGCGGTAAGTGAAACTTTTGAATTATCGTCTGCGTAAGCCGTATACTTACCAAATAAATTTAAGCGGTTAAAACTTTGAGGTGCTTCAAAAGGTCCATCAGTTTCAATGTATTCAACTGCCATATAAGCATTTTGATTTTTCTTTTTTTCCAATAAATCAAATAAACCTACAGTTCTTACAGTATTAAATTGCCCGACAGAAACATTAATACTACTTTCATTAAGATATTCCTTTGTGCTAAAATCTACATATCCAGCGGTATTAAAATCGCCTTGGTCTGCATAATATCCACCTTTTCCAAAATCTATTTTATTGATGGTTTCTGGAATAATAAAGTGTAAATCACTATATCCTTGTCCGTGTGCGTGAGATACCATATTTACTGGTATTCCGTCAACAGAAATTGAGACATCAGTACCGTGGTCTATATCAAAGCCTCGTAGAAAAATCTGTTCAGCTTTACCGCCACCAGCATGTTGACCGATAAATAAACCCGGAACTTTTCGTAAAATTTCTTGCGAAGAATTTACCGGATTGGTCTGTAAGTCTAATTTTACTTTTGTGGTAAGCGCATTAATCTCTTCGCTTATCACTAATTCTTTAAGCTCAAATGCTTTTTCTGCTAAAACAACCTGAAGTTTTTCTTCATTTTTAACATAAAGTGTTTGAGTTTTATAACCTAAAAGTCCTACGCGTAAAGAGTCTCCAGCTTTTGTATTGTCAATAGTAAATGTACCGTTGATAGCACTATGTGCATGACTTTTAGAGTTTAAATTATAAATATAAGCGGCTTCAAGAGGTTGATTTTTATCATTTACAACTTTACCAGAAAAAATCTGTGCATTTGTAAAATTGAATATAATTAAGCTTATAATAAGTACTAGTTTTTGGTTCATTTTAAGTTTCATTTACAGACTCTGTATTTTAGTTTTCAAAGTTGGACCTAATTCGTAGATAGCAGTTTCTAGCTCTTCTTTTAGTGGTATTACTTTGACCTCCATTCCTTTAGCTTTGTAAATTTCTGCCATATGGTATAACACTTTTGGTTCAGAAGTTCTATCTGCTACAAATTTTTCAGTAATCTCATAAGCTTTATCAATTTGTCCATTTTTAAAATAGCTCCATGCTAAAAAATCATAAGTCTGTGCTGTTGGTCTGTTTTTTACTTCAATCTTTGCAATTTCAATTGCTTTTTCTGTCATAGAAATTTCTTCTGAATAAAGTTCAATGTTGTACTGATTGTACATATCACCATATAAAGCGTTTTCGACTTGAGATTTATAAGCGTTTAATGCATTTTCTTGAAGAACTTTATCGTTTTTAAATTCGGCAATTTCAGCTTTTAATAGTTTATAATCAGGTGCAGTATAGTACGTATCAACGTGATTAAGAATATTTAATGCTTCATCTGGATTTTTTTCGTAAGAATATATAATCCATGCCAAACCTTTTTTTGCATACGCATCATTAGGATTTAACTCTAGCGCTTTTAAAAAATGCTCGTAAGACATTTTAATCTTTCCGGCGTGACCGTAAAAATCTGCCAAATTGGTATAAGACCATTGTTTTAAACCGTTTGTGTTACCAGATTCTGCAATAGATGAAGCGCGCTCCATATATTTAATGGCACTATCTAAATCTCCATTATGGTCTGACCATTTTGAAAGGCGAATGAGATAGTCGAAATCTGAAAAGTCTTTAATTTTATTTAAATACTTCTCAGCTTCTTGGTTATTACCCAATTCTAAATGGGCATCAAACAACATTTTTTGAGTGCTTTTTAGTTTCTCGCCATTAGTTTCAGCTTTTTTTAATAATTCTAAAGCTTCTTTAAATTTATGTTGAGAAATATAATTATGGGCTAAGGCTCTTAAATAACCCGCATTATTGTATACTGTTTTTTCATTAGCAATTTTGAGGTCTTGCTCTGCCAATTTTAAATATTTTATGTTAGCTGTATTATCGAACATACGCGTATAAACGCCGGCACGTTGGAGATAGTAAGGATATTGATTTGGAGTGTTATTAATTTTTGAATTCCAAAAATCGAATTCAGATTTTAAATTTTTATCGTCTTCAACTTCGACTAAAAAAGCTTGATAATCCTTTTTATTTGAAACTTTTTCTGAATCACAGCTAAAAAAATTGAATACTATAAGAATTGCTAAAAATCGTGAGAAGAATGAGGTAGTCATGTGGAAAGTGGTTTTTTGGGTAGTTAAATTAAACTCTAGAACAAAGCAATATTGCCCTAGAGTTAATTGTGTATTTAAAAAGTAATCTAAAATCTTACCAAGGCGTTGCTAAGTAAGGAAAACTAGCTAAAAATGGTTTGTCATTTGCACTTACGTTATCATCTGATAATCCAGGATTTTCTGAAGCTGATAAGCCATTCTCTCCACCAAAAATTAAAATTAATTCTACAGTAATTACATCGTCAGTAAGAGCTCTTCCTGTTAATACATTAGTACCATCAAAAAATGTTGTGGTACCATCTAAAGAAAGATTGAGTACATCTGTTGCTAACAAGCTTGTAAAGGTTGCTGCATCTTGCCCTAAAGCATTTTGGTCTCCTGGATTTGCAAATGCAGGACTTAATGCTGTTAAGTTATTCTGAAACATAGTTTGAAATGCTGCACCTTGCGCAGAAGGTACCGTTGTATTAAAACTATCCTTCATGCCCGAAGACACAAAAACAGTATTAATTGCTGGTCTTCCCATTTGGTCTGCTTGTACAAATGTTCCTGAGAAATCTACTCCTGTATTTCCTCCGTCATCGTCATTACTACAACTTGTAAAGGCAAAGCCTACTAAAATTGCTAATGTTGCTATTTTTATATTTTGAAATTTCATTGTTTATCGTTTTTAATATTATTGTTTTGTTTTAGTTTCGACCCAAGTATTTATTGTACCAGATGTACCTACCATTGATTTTGGCACTTCAACAACTACTGAAAGTACGTTGGTACCAGCAAAAGTGTCGTCTCCTGGATTGTTAAAACTTGTTGCATTACCGGAAATAATTTGTCCGTATTGTGCAAAATCCATAAAAAATGGGTCATCTCTAGGTCCTGCAAAAAACTGCATACCGTTAAAGTTTGCAACTATAGCATCTTGTCCATAAGGTGTAATTGCTACTTGACCAGCTGGGCTACCAGAAGCAATCGTACTATTTAAACCTGTTTGCGATGGTGAAACTGGACCAAAGAAATACATAATTCCGTCTCTCGGAATAGCTTGCATTACTAAATCTTCAACATTGTCTCCAGTGGTGTCGATATTAAATTCGATAAGCGTATTCTCATTAAATGAAGCATTACCTGTAGCTCCAGGCGCTAATAGTCCTTGCGTATTGGCTACAAATACAACGTTATTGCTGTTTTGAGCTTCAAAAGCGTAAAAATCGGTAATGTCACTTGACGTACCTTGTACTGCCGGCGCATCAATGTGGTCGGCTGCAATTGCAATTACGCTGAATACTCCAACGATAGCTGCTAAAATTAAAATTTTCTTTTTTTTCATGGTTATGTTTGTTTTATGTTATACTCCACTTACGTAATTAAATGAAAGGCGGTTTTAAAAAATCAATAATTTCTACAATAGATTAAAAAAAAGACAAGCTTTTGAGAACTAATAATTAAAAAACTATCTTTAACTTTTATTAAAAGCTTATGAATCCTTCAGCCAGTGGATGGATAAAAAAACTACTCACTTTATTACCTTACAGCTCTGTTTTAGATGCTGATACAGACCTGTTTTATAGAGACTTAAAGAAAACAGGTTTTATTTACGGTAGTAATATTTCTTGCCTTTTAAAAGAAATTAATGAAAACGATTTTAATGAAGAAGAGCGCTGTAAAGTCAACCTTATTACTGCGTTTTATTTTATTTTTAATTCTGAAAGAATTGAAGAAGATTTTATTGAATCTGTCATTAACTATTATAAAATAACAGACGAACATAAGCGTTCGTTTCTGTCAGACTTTTTTGGAGAGCCAAGCAGCGATAAGCTTTTAGAGAAAATAATACATAAGCGTATACATATAGATGACAATGTCATCACAAAAAATTTCAACTACTTTCTTATCAATGCCTTTTTATTTATAGACATTATAGGATATTATCATTTTATAACAGAAAATTCTGAAACTAAAGCATACATCAACAACTTTGAATCTGCCTTAGAAACTATAGTTTTTAGCGTTTTAGAATCAAAAGAAAATAAAAGCAATTACGATTATAATCTTATAAAACTATTTGATGCTTCTTTAAAACATAAAAAAGCTCCAAATATTGAAAAGAATGAAGTTGTAAAATCTATTACAAAACCTATAGAAAAAAGCTACGTCGTAGACATAGTATGTATGGCATCTTGGAGCGATAAGCAAATTGATAAAGCTGAATACGTTTATCTTAATCAGCTTCGTGTAGATTTAAATATTGATACCAACACACTCGTTGCATCTATTGATGATATCAATTCTTTTTATCAAGAGAACAGAGATAATATTTCTTTTTTAAGCGCAAAAAATCTTGCTCAAAGTTTTTACGATAACAGTAGTAGCATAGTAACGAGACTTATACAACGAAACAGTAAACGTTTATTAAAAGAGTTATCTCAAAGTAAGGAAGCCATGTTACTTTTATCACAGTCTACAAAAAGAAGTCTTACCGATGAAGAACAGAAAAAAGTACAAAATCAGCTGCTAGACATCTTTAAATCCATACCAAGCTTAGCTATTTTTATGCTACCAGGCGGAATGTTATTATTACCACTTTTTGTAAAATTTATTCCTAAATTATTACCATCTGCTTTTGACGAAAACAGAATTGAAGAGGACGAAATGTAACAAATCATATCTGTACATGACTCATAAATAAAATAATAAAATGATTACCGACTATTATTCTGTTCTTGGTGTTTCAAAAGATGCCGATTTAGAAACCATAAAAAAAGCGTTTAGAAAAAAAATAGCGCTATATCATCCAGAAAACAATAAATCACCAGAAGCAAGAGAAAAATTTGATTTGCTCGTAGAGGCATTCAATGTTTTATCCGACGGAAAAAAACGGGCAGAATATGATAAAATCCTGAACAAAAGGAATTTAAATACGCCAATGGTTATTACACCAAAAGAGGAAAAACAATATGATGACTGGAAAAAAGAAGCAAAGAAAAAGTCTAAAAAATCTTGGGAAACTGACTTAACAGATTTATTGCTCCTAGAATTATTTTTTGATGTAGGCTTTTTAGGATTATTTGGCGAATTTGGTGAAGCAATCGGAGATGGTTTAGGAGATGTTTTTGATTTATTCTAACCAATTTTTAAAGTCCTTTACACGCTCACGAGCCACAATAATATCTTGGTCCTTAAAGTTATTTAACTTTATTTGTAAACGAGAATTGGTATAGCTAACCATATCTCTAATAGCATTAATATTTACGTAAAATTTACGGCTCACTCTAAAGAAAATATGAGGTTCTAATTCGTTTTCTAACTGATCTAAAGTTAAATCTAATACATAATTTCTTCCATCATTTGTGTGGGCATATGTACCTTTATTTTCACTGTAAATACATTCAATATCTTCAATATTAATGAGTTTTAAATGCTGGCCAACTTTTACCGAAAAGCGCTTTTTATATTCACGTTCTATAGGATTTACCAACAAATTTTTAATGTCATTAAAATCTAAAGTCACTGCTTGTTTTTGTGGCGCTCTATTTTTAAACTTGTCTACAGCTGTTTTTAAATCTTCGTCATCTATAGGTTTCAATAAATAATCTATACTATTAAGTTTGAAAGCCTGTAGTGCATACTCGTCATAAGCTGTGGTGAAAATTACAGCAGACTTAATCTCGACAGCATCAAATATTTCAAAAGACAATCCATCACTTAATTGAATATCTAAAAAAATTAAATCTGGATGCGCGTTATTCTTAAACCAATCTACAGCTTCCTCAACAGAATGCAGCATGGTTTTTGCTTCAATATTTAAAACATTTAACATACGCTGTAAGCGTCTTGCAGATGGTTTTTCGTCTTCGATGATTATAACGTTCATAAGGTAAAATTAGAATTTTAAAAATTTATTATTCCCAACGTTTTGGATTGTTTCTTGTAAATTTTTCAAGATTTTTCTTTTCCCATTTCTTGGTAAAAATATCTTGTTGTTTGTAAGCTCGTATTCCTAGTATGACAACAAACAAACCCCAAATAAATATTGTAGAATAATTTAAGGCAAGAATATAATTTGTGTAATCCGAATCTTCAATAATTAATAAGTTCCAAACAATAAATAGTACAGCAACAACATACAATGCCAAATGGAGGTAAAAAGCCTTAATTCTTGAAATTCTCTTCTTAGCTTCGGAAAAATACAATTCCTCTTTTTCTAGATTATTCATAATTATTAAATTTTTCGTACTTCTGGCGCTCTTTTTCCATAAACTCATCAATTTTTCGTTGTTCCCAATTTTTTCCTAAAAAGAAATTAAAACCAAAAACACCGATAAAATGAAACAACAAGCCAATACCCCAGAAAAAAGCTGTAGCATAAGTTCCAAAATTTGTAAATCCATTATTGGCATTAATGCCTATAAGAAGAATTAAAAATAGATTCACAATTATATACGATGCCAGGTGCCAGTAAAACCCAGAGATTGCCTCTACACGTTTTTTTGCTTTTAAATAGGCTTCTTCTTTTCTAAAATCACTTCTATTAGATGATTGTTCTTTGTAAGGTTCTATACTATATTTTTCCATAATTTTTATTTTTTTGAATTGAGTTCTTCCTCCATCAATTGCTCAATTTTTTTCTCTTCCCATTCGTATCCTAATAATTTGGGAAATACAAATACGGAAAACGCATGTATTAATAATAAAACTCCCCAAACAGACCACGTAAATAAAATGTCTAAGCTAAATAATTTTGAAATAAATGCATCCCATGTATCGACATGGTTAGAAAATTTAAATACAGAGATTATAATATTTATTGTAAAATAAACAGCTAAATGAGAGTAAAAGCGTTTTAGTTTTTCTAAACGTAATTTAGCTTTTTCAACTTTTGTGAATACAGTATTATTACTCATGATTCAATAAATTAATTCCAACGGTTATTTTCTTCTTCTTTACGCATAAATTCTTGAATTTTGCGCTCTTCCCATTGACTTCCAAATGCACTATCGTGATAAAATACGCGGTATGCTTGAAAACACAGACTCAAGCCCCAACCGATAATTGGAAACCAAAACCATTGAATTGTGTCGCTTGTATAGCGGTACCAAATAAAAACCAAGAATGGAATAATTAAACAGTAGGAAGCTAGGCTTCCGTAGAAACCTTTGAGTTCGTCTAATCGCTTTCTTGCTTTTACGTAACTTTCGTCGAGTTTGTTTTGTGGTAAATGTGATTGTCTCATGATTGATACTTGTTTTGTGAGCATTGGTATGGCAACTGCAAAATCCTTTGCTCGTTGATTGATGATTACTTTTTTATCGGATAGCAACTTATAACGTTGCTTAATGTTTTCTAAACCCACGCCACTACTCTTTTTTACAATTTGTTTGGGCTGCAAATTATTAAGTACAACAAGGTAACCACCATCTTCATAAATTTTAATATGTAAAGGATTGCTTGTAGTTACAGTGTTATGCTTTACCGCGTTTTCTAAGAGTAATTGCAATGATAACGGTACGACTCTACTTTCTGGGTTTGATGCTTTTTCTGGAATTTCAAAAACTATGCTATCTTCAAAACGCATCTTTAATAAAGACATGTAGGTTTTTGCAAATTTAAGCTCTTCATCTACAGTAATTAAATCTTTGTTTTTTTGTTCTAAAACATAGCGGTACACTTTAGATAAAGAGGTTGTAAATTTTTGAGCACTTTGCGGATTCTCCTCAATAAGACTTGTCAGTACATTTAAACTGTTAAAAAGAAAATGTGGGTCTAATTGGTTCTTTAAAGCATCGAAACGAGCACTTGCCGTACCTGCAATGACCTTTTGTTCTTTAATTTTTGTTTTTTGAAAACGGTTGTAAAAATAAATAACGTAAAAAACCGAAAGAATAGTCAAGGTTATCCACAAACCAAACTGATAGCCTTCCCAACTATCTTGCTCTAAAAATCTATTTATTGAAATTCCATTATAAAGCGTTGAAATTATAAGTCGAAGTAAAAATATCGCAGATAATGTTAAAATTGTTGATCCTAAAATGCCAACAAAAATGCGTTTTGCAACATCAAAAGAACTAAAGTTTAAACTTTTTACATAATCAAAAAAGAGCGTATTTATGTAACTCAACACAAAAGTATATAGCATGGTAAATCCAACATCTTCGTAAAGATGTGTGGTGCTTTTATAGTTAAACAATGTACCAGACACTATGTTAGAGATGACTAAAACGCCACAACCTATTAAAAACACAACTCCTATTTGTTTATAAGACCTTAACATAATATCTATGTTCAATTAATTATTTACAAACTTCTGAAACTTTTATTGCGCGCTCTTTACCCCAATTTGGATGATATTTTGATTCTAGCTTGTAGGAATCAAATAATTTTACAGAGTTTGAAATTGCCTCGCAATAAGGCGCTGTATCTTTACCAAAATATTTAGCACTATTCATTTCCCAATCCGCAGCACCAAAAGCAGCACGAGGATTATTGGGGTCTAATTGTTTGGCTTTTTGGTATAATTCTGAAACTTTTGCGGCGTATTTCATACCGTAAGTCCGTCCGTCAAAAGCTACCCAATTGGTATAAACCTGCGCTTGCATAACTAATAGTTCTGGATTGTTTTCACTAAAAGACATCGCTAAGTCGAGGTGCTTTTGAGCTTTATCTAATTGAGCCTTGAGAATAGTTTCATCCTTTACATTCCAGCTTTTTAAGCTATTTATTTGGGTAATGTAATAATGTGGTAACCAATTATCTTTTTCGGCATTAGCTATGCGTTCAAAAAGGTTCTCAGCTTCTTCAGTTTTATCAGCTTCCCAAAGTTCAAAAGCTTTTTTCATGCCTTTTTCAAAATTAGATTGTGCATTGGTAATTGCTAGAAAAAGTGCAAAACTTAATGTGATAAATTGTTTCATAATGATTGATTTTTGATTGATGTTTAGAACTCAGGTAAGTTTTAAAATTATAATGAAATGGTTATTGTTTTATCGTCGGTTAATTCAAACTTAGCATCTTTCCATTTTGGCGGTCCCATAAAACCTTTAGCATTATTTGAGCAACCGTAATCTTCGCGTGGAATACCCATAAAATTGGTATCAAGCTTTCCATTATCATTTTTATCATGAATAAAAGAAATAGCATAAATTCCAGTTGGAATATCTTTAAAAACAAATGTGCTCTTTTGATTGTTAATCTTTCCTTCGATATCTTTATATCTTTCTGACAAGAATTGATTTTCAGAATTATAAAGACCAACAAGCAGTTTGCCTTTATTATTTTTTAAACCAGAAACATGGACAGTAATGTCATGTGTGTCGTTAGTTTGAGCGTTTGAAATATTACCTTGTAATAAAAGAAAAATTAGTAGTCTAACAATCGTTGTCATGTGTTTTATTATTTATTTAATGTAAATATCCGAAGTTATATCCTTTAAATAAAAGCAATATAACTCAATTGTCGTTTTTTAAGGACGAAATGTAAAAAACAAAAAAAGCACCTAATGTTAGGTGCTTGATGTTTAAAAAATTATTAAAGACAAAAATTTAATTACCGCTTTCATAAGCATTTACAAATTTAAAAGCCTTTTTATTAGTCTGGTTTATCTCCAAAGCTTTTTTGTAATTTTCGTATGCTAATAAGCTATCTCCTTTTTTTACATAGGCATCCGCCAAACTATCAAATGTATTGTCACTTTGTGGATGTAATTTTGTATTCATAACAAAAATGCCAATAGCATCATCATAGTTTTTCTCTCGCAAGTATTTGTAGCCAATTCTGTTAAATTTATACTGATTAATAAATTCACTTACCGAATCTTGTGCTTTAATTTTCAATAAGCCTTCTAAAGCTTTATCAAACTCTTTATCTGCAATATATTCGCTTGGTGTTTTATAAGTATCGGCAACTTTTATATAATCGTAACGAAGACTATCTGGATTGTTTTCAGGTATCTCGGACAGATATCGCGAATTTGTAAAAGGATGCTTTACAAATCTAAGCTTCTTATACAAATCCGGAACAAAAAACTCGTTAGTATCAGTAGCAACTGGTTTGGTTTCAATACCACGCCAATGCATCACTAAATCATTATCTTGATATGAAATCTCAATAACATCATCTGCATTAAATAAATATTTACCAGAAGTTTGTTTTTTAAAATCTTCGGAATAATTTACAGTAGATGAACATGATACAATAACAATTAATAAACAGAATACAAGAAATGAGTGTTTAGATTTCATTTTAAAGATTGGTTTGGTTTATTTGGTTTGAAACAAAAAAGTCTCACTACTAGTGAGACGATTAATTATATTATTTGTTACCTTTTTTTTATAATAATTACATTTCAACTAAAACTTTAGTTTTTGCCCATTGTATTGCAGCTTCCAAACTCTGAAACCTTTGTATTTTTTTATTAAAAAATAAATTTTCAATAACAGTATTCATTATACTTCCTTTTGTTTGGGCTACAACACCATAACCTTTAAGAGAATAACTATTTGTGAAAAATTTAAGCCAATCATTTGGTTTTACTGCGTATGAATTAATACGGTTTGAAATATATACCAAGTCTCGTCCATCTGTATCTAAGAATGAGGTCACGTCATCAACGATAACTTTAGCGTGATTTTCCCATGTGAAAGTGATACCACTATTAATTTCTGAAATCACAAAACCATCAAATATAAAGACGTTACCAAAAGAGTAATTAAGCTCTTTTAGCACGTCATTTAAAAAAAAAGATTCTTTTAAACTTAACATTCAGGTAATTAATAAAAATGATACGTTTTATGATTTTGAATTTAATATTTATTTTAGATATAGCACCATAAAAAAACGCCTAAATTTTATTAGACGTTTTTTTAATAATTAGAAAATGATAATATATTCAAAATTATATTGAGATATTAATGTATCTAAACGCTTAGCTATAAGAGATTCAACCAACTTTTCTTGTTAGAAATTTAGGTCTCTGCTTACTTGACATCCATCAATTCAACATCGAATACCAGTGTTGCATTTGGAGGAATAACACCACCTGCACCAGCACTACCGTAACCTAAATCACTAGGAATTACTAAGCGTGCTTTATCACCAACATTTAAGAGACAAATACCTTCATCCCATCCAGAAATTACTTGACCAACACCAACTTGAAAATCTAATGGCGAATTTCTTTTGTAAGACGAATCAAAAACGGTTCCGTCTGCTAATTGTCCCTTATAGTGTACAGAAACCATGTTACCTTTTTCTGCTTTTTTACCACTTCCTTTTTGTAAGATTTGGTAACGTAAACCTGACTCTGTTTCCTCAAAACCTGCTGCTAATTTGTCTAATTCTGCTTTTTTAGCTTCACGTTCTGCAGAAACTCTTTTTTCTCTTGCGCCTTCAAATGTTCTAAAAGCTTCAACTGCATTAAAATCTTCAGCAGCTTTTCCAACTCGAATAATTTCTAATTTTTCAATCGTATCACCTTGTGCAATCGCATCCACAACATCTTGCCCTTCAACAACATTTCCAAAAACGGTGTGTTTTCCATCTAGCCAATCGGTAGCTATGTGAGTGATAAAAAACTGACTTCCGTTAGTACCTGGACCAGCATTTGCCATAGACAAAATACCAGGTTTGTCGTGTTTTAAATCTGGGTGTATTTCATCATCAAATTTATATCCTGGATTTCCTGTTCCTGTGCCTTGTGGACAACCACCTTGAATCATAAAATCAGGAATTACTCTATGAAATTTTAAACCATCGTAATATGGTGTACCTTGAGGCTTGGCTGAATTTTCTAAATTTCCTTCGGCTAAAGCCACGAAATTACCAACTGTACCAGGTGTTTTTTCAAATTCTAAATTGACTAAAATTTCACCTTTTGGAGTATTAAATTTTGCGTATAATCCGTCTTGCATTGTTCTGTGTTTTATTTAAGGCTGCAAAGATAACAAACTAAGTTGGAAGTGGGAAGCCATAAGTTTGAAGTTGTTTTTTGAATAATAATCTTAGTTTTGCAGAAAAACTAAATTTATGGGATTTTCGCTTTCTAAACTCGTAAGAAAAAACAAAAATAAATCTGCAGATACTGTTGAATCTATTATCAAAGACGTAGAAAATACGCCCTTTGGTGTTTCAGAAAACAACGTGTTATATGCTGGTTTAAATGAGTTAGGTGGTTATTATTTTTTCCAAACCATAGTTGTTGGTCAACTGAATATAAAAACAGCAAATGGCGCAAAATTACTTTTTAAAGGACAAGGCACTGAACTAGAATTGAAATCCGATTCTTCAGAATTTGAGTCTGACTCATCACCAGTAAATGGTCGAAGCATTACCAAAATAGATTTTCAGGTTGAAGAAGATGACATTAAAATTCTACAAGAAAATAAAACCGAAAGCATTACACTAAAAGCCAAAAAGCAGACGATTGTTTTTACTAAGTTTGATGGTGGAAATGATGAGGAGGAATAAATAGAAAATATCTTCAAAACTTAAAATTCTCAGTTAGAGAGTAAAGATTGTAAAATTAAAAACCGAATAACACCTAGTGAATACTGCTTAATAATACCTAATTCGCCACCTCACTAATAAACTTAATACGATACAAGCGGAGTTCTTCGTCATCGTAATCGCCATCAAATTCGTCAATGGCAACATCTATTTTATCGGTTTCAGATTCCATAAAGTAATCGTGAATTTCTTCCTGCTGGTCTTCGTCTAAAATATCTTCAAGGTAGTATGAAATATCAAGTTTTGTGCCTGAAAAAACAATGGCTTCCATCTCTTTTATAAACTCTGACATTTCCATGCCTTTTGCAGATGCAATGTCATCTAGTGGAAGCTTTCTATCCACATTTTGAATGATGTAAAGTTTTAAACCAGAATTACTTCCTGTAGATTTTACAACCATGTCATCTGGTCGCACAATGTCATTTTCTTCAACATACTCTTTAATTAAAGCAACAAAATCACTTCCGTATTTTTTTGCTTTACTCTCACCAACACCATGAACATTAGATAATTCATCAATTGTCACAGGATATTTTAGTGCCATATCTTCTAGCGATGGGTCTTGAAAAATTACAAATGGAGGCACACCTAAACGCTTAGCGCTGGACTTTCGCAAATCTTTAAGCATCTTCATAAGTTTGTCATCTGCAACGCCATTACCGCCAGATTTTGTATTGGTGATGATACTATCATCATCAGTAACATCAAACACGTGGTCTTCTGCCATCATAAAAGATTCAGGCTTTTTCAAAAAAGCTTTTCCTGCATCTGTAATGCGCAACACGCCATAAGTTTCAATATCTTTTTTCAGCAGTTTTGCAACTAAAATTTGACGGATTAAAGCCATCCAATGACGTTTATCCTTATCTTTTCCTGCACCAAAAAATGGCTGTTGGTCTGTTTTGTGCGACGATATTAAGGCGTTAGATTTTCCGACTATCACTTGTACTAAATCCTTCGCTTTATATTTTTGATTGGTTTTTTCAACAACGTCTAAAACAATTTTTACGTCATCTTTGGCTTCTTTCTGTGGTTTTGGATGGCGTACATTGTCGTCCATATCGCCGCCTTCACCTGTTTCATTATCAAATTCTTCGCCAAAGTAATGCAAAATAAATTTTCGTCTAGAAACAGAAGTCTCCGCAAAAGCAACCACTTCTTGCAATAATGCATGACCAATTTCTTGCTCGGCAACTGGCTTTCCTGCCATAAATTTTTCGAGCTTTTCAATATCCTTGTATGCATAATACGCCAAGCAATGACCTTCGCCACCATCTCTACCAGCACGACCAGTTTCTTGGTAGTAACTTTCGATACTTTTGGGTATATCATGATGAATTACAAATCGAACGTCTGGCTTATCAATTCCCATTCCGAAGGCGATTGTAGCAACCACAACATCGGTATCTTCCATCAAAAACATATCTTGATGCTTCACACGCGTTTTGGCATCTAAACCTGCATGATAAGGCACAGCTTTTATGCCATTAACTTGTAAAACTTGTGCTAATTCTTCAACGCGCTTTCGGCTTAAACAATAAATAATACCTGACTTTCCTTCATTTTGTTTTACAAAACGAATAATATCTGCATCTACATTTTTTGTTTTTGGGCGTACTTCGTAATATAGATTTGGCCTATTAAAAGAGGCTTTAAAGGTTACGGCATCATTTTGTATACCTAAACTTTTTAGTATGTCTTCTTGAACTTTTTCGGTTGCTGTAGCAGTTAAACCTACAATTGGAATATTATCACCAATCCGTTTTATTATAGTTTTTAAATTTCGGTATTCTGGTCTAAAATCGTGTCCCCATTCACTGATGCAATGCGCTTCATCAACTGCCATAAAAGATATGGTAACTGACCTTAAGAATTCAACATTTTCTTCTTTTGTTAGAGACTCTGGTGCAACATAAAGTAGTTTTGTAATACCATTACGTATGTCTTCTTTGACGCGTTTTACCTCTGTTTTATTTAAGGACGAATTTAATACGTGAGCCACACCTTCGTGCTCCGAAACTCCTCTAATGGCATCAACCTGATTTTTCATTAAAGCAATTAAAGGCGAAACCACAATTGCGGTACCTTCTTTAATTAAAGCTGGTAATTGGTAGCATAAAGATTTGCCGCCACCAGTTGGCATAATTACAAACGTATTATTGCCTGCAACTACATTTTTTATAACATCCTCTTGCAATCCTTTGAATTCTGAAAATCCAAAGTATTTTTTTAGTTCTGAATGCAAGTCAATTTGTGCAACACTCATTAATCCCTATTCCTAATTTTAATTTACCTTTGCGTGAAGTTTAAAGATAATAAAAATCTTTAATTTAAAACTAAATATAAAAGCTGTTTCTGTTTTGAGTACAAAAGCCTCTATTCTTGATATTGCCAAATCAACAATTACAATGGAAAGTAAAGCCATTGCTAATTTAGTTGATTTACTTACCGAAGATTTTTCTAATGCAACAGAATTGATTTATAATTCTAAGGGTCGTGTTATCATCACCGGAATTGGAAAAAGTGCTATTATAGCTAATAAAATTGTAGCAACTCTAAATTCTACAGGTACACCTGCTGTTTTTATGCATGCGGCAGATGCCATTCATGGTGATTTAGGATTAATTCTCAAAGATGATGTGGTAATTTGTATTTCTAAAAGTGGAAATACTCCTGAAATTAAAGTTTTAGTACCGCTTATTAAAAATGCTAAAAACAAAATGATTGCCATTACAGGCAACAAAGATTCATTTTTAGGGCAAAATGCAGATTATGTTTTAAATGCCTATGTTGAGCAAGAAGCTTGCCCAAATAATTTGGCTCCAACAACAAGTACAACAGCGCAATTGGTTATTGGAGATGCTTTAGCGGTATGTTTATTGAAACTTCGTGGATTTAGCAGCAAAGATTTTGCAAAATATCATCCGGGTGGTGCATTAGGAAAGCGCTTGTACTTGAGAGTTAATGACTTATCATCGGTAAATCAAAAGCCCGAAGTTCAGTTAGATGCCACATTAAAAGAAGTGATAATAGAAATTTCTGAAAAGATGTTGGGTGTCACAGCAGTTACTGAGAATTCTAAAATTGTTGGGATTATTACTGATGGAGATTTAAGACGAATGCTAAGTAAAAGCGACAATATTTCTAATCTTACAGCCAAAGATATAATGGGTAGCAATCCAAAACGTATCGATGAAGATGCTATGGCTGTTGATGCTAAAGAGGTTATGGAAGAATTTGGTATTTCTCAGCTTTTAGTCGAAAACCAAGGAAAATATGCTGGCGTTGTGCATTTGCACGATTTAATTAAAGAAGGCATCATCTAATGGCAAAAAAGAATGTAAATGAGATGTCTTTTTTAGACCATCTCGAAGATTTAAGGTGGCATTTAATACGAAGCACCATAGCCATTCTAATAGGTGGTATTGCGGCTTTCTCAGCAAAAACCTTTGTGTTTGGCGTTCTTATTGATGGTCCTAAAAATCCAAATTTCATTACTTATAGAGTATTATGTAAAATTTCGAAAGCACTCGGATTTGACGAAAGCCTTTGCGTTGACGAAATGCCATTTAGCGTTATTACAACAGGCATGTCAGATAAATTTTCTGTTCATATATGGACGTCTATTACCATCGGTTTTATAATTGCTTTTCCTTATGTACTGTATCAACTATGGAAATTTATAAGTCCCGGACTTCATAAAAACGAACGAAGACATTCTAGAGGTTTCATTATTATTTCTTCATTACTTTTCTTTTTAGGTGTTGTATTTGGATATTATGTTGTGGCGCCACTATCGGTAAACTTTTTAGGTGGTTATGAACTTCTTCCTACTAACGATATCCAAGCCAACCCAACTATAAACTCTTACATCGCGCTTTTAAGGTCTGTGGTATTGGCATGTGGTTTAATTTTTGAATTACCAATAATTATCTACTTCCTAACAAAAGTGGGATTAGTAACTCCAGAATTTTTAAAAAAATATAGAAAACACGCATTGGTCATTGTATTAATTGTTTCGGCAATTATCACACCACCTGACATCGCAAGTCAGGTCATTGTGGCCGTACCAGTGTTAATACTATACCAGATGAGTATTTTTATTTCTAGAATAGTTGTAAGGAATCAAAAGAAAAAAGAACGAAAAGCAAAAGCATAAAATATGTCAGATATCGTAAAAGAATTTAACGAGTACCGTTCTAAAATGAACGATAAAATCTTAGCAGATAATAATAAGATTGTTAAACGCATTTTTAATTTAGACACTAACGCCTTTCAAGAAGGTGCATTAGATGTAAAAACAAAAGAATTATTAGGCTTAGTCGCTTCAGCAGTTTTGCGCTGTGATGATTGCGTGCGTTACCATTTAGAAACGGCTTACAAAGAAGGAATTTCTAAAGCTGAAGTTAGTGAAACTTTAGGAATCGCTACATTAATTGGAGGCACAATTGTAATTCCGCATTTAAGACGTGCTCACGAATATTGGGAAGCGTTGGAAAATCAAGAAGATTAAGCTTTAAAAAAATAGTGTCAGGTTGAGCGCAGTCGAAACCTTTAAAATTAAAATTCAAAAACCCTTCGACTGTGCTCAGGGCAACAGAATTGTACGAAAATTGTATTTTTACCGTTCTAGATTTACAAAAAGCTAAAATGAAATTACACGCCAAAAATTTAATGAAGTCCTACAGCGGACGAAAAGTTGTAAAAGATGTTTCTCTTGAGGTCAATCAAGGCGAAATTGTTGGTTTACTTGGTCCAAACGGTGCTGGTAAAACTACGTCTTTTTACATGATAGTTGGCATTATTAAACCTAACGGCGGTAATATTTATTTAGATGATAAGGAAATTACAAAATTTCCGATGTACAAACGTGCGCAAAATGGTATTGGATATCTAGCGCAAGAAGCCTCCGTTTTTAGAAAGTTAAGTATTGAAGATAATATTCTTAGCGTGTTACAAATGACCAAACTAAGCAAAAAAGAACAGCACGATAAGATGGAGTCGCTAATTGAAGAATTCGGTTTGGGACATATTAGAAAATCGCGTGGCGACTTATTATCGGGTGGCGAACGAAGACGTACGGAAATTGCTCGTGCTTTAGCAACAGACCCAAATTTTATTTTACTCGATGAACCTTTTGCAGGTGTTGACCCAGTTGCGGTAGAAGACATTCAGCGTATTATTGCCAAATTAACGAAAAAGAATATTGGCATCTTAATTACGGACCATAATGTGCAAGAAACCTTGGCAATTACAGACAGAACCTATTTAATGTTTGAAGGTAGTATTCTTAAAGCTGGTGAGCCAGAAGAATTGGCCAACGATGAAATGGTTCGTAAAGTGTATCTCGGTAAAAACTTTGAGCTTCGTAAAAAGAAGTTGGATTTTGAAAATTAGTAGATTTTAACCGCGTCTTCTTTCTAACAACACCATCATCATAAATCCTAAAATGATACGTTCTTTATCGTCTGTATCCATTTCACCTAGTTTTTCAAGACTAAATTTTCTACCAAAAAAAGACGGTTCTTTTTTCAATCTTGCAATAACATTACCCTGATTGTCCTTTAGCGAATAAGAAGGATTAAAAACATAACCTGTTAAACCACCAAGAATAGGAATTTCGCCGAACATTCTATCAAATACCTTTACCCAACCATTATCTTCATTAATTTGGTATTGCAACTGTTGGTGTTGGTCTATTATATGGTATTTAGCTTTCCACATAGATGCCCAACCTTTTCTGGCAATTTTTCCAATCTCTTTTCCATTAGCATCCTTAAAACTATATGCTGCGGAAAAATCTATCCATCTATCGGCCTTGATTTTATAATTTAAAATTGACTTGCTCTCATTATTATAGATACTTATATCTTCTTTGAGTTTAAACATTTTCTGTTTGACATAAGCCACCGTTTTACCAGAAGCATCAACCGCAGAAAAGTCGTTTGAGAAGGTTGTTATATTAAATGTGAATTTAATGGGGAAAACGATGTCAGTCATATTTTTTATATCTTATTCTTCAAGCTTATTGGTTTCACGAAGTAATTTTTTTTGATAACGTCCTTGTACAATATCAACTATCACCAAAACAACTATAACAAAATAGAATGTGGTTTTACTCATCGGTACAATTTCGTTTCCAAATATTTTGAGATGTGCCAAATGACCACCTTCGGTGACAAGCATAATCCCGACTATAAAAAGAATAAATAAACCTAGTACTTCGTACATTCTGTTTTTCGCTAAAAAAGTTGAAATTCGGTCTGCCAAAAACAGCATCAACAATCCACTTGCAACAATGGCAATTGCCATGACTATAAATGCAGAGGTAGAATTTTCTATCTCACTCGTTAGTCCGATGGCGGCTAAAATAGAATCGAAAGAGAAAACCAAATTCATAATTACAATACTAACAATTACAGCGCTTGATGACTTTGTGCCTTTCGATTGGTCTTCAACGTTAACAGTTAAATCTTTCAATGAAATCATATGCCAAATTTCTTTTATCGCAGTGTAAATAATAAATCCACCACCAGCAAGTACAATTAAACTATGGCCATTAAACGCAAACTCCAAAACGTTTTCAATTTCACCTGTTAAAAATGAAAATGGATTCTGAAAATAACCAATCAATGACACCAAAACAAACAGCAATACAATACGTAAACCAATAGCAATTAAAATACCAACTTTTCTAACGCGTTTTCTATCTGCTTCTGGCGCTTTTTTGGATTCTAAAGAAATATAAAGTAGGTTGTCAAAACCTAAAACAGCTTGAAGCATTACAAGCATGAGTAGTGTAAAAATAATTTCAGCCATAACAGTTTATGTGATTGATTTTTGAGTAAATAATGAAATTAAGATATAAGATAATATGACAATTGGCACCGCAATAAATTTAAATACTATAAGTAAAATGATGGTTGCTACTAAAAATAAATATCGCGTGGCGTTTGGCTTAAAAGCCCAAGTTTTAAACTTTAATGCGAATAGCTTAAACTTCGCATTTAACAAATAACAACTTAAAACGGTAATGGCTAGTAACACCCAAACATTCTCAAAAATCGAGGCAACAATAGCACTAAATTGAAATTCTACAATTAAAGGTAAAGACAAGATAAGTAATGTATTTGCTGGCGTTGGCAAACCTTTAAAGTAGGTTTGTTGGTCATCGTCCAAATTAAATTTTGCTAATCGATAACCTGAAGCTAATGTGATTAAAAAACCAAATAATGGAAACAAATTAAATTTCACCTCAATCCATGCCATAGATTCTGACCATGTACTTGTGGCTTCGTAAAAATTTCCGCCACCGAGCGCATCATTTATTAAACCATACATTACCAAACCAGGCACAACACCACTCGTTACCATATCTGCTAACGAATCTAACTGCACACCAAGCTCACTTTGCACATTGAGTTTTCGTGCTAAAAGACCATCAAAAAAATCGAAAAAAATTCCTAAAAACACAAATAATGCAGCACCAACATATTGCCCATTTACAGCAAATAGTATGGCAATACAGCCCGAAAGTAAATTTAGACCAGTTACCAAATTAGGAATATGTCTTTTCATAAGCTTAACTAGTTTTCTGTAAAAATAGAAAAGTTTATCAGTAGTGTACAATTAAAACACAATATCGTTGCTTTTTTAAAGTTTAATAGAAGTAAAATATTGTGCATCTTTGTAAAAAAATTGTTCTTGAAAAATTACATTGTAATTATCCTAGCGTTGTTAACGCTTTCTATTTACGGACAAACCACCAGAAAATATTCTAATGAATTTATGAACATTGGGGTTGATGCTGCTGCGCTTGGGATGAGCAATGCAGTGACCTCTCATACCAGAAACGTCAATTCTGGATATTGGAATCCGGCCGGATTAGTTCATTTAGAAGACAAAGAGCTAGCATTAATGCACTCTAGTTACTTTGCTAATATTGCAAATTACAATTACATTGGTTTTGCCATGCCTATAGATGACCGAAGCGCGGTAGCACTTTCTGTCATTAGGTTTGGGGTCGATGATATTTTAGACACAACTCAGCTTATAGACGAACAAGGAAATATTAATTACGACCGTATAAATGTGTTCTCTACAGCAGATTACGGTGTTACACTATCTTACGCAAGACGATTGCCAATTGATGGATTAAATTATGGCATCAACGCCAAAGTTATTAGACGTATTATTGGGGATTTTGCTTCTGCTTGGGGTTTTGGTTTCGATGCCGGAATACAATTTGAAAGTAAAAACGATTGGAAATTTGGTTTTATGGCTAGGGACATAACAACAACCTATAACTCATGGGCAATCGATGAAGAAGAATTTGAAAAAATAAGCGGTGCCATTGATGGACAAAACCAAACATTACCAGAAAAATCTGAGTTAACATTACCAAAGCTAGAGTTAGGAGTTTCAAAAGAATGGACCTTTCACTACGATTATACATTATTAGCAACCTTTAATCTTAATGCGCGTTTTGCTGAGACCAATGATATTATTTCTACATCATTTGCAAGTTTTGCACCAGCATTAGGGTTTCAATTTGGATATACAGATTTAGTCTTTTTAAGAGCAGGATTAGGAAATTTTCAGAATGAATTACAGATAGATAATTCTGAAAACTTAACCTTTCAACCAAACTTTGGTGTAGGGTTTAAATATAAAGGGATTGAAATAGATTATGCCTTTACCGATATTGGAGATCAAAGCGCGGCTTTATACTCTAATGTGTTCTCTGTAAAGATTGATTTCAGTATCTTTAGATAAAATTATAATTCACTTTTTCATTTAAAATTATTAACACCAGTATTGGTTAAAACAAAAGATTTTTTGTCGAAAGCATCATGTAATAGAAGGCGAGAGGTTTTAATAGTTCTAATATAAATAGGTCTCGATTACGCGCGGCCAGATAGTAAAAACATTACTTTAGTATATGCAGTTAAAATACAGAATAACCATTGTAAGTTTATTCGTTTTAATAAACTCTAGCTTCTCTCAACAATTTCAATTGTCACCTCAGGCAGAAATTTCAGTCCTAACCGTTGGTCAAGGTGTAAACCTTAATGATGCTTTTGGTCATAGTGCCTTTAGAATCAAAGACAGAAGTATTGGTTTAGACGATACATACGGCTACGGAAATTACGATTTTGAAGCACCAAACTTTATACTAAAATTTGCTAGAGGGAAACTCAATTACTTAATCGGAAAAAAAAGTTATAACGATTTTTTTGAAACCTATCGCTTTTACGATAGAACCATTGAAGAACAAAAACTAAATTTATCGCAAGCGCAAAAACAAAAACTTTACAACTACTTAATCAATAATTACAAGCCCGAAAACCGAAAATACCTTTACGATTTTTTCTACGACAATTGCGCTACTAAAATTAGAGATGTAGCAGATATTGCAACAAATAGAAATATTTCATACGCCATCTTAGAAAACGAAACCAATAAAACATTTAGAGATTTAATTCATGAACAAGTTGGCCATAATACTTGGGGAAGTTTTGGTATAGATATAGCTTTAGGTTCTCTTGTGGACAAAGTTGCTACAAAAGAAGAGCAAATGTTTTTACCCAACTATATTTTTAAACATTTTGAAAATGCAAAACTTAATAATCAGCCCTTAGTAAAAAATACAAATACCATATATAAAGCAAGACATTTTGAAGGTTATAAGACACCTTTTTTAGTAAGTCCTTTTTTTATAAATGGTTTACTGGCATTGATAATTCTCTTTATTACTTATAAGAATTATAAAAAATTAACTCGAACTAAGTGGTTAGATATTGTAATTTTTGGTACCACAGGTCTTGCTGGTATTTTTTTGCTTTTACTTTGGTTTGGCACAGACCACATAGCCGCAGGATATAACTATAATTTATTATGGGCCTTTCCCTTAAATCTTTTTGTAATTGGTCAATTGGTCACTAAAAGAATTAAAAATTGGTTTAGAAGTTATTTAAAGTTTCTAGTAATTATGTTATCCCTGATGTGTTTGCATTGGGTAATTGGTGTACAAGTGTTTGCTTTGGCTTTTCTTCCTCTACTCATTGCTTTTATAGTAAGGTATATTTATTTAATCAAATATTACAAAGCAGAATAGCTACTGACCGCGATAATATAATACAGTACTCAGAGTTTTTAAAATTACATTTAAATCAAGGAATGGACTTCTGTGTTTAATATAGTACAAATCGTACTGAAGTTTTGTTAAACTTTCTTCCACTGAACCACCATATCTAGAGTTGACTTGTGCCCAACCTGTTAAACCTGGTTTAATGATATGACGTGTTTCGTAAAAAGGAATGGAGCGCGACAATTCGGCCACAAAAAATGGTCGTTCTGGTCGAGGTCCAATGATGCTCATTTCCCCTTTTAATACATTTATAAACTGTGGAATTTCATCTAATCGAGAACGTCTCAAAAACTTTCCAAAAGTGGTAACACGCACATCGTCTTTTGTTGCCCATTGCGCACCTTTACTCAGTTCTGCATCAGCAACCATAGTTCTAAATTTAAAAATCGTAAAAAGTGTGCTATTTTTTCCTATACGCTCCTGTGTATAAAATAGTGGTCCTTTGTTACCAAAAACATTACCTAAAGCTATAAAAGGAATAATAATAAGCATAAATAAAATACCAGATAAAGAAAATAAAATATCGAAAGTGCGATGAAAAAAACGATATAATTGGTTTTCGTTATTTCGGCTAAACGGAAAGTATTTGTAGAAATCTTTACCAACAAATTGAATAGGCACTTTTTTAGTAACCTCTTCGTAAACCTGAGTATATTCTCTAATCTTAAAACCCCTTTCTAACAAAAGCATAAGTTCATGATAGAGGCTCGTCGAGATATTTTCAGCATTACTTACAGCCACGATGATTTCAGATATTTGTTCGTCAATAATTACATTCGACAAATGGGTAGTTGTATACTCCTTGAGTCCTCTGTATTTAATAGCATCCAAAGTCTTGTCTGCACTATTAATAAATCCAACAAATTGATAATTACTGTCCGCTTTAGTCAGCGTTGAAACCACATTATGAATGTTAGAGAGTTCGCCAACCAATAAAATGCGTTTATGAAATCGTGGTGAAGCAATTAAAGTGTTATAAAGTACACGCCAAAGAAAAACAGAGCCAATTAGCGTTACGTAAAAATATATAATTTGTAATCGGGCTTCTGGTAAAACAGGCGTAATAAATGGTGTTAGTAAATAAAACAACACTACGGTTGACATACAGAGTACAATGTTTTTAAAACTAACATCGAGTTTACTAGCCTGCTGTAAGTCATAAATCTCGAAAATTGTCCCAAAAACTGAAATATAAGAAATAAGCACAATAAGTGGAACCGTATTTTTCGAAGTGATATCTAAATACTCAAATCCAAAATAATTCGATAAAACAAAGATGCCTGAAAAAGCCATAACGATGTCAATGATACGCAAAAGGACTTTACGCTCTGAAATCTCAAAATGAATGGCGTTAGAATGTTTCATTACCAAAAAATGATATCGTAAAGATAATAGACTTCTTTAGAAATCATAAGTTATAGGGTCGCAAAAACTGAAAACCATTTGTGCTTTATCTGTTCCCAGTCATACTGCTCAGCTGTTTCTCTGGCATGTTTAGATAATTGATGCGCTAATTTTGAAGAATTTACAACTGAAATTATAGCTTTTGTCATAGCTTCAATATCATTTTTATCCACTAACAAACCATCTATTTTATCAGAAATTAAGTATGGTAAACCACCAACATTAGTAGATACAATAGGAAATCCAAGCGCCATAGCCTCAATAACACTGATAGGTAAATTATCAAAATTAGTGGTGTTTATAAAAAGGTTATAGTTTTCCGACAAGCGTATCCAATTCTTTTTATCCAATTTTCCTGTAAATGTCACATCAATTTGCCATTTTTTAGCTAGTTGCTTTGCTGTTGCCAAGCTACCATCAGCATCAGGACCAACCATACACAATTGAGCATCACATCCATTTTCTTTCAAACGTTTTAAAACGTATATGGCCATTTTTGGATTATAGATTTCAGAAAATGACCTTACCCAGAGCAACCGAATGTTATCAAAATTCTTCATTATTACAGGGTAATTTTCGATTTGAATGGTATTTGGTATACATTCAATATTCGAATATCCTAGTTGTTCAAATTCAAACTTTAAATATTTGGAAGGTGAAACATTAATATGGCTATGATTAAAAATTAGTTTTGATAGTTTTCGATTATGTTTTAATCGTTCGGGCAAATTTCCACCATGTAAAATCGGAATATAAGACACTCTAAAAATTCTACAAATTTGGCTACAAACCAATGCATAGTAAAAATTTTGCGTACTGTAAGTATCTATTAGTACCGCATCTGCCCATTGAGCATTTTTAATGCAACTCCAAGCCATATCAAACAAACGTAACAACTTATTTGTGTACGATGAAGCATAACGCAAATGGTAGCCTTCAGCCTCTAGTTTTTTACCTAAAACCTGAATGCTAGATAAGTTGCTTTTAGCGTTGTTGATGTTGTTTCCTATGTATAGGAGGTTGGTCATTTAGTAATCAAATATTTTATTAAGAGTCAGACGTAACTTGCTCTTGTAATCGTGTTTTCCCGATTCTGTGCTTTACTGATTTTTTTTCATAAGTAACATTTAATAATGCCAAGGCATATAATACTGCTGGAGCTGCGATACGTATTCCGGAGTGATTTATAGTAGCAAACCAAAAGGCTAAAAACGAAAAGAAAAATATATTCCGTCTGTTATTAGTTCTAAAAGTTAAAGGCTTAAATACAAGTATTAATAAACAAATAATACCAAACAAACCGTGTTCTGAAAGTAATCTACCAACCTCATTATGTGATGGTAGTTTCTGGCCTGTCTCTTCGTGTCGTTTATCTTTTATTCGTGAAGCTCCAAGACCCAAAAAGGGTTGCTCTAAAAATCCATCTATTTCTTCTTCAAAAAGCTGCCAACGTCCTGTCGTTAAGTCTTTCTTTTCACGACCTAAAGAATCCTGATTGGCATAGCGTTTATCAATCAAGCCATAAGTTTGATTAGAACTGATTATCCAAGTAATTCCTAAAATTCCAGCCAACAAAAAAATAGAAACTAATAATGGCACTAAACGTCTTACTCTAATCTTTATAGCTACAGTACCCAAAAACGCTAAAATCACAATACCTGCTACTAGAACACCACCACGACTAAAAGTAATTATAGCCCTAAAGGTCATTGCTCCCAAAATGAGGATATTGAACACTTTAATAAAGACTGTTGGAGATTTTAGTACCAACCGCACAACAACACAAAATATACCTAAACCTAAAATAGTAGATACTTGGTTGGGTCCAAAACCTCCAGATAAAGCAGCATTAGACGCGGTACCACTTAATCTATCTTTAATGGTTGGCGTATATAAAAACAAATAAGTAGTTGTAGAAATTATGGGCAACAAAATATATAATACAATTTTGTGCAATTGCTGATGTGTAACTTTTCGGTCATAACAAAAAAGTGCAGCCAATCCAAGACATATCGGACCACTTAAAACAAAAAAAATGCTTGTTCTAAAATTAGCACCTAAAGACAACGTAAAAGAAGCCACCACAACAGCCGGAACTAACAATACCAAATAAATAAAATAGGCGTAACCTTTGCCAGATACACCTCTATAAAACATCCCAATAAGTACAAATATGATAACCAAATATTTTGAAGACTCATAGGCTAAACCGCCTTTTGTCATTCTGAATAATATCTCAATCCCTGTAAAATAAGCACATGCTAAAAGCACGTTAATGGTTAATTCTTTAGCGCTCGACATAACAATTCGATATAAGAAATATCCCATTATGATGAGGAAGAAAATTTTTGAAAATGGCTTAAATAAATAAAAAACCAAACCCAAACCTATATGTAATAATACAAGTTGTATGTAAGAATCGGTTTTTAAAAAATTAGGCCTCACTGGTATGTAACTAAAATCTCATTATGTATTCTACGTGTATAATGACTAAAGGTAAACGTTTTACTAAAATTTTGAGAACCAGTAAGCAAATCTTCGTAAGATTTATTATCTAATTGTAAAACTTGCTTTAATTGCAATACTAATCCTTCGGATGTTATTGGTGAAATTACAAATCCATTTTGTCGATGATGTATATATTGACCAATAGCCGAAACATTTGATACAATTGGCACGCAACCAAAATTTGAAGCTTCTGCAATGACTTTAGGAAATCCCTCGGAAGCTGAAGTTGGCATTAAAAAAAAATGACTTTTTTTATAGATTTCAAAAACCGAAGTTCTATCCAAATAACCATGAAAAACAAAATGAATACCACAATTTTTAGCCATGGTTTCAAAAGCTAATTTTTCTTCTCCATCACCAACGAGATGTACGTCTCCTACTCTATTTTTTTCTTGGTCTGATAAACCTTTAAAAGCTTCAATAATTCGCTTAACACCTTTTGGTGTTTCTAATCTTCCGACGTAGCAAAAATTTAGTTTTGAATCCAAAAGTTTACTTTGAACAATTTTTTTACCCAAAACGACATCAACATCAGTTAAACAAGGGTTTTCAAAGGTTTTACAATGATGTGGTTGATTTTCCCAAGCCCCATTTATAGTCACTCTTCGTTTTTGTTTTTTCAGCATCCAACGTTGGAAGCGGTAACCTAAAGGCGGCTTTTTTTGATTCCAATTTCCAGCATACTTGTACCATCCTTTCTTTTTTGAAAAAAAAGTGAGATACGGAATTAAGAACACAGCAATACCCGTTGGTGTTCTTAGCTGAAAAGCATCAGCGTCTTTTAAAGCTTTTCGAACTTTACTAATAACTTTAGGAATATAAACAATTGACTTTAACTTACTATAGATAGAGGTGCCTCCAAGAACAGGTAACGCAACAAAATCTATATTTTGCGAGGTATAAGCCATTGTGCTCTTGGGTGCTGTCCCAGCATGTAACATCGCTACATGTGTAATTGAGGTAAAACTATCAGCCAAATGGTTAATTTCATTTACAGTAGGACTCCAACCAACAACTGTTCCGTCTGATGTTTTATAATGCTCGGTATGTGAAATGATGACTAATTTCATTCTTCAATATATTTGACATAACGCTTTATAATCGTTTTCCAATCATGCACTTTTGCCCAGCGTTTTGCATTTTCCGAGTATTTTATTCTGTCATTCAAAATACTATTTACAGCATCTACAAATTCTTCTGAATTGGTACCATCAATCAATAGACCGGACTTGCCATGAGAAATCGCATCCTCAATGCCACAATCTTTTGCACCAATAGTTGGTAAACCAAAATGATTGGCTTCAATAAGCGCTATCCCAAAACCTTCGACATCTCCAGAAGCCGTGGTTTGGCTTAACATCGTAAAAATTTGGGCTGATTTATAAACAGCTACCAATTCACTTTCAGAAACGTGACCCCAAAAAGAAATATGATTTAGAACACCTAATGAAGTTGCTAAGTCCTCGCATTGTTGACGTTCAGTTTCCAAACCAATACAGTGGTAATGTACACCTGGATAAAGTGCCTTTAATTTGGGCAAATGTCTAATGACGTTTGCTTGTCCTTTTCGCTTTGTAACATTTCCTACCGTTAATAATGAAGGTTCGCCAACCAATTCAAAAATCGTCTTTTTATCTAAAGACAGAGGTTTTATCGTATATCCATTAGGAATGACCCTAATATTTTTAAGGTCCAAATACGCTACTAAAGATTTTGTGTAGTTTGAAACTGCTACTACTTTATCAAAGCGTTTGAGCGACCAATTGATAGATTTACGCAATCTTAAATCTGAAAAATTGACTTCGGTACCGTGAATTATAGCTATACGTTCAGCCGAATGAAAAGGTTCTAAAAATGCACCAACCCATAGCGGAAATTTTCCTGAACAGATAAAAACATCCGCAGACTTCAAAAGTTTAAAGCATAGTCTTATACGCTTTAAATACATTAAAAAACGAGGTGAGGTTTTAGCAACACGTTTTAAATTACATTTCAAACCTTTATCAAACTCAAAGTCTTCAAAGCCATTACCACGTTGGTCTGCGATAACTGTAACCTTATAACCTTCTATAACTAAATGCTCTGCTAAATTATAGGCGTGATTTCCAATTCCGCCGGGTAATGGTGGAAATTCTGAAGTTAAAAGAACGATATGTTTTTTTGAAACTGACATTATAATAGTTCAATCTTTGGGCCTTGCTTTAGTTTTTTTGAAGACAAACGCCATGACTTTGTAATCTGAAATATAATTAATGGCGAAAGTATAATGGCAATAACACCACTTAAAACCAACATAGGTTTATGACCCTTATATTTATATGGCACCACGGAAATTGGCACCGTTCGTAGCACAGATAAAAGCGCTCGTTTTCTTCCAAAATAACGTCTATAAAAATACAAGACAGAAGGTATAGGTCTTGGTTGAAACATATTTTTAGTACGAAACGCATCCCAACTTCCCATCTCACGGAGACCACCAGAATTTACTTTTAAATGCAAACGTTTTGCATATGGATTTGAAATGTTTTTATAACCATTTAAAAATGCGCGTAGACCAAACTCTCCGTCACCCATGCGTTGTTTTTCAAACTGCCTATCGAATAGTCCAATGTCTTTAAAAATAGATGTCTTCAAAAGTACATTTCCTGTATCTAATTGGTCACTTATTTTAAAATAATTGTAATGTGCAGGAATGTTATCACCAACTTTAGAAATGGAAACACCAGAAGAGATATCTGCTTTAAAAAAATCCAAAACTTTTAGGTGTTCAAAAACCCAATTGGGTGCTACGCGGCTATCATCATCAAATAATAATATATAATGACCTTGTGCTTTTTTTATGGCAGTATTACGCGCTAACCATAAGGCTTTTTCTTGTTGGTATTCCACTTTTAAATCTAGCTTGTAATCATTATAGAAATCTTTTTGAAAAGGCTCCGATTGGTCAATGACTAAGACTTCAAAATTGGTGTAATCTTGTTGCTCCAAATCGGATAAAACGTCCTTAAGGTACGCATAGCGATTTAATGTGGGAATAATAACAGAAACAAAAGGTTTAGCTTTTAAAAATTCGCTTTCAAAAGTAGAATAATCATCATATGACTTTTGTTCTTCAATAGATATATGGCGTTTAATGGGTGCTGTTTTAAAAAATGCTGATAATTCTTTAAAGGGATTTTTAAAGCTTAAAATTCGAATAAACAAAACATAAATAACCCAAGCCTTGCTAAAGTATTTTCTAGAAAAGACATAATTGTCAAAAACAGAAAGTTCTTCAATTTCAGAAATAGTTTCGGTATAATTAACATATCCGCCTTGAATAGCACGCCAAGATTGGTCATAATCTATTGCTGTATGCGATTTGTATCTAGTATCCTTTTCAAAATTCGAATTAATAAAATCATCTACAACAGGAAAAACCAAATATCCTTTTTTAGTTTTAAGACCAAAATAGTGCGTTGGTTGCAGGTATTTTAGAAAACTAAAGAGCATACTTTTCTAAAGATTTGGGTACACAAAAAATATTAAGCGGTAAATCATTTTCATCTTCAAATAGCCCTAATTTCATGTCATATATGTCATAATCTAAAGTTCGTAAAAATGAGACGATATTTTGGTCATTATTGGTTTCTACAATAACAATTGGGTGATCTTCTTTTAAAATTTTACTTGCGCCTTTTAAAATATCAAGCTCAATGCCGTCTACATCAATTTTAATCAAATCTATATTTTTCATTTTTTCCTCTTCAAGAAAATCATCAAGTGTAACCATTTCAACAGCATATGTTTCAACTGCAGCAGACATGGTTTCTATGTTTGATGAAAATGCACTAGCATAAAGATTTACACTTCCTTTTTTAGAACCGACAGCGAGATTAAAAACTTGAAAATTCTCAGAAAATTTAGCGTTCGATTCGATAGTTTTCTTAATCGTTTGAAATAAATTTTTATTGGGTTCAAAAGCAAAAACTTTTCCTGCAGAAGCAATAGAATCTGCCCAAACACATGCGAGATAGCCAAAATTTGAACCAACATCTAAGACCGTTAAATCATTTCTGTTGGTTTTAAACTTATTGATTAATTCAAAACTATTTCTTAGTAGCGTATTTTCAATTCCCAATTCTTTGGCTTTTGAAGCGATTTTTATTGAAGCTACAAAATTGAAATTCACATGATGCTCACCATAACGATGATTAACTAAGACTTTGGCTATTTTAAATCCTTTTGGTGTGTATAATAGCATTTTCCTCAAGTCTTTTAAAGCCTGAGATTGCCCTATCTTCTGTTTTAAATTTTCAGGAACTAAACTGTATATGTTAACTAAGAGTCTATTCATAAAAATTTATAAATGTTTGTATTTGATTATCGATAGTAAAATCTTTTAAAACACGAGTTCTAGCAGCTTTTTTAATTTGGGATAAATCTAGTTCATCCATACTTAAAACCCTAAATATAGATTCAGCTAATGCATTGGCATCTCTTTTTTTTACTAGGAAACCAGTTGTATTATCAATAATATTTTCTGGCAATCCGCCACCATCTGAAACAACACATAAACAACCCATGGCTTGCGCTTCTAAAACCGCATTGCAAAAGCCTTCAGTATGACTGTATTGCAAATAGATATCCGTGTTTTTTAAATGTTCTAATGTAGTTTCATGCGATAATTTTCCTAAAAAGGAAACTTCATTTTCTAAATCTAATTCATGCAAAGCATAACGCAAGGATTCATATTCTGAGCCTTCACCAATTATAGTATAATTAAACTTCACTCCTTTTTGTTTCAATAGTTGTAAAGCTTCGAGCGTGTAATCCAAGCCTTTAATCCAATGTAGTCTTGCTATTGTTGTAATTTGAATAGGTGGACTCAATTTAAATGCACTAATTGTAAAATCTCTAAAACCTTTGGTATCTATAGCTGGATAGATAATAGCGTTTGGTGTTAAAGGATTTAGCCCATGTTCAAAAGCTTTCTTAAGCATATTTGCTGAAATGGCATGGACTTTATCAACATTCTTAAAGACATCAAGATAGCAGTTCTTATGTTTTAATGGATAGACATCCATATCATAACCACGACAACTTATGGCCATTTTTGCATCAATACTTTTAGCAATATGCTCACTACCAATGGCTAGCGTAGCAAACCCAAAATGTAACCAATCGACTTTTGCTTTTAGTAAATGGGCATTTTTATAACAATTTTTTAGAGTATCAGTAATACGTCTACCTGATGATGTTTCGAGTCTAATAAATTTTAAAATACGCTTTAGATAAAATACCAAACTCAATACTACAAATCCTGTTCGGAATGCTTGTAATATGGGGTTCTTAAAGACTCTCGGCGCATTATAAACTTTACAGGTCGCATAATCCTCGGTATGTTCTCTAACGTATAAAGCAACATCGTACCCGTATTCTATTAATCCGTTAATTTTTGAATTAAAAAAGGTCTCAGAATAAGACGGTGGTTTAGAAAGTACGATGCCTATTTTCATTTAGTTTCTATATAGATTTAAATATAAGGTTTCGTGCAATGCTGTACTCTTTTCAATCGTATAATGATTAGAAGCAAATTTAAACATCTCCTTTGCAAGTTCTGCTCTTTGATTTACATCCATTTGCATCACCATTTCTAAATTACGTTTTAAATCTTCAACAGAATTTGGTTGAAACAAACAATCTTGAAATGGTTGTAAAATATCTTTTATTCCTGAAATTTTAGACCCAAGAACCACACGTCCAGATAACATAGCCTCTATAGGCGCAATAGGTTGTCCTTCCTTACGTCCTTCATCTTTAGTTGGTATTACAAACACATCCGCCAATGCCAAATACGATTTTATATTTTGCCTTTTCCCTGTAAATATAACTTGATTTGATTCGTATTCTTTTCTGAGGTTTACCGCATAATCTGAAGTATCATCTCCTACTATAAAAATCTTTAGTTTAGAGATATTGATTTGTTTTGCGGCTTCTAGTAAAATTTCTATCCCTTTTACGGCTACCAAATTAGCGATGCTTACAACTACAAAATCATTGGGTTTTACTTTGTATTCATCTTGAGCTTTATAAGTCTTTTCTAAAATACCAAAATCACTGACTTTAAGACCTATAGGAATAGGATTCACTTTTTCTTTCATCTCAGAAAAAAACTGTGTTTCCATATCTTTATTAATGGTAACAATGGCTTTGCTTAACTGGCTTCTCCAACGCCAAGCTTTGTTTCCCCAACCCATTGCTTTTTTAGTATATACAAAAGGAATTCCTGCCAATTTAGCCGCTAAAGGCTCCGTAAAGTCCGAACTCCAATGCCAGGAATGGATAATATCGAATTGGTATTTTTTAAAAAACTGTCTGATTTTCCAAATTCGAAATGATAAACTATAAAAAGGCCTATAATTCACTGCAAAAGGAAATATATGGATAGGCACGCCTAAATTTTCAATAGTTTTAAAATAGTCCCCTCGCGTATGCATACAACAAATATGAGGTTCAAATTTTGTTTTGTCTATATGCTTCACCAAATCATATACTACTTTACCGCTGCCAGCCGTATCAAAATTAGGAATGGTGTATAGTAGTTTAATGCGCTTAGCCATTGTTCTGTGTTTGATTAAACTTTGCTAAAACCAATAACATGTTAATGGCATGTGCATTTTGTAATGCGTTTTTATTATAAAATTTATCAATATAAGTTGAAATGATTCCTTCTGGAATCAAGTCTGATAACTTAGATTCATTTAGTACATTTTCTAATTGTTTTCTGTTGTCTTCACCCAAAAATTGAAGCTCCCAATTACGTTGAATATACGGATTACCAGAAATTTGTTTCGCTTCACGTTTCAGTTTATTTAAAACTTTATAGCTAAATATTTTAATTGCTGTTGGCTTGTTGAAATCATATAAATTATATGGCCGCTTATCTTGCCAAGTCAACTTCGCCAATTTTGGATTTCGCTGTTTTATGTAAGCGATTTGGAGTTGTCTGTCTTTCAAATAATCTTCAGGAACTGTACATATAAACTCGCACATTCGGTTATCGTAATAGGGCAAAGTTATTGGTTTATACTTTTCAAAAATTGAAAGATTTACAGACGTCCATCTGGGCGCCCAATATTTAGATTTAAAAGCACGTAATCTTACATTTGTATCTTCAATTTTAATGGTATTTAAGGCTGAAGATATTCGATTGAAAAAGTAGGATTTAAAGTCACCTTCTAATCCCCAAGTTTGCCATAATCTTGAAGCAAATTCTAGCCCACCACGTTTTAGTAATTTATTGCTCAAAAATTCAACTTGGGCCTCATGAGACATCGTTTCACAATTATAGCTATCAAACAAAACATCTCCCCAATGCCCTAAGGAAAATACGTCTCCCATCGATGCAAATTCATCAGCTATGGCCATTTGCCTAGGGCTTGTAAAATCCGAATAACACCCATTCAATTTAGCTAAGTCATCTAGCTTTTTCCATAAATAGCCTTTTTTAATCTTAAAAGATTGAAAATTAAAACCACAAATGGCAGCAATTTGCCTAGCTATTTTAGTTTCAGAATAGCCATTTTCGAATTCGTAACTATAGGATGAAACATCTGCATTGATGTGACATAATGCAGTAGCTTGTGTACGACTATCTAATCCTCCTGACAAGGGTAAAATAATGCGTCTATCATTTGTTTGCTCTTTAATTATAGTTTCAAAAAGAGACGTAAATTCATCTAGAGCTTCATTAAAAGAAATATTTCTAGGTGAATAGTGCCAATTGAAATACGATTCGGAAGTAAGTAATTTATGATGATTATCTAACTCATGAATTGCTGCTGGAGAAAGTATTTTCTTATGCGTCCAATACGTATCTTCTTCTAAGAAAAATCCAATAGCTGCAAAAACACAAATCGCTTTAAAGTCTAATTCGCCTTTAGTTTCTACGAAGACTTCGATGGGACTTGACGGAATGATTGGGTTAGTGATTTTCATATAAAAACAACTGCCCTAATATATAGTTTTTACTACTATTTGCAAGGAATAATCAACGGACATTGTTAACAGTTAACTTTTAACAACTGTGTTGTAGAGGGATATAAATTTTGAAATGTTATTTTTAAAATCAAACTCATTTTTAACAAACTTGTAGGCATTATTTGTAATGCTTTTTAGTTCTGATTCTGAAGTCGAATTAAAATCAATAACAGCCTCTGCAATAGCATCTGTGTTTCGCATAGGGATTAACCAACCTGTTTCTTTATGTTTTACAACCTCAGCCATACCACCACAATTGGTTGAAATTACAGGTAAACCCATGCTCATAGCTTCTAAAACTACGTTTGCTATGCCTTCTCCCAGGCTTGGCAATAACAGAATATCTTGTTTTTTTAAAGCCTTTAATAAATCTTCTTGATTTAGTTGACCAACAAATGATATCGAATCTTCTACGCTTAATTGATGTATTTGAAATAACAATGCCTCTGTTGGTGAAGATGGGCCAATTAAGGTGTAATGCACATTATACCCTTTTTCTTTGAGTTGCTTTATGGCATCTACAGCATATTGATAGCCTTTTTTCCAGTGATTACGACCAACAGAAACTATTCGAATAATCTCTGATTCTTTTTTTTGAAATTCCTCATAAGCTTCAAAGAAAAACTGAGGGAGTGGTGAATATATAACAGTACTTCTATTTGCAATATCTCCATATTGTGAGGCTTTGTCTATAATAGTTTTTGAGACTCCGTGAAATGCATCAACCAAAGGAAAGGTGGCTTTATATTTTTCAGCAAAATCAGGCTCTACAATTGGTGTATAATTGATATGCGCACCACGAAAACTTACAACTATCGGAATCTTAAACGTTGACTTTAAAAATGCATACTTTGGTAAATCTTTTGCCCACTGCAAGTGTAAAATATCTGGCTTGTGCAATAAAATAGGTATACATTTGGAAAGTTTCATAAACTTTGAGTAGTTCGACGCTTCTTTTTTAACTTCCTCTAAAAGTTGAAATAATGCTTTTGGATTGGTGAAAAATAATTTTGTTGCTCGCCATAATGTTATAAAGCTATTTTTTAATTTTGAATTTGGTGTAGAGAAAATTCTAATTGAATTGGAGCTATAATCTACTTTTTGCTTTTGCATTCCAAACAACAAAACCTCATGATGTTGAGACACACCTGCTATCAAACGCTCAATAAACGAAGCACTTGGAATGTTTCCAGAAAAGATAGCTATTTTGAGTCGTTTTTTCAATCTTTAGGTTTTTCAAAAACACCAATTAATGTTGCACTAAAATACTTGGACGGATGCTTAATTAGATAATTGTTTACTCTACCTTTGAATATAAACCTAACGCCTTTGTAAATAATCTTCTGAAATAGATTTAGTTTTTGATGCACAGAAAAAGGGAATCCACCATAATATTGCAAGGTATTTGTAATTAGGTTGTTCCGGTTTGCAAAATCTCTAAAAACACTTTGCTTCATGCACTTAAGATTATGAAGTTTTAAATTTTCATAATCACATAAATAACCATAAACCTGTCTTAAATATCTTTTGTTAGGAACCATAATTAGCATCTTACCACCAGGTTTTAAGTACTTACAATGCAAATCTAAAATCTCATCAAAATTTTCAAAATGCTCTATAAAACCATTTGAAACCACATAGTCATACAATTCCTCAGGTTCATGCGTAGTGAAGTCTGCATTAATGATATTATAGTCCTCAACTCCCATTGTTTTGAAAGCGTCTTCAATTTGCGAAACATTTGAGTTATAATCTAAGCAAGTTGTTTTTACTCCATATTCAGACGCTAAATATGCCAAATAACGTCCTGGATATCCACCAATCTCAATTAATGATTTGTTAGTATTCTTTTTTTCTACAAGCTTATCCCAAAACTGATTGTAAAAAGAGCACACTTTTACAATGTGACTTCTATCCGTATGTTGGGCTTTATAATAGGTTTCCCAATATTCTTTTGTTGTGAGCTTATTTTCGGACATTAAATATATCTATATTGGTGTATGCTCGAGCTTAAGAGCTTGCGTCTAATTTTGTACATTAACTGAAATAATGGTCTACGATTATTAAATGGTAAACTGATAATAAATCGTAAAATTAAAAGTTCAAAACGTTTTATGATGGATTTACTCGTTTTTTCTGCAACTTTCAATAAAATTAAACTTTCATTTTTATAACCTGTAAGATTAACTCGCATAGCTGCATGAAATAGTCGCTCTGCCAATGGTTCAGCATATTTCGCTTCATTAATAAGTCCTGCTTGCCTCAATTTAGATTGCATTGATAGATTTAATTCTAAACAATCTTTCACAAAACGCTCATGATTTTTTGACAGCTCGCTAGCATTTGACAAACCACCATCTGGATTGTCAAAAACGAGATTGACCATTATTTTATTTTCAAAATGTACATTTCTCCTATTTTCAATAGCAACAGTAAAATCATGTAATACGTCTTCTCCATTGAATAAACGAGACCAATACAATCCCTTTTCATAATTCCATAACGGCGCAGATGTATGCCATTTGCGCACCTCAAGTACATTTTTCAGTAAATCATCTACAGTTTCTCGGTTGAGCTTTGAACGATGCAACTTATTAGAATTGCCGTCAATCATGCTTAAACCGTAGGTCATTATCACATCAGGATTTGCTTCAAAAATTTTGACTTGTTGTTCAATTTTATTGGGTAAAAGTTCATCTCCTGCATCTAGATAGTTGATGTACTTTCCGCTAGACTTATCTAAACCCAATTGCCTTGCTAAACCTGGACCTTCGTTTTCTTTATCTATAAAAATTACTGAAGTTGTATTCTTAAACTTATGCTTAACAGTAGTATAATCTACGGTAGAGCCATCGTTAACCACAACAACTTCTATATCTCTATAGGTTTGCGTCAATGCAGAATCTACCGAACGTTCTAACTGTTTGGGATTATTGTAAGTGGGTATGATTACTGAAACTTTAGACATTTAAAACAAGTTTTTGTATAAGTCTAAGTAAGCTTTAACTTCTATTTGATTGATGAGTTTTTTATTCACATTTTTGATTCCAGCCTCAGAAAATTGAGCATATAACTCTTTATTATTTATGAGTTTAATAATCTGTTTAGATGCTAATTCAGGTTCTGAAAATGGAATGGCAAAACCAGACACACCATCTAAAATAGTCTCTGGCATTCCTCCAGAGTCAGATATAATTGCAGGTAAGCCTAAAGATTGCGCTTCTATTGTACTAATTGATAATGATTCTGATTTGCTCAATTGTAAGTAAAAATCGTATTCACCAAGTTGATTGATATACACATCATTTTCAACCTTACCTTTAATAGTTACAACCTCGTGCAAATTGTACTTATCAACCATAAAATAGGCTTCACTGACATCATTTCCTCTACCGTAAATATCGTATTGCACGTCGTATCCTTCTTCAATTAAATACTTCACAACTCTTAGATTTCCTTCAATATTTTTTTCCCATGTCATTCTGAAAGAAGAAACAATTCTAATCTTTTCTGAATTTAGATGTTTAGGCTTAGAATTCTTAGTTTTTATCGACGCAGGAATAATATGAATCTTATCATCTGAAACTCCCCACTTTTGAAGATAGGTTTTCTGATGATTACTCATAACCACAAATGCATCTATACCTTTAGAGTAATGCTTGTAAAAATCTACCCAACGTTGGTCGAACCATGGTCTGAGATAAGTATCACTACCTCTAAGTGTTACAACGAGCTTTGGTCTTTTAGTTGCTTCTATTTCAGAAATTCCTTTGAAATATTTAAACAAAAACGAATGGTGCAAATGCACGACTTCTAACTTTTCTTTTAACCATTTAATTTCCCAATATGATAAGTCCTTGTAGGATTTTGCAAAAAATCCATTGAAACGTTCATACAATCTTTTTGAAAAATATTTTGGAGCAACTTTTACGTTAACCTTAGAATTGTAGTCACTTTTTTTTAGACAATTAACTTCTAAATCTACAGAAGATTCATCATTAAGCAATTCAACCATATCAGAAATATAAGATTGGTTGAATGCTGGAAAATGCTCGAAAAAGAGGTTAACTTTCAATATTAAATTAAATTTAATTAAATATTTTGTGTAATGTACAATATAGTCTAAGCCTAAAAGAAATTCTTAAATCGTTAATTTCCCACAAGGCCATTGACTTACTTTTATACTTTTCTTTACCTTGATAATTCTCGTTTAAGAGTTCAATGGGTTTAGGAAAAAAGAATGGATAAATAGCAAAATTTAGTGGCCGCCACTCTCCAGAAACAATGTCTTTATTACTATCTATACCTGGAAAAGTAGTTGTTAAAAGGTACTTACTACCACTTCGTTTTAGATTTTTAATCGTTTTAACAATATTTACGTATGAAAAATGCACCAAACAATCTCTAACCAATACTAAATCGTGCTTACCTAGATTTGAGGTAATGATATCCATCATTTCAAACTCTATATATTCTGACTGGTATTTTAATTTATTTTCTTCGATAATATCTTCTACAATATCTGCTCCTAGATAGTTAATATTAGATAAATCAACTTTCCGCATCCAATTAAAATCACCACATGGTAAATCTAAAACTGTTGAAATTTTATATTCTTCAAACAAAGAATTTAACTCTGCTATTAAAGTTTGTGTATGTTGCAATTCTGAACCTGGACCAGAAACGCTCTCTTCACTAGACCAAAAATTCTCATCAGCTATAGCATTAAAAGTTTCCTTAATGTTCTTATGCTTGAACTTACTTTTTCTCTTTTTGAGTCTGTAAATTTCAATTAATTCGTATGGTAAAATTGCTTTTATAACCTTTCTAACGCTTTGCATTTATACTATTAATCTTTATTATTCTTTGTGAAATATACTTTTAGTTTTTTGAATAAGTAATCTGTAAAATAAGAATCTCTATATTTTATAAAATTCACTATTGACATTAAAACAATTTTAGGCTTTGAATAACTTCCGAGTTCTATTTTATTTTGGACTTTTAACGCTTTTTTATAATCACTCTCACTAATAATTTGACTGAATTCGTTTTTCATATCAACTAATAAAGCCTTGGAGGCTTTGTACTGACCATAAGCATCTGAAGCTGTCACTGAATTACTAGCAATCACCCTATTCATTGTCACTAGTTTTTTAGGGATACCATGTATTTTAGATTTCAAACAAAATCGTAAAATAAAATCCCAGTCTACATTAAAATTACCATACGTATTTCTGAATTTAAAGTTATTTTTTTCATGAACTGAACGACGCCATAGCATACAAGTATTAACAACTTTCAACTGATTTATATACAAAAATTTGAACAATTCTTCACCTTGCGGAAACTGTTCTCCTCGTAACAGTAAACCTGGAAACATGAGATTTTTTTCAACTCCAGTATATTCTACGATACCAGAAACTAAACCTACGTCTGCATACTTACTTATCACCTCAACTTGCCAAGCAAGACGTTCTGGTACATAGACATCATCTTGCTCTGCCATTGCAAAATATTGACTATTTGGTGACGCATGTTTAATAATTTCATTGAGGTTATTAGCTAATCCTAAATTCTGAGGATGTTCAATTATTTTAATCCTAGAATCATTAAAAGCTAATGCAATATTTTTAGACGCATCAGTTGTGCCATCAATACCTAACAATAGTTCAAAATCAGTAAAGGTTTGAGATAGTAAGCTCTCAATAGTAGCCTTTACGGTCTTTTCGCCATTATAAACAGGAAGTAATATGGTAACCAAAGGAGATTTCATCTTAAGTAAACTTCGCTTTTAGTTTTACTAATCTTGATAGCAAAGGATGAAATCTTTTTTGAAGTTTCTGTCGACATTCTTTATGCAAATAAGGCAACAAGGTATTGTAATAGATGTTATATAAAACCTCCGTTTCATTTAATTTTTCGGACTTATTAATAGCAGATGCTTGAGCAGAATGCAATCTAAATGAGCTTAAATAGGCATCAACAAAACCTATCTTATAAAAAGGCATTAAACGACTCCAAAACTCACAATCTAAGGCTTGCTTTAATTCCTCATTAAAAAAACCAACTTTATCAAAACATGCTTTATCTAAAAGTACACTTGTTGGTTCCCCGATTTTATTTTTTGGGGCGTTTAAGAAATTTCTATCTCTCAAATACTCCTTGCCATCAATTACACCTTCAGAAATCTTTAGATTAAACCAATAGTTATGAAGCGCTCCGTATACGTTTTTAAACTCTAATAGTTGTGGTGTTTCTTTTTCGTATATAAAATGCCGCTTGGCATAAACCATAGCAATATTTGTATCTGAAAGCATCATACCAATTTGCTTTTCAACACAATCTCGCTCTAAGATATCATCTTGAAACAAAAACTTTATATAGTCTCCATTAGCATGTTTTACACAATTATTCCAATTGGCACCTATACCATTAGGCTGATGATTAAAAATATGAATTGGAATATCGTTTTTGGATTTATAATCATTTACGATAGCCAATGTATTATCACTTGAAGCATCATCAGAAATTATTAACTCAAAGTTATTATAAGATTGAGCTAAGGCTGAGTTGATGCACTCTTCTATATAAGATGCGCCATTATAGGTAGGGATACAGATGGAAACTAAAGGTCTATTATCTGTTTTCATCTATATACGTTTTTTGGTGCAAATCACTTTTTAGTTCACCGCTTTTTTTTAATAACCAAGATGCAGATTCATTAGCTGTTTTCTGATAACAAATTTGCTCTTCTGTAAGATTAGAAGGGTCAATATACCAACCACCGTGAATAGCCTGCAAAGGATAATCTGTACGCCAAGCTTTTGTGAAATTTTGTTTTTTATAGGTATAACCCGGTCTATACAAAGCAAAAGTAGTATCAATCTCCGCTTTGTAAGCTTGTGGATGAATCTTAGCTATCCAGAATTGCGCTTCCCATTTTTTAATGGCTTCTGATTGTGGATTAATATCTGGAATATCATCAAGCTTCAGAGAAAAACCAACTTTGGTACGGTCATAAGCTTTATCTAAAAGTTTGATCATGGTTTTTAAAAAATCGTCTGGGCATTCAGCCAACGGAACAATATCTGGGTCAGTAACTACATAATAGCCTTTAGTATATTTTTCCACTAGTTCTCTTTGCTTCCAAAAAGACAAATGACCATTATTAGTAGATAATCTATGAATTTTAACCGCTTCCTCAATGCTATTATAATAGTCTAACAAAGGCTTATAGGATGAGTTATTGTCTAGAATAACAATATTGGTATATCCTCTTTTTTGTAAACTCTCAATAAGCTGTTTAAGATAATAGAGTTGATTAAAGTTATTGATGATGATAGGTATAGACTTGGTATCTCTAATTTGTTTCTTAATTGTTTTATTAAAAATCTGTAGGTAAAATGTCTTAAAGTAATGCTTTACATAATGCTTGAGCTTTGCTATTTTGTTTATAGTAGGCATATACGCTTAGGTTAATGGTTTTACTAAAGTATAGCCTTTACCAAAAAGAACAAAAGATATATAAGCCATTATGATTTTTGCCATGAAAACATACTTACGAATTTTAGAAACTTCAACCAATTGTAAAGCCTCAAAAATTAATGGTTTGGTCTGCTTAGCAAAAGTAGTTTTTTGATGTACTAAAAGTGTTTTATAATACAGTGTTAGTATTTCTAACCACTTCAACTTACCTAAATCACTAAAGCTCAGAAAATGATTTTTTGTGACTCTAGTTTTTACTTTAAGATTAGATTCTATTTTTGAATCTGTAAATATATTTGTCGAAATGGCCTCTTTATGCTTAACTAGGGTTAATAATGGCTCGTTAATAACTGCATAATTATCTGAAACGGATAATGCTTTAATATGAAAATCATACTCTTGAGATTGCTGTAATGATTCGTCAAAAGTTAATTTATTACTTTCAATAAATTCTCTTCTCCAAAGTGGTGCTGTAGTTAACCACGTAATGTTATACAAACAATAATCTTCTAACCGTTGTTTTGAGTCAATGCTTCTGGAACGTAGTCCTAAATCTATATTTGCTTCTTTATCAAACCAATTAGATTGGCACACACAATATGGTGCATCAGGGTTTTCACTAAGAGATTTTAACTGAGCCTCAAGCTTATTAGTATGCATAATATCATCACTGTCAAACCAATTGATAAATTGACCTTTACTTATTGTAAAACCATAATTACGGCAGGCATTTGCACCTTTAGGCAAATGCTCAGGTCGTTTTACATAAATAAATCTTTCATCCTTATGAATATACGTATTTAATAGCTCTTCAGTTTGGTCAGTTGACCCATCATCTACCACAATACATTCCCAATTTTTATTCGTTTGCTCTTGTATAGACTTTAATGTATCACCTATAATATCTGCTCTGTTGTAAGTTGGTATTATTATGGAGATGAGTTGACCTTTAGACATTAGACTAGATTTATGATATTAGTAATATCAGAAATATGTTTCTCTAAACTAAAATTATTCTGAATAAACTCCTTACCGTTTTTTCCATAAATAATTGCTTTATCTTTTGATTTTAATATATCTATAATGTTTTTTGCCATTGTTTCTATATCATTCTCTTCACTTAATAAACCTGTATGCTCATGCAAAACAATATTTGGTATACCTGCATGATGTGTGGATACGATAGGTAAACTAGCAGCACTCGCTTCTAATATAGCAACTGGAGTACCTTCAGAGTCACCATTTTGCGCTAATCGTGAATGTTGTATAAAAACATAACTATCTTCTAAATACTTTTTTTGGGCTTCTTGAGAAATACGACCAGGAAAAAATATTTTATTTTCTAAGCTTAAATCTTTAGCTAACTCTTTTGCGCCATCCAATAAAGGGCCATCACCTGCCATTATCAAATTAGCATCAGGTTCAGATTTGCACACCAAATTAAAAACATTTATTAAGACTAATGGTGCCTTTTTTTCTACAAATCTGCCTACTGCGATGAGTTGTTTATTTTGAAAATGAGGTTGCACTTCAAAAAAACTTTTATCAGGACTGGCTGGAGAATAATGAATTTTAAATTCTGGACAATTGAATAATTTAAGATTAATGCTCATATGCTTAGAAACTACGATAATAAAAGAAGCGTACTCAAAAAGTGAAACATATTTCTCTTTATACTTTTCTAAGATGTTATACATAGATATGTCATATCCAAGTGCTATTGTAACTAAAGGAATATCTAGCGATCTTATAACATCCAGAGTCTCAGCCGCAGTTACCAAGTACTCAGCAAAAACTAAGTCTATTTTTTTATTTTTTAAAATTTTTCTTAAACTATAATCTCTGTAATCGTGGATTTGTAAGCCAAAGATGTTTCTTATCCTATTTTTTAGAACAAAAAAAAATTTTGATAATATATCTTCTTTCTTTCCTTCCAATAAATAAGGTTTATTACCACCATGGATTATCACCTTTTCAAATGGTAAATAATCTATATGATTTCTGATAAATGTTTCTGCTTTATCAGATGATTTCGGGGTTAAAATTGCAACTCTTTTCAAACCGAATAGTAATTATTTAATAATGTCTTGAAATATTCTATCCCATTAGTTCTGGTTTCAATTTCATCTAAATATATTTCTATGTCTCTTATATCGATATTAACTTTTTCACCAATATCTACAAGATTAGTGTTTGCTTTTTTATTAGTGAATATTTCAATTTGCTTTATAATATCTAAAATATCAATACTAGTTTTAGAAGCTATATTTACTGTTTTACTTTCTTTAAAATCTCGAATTAGTTTGTGTACTATATATTTTACATCATCTGCTCCAATCAAATTTCGTTGAGCATTTTTCCAAACATCAAAATTTTGATTATTAGTTATTTTCTCAATTAAGAAATTGATGATTGTATTTGAATTACCATTAAAACCAACAACATTAGATATTCTGCAGATTAAATATTTTGAAAAATTATCTTTAATCAAATTTTCCATATCCAATTTATGTTGTACATATGGTTTACTTAACATTGATGTATTATAGATACTACATGTACTAAAATAGACTAATAAAGAATTCGGATTATTTATAATAGAATCTTCTAATAAATTTCGTTCTCGAAAAAATGCACTCGGACTTGTTTCATTAGAATTAGATACGCCAGACGCAAAAACGACTATACTAGAATCATTTTTATAATTCTGAAATAAGTTTGCCATTAAGCCTTTTCCTATGAGCATTCTCTATTTTTTGAATTAAAACTCTGGTTTTTTAACGATTCCGTAAACACCTGTAATCATCTGTCCTTCTTTAAAAACTACTGCTTGTTTTTTGTCCATTTTAAGCAGAATTTTAATTAATGGTCTTCCAAGGAAAGAAAAAAATTTTCTTTTATTCAAGGACATAGGGCTTCGTCGAATCCATAACCCTAACATTTGCGCCATTGACGCATGCCAACCACCTAACGCATTTATCTGTTTAATATTAAAACCTGTATTACCAAAATGGTGTTCAAGTGCAAAAGGCGTGTATCTGTAAGCGTCAAAAGGTGTTTCGTGTAAACTCCACAAAAAGGGTACTGTAAAAAAAAATGTTCCTCCAGGTTTTAATACTCTAAAAGCCTCGTTTAATAATAGTTCAGGCTCAAAACAATGTTCTAATACTTCTGTGCAAATTGCACAATCAAATTTATTATCCTCAAATGGCATTTCTTTTCCATCCCAAAAAAAATCTGGCTTTATTTTATCATCATATATTATTGCCGTTTCAATGTCTAATCCTGTATACACTTCTACTTCAGAATTTGATAGAATAAAATCTCTGTATGGCATTTTACCGCAGCCTACATCAAGCATATTTCCTTTAAAATCAATTAGAAATTGTTCAATGGCCTTATGTATTGAATTTCTTACATTATAAGTATCCAAGTTTGAGTGATTAAGTTCTATATCTAAAAATTGATTCATAAAATTAAAGGTTGTTCTAGAAAACGTAAACTTAATATTGCATTAAAACCATCTCCAATTAATAAAAAAATTTTTAATTCTCTAATCGGTTGATTAGCCAATTAGTCTTATTCTCCTTATAAATTGCACTTCCATTTTGCCAATAATGCTCTCTAACATTGCTATTAAGTATTCTAAAATGACAAACATCAAATAGTCTAGAAAATACATTTTTTGTAAAACTATCCGAGTAGTAAATATTTAAATGATAATCTCCTTGGTAAAGCTTTAATTCCTTAATTTTAGAGACAAGCCTATATTTACCAATTTCCTCACCAAAGGGAATTTCAGAACTCATCACGAGTTCATGTATAATTGGAACATTATCAGAATTTACAATCTGATAAGACAATGCTGGACTTTGTATTAATTTACCAATATTAATTATTATTTCAATTTCCAAATCTTGGCCATATTCATGAAAACCGATTTTACTAGTTATAACTTTTGCACTTACTACAGAATTATGATTAATCTTTAATGCATCATTCTTATAAAATCTAGACGCATTATTGGTGTTCTTGAGGTAAAAATCTACAGCTTTAAAAGTATCACCTTCAAATACACTTATTCCATTTTCTAATACTATAGCTCTTGTACAAAGATTTTTCACCGCTGCCATATTATGGCTCACAAACAAAACTGTACGACCTTCGCCTCGACTAATGTCTTGCATTTTGCCAACAGCTTTTTTCTGAAACTCGGCATCACCCACGGCTAACACCTCATCAATCACCAAAATATCAGGTTCTAAAAAAGCAGCGACAGCAAAAGCCAAACGCACCGTCATACCTGAAGAATAGCGTTTTACTGGTGTATCAATATAACGCTCACAACCTGAGAATAAAATAATTTCACCAATCTTTTCTGAAATTTCGGCTTTGGTCATTCCTAAAATAGCACCATTAAGATAAATATTTTCGCGACCTGTGAGTTCTTTATGAAATCCTGTACCGACTTCTAGTAATGAAGCAATTCTGCCTTTGGTTTTAATTTCACCTGTAGTTGGTCCGGTAACACGCGATAGAATTTTTAATAATGTAGATTTTCCTGCCCCGTTTTTTCCTATGATGCCAAGGACTTCACCTTGTTTGACTTCAAAATTTATATCTTTTATTGCCCAAACGTAGTTGCTATCGGCTTTTTGGCTTCGGTCATTAACGTCACCCACTTTTAAAAATGGGTCTTCTTTACCTCTTATTTTGTACCAAAAACGTTTCAAGTCGTCTTGTATCGTACCTGTACCAACCAATCCCAAACGGTACTGTTTGCTTAGATTTTCGACTTTTAGTATGGTTTTGGGTGCTGACATAACTTCCTAAACAGTATCTATAAAATTTTTTTCAGTTCTATTAAAAATCACTAAACCTAAAAGTAAAATAAAAATGGTTGAAATACCGGAAAACAATAAACCTTGAGTAGAAATACTCCCTGTTGACAACAACATGTAACGTGCCGCTTCAACAAAATATGCAATAGGGTTATACTCTACCAACCAAGCAAATTGTGGAAGTTTTTCGCGCATCAATTCCAACGGATACATCACTGCCGAAATATACATCAAAAGCTGTATACCAAAATTGAGCAAATATTTTACATCACGGTATTTGGTAACCATAGAAGATATTATCATACCTAAACCCAAACTCAATAAAGCCATAAATACAATAAGTACAGGAAATAATAGGGCTGTTTTGTTTAAGGAGATATCAGCACCTTTTGCGTAATAATACACATAAAAGCCTATAAAAATAAAAAGCTGAATAACCAGTTTAATTAAGTTTGAAATAACCACAGATAAAGGTGAAATTACACGCGGAAAATACACTTTACTATAAATTCCTGCATTAGCATTAAATGTAGATGATGTGGCGTTTAAGCAATTTTTAAAATAATTCCATACCGAGATACCTGCCAAATTAAATAGAAACGGTGGTACAGTGCCTGTTTCTATATTAGCAACTTTGTTAAATATTAAGGTAAACGTTAAGGCTGTAAATAATGGCTGAATCAAATACCATAACGGTCCTAAAACAGTTTGTTTATAAACGGTAACCACATCACGTTTTACAAACAAAAATAACAAGTCTCTGTACTGCCAAATTTCTTTAAAATTGAAATCTATTAGCTTCCGCTTTGCAGAAATTGTGTACAACCAAGTATCGTCTGTTTTGGATTTCAAGCCAGTAGTTATTTAGGGTTGGGCTAATATAGGAATTATAACAAATACATACACTCTACACAAAAGAACTTATCCGTAACAAATCAACAGGTAATCTCTATTTACGCTTAAAAAAACTCTTGATGCGTTTTACAAATCCTGTTTTATCGTTCTCTAGATACGAATCGCCATACGCACCGTAACCATATCCATAACCGTAGCCATAGCCATAACCATAGCCTGCTCCTTTTTTATGCCTATAAAAATTAAGAAGTAAATTAACGTTTTTAAGTTCGCCTTTTTTATGTTTGGCATTCACCATAGACAACATTCCCTTTTTAGTGTAGTTAAGGCGTACCATATATATAGTAGCATCTGCAAATTGGGATAATTCTAAGGCATCAGTCACCAAACCTAATGGTGGTGTGTCTAAAACAATCATATCGTACTTAGACTTTAAATCAGCGATGAGCGTGTGCATACGCTCACTCATTAGTAACTCTGAGGGATTTGGTGGAATTGGACCAGACAATATAATATCTAAATTTGGGATATGTGTTTGGTGGGTAATACCATCTAAATCACTATCATTAATTAAATAATTGACAGCGCCTTTATCATTTTTGACCTCAAAATCATCAAAGATTTTCGGCTTACGCAAATCCAAACCTACCAAAACGGTTTTTTTACCTGACAGCGCATAAACTGTGGCGGTATTTATGGAACAAAAAGTTTTTCCTTCGCCACTAATAGACGAGGTAAACATAAGTGTTTTTGACCCATCAGAGTCTTTCTGGTTTTTATAAATAAATTGTAAACTACTACGTATGGCTCTAAACGATTCTGCAACCGCAGATTTTGGTTTCTCAAAAGCAACCAAATTATTTTTATACTCGTATTTACCCACCAAACCAATGACTGGTAGTTTAGATAAACGCTCTACATCTTCGGAAGTATGGATATTCCGATCTAAAATAAATAGTAAAAAAATAATTAACACAGGTATTATGCCACCAACAACCAACCCCATCATATAATTTAATGATTTTTTTGGCCCTATTGGTCCGTTGTTAATATCTTTTGCAGGGTCAATCATTACTATGTCAGACACGTTTGCAGCTTTAACAATTTCGGCTTCAGACTTTTTAGCTTGATAAATATTATAAGCTTCTTGACTGATATCTAGTTTTCGTTGAATTTTTAAAAATTCTTGTTGTTCTTTTGGAAGTGTTTTTAACTCACTTTCTAATTTTGCAATAGAGGTGTTTAAAGAACCTAATTGTAAATTAACTCCGCGACGTGCCGCATTTATAAGCTCAAAAGCAACATTTTTTTCAGAATCTATTTGTGCATCCAATCGCCGTAATAAAATAGAGCCTTCTCTTGCCGTTTGGGCTTGGTTCTCACGCTGAATTGCCAAAGTTGTAAGCTTACCAATACTATTTAACAAACCTGATTCTTGAATACCTACTGATGTTGGTGCCGCAATATTGGTATAATCATTTTTATTTTGAAGATATTTTTCTAAGCTATTTAAGTAGTTTATTTTAGTACGCTCGACTTGACGCTCATTTTCGTAAATTTTTAATTGCTCAGAAGTAGCTGAAATATCGTCGCTCACATTAAAAACCTTATTGGATGAGCGAAAATCGTCCATCTCTTTATTGACGTCTTGGAGTTTATCATTAACATTCCCCAAAGTGCTGTCTATAAACTTGATGGTATTTGTAGCGTATAAATTTTTGGTACGTAACTCTGTTTCTCTTAAAATTTCTGCGGTTGTGTTTAAATAGTCAACTACCTTAGCTTTATTATTTCCTGATTGCGACAGAGATAAAACTGTAGAACTTCCTTTAAAAAAAGAAACATTTACACTGTTTTGAAATCGAGAAACTAGTGCATCAAAATTTAAAAAATAAATAAAATACTGATTTTCTGTATCTGGATTTCTTCCATTTCGCTTTTTAACCACGCCACTAAAAAAAGGCAACTCAACAGGTGCTCCGTAATTAAAAGTACCTTCAAATAAACCAGGTGTCACCGACACATTTGTCGTACTTCGGTCTGCGTACCGCTGTGCAGTAACTGATTGACGGTCTTCAAAATCATAGATGATTTTAAATTGCGTATCGCTAAGGTGCTTCAATTCTAAAGGCGCACCTAAAAGTTGATATTCATTTTTATCAATCTCAACTTCAAAAGGTGATGCTTTATAAATGTCTATCAAGTGATACTTGCCTTGCTTGAGATATTCAGTGTAAAATTCTAGCGAATCTATGACCAATTCATTATGACTTCTTGTGGCTAAAGTGGTCATAACTTTACCAATCTTACCTGAAACACCGCCCCAATTAAATGAGATACTCGTATTTGCCGTAAAAAATGGGTTTTGTTCTGTTTCTACTGAGACCAAAGCATTTAAGCGGTAAATATTTTGTTTACGTACGTTGATGTAATACGCAACACCTAATCCTATGGCAATGGACACCGCGATTAATATCCAATTATGTAGTATTTTAAATAAGAAGCCTCTAAAGTCGAAAGTGATTCTTCCGCTGCTATCATCAAATTCAATATCGTGGTCTAAATTAGCCATAAACTAGAGTCTATCTATCAATAATATAGTACTGGTAACTACAGTGACAACACCTAAAATTGCCGTAAAGGTTTGCAAACCATTAGTCCCTGTTCCTAATGATTTTTGCACCAATGGGTCAACAATAATAACGTCATTAGGCTGTATATAATAATATGGAGATTTTAACACGTTAACATCAGTTAAATCAACGCGGTGTATTTCTTGTCCGTGCGGATACTGTCTTAAAATGCGCACTTCCTTTCGGTTACCCTCAATAGGAATATCACCTGCATTGGCAATAGCTTCTAATATTGTAGCACGCTCTTGAAATATAACTTGCGAGCCTGTGTTGTTAATTTCACCTAAAGTCGTGTAACGTAAACCTGCCAGTTTTACAGTTACAAATATTTGTGCAAACTCATTAAATTCTTTTTCCAAAAGACGTTTAGAAACTAACGCTTCAATATCTTTTGTAGTCATATTCAACACTTGAAATTCACCCAACTGTGGTATGCGAATATTACCTCTTAAATCAACAGTAAATCCGTCAAAATAAGCGCGCTCTTGAGAACTTGCATCTAATAAACCTTCGCCTGTAGGGTTGAAAATCGTAGCATTTTCTTGGTCTAAAACCTTAATCCTAATATTAAGAATATCATTAATCTGAACGCGGTAAGGCTTTTGCTGCTCAATAACACTAGGTATGGTGTCATTTATATTGCCCTTGTCTTGAAGATATATTAAATCTTTTTGAGGCACACAAGACGTGCATAATAATAGGCTTAAACAAAATAGAGCCAACAAATAACGCATCATATAAAATCAGGTTTACTGACAAATATAATCTAACGCTAGCAATATCAAAATTATTGGTCTCTGAAGTTGGGATTTTTAAATATACAAGTTCAACTTCGAGCGGAAGTCGAGAAGTCTTATTTACTCAAAGCTTCAATTAGTTCTCTACTTTCGTTCGAAATAAAAAAAACAATATACTTCTAAAACTTTCAAATTAAATTTCTCCAATAAATTACCATCTTTGCAGCATGAATTACCTCAACGTCGAAAGCATATCAAAATCATACGGAGAACTAGAACTCTTTAGTGACATTTCCTTTAGCATACACAAAGACCAAAAAATTGCTTTTGTTGCAAAAAATGGAAGTGGAAAAACCTCTATTTTAAACATACTATCTGGAAAAGATGCGCCAGATTCTGGTCAAGTCGTTGTACGTAAAGGGCTAAGGCTGGCGTTTTTAGACCAAGAGCCAAACTTAGACCCAAAACTAACGATTGAAGAAACTATTTTTGCAAGCGACCTGCCAATTTTAAAAGTTATAGAGACTTACGAAAAAACTTTAAAAAATCCTGAAGATACCGAAGCATACCAATTAGCTTTTGAAGCGATGGAACGTCACAACGCTTGGGAATTCGAAACACAATTTCAACAGATACTATCACAATTAAAACTCGACGATTTAACAGTAAAAATTAGTGCGCTTTCCGGTGGGCAAAAAAAACGTTTAGCATTAGCGCAAGCTTTAATCAGCAAACCTGATATTTTAATTTTAGATGAGCCAACCAACCATCTCGATTTAGAAATGATTGAGTGGCTCGAAGATTACTTTGCCAAAACGCAACAAACGCTTTTTATGGTAACGCACGACCGCTATTTTTTAGAACGTGTTTGTAATGAAATTATTGAGCTAGACCACGGCAAAATGCACACCTATAAAGGCAATTACTCTTACTACCTAGAAAAGAAAGAAGAACGTATTGCTAACGAACAAACCGAAGTTGGCAAAGCCAAACAACTCTTTAAAAAAGAGCTCGATTGGATGCGTCGCCAACCAAAAGCACGTACCACAAAATCAAAAAGTCGTATTGACGACTTTTTTGAAATAAAATCTAAAGCACACCAACGCCGAAAAGACCATGTCATTCAGTTAGAAATCAATATGGAACGCTTAGGTAGCAAGATTGTAGAGTTCCACAACGTGTCAAAAGCCTTTAAAAACAAAATAATTTTAGACGGCTTTGATTACACCTTTAAAAAAGGAGAGAGAATTGGTATTATTGGTAAGAATGGTACAGGAAAATCAACATTCCTAAATATGTTAACGCAAACCATTCCGCCAGATGGAGGAAAAATAGTCATTGGCGAAACGGTAAAATTTGGATATTACACCCAAGGCGGAATAAAAGCAAAACCCAATCAAAAAGTGATTGATGTGGTTAGAGATTATGGAGACTACATTCCTTTAGCAAAAGGCCGTCAAATTAGTGCTCAACAATTATTAGAGCGTTTTTTATTCGACCGTAAAAAACAATATGATTTTGTCGAAAAATTAAGTGGTGGCGAGCAAAAACGTTTGTATTTGTGTACAGTTTTAATTCAGAATCCTAATGTTTTAATTCTCGATGAGCCAACAAACGATTTAGATATTGTAACGCTTAATGTTTTAGAAAGCTTTTTATTGGATTTTCCAGGTTGTTTGCTTGTTGTCTCTCATGACCGCTACTTTATGGATAAAATTGTAGACCACTTATTTGTGTTTCAAGGCGAAGGTATTGTCGATGATTTCCCTGGAAATTACACAGATTACAGAGCTTACGAAAGCAGTCAACCCAAGCAAGAAGAAAAAACAGAAAAGCCAGAAAATACAGAAACTGTAAAAAAGAATGAAGCCAATAAATTATCATACAACGAACAAAAAGAATATAAAAACTTAGAATCAAAAATCCGTTCTTTAGAACTTGATAAAAAAGAATTTGAAAAGAAGTTTTTAAATCCAGATTTAACCCAAGATGAAATCACCAAGCTCTCGGAAGAACTTCAAAAAATTATTGATACCATTGAAGAAAAAGAAATGCGTTGGTTTGAGTTGGCGGAAAAATTTGAAAATTAGCAGTTAGCAGTTAGCAGTTAGCAGTTAGCAGTTAGCAGTTAGCAGTTAGCAGTTAGCAGTTAGCAGTTAGCAGTTAGCAGTTAGCAGTTAGCAAAGATGAAAAGAATTAGAATAAAGCAATAAGTAATTAAAAATTAATGTCCCTTATTCGACAAAGTCGTAAGCAACGATTTGCAGAAATAATGAATGAAGAAGCGGAAGTGCAAAGCGAAGCTTTAAGCATGTAGCTTCGAGAATGAATGTTGCGTTAGCAAATGTATTCACGAACTCAAAAATTTGAAATAATTAGAATGTGAGTAATTTCCTCAAATCGTTTTGAACTTTTGGTTCGTTTTGTTTCAAGACAAAATGAACAAAAAACAAAAATATTGTACCAAATATTATCCTACATAAAATTCCTCCTAAACTCCACTAACCAACACGGAGTACATTCTCCTTTTGTATATAACTTCGTAACAAAATGCCTATACGATAAATCGTATTACAAAGATTATGAAAAATTAAAAGCATACAGAAACCAATTGCTTCAATCAAAACAAACAATACACGTTACTGACCTTGGCGCAGGTTCAAAAAAAATGAACCCAACAAAACGCAAAGTGTCTAAAATGGTAAAGAATTCGAGTAGCTCATTAAAAGATTCAAAATTACTTTATAGAATTTCAAAATATTTCAAATTAAAAAACACATTAGAACTAGGAACTTCCCTCGGCGTAGGTACGCAAGCGTTAGTTTTAGGCCATCTAGAAAATAAAATCACAACAATTGAAGGTTGCGCTGAAACCTTCAACTTTACTAAGCAGCAGTTTGAAGCCTTCAAACTTTCAAACATAAACGCAATAAATTCAGATTTTAAAACTGCTATTTCTAATTTAAAAAAAGACAGGTTCGATTGTATTTTCTTTGATGGTCATCACGACAAATCAGCGACCATAGAGTATTTTAATTTACTAATTTCAAAAGCACATAACGATACTGTTTTTATTTTTGATGATATGTATTGGTCTAAGGATATGACTGAAGCTTGGAGGAATATTATTGCTGATAGTCGTGTTACTGTAAGTATCGACATCTTTAATTTGGGTTTTGTGTTTTTCAGAAAAGAGCAACCCAAACAACATTTTAGAATAAGACTGTAACAACTTATTAATTTTAACGTCATATTGAGATAATTGCTTTTACAAACGTTTTATCTTGCGAGAGATTCAGACAAAAAGACCAACCAAACTATGAGTGACAACGTCATCGAAATCCGTAACATTATAAGAGATTTTAAACTCGGACAAGAAACCGTACATGTTTTAAAAGGTATCGATTTAGATATTAAACGTGGCGAATATGTAGCCATAATGGGACCTTCTGGTTCAGGAAAATCGACACTTATGAATCTTTTGGGATGTTTAGACACACCAACCGCAGGTTCGTATTTACTAAACGGAAAAGACGTTAGCCAAATGACGGATGATGAATTGGCAGACATTCGAAACACAGAAATAGGATTCGTTTTTCAAACGTTTAACCTCTTGCCGAGAACTACGGCTTTAGACAACGTTGCATTGCCAATGATATACGCAGGAAAATCAAAAAAAGTGCGCGAAGAAAGAGCAACTGAAGTTTTAACCGATGTTGGTTTAGCTGACCGAATGGACCATAAACCCAATCAGCTTTCTGGTGGTCAACGCCAGCGTGTTGCTGTGGGTCGTGCCTTGGTCAACAAGCCTTCTATCATTTTGGCAGATGAGCCAACAGGTAACCTAGATTCTAAAACTGGTACAGAAATCATGGCGCTTTTTGATGAAATTCATGCAAAAGGAAACACTGTAATCATGGTAACGCACGAAGAGGATATCGCTGCGCACGCCAAACGCGTAATTCGCCTTCGTGATGGAATTATTGAGAGTGATAAGATGAATTAAAAAAAAACTTTGAATTTCTATTAGCTTCACAAATTAGTTGACATTTCCCGAAGGGAAAATAATGAGCTTATAGTTTTCCAAAGATTACTTCGTTTTGCTCATATATTATTGAAATGAATTTCTTTCCTCTTAGGAAAGGTGGATGATTTCATATAAAAAACGAAAACTAACGGAAAGGTCTCTCCAAATAATTATCTATTTTTATATAAATCAAATCGGAAATAATATTTCAATTTAATGCTAACCATTTTAATTTTAGTCGGAATTTACATGTGCGTTAAAGCTATGGCTAAAAATACAGAACGTAAATCTGAAATAAGTCGCAGTAAATTTGGTCGAAGGAGATTTAGAAATTAGCATTCTTATAACACCATCACTTTTCAATTTCAACTTATAAGACCTATTTTTGAGTTTAAAATTTAGAATTCCGAACCTAGAGTATGAAAATCTACACAAAAACAGGAGATAAAGGCACTACTGCCCTATTTGGTGGTACACGAGTTCCCAAACACCATATCCGTATTGAAAGTTATGGTACTATTGACGAGCTCAATTCGCACATTGGACTAATAAGAGACCAAGCCATTGACCAAATGCATAAAAATGTTTTGATGGAAATCCAAGACAGATTGTTTACAGTTGGTGCAATTTTGGCAACTGATCCCGAAAAAGCGACATTGAAAAATGGCAAAGACCGACTGAATATTCCTAAAATTTCTGATGCAGATATTAAGCTTTTGGAAGATAATATGGATAGCATGAATGCTGCTCTTCCACCAATGACGCATTTTGTATTGCCTGGCGGTCATCAAACGGTGTCATTCTGTCACATTGCGCGAACCGTATGTCGTCGAGCGGAACGTTTGGCGAGTCATCTCAATGATTTAGAACCGTTTCAACCAGAAACATTAATGTACATCAACAGACTATCTGACTACCTTTTTGTATTGGCACGGAAGTTGTCTCATGACTTACAAGCTGAAGAAATTAAATGGATTCCGAAAAAGGAAGAATAATAAATTCAGAACAGGATTGGGCAATGCAAAATACCATTCCGAAGATGATTAGGTTATACGTTCTTTAAATAATGAAGTACACATTTATAAATTAAATTCAAATAATTTAATTTTTTCTTGACTTTTTCAACTAAAAATTTATTTTTGCAAAAAATTAAACACCAAAATAAATGTATTGGACATTAGAATTAGCATCGTATTTAAGTGATGCACCTTGGCCAGCAACTAAAGATGAGTTAATCGATTACGCGATTAGAACAGGAGCACCTTTAGAAGTTGTAGAAAATTTACAAGCAATAGAAGATGAAGGTGATTCTTACGATTCTATTGAAGAAATTTGGCCAGATTATCCAACAGACGAAGATTACCTCTGGAATGAGGACGAATATTAATAACATTACATAGTAATAAAAAAGTCTCTTTCGTTATCACGACAATGAGACTTTTTTTGTTTCTAAAGGTTTCAATATACTTTGTACAAAGTGTATATTTGAGAACCTTTCAATATGAAATAAAATTAACGCAATACTCACGTTTTAGTGGGTTTTGAAACAAAACATACAATCACATGGGATTATTAGATTCTGTACTTAAAGTATTTGTTGGAGACAAATCCAAACAAGACGTTAAGTCCATAATGCCAATCGTAGATAAGATAAAAACCTTTGAGAAATCTCTCGAGGCTTTGTCTCATGACGAACTTAGAGCAAAAACAACCGATTTTAAAGCGCAAATAGAATTGGCGCGTCAGCCACTAAACGCACGTATCGATGAGCTTAATGCAAAAGCAGAAGCGACTGAAGATATTGACGAACGCGAAGACATCTATCAAGAAATTGATAAAATTAAAGATGAAATCTACGATATTTCGGAAGCCGTTTTAAACGATATTCTTCCCGAAGCATTTGCCGTAGTTAAAGAAACAGCGAAGCGTTTTGTTAATAACACACAAATCGAAGTTACTGCAAACGCCTATGATAGAGAAATATCAGGTGATAACGATTACGTAACGCTTGAAGGTGATAAAGCCTATTGGGCAAACTCATGGGATGCAGCCGGTAAAGCCATTACATGGGATATGGTACACTACGATGTACAGTTGATTGGTGGTATAGCGATGCACCAAGGAAAAATTGCAGAGATGCAAACTGGTGAAGGTAAAACGCTTGTAGCAACATTGCCTGTGTATTTAAATGCACTTGCTGGTCGTGGCGTTCACTTGGTAACGGTAAACGATTACTTGGCAAAACGAGATAGCGCTTGGATGGCGCCAATATTTCAGTTTCATGGTTTGAGTGTGGATTGTATCGATTACCACAGACCAAATTCCGACGCGCGTCGCAAAGCCTATAATGCTGATATTACTTACGGAACCAATAACGAATTTGGATTTGATTACTTGCGCGATAATATGTCGCACTCGCCAGATGATTTGGTACAACGTCCACACCATTATGCTATTGTCGATGAGGTCGATTCGGTATTAATTGATGATGCGCGTACGCCGTTGATTATTTCTGGACCAATTCCTAAAGGTGATGAACACGAGTTTAACGAACTAAAACCTAAAGTAAGTAGCTTGGTAGAAACGCAACGCAAATACTTGGTTGGTGTTCTTGCTGAAGCAAAAAAATTAATTGCAGAAGGAGATACTAAAGAAGGTGGTTTTCAGTTGTTGAGAGTTTACAGAGGTATTCCAAAAAATAAAGCGTTAATTAAGTTTTTATCTGAGGAAGGTATTAAACAACTTCTTCAAAAGACTGAGAATTTCTATATGCAAGACAATAATAGAGAGATGCCAAAAGTAGATGCAGAACTCTATTATGTTATTGACGAAAAAAATAATCAGGTTGAATTATCTGATAAAGGTGTAGAGTATCTTTCTGGTGCAGACGACCCAAACTTCTTCGTAATGCCAGAAATGGGAACCGAAATCGCAAAGATTGAAGCGAAAGGTCTTTCAACCGAAGAAGAAGCTGCCGAAAAAGAAGAATTATTCCGTGATTTCTCTGTAAAGTCAGAGCGTATCCATACCTTAAATCAGCTTTTAAAAGCCTACGCCTTATTCGAAAAAGATACGCAATATGTGGTCATGGACAACAAAGTAATGATTGTCGATGAGCAAACAGGTCGTATTATGGATGGCCGTCGCTACTCAGACGGATTACACCAAGCGATTGAAGCTAAAGAAAATGTAAAGATTGAAGACGCTACGCAAACATTTGCAACGGTAACACTTCAAAATTATTTCCGTATGTATCGCAAACTATCTGGTATGACAGGTACTGCGGTAACGGAAGCCGGTGAACTTTGGGAAATCTACAAATTAGATGTTGTAGAAATACCTACCAATAAGCCAATTGCGCGTGATGACCGCGAAGATTTAGTTTACAAAACCAAGCGCGAAAAATACAATGCCGTTGTAGACGAAGTAACGAAATTGTCACAACAAGGAAGACCTGTTTTAATAGGTACAACTTCGGTAGATATTTCGGAATTATTAGGAAAGATTTTAGCGCAGCGTAAAATTCCGCATAACGTACTTAACGCCAAGCAGCATAAACGTGAGGCAGATATTGTTGCCGAAGCTGGTAATGCTGGTCAAGTGACCATCGCCACAAACATGGCCGGTCGTGGTACGGATATTAAATTGTCAGAAGAAGTAAAAGCAGCTGGTGGTTTGGCTATCGTTGGTACAGAGCGTCACGATAGTCGTCGTGTCGATAGACAGTTACGAGGTCGTGCTGGTCGTCAAGGTGACCCAGGAAGTTCTCAATTTTATGTGTCTCTCGAAGATAATTTAATGCGTCTTTTTGGTAGTGAACGTATTGCCAAAATGATGGATAAAATGGGCTTAAAAGAAGGCGAAGTGATTCAGCATTCTATGATTTCAAAGTCTATTGAACGTGCACAGAAAAAAGTAGAAGAAAACCAATTTGGAGTTCGTAAGCGTCTATTAGAATATGATGATGTGATGAATGCGCAGCGTGAAGTAGTTTACAAACGTCGTCGTCATGCCTTACATGGAGAACGTTTACGAGTGGATTTGGCAAACATGATTTTTGATACGTCTGAAATTATTACCGAAACTAATAAAGACGCTAACGATTATAAGAATTTTGAATTTGAACTGATTCGTTATTTCTCAATGCCATCGCCAATTTCTGAAGCTGAATTTGCAAAAATGGACGCTCAGAAAATTGCAGGTATTGTTTATAAAGAAGCATTTAAGCACTACCGTGAAAAGATGCAGCGCGCTGCAGATTTAGCATATCCTGTAATCGAGAACGTATACAATACGCAGCGCGATAAGTTTAAGCGTATCGTCGTACCATTTACAGACGGTACAAAAACATTGCAAGTTGTAACAGACTTAGAAAAAGCTTACGAAACCAAAGGTACGCAGCTGATTAATGATTTTGAAAAGAACATTACACTTGCCATTGTAGATGATGCTTGGAAAACCCATTTGCGTAAAATGGATGAGTTAAAGCAGTCTGTACAGTTAGCGGTACATGAGCAAAAAGACCCTTTATTAATTTATAAGTTTGAAGCTTTTGAATTGTTTAAGGTCATGATAGACCAAGTGAATAAAGATGTAATTTCATTCTTGTTTAAAGGCGAAATTCCTCAGGAAACAGCAAACACCATTCAAGAAGCAAAAGCTCGACGACAAGAAAAAACACAAGAGCAAAAAGACGAAATCCAAAACTTAGATGAGCGTGCAGCACAAAGTCGCTCTATTGGTGAAGGTGCTTCTCGTCAGCAACAAGTGGTAGAAACCATTGTACGAGACCAACCAAAAATTGGCCGTAACGACCGTGTAACAATTAAACACGTTATGAGTGGCGAAGCCAAAGAAGTAAAATACAAACAAGCCATTCCGCTAATACAAAAAGGCGAATGGGTTTTGGTAGAATCTTAAACCAAACTATTTTATAGAACTTAAAACCCAATGCTTTGCGTTGGGTTTTGTGTTTTCGATATTTTGTGTTTCGTTTTTTTGGGTTAGATTTATAGATAAATTAAACAACATTTGAGAGTAATTTAACCGAAAGTAAACAAATCGAATGTGATTATTATAATTAAAAAAATATAAAAACGAAATTTGAGCTGTATATTAATAATCGAGGGCAAAAAATTTGATGTGGACGGATTTTTAGAAATTACAAAAATGCAGCCATACGAAAAGCATTTTAAAGGAGAAAAACGTCCTTTCAAAAAGGAAGGCAAGCAACTTGTTTATGAAAAAAATGGCTGTCGATTTGAATTGAGCAACGCAGATTTTAATGATTTTGAAGCCCAGAGAAGAGATACAATCAAATTTCTAAATAAAAATTTTAAGAAACTTAAAAGTATTTACAGTTTCGGACTAAAAATAACCGAAGTTCCAACAATTAGTTTCGGAATTGAAAACCAAATGGCAGATTTTTGGTGTCAAACTGAATTTTTGCAACCAGAATTACTAAAACTGTCCGGTGACCTACATTTTGGAATTGAAATAAGTTTATATCATCCAGCCGTAGAAAATGATTAAAGAAATAAGAAGAAATTTATAAATCAAAAAATATTAAAAGACTTAATTGAATAATGAAGTACAAGAATATTCCATCTGCAATTCACAATTTTGGTCATAGCTTTTTGAGCTATGAAAACTATGTGGATTCTGATTATGTGATTTATAAACTGAATAAAATAAGCAGAAAGAATCATGACATAAAAATTGATTGGAAAACAAAAGAATTCCAACCAAAAATTTTGCTCTCAAAGAGAATAACTAAATCAATTAAGTTTTGGCATGACAATATCAAAAAACACTTTAGCTCTCAAAATGTGGAATTTGACTGCCTAGAAACGTTTGAATTAATCTGGAACATTGGAGAAAGACCAAAAGTTGTAGCTATTGATAATAGAGAAAAAATGTATGGAAAAGAAATAATAAATACTTTATAAAATTAATTGCGAATCAAGCCTAAAAAACGAAATGCCAGAGTTGAACAGAATACAGACCTACGAAAAATTAAATGGCGATGAGATAAAGCCTTCAATTCAAAAATTTACCAAGTTCTTGGAGCGAATTAAAGTATGGAATCCTGACATTGAAAAAAAATTTGAATCACTAGAATGGAAAGAAGAAGATAACGGTTTTGTTTATTTTCCGAGTACTTACTTTGGATTTCACAAAACTGATTTTTCGGAAATTAAAGTACGACCTCATTTATTAGCTTGGACACCTGCAATTGATAAAACTTTTAAAAATAATTGGATTTCTTACGAATTATTGATTGAAACAGGAACGATTCGAAACTTAAAAAACGGAAATTATGAAGAATTTACTTTTGAGTTTATAAAAAAACTAACAAAAGAAATGGCAATGGAATTCAACCAAACTGGAATTTATTTTACAGATGAGGTTCAAGATGGCGAAGATTTTGACGGAATAAGAACAACTGATAGTAATAAACTTTGGAGTTTTGACTATGCGCTAATCCCTAAAAAACTGAAAGAACTTTACGGAGAAAAACCAAAACATTATAATATCAATGAATCTGACAATTGGATTGAATCTTGGAATTCTAACAGTTGGTATGAAAAAATAGATACTACAGACTCACAACAGAGAACTGAAGCTATAAACAAATAAAATTTCAATTGTATTGCTAGCTTTTGCCTGTTCTTAATAATACTTACAGATTTTCTATTCAGTTTGTATTTATTAAATTAAGTTCTTAAATCACGTAACAAACCATATATAAATATGTTGCCTCCAATTATGAAACAAAATCTCTGCCTTGCATTTTTTATAGCGTTTTTAGCTAATTCAGTCACTTCTCAATCGGAATCCATAAAGTTGTTGGTAGATAAAACGAAAGAATTAAATCTTGATATGTGGGATTTGACTACTTATGCAGAAGAAAATCTTAAAGACAATGAAGAATTGGCTAAGTTTTTTTACTATTGGATTGGTTCAAATATTAAGTATGACGACGAAACATTCTCAAAAGTTGTAAGCGGAGAATTAAGTGATGAGAGATTTTGGGAATTACAAGACGAATTTGTTGTTTATGAGAATAGAAAAGGAGTCTGCGCTGGATATGCAAATTTATACAAATGGTTTTTGGATTGGGTAGATATAGAAACCGTTGTAATATCTGGACATATTAGAGATTTAAGAAATCACTACGTGGAATTAGAATCTGATGATAATTTCAGACACGCTTGGAACGCTATTAAACTAAATGATAAATGGCTTTTAGTTGACACCACTTGGGGCACTTCAAATGACCAGGAAATATCCGATTTTTATTTTAACATAAAACCAGAATTATTAATTATCACTCATTATCCAACGGATAACAAATGGCAACTTCTAAAAGAGCCGCTAACTATAGAGCAATTTAATAAATCACAATTTATAAAACCAATATGGTTTAAGATTGGGTTTACACAAGTTCCTAAACTGATGGCAGACGAGAAATTCTATTATTTTACATTTCAGGACTTACCAAATAACAAATGGTCTATAGGTTTTAAAATGAGTGTTGATAATTTGAACTTTGAACCCGTAAGTGACATTGAAGTAATCGACCAAGATGGAATAACTTATTTCCGATTTAGAAAAGCTCAAGTCCCTAATACAGCTTATTTTAAAGTTAATTTAAAAAAGTTTAAAAAAAACGGAGACCAATTATATAAAACTGAACACAAAGATGTAATTAACTTTAGAATTTAAAATTACTGCCGGCAACAATATGCATAATTGACTGCTTAAACTTGCCTACTCGGGAAAATATTTGCAGTTTTTCCAATCAATTTGTATTTCCTAATTTAGTTCTTAGATACTCCGTTAAATCATACAAAAGAACGTTGACAAATTTTTAATGAAAAAGCTAAAACCAATATTAACAATTTTTGTATTAGCGACTGGATTTTTTTTCGTTTTTGGTTTTATTAATAGTTTGTTTGGTTGGTATGGCTATGAGAAATGGAAATACAGAAGAGCAACTCGAGGAAATTTAGATGAGTCTTTAGAACGTAACGTTTTTATTAAGAATTTGGAGTTTGAATTGTTTTCGAATTCTGAGTCTCTAAAATTTAATGCTTTTATAGAAAAAGGATTTACTTATGGAAAACACTCTTCTGAAACCACGGAAATAATTAAAAGCAGAACAAATTACCCTTATCAAGTCTCATTTTCACAAATGGACATTTCTAAAAAGGTTAAGTTTGACCTTTTACCTAACACTAAATTAGACTCAATAGATTACTTTGTTGTTTATCTGCGAAAACCTGAGCTGAAAGACACCTTATTTTTAAAAATAACAAAATGGGAAAATGAAATAGGCAAAGACTCCATTGGCTTAATTAAAATTTATGATAAATACAATATACAATCAGATTAAGAAAAAGGAAAAAAAATCACAGACCAAACCATTACAGTTACTTTGACAAATCATAAAATGAAGCAAACAATTAAAATTTTCTTAACACTTATTTTGACCTTTTCTTTTTTTGGTTGCGAATCTGATTTAAAATTAAGCGGAAATTACAACACTTGCGAAAGAGGACTTTATGGCGAACTTTTTTTAAAAAATGATTCTATGAGATTAGCCACGAGTATGGAATTTGTTTCCGAGTGGCGCAAATACGAAATAAAAAATGACTCTTTTTATCATTTCTCTTTTGGCGAGCCTGTATTTAGAGTAGCAAAAATTAATTTTATAGAAAACAATGCTTTTGAATTAATATATCCGAAAGATAGTGTTCGATATATTTTTAACAAAATGAATATCAAAATTGACAATAATATCACATACGAACAATTTTTTGATAATTTTTATAAGCGGAAACAAGAAATAGATTGTTTTAAAGAATCTGAAAGATAAAAAAGTTGTACAACAAAGAGCTGATAAAACTTACAAGTGAAGTTTTAATTATTTATTTCTAATTTTCGCCAGTTTACTCAAATCATTTCTAATTCTCCATTCAATTAGTATTTACTAATTTAGTCATTGAAACTTTCAACATAATTATAAAGATTCAATGTTATATTCAAAACAAAAAAATGTTTAAATCATTAACATACAGTGGAAATAAATGCAATAACTATTTGTATTTCTCTTTTGATGCCCAATTTTTTGACATTGAAAAAGTGACAGCAGAATTAAATATTAATCCGACGTCTGTTATGATAAAAAAAGAACCAGTTCCCTTATCAACTGCTTGGAAATACCAAATTTATGCAGGTAATGAAATTGATTTAGAAAACCATCTTCAAAAACTGCTTGACATTTTTGAACCTAAAGTAGAAATCATTAACCAACTAAAAAAAAAACATAATTTAACAACAAGACTACAATTTGTAATCGATATTGATATAAACCCAGATGCTTCAACACCTTTTTTTGGACTAGACAAAAGAGCTATCACTTTTTTAGCAAAAACTGAAACCGAAGTAGACTTTGACCTTTATAAAGCTGACACTTTAGGACTTTTACAAAAACTAGATGAATAGAATAAGTTTAAAACACCCTATAAGTATTGAAAAATAATATAATCTTATTAAGCTTTATTTCAGTTTTTGCTTTCGGACAAAAGAAAGTGAAGATTGATGAAAACGTTCTTAAATATGAAATAAAAGACGATTTTAATCGATTTGATGATGTATCTAATTCTGAAAATGATTACGAAAGATTAAGTATAAATTTTAAGAACTCTGAACTAGAAATAAAGAATAGTCAAAGTTCTAAATTTACAGGTGATGATATTTCATTCATAATCAACAATAAACTCGAACTAAAAAGTGTTAGTTATGATTATTGGACAGATTATATTGATTTTAAAAACATAAGAACATATAAGGTAAAAAGTTCTAAACTTATTTTAAATCAAAATCCATTTTTTAAATCGAACGGTTTACGTGGAAAATATATTCTAGAAATTGAACATTATTGGAATGACACCTTAACTAAAACAACTAAATTTAAAGGGAAGTTCAAATCGTTTAAGGGAATTAATAAGACTTCGGCTGATTATTTATGGGTTATGCAACAAAATAAAATGGGTGACGCAATTTTAAATGAGGATGGCATATACTTACGACCAGATAAAATGGCATCATTAAAATCCAACATTAAAGATTTAACTAAAAAAATCAAAGAAATAAAAGTTAATAAGCCCAACAGATTAAAAGCCTATTTAGTGATTGATGAAAACGGAAAAGTAGAAAAAGAATCTATAACCTTTTTAGAATACATAGATAAAGAATTCAAAATGCAAGTTACGGAGTTATTATTTGAATTTACAGAATGGTATCCAGCATGCGTAAATGAAGAAGAGGTTAAATCCCGTATTCCGATAATTATTAAGATAGATTAAAAATATCTTTTCCAGCATGCGTAATTGTTTATGTCAATATCAGCGGTACTATACTAAAATTTTAATAACGTCACCCGTATACCTTCAAAACATCCTATAGAAAAAATACAAATGAAATTAAAAATTAAAATACTATTGATATTTACAGGCTTCTCACAATTAAATTTTGCACGAAATCCTGCGTTGTCTGAGTCTGAATATCGGGATACTACTGTTTATCGGATTTTCTCAATAAACTCTTAAAACTGTAATGATCTAATTGAATCCTATGAGTGTGATTTAAAAAACAAAAATCTTTTTTTATTTATTCCGGGTTCTATAGCTTCACTTGAATACAACAGCGATAAACAAATTGAAAAAAATACGATATCTATTTTCAAGACTATGGTTGCGTAAAACCAAATAGAAAATATCTTACTGAATATAACAAAATGGTATTTAAGTATTTGGCAGAGAATTACGATGATGAATGGATTGGCATAATACGAGAGGACTTATTTGGATTTAATGAATGGAGAGAAAATTATAAGAATAAAAATTAAAAGTTGATTACAAGTAATGATATTTAAGCTATTAATAAAAACTTAAATAAAATCTTTTTATAGAATTTAATGAAACAAAATCTTTTTATAATATCATTTTTACTAACAGTCAATGTATTTGGGCAAAAATCTGATATTGAGATTTTGATTAATCAAATTGCAAAACAAGAAGTTCCAAAACATTTTGATTATTATTATTTAGTTCCTAAAAGTCTGGAGCAAAGAAAAGTAAAGGATTCGCTTCAAAATTATGAAATAAACGAATTGCAACGTATTGATAAAAACTTTCCTCAAAAATTTATAAATACTAAACCTAAAAACGAGATTGTTTCTTGGCAAAAGTATAGTCTAGAAAACGCAAAATTAGTTTCCGTTGAATACGATTATTATAAAACGTTAGCACCACCAAACACTAAAAGAATAAAATTTGTTAGATATAATATTGAGGATAAAGAACTTGACAGTCTGATTGAAAACAAAGAACCATACTCATTAATTGTAAAAAAGAAATGGTTATGGAGTAAAAATAGAATCTGGAAGAATAAAAAATATTATGATGAAGTCATTAATATATGGAAAACGGACGACATAAATAATCCAGAGCAAACTGTTTATTTTCATTTTTCTAAACCAATATTTTCAAAGAATAAAAAATACGCACTAGTTTCAGTATTAAAAAGCAGACGATGTTCAGGAAGTGGATTTACAGCGTTATACAGAAATGATAAAGATATTTGGAACAAAGTGAAAAAATTCAATCGATATGAAACAAAATCTTCTTCTAGCCACATTCCCTGCGAAGATATTAGAATGACTATCCTTGAGTAAAAAAACTAAAGTATTATGTACTTATCTATATAAATACACCTAGCTTTATTTTGGATGCTTTATATCGGTAAATTAGAATTTAGCTTAAGGAATATTTAAAAACTATTAAACATCAAGAAAATGACCAAAAACCTATTCTCCATCTTAATCATAGTATTAAGTTTTTTAAGCTGCAATACAGACTCAAAAACTGAAGCAGAAAAGTTAGACCAACAGAAAAACGAAAACATCAATCTACTCGCCAATCGTTATCTGGAGCTCGGTCGTTTTAGTGGTGTTATTTTAGTTGCTAAAGACGATGCTGTTATTTACAGTAATAGCTTTGGTTATGCTGATTATGAAAATGAGATTCCGTTTTCGGATGACACTGCATTTAAAATTGGTGATGTTTCAGATTTAATTATTTCTCAAATGATTCAGCAATTGGTGAATGATGGGAAACTAGTTTTATCTGAAAAGGTTTCAAAATATGTGTCTGAGTTAGAGTCTGATTTTACGATTGATGAAGTCTTATTTCAAAATTCTGAGAATGAAAATTTCGACTACAACAATTTGATAGTACTGATTGAAGAGGTAAGTGAAAAATCTTTCAAAGAAAATTTAGATGCATTTACTAAAAAATTAGGGTTAGATAACACGTATATAGAAAGAACAAATTCCAATCAAGCGGTTGGATATTTGTATCATAACTATCGTGGCAATGGACTGGAGCTACAAAAGGCAGCAATGTTAAATCCCGAAGACTCGTCAATTAAAAATATGATTATATCATCAGCTACCGATATTTTAAAAATTATTAATTCAGACTCATCAGAAAAAATTGAAATAGATGGTTATCTCAAAAATGACGGATTCAGCTATTCGGTATACAAAAACCCAGAAAGTAATATTTCAACTATTGTTTTGAGTAATCGAAGACATCCTGTGGCTAAAGAGATTTCAGAAGGAATCAAGGCAATTATAAACGATGATACGTATCAAATCCCACTAGCCAGAAAACCATATAAAAACAACAAAAGTTTATTGCCAAATTATGCTGGCATATACAAATTAAACGAAAATATAAATTTAGGAGTATTGCACAAAAATGACAGCCTTTTTGTGATGATGGGATCAAATAAAATACATCTTATTCCGCAATCCGACAATCAATTTTACATGGAGCAAACTGATGCATCCATGCGTTTTGTTAAAGATGAAAATGATATAATAAATGAGGTTATTTTATTGAATGGATTTTTAGACGGAAAAACAATAACGCGAATTAAATAACAAAAAATTAAGAGGCAGTAATGATTTGATTTGTAAGGTTTTTGTATCTTTTTTTATTAAACCTCAATTATGAAAATTTTAATTTTAATTATTTCAACTTTTACGTTGACAATTTCAACCGCTTTTAGTCAGACTGTTTTGGAATTAGAACCAATACAAAGTATGTGTATTACGGGTAAAGGTCCAGGACAAGATGGCGCTATTAATCCGTATTTAGGTAAAGACTCCATAAGTGTTATCGAAAATATTGGTAAAAACGACTTCTCTATTCGTATTCAAAAAGCAGGAAAAATCATTAAAACTTTTTCCATAAAACCAAAAGAGACAAGAAATGTACTGTTGAGAAAAGGAGATGAGCTCTATTTTGACACAGAGAAATCAGCTGTTGCTAAAGTAGATTTCAAAGAAGCTCAGTTTTAAATTAAACAGCATGAAATACACTAAAAATCTAATATTACTTTCGGTTGTATTGCTAACATCTGGTATTACGAATCAAATGTTTTCACAAGACCAAACTTATATCAAAGAATATTTAGAACGTTTCGAAAAATCAAAAGAATACATTTTACTGGTTGCTGAAATGATGCCAGAAAACAAATATGATTTTAGAGCAACTCCAGAATCCATGAGCTTTGAAGAACATTTAATGCATATTACTTGGGCAATGGATTGGCATAGTCAATCTTTAATGGGCGGACGCGATGCCAGAGATTGGAATACTGATACTGAGCTTAAAGTAGACAATAAAAATAAGGATGAAATGATAGCAACCGTTAAAAATACTTTTGATATCACTAAAAATTTCATTTCTAAATTTGACACAAAAAAACTTAATGAAAAATTAGACTATTTTGGTGCGAGTCGTACAAAAAGACAAATACTCATGTTGCTAGCAGACCACATCACAAACCATCGCGCGCAAATGTTGGTTTATTTACGCTTAAACGGAATTAAACCACCGCGTTATGTACTGTATCAGTGAAAAAATGAGATGATTATTAAACTTTGCCGAAAAGGAACTGGAGAGTTTGTTTTAGTGAATTACACAGTTACTGATTTTTTGAAATAACAATTCTCTTTTTACAGGCTTTGTCATGTAATCATTCATACCTAGGTCTAAAACGCGTTTTCGGGTTTCTTCCATGGCATCTGCTGTAACTGCAATTATTGGTGTGTTTTTAATAATTTCACCTAAAGTTCCGCTTCTAATAATTTCAGTAGCTTCATAACCATCCATTATTGGCATTTGTAGGTCCATAAGTATAATATCGTAATTTTCATTTTGTAAAGTATCTATAGCTTCTTGACCATTATTAACCTCCGAAAAGCTAAGGTTAGGAAAACTATTTAATATTTTTCGCATCACCATTTGATTAAGCTTATTATCTTCCACCACAAGTATATGTAATTGGGTTTGTTTTAAATTTTTGTCAGTTTCATTTATGGTTACTGACTTGGAAGCATTTGTAAATGGTATTTCTATAAATACATCTGTGCCTTTATTTTCTAGGCTTTCAATATCTAATTTTCCATCGAAGAGCTTAATAAGATGTTTTACAATAGTTAAACCTAAACCAATACCACCAAAATTACGCTTGTGGTCTTTTCGCATTTGATTAAAACTATCAAAAACACCATATTTTACCTCATCAGTCATACCAACACCTGTATCTGAAATTTGAAATGCAAACTGCGTCTTATTTTCAGGTTGTTCAATACATTTAAGCTTAAAAAAAACGTCGCCACTAGATGTAAACTTTACAGCATTACTCAATACACTATTAATTATTTGTACCAGTCTATCTTCGTCTCCAATAATATTTTGTGGTACCTCTGAGTCCATTTCAAAACTATAATTTAGTCCTTTTTTTTCTGCTTCAAATTTCCAATTATCACTCAGTCGTCGGAGTACTATTGATGGATTAAATTCTTCGTTTTTAAGCTTTATTTGATTTTTTTCAATTTTTTCAAAATCTAAAACACTATTTACATTACTTAATAAGCTTAAAGATGCATTGCGTATTATCTGGTATTTTTCGCGGTCATTAATCGATTTCTTTTTGTCTGCAAGCTCTGTTTCAACAAGACCCATAATTGCGTTAATAGGTGTTCTTAACTCATGACTCATATTAGACATAAAATAAGTTTTGAGTTCGCTGACTTCTTCAGATTTTTTTAAAGCTAAGTTTTGTGATTTCTCCTTTTGTTCTCTGAGTTTTCTTAATAAATTTGTCATGGACAGTGAAAGGAAAATAACCTCAAAACCTGTCCCAAATTTAGAGCTATTTAAAGTATAAAAATTTGAAGGTAATAAGCCTAAATTATTCATCACAAAGCCTAGCAATCCCAGAACAAGAAAAAATATACCAATTGAAAAGTAGATATCTACATTGTATTTTTTATAACGTAAAGTGAACAATGTCGCGAGAATAAGTATAAGGCTCAGTAAACCATTGAGATTACTTAATGGATACGCGTATTCTAGAGTCTTTTGGTTTATAAATACCATCAAAAATAATATAGATATAGCTACATAAATTATTTGATAGAATTTTTGAAAATTTGGTAAGTTTAATTTTACGTTCAAGAAATACTCGCAGTATTTTAATAAAAATAAATTGGTTAGTAAAGCAGAAATTAAAACCATCCTACTATTAATAAAACCACCATTAGGCAAAAAATATTGATGCACAAAACCATCAAGCGATGCTTGCATTAACGCAATAAAAAACACATATAAACCATAATATAAAAAGGCTTTATTTTTTAAACTTCTGTAAAAAAACAAATAGATAAAACCTGCTAATAATAATACACCATAAAATAAACCGAGAAACAACTGCTGCTTATAATTATTAAGAATGTATGCCGTTTCTGTATATAAATTTAAGGGTAAATTAATAGTTTCGCCATCACTTGAAACCTTTAAATAAAAGTCTTGTTGTGAGTTTGATTTTAAAGGAATTTTGAAAACAATCTGTCTATCTTGTACTGCTCTATCTTTAAAAGGAATATTGTCACCATTTTTATATTCTTCGATGGTCTTACCTAAACTATACAAGTTAGCAATGTCAGTTATTGGGCGTGCTGTTTCCAGATAATACATTTTATCTTCGCTTGATGTATTCTCAAGTGTAAACTTTATCCAATAAGTGTCGGATGTAAACCCAAAATCATGATTTTCGGATTTTAAATCTTGGTAATTTAAAAGTTCGTTAGAAACAATTTCCTCGATGGTATAATTGGCCTTACCTACATTTGTAAATTGAGCATAACTGTATAATTTTCCTTCAGAAACTTCAGGATTAAATACAGGTTTTTGGGAGAAAGAAAAAGCTGCTATTATATAAGTTAATAATAGAAAAGGTTTCATAAATAAGGTTAATTCAGTTGTAGATTTTGGGAAAATACACTGCAAAATAATTATAAATAGCTCAACTACAGCAAAGAAAGCAATATATTTTAATTAAAAATTTGAATTATAGGACTCCATTAAAAAAGTACTTTGGGTTAGGGCAATTAGCCTTATAAAAATCCAAATCCTTCAAACTCGATACACCAGGATAGTCTCCTTCATAATTTTGAATATCTATAATAACCTGAAAGTGCAGATGTGGAGGATAATCACCATTGACTTTTGCTGAGCCTAGTGTGGCAATTTGTTGCCCTTTTTTAACAGAACTTCCTTTTACTTTGTTCTTTAATGAAGATAAACTTAAATGTCCATAAAGTGTGTAAAATGTAAATCCTTCGACCTGATGCTTTAAAATTAATGTTGGTCCGTAATCACCATAATTAGAATTATTATTAAAACTATGAAGCGTTCCTTCTAATGGTGCATAGATTGGAGAATTGACTTCAATCCATAAATCTAAACCAAGATGAATATTACGTTCGGTTTCAAGATTTTGCTTGTTAAAATGTTCGCTACGATTATAAATACCGCGTTTTTCTATATATCCACCATGTGCGATTTTAGCATTATTTATTTGAATATGATTCCAAATAAATGATTCAAGCACATCAGAATTTGAAATATTAACATCTGCTAATGCTTTGTTTGAAACGGATAAATCTAAAGCTACAAAATCCGGTGTCGTATAGGCTTTTCCAAGTAAAGGAAATGGACGCAAAGATTTTATTTTAGAGTTAAAATCATTAATAGTCATAAACAAAAAATTTCCATAAAAATACAAATCTATTTTATGGAAAACTGCTATTTATAAGAAAGGATAATGCTGATAAAAAAACTTAGATTTTACTCTAAATAAAGAAATAATTTAATTTGTATTTACAGTACTATACTTTGCATTAATAATAATCGATTTACCAGAAGTACCGTTAACCGTTTTAGTTTTAATAACCTCGTTATTATACTTAGAACGCTCGCCTCTAAACATTAAACTATAATCAACGTTCGGTAATTTTACCCAAGCATCACTATTTTCTAAAACGATATTTAAGTTATTAAAAGTATCCAAAATATTACTAATTGTTAACTCTCCAAAACTTCCATCAATAATATTATTTCCAGATAAATTATCAATCCCAATATTAGAGGAATTTGAGTTTATAGTTAAACTTTGTACACTTTTTAATACAGCATTATCAACATACTTAAGACTTAAAGTTCCGTTTCTCCAATCGTTTACTAATACTTTTGAATATGAAACATTGATGGAAGTGTCGCTTCCATCAATGTTTTGTGCTAATAAATCGGTATAAGATAAATCGCCTTTTGCGTTGTGTACGGCAGTTGCTATCTTAAGCTCACCGTGTCTAACATTTAGTTTTAATTTTGCTTTTTTTGGCATTTTAATTTTTATAACACGCTTAACTCGCGTATCTGCCGTATTAGAACCGCGATTTATCAGTATTGCTTCTCTCCTATTATTTATGGCATCTCTTCGTGCTTCGAGCTCTCTTGCGCGTGCTTCTCTACTTTCTAAAATCGCGGCTTTGCGTTGTTTTTCTATACCTTTCCTTTTATCTCTGATTGCTTCTCGCTGACTTTCTAAGGCTTCTCTTTGGCTTTCCATGGCTTCTGCTTGTTTTTCCATTTCTCTACCAAAACGTTCGCCCCAAGCTTCCATTTTTTTTGCCCAATCTTCACCAAAACGCTCACCGAATTCTTCGCCCCATTTTTCCATATCTTTTCCAAAATTTTTACCGAATTTTTCGCCCCATTTTTCCATATCTTTTGCCCATTTGCCTTCGAATTTTTTTCCGTAGTCTTCTCCCCACTTTTTCATTTTCTCTTCATAGCCAGATTCTGCAAATTTTCTAGCCCAAGCTTCCATGTTTTTTTGAAGTTCTTTTCCGCCTTGTTTTTCGTACTTTTTACTCCATTCGGATAAATACTTTTCGCCTTCTTCTTGATATTTATCGTAATCAAACGTTATTGATTTTACGCCTTCTGGTAATTCTGGTAACTCTGGGAATTCTGGCATTTCTGGCAAACTTGGAAGTTTTGGCATATTTGCTAAATTTGGAATCTCTGGAAATCCTTTTAGCGAAGGAATTTCAGGAATATCAGCCAAATCGAATTCTAAATCTTTTAAGAAATCATCATAATTATCACTTGGGAATAATCCACGACCACGGCTTCCGTTAGAAGAAATAACTACCTTATCTGTTGTAGCATCAAAGTTTAAATTCCAACTTTTTAATGCTTTTTTTAATTCATCTTGTGATAATTTATCACTTTCCAAGTAAGCTTCAATTTCTACTTCGTCCTTGTTCCATGTATCAATTTCTATTTCGACATAGTTTGTATTCAATTCTACAACAACATCTTTATTCACCTTTGCAGATTGAGATGTTTTTAGCTCTGTTTTTTGAGCAAACCCAATAGTGGTGATGAAACACAGGGTTAATAATTTAAGGTTTTTCATGGTTTTTAGTTTTTACTGTTCGTTTTTTGATTAATGCTCAGAAGTTTTAACTTAAGAGCGAGTTTCTATTTATAATAGCAGTGATTAGGTGCGTTGCTCTTTAAAAGAGTCAATATTAAATTCGTCTAATTTTTCTTTAAGTTGCGTTACTAAATTGAGTCGTATCCTTAAATTATCTATTAAAGCTTCAAGGGTTTCGGTATTTGGTCCGTTTTCATTTAGCTCTACAGTTAAATTTTGGTATTCGGTGTTTAAGTCTTTCAATCTTTCAATGTAACCGTCAACTAAATCTTTATTTTCTGGTGTTAATTTTACTTTAGACAATTCTAAATTAATACTCGCTAAATAATAATCTTCGACCTTTTTTAGCTGTGGCGAAAAATCACCCATGGACTTAATTTCTTTGGTTTTTACAACATCATTTGGTATAATAGGCTCAATAGTTTCTTGACCAAAAAAAAGAAAACCACCGTAACTTAGACCAAGCAATACAATGACGCTTGCAGCAATATTTAAAAAACCAAAACCAGTCGATTTTCTTTTTTTAGGCAAAGCTGTTTCTAGCTTTTGTAAAAATCGCTCTTCATGTCCTTGAGACATTTTTGTGCTTTTATCTTCAGGTTGATTTTTAAATAAATCTTTAAGATTCTGTTCCATTTTTTATGGGCTTTAATAATACTTTTAATTTTGCTTTTCCTCTTGATAGTTGGGTGCGTGATGCTACTTCAGAAATATTTAAAATTTCAGAAATTTCTTGATGGTCGTACCCTTCAATTAAATACAACATAATCACATACTTATATTTTTCTGGCAATTGTTCAATGGCAATTTTCACATCCTCAATAGTTACGTCATTAGCTACCGACCAATCGTCATCATTAGCATCCACAACCTTAAGTTGCATCTCGTCAATATCTACCAAACGCTTTTTTTGAGACTTTAAAAAATCAATACTTTTATTTACAACAATCCGTTTTAACCATGCGCCAAAAGTCACCTCTGCTTTATATTGCTCTAATTTTAAAAAAGCCTTTATAAATGCTTCTTGTACCACATCTTCTGCGGCCATTGTATCATTAATAAAACGTTTTGCAACAATGAGCATACCATCGCAATACTGTTTATAAAGCTCTACTTGTGCTTTTCTATCGTTGCGCTTACATTTTTCAATAATGTCTACTTGAAACATTCTTGGCTGGTTTAATTTTGATTGGTTTGTTATAAAGACGACACAAATTTTACAGTGTGACAAAAACTTAAAAAAATTTATTTAAGTTAATTTTAAATCGCTATAGACTATAAATTTAGCGAATTCGTTATATCTTTAATTTTTAAATTATATCCATTAGATTTTATGTTGAAACGCATTCTTATTTTTCTTTCTTTAGCTTTATTAGCACTTTTAATATATTCTGTTTTTTTTGGTAGTCTAAAAACTGTCATTTGGCCTTTAAGTCCAAAAGACACAGCAGCCATTGAGTTAAACGACCTTAAATTAAAGGTAGAATACAACAGACCATCTAAAAGAGACCGTGATGTTTTTGGAGCTTTAGTGCCTTTTGACCAAGTTTGGCGTACTGGTGCAAACGAAGCGACAACTTTTAAAACCAATAAAGATTTAATAATTCAAGGAATGCTTTTACCAAAAGGAAATTATACACTTTGGACAGTACCTATGAAAGATTCTTGGAAAGTCATGTTTAACTCAGGACAATACCAATGGGGCGTTGATGAAACTATGAAGCCAATGTGGAATCCAAATTATGATGTGATAGAGCTTGAAGTTCCTTCTGAAAATTTAGAGAATACAGTTGAAAAATTTACCATTGCATTTGATAATACAACTGGAGATTTGAAGCTAACTTTAGCATGGGACCAAACAAAAATTGAAGTGCCAATTGATGTCGCACCAACTCCAGAAAACAATTAACTAATTTTAAAGTTTTGGCAAAATCTAAAAATAGAAAATCAGCTTTAACTGAAAATGAAGGTATTAAACCACCTGAAAGTTTAAGCAGCGTTTCTGCCAAAGCCATTAAAAATAAGCGCAAAAAACAACCTAGTGCTGATGCATTAGTCAAGGGCATTCTCAATGGTGATATTACGTCCTTGAGCCGTGCTATTACTTTAGTTGAAAGTACAAACTCCACCCATACAAAAAAAGCAAATGATATCATTACCGCTTGCTTGCCACATGCAAACAATTCTATTAGAGTTGGGATTACAGGTGTTCCTGGCGTTGGAAAAAGTACATTTATTGAAGCTTTAGGTATTCATCTTACCAATCAATACAAAAAAGTAGCTGTTTTAGCTGTTGACCCAAGTAGTTCATTAAGTCACGGAAGCATTCTTGGAGATAAAACACGAATGGAAGATTTAGTAAAAGCACCAAATGCCTTTATAAGACCATCCGCTTCAGGTGACTCGCTCGGTGGTGTTGCCCGTAAAACCCGCGAAACTATAATTCTATGCGAAGCAGCTGGGTTTGACACCATTCTCATTGAAACGGTTGGCGTTGGACAAAGTGAAACTGCCGTGCACAGCATGGTAGATTTCTTTTTATTACTAAAACTAGCTGGAGCGGGCGATGAACTTCAAGGCATTAAACGCGGTATTATTGAAATGGCTGATGCAATTGTTATTAATAAAGCCGATGGCGAAAATGTAAAAGCCGCAAAATCTGCCAAACTCGAGTTTAATAGGGCTTTGCACCTTTATCCTGAAAAAGAAAGCGGCTGGTCACCAAAAACAAAGCTTTGTAGCGCCTTACATAATAAAGGTATTTCAGAAATTTGGGAAATGATTGAAACCTATATTTCCGAAACTAAAAACACACATTATTTTCATTACCACCGAACAGAACAGAATAAATTTTGGTTACTCCAAACCATTGAAGAACGATTAAAATCAAACTTTTACGACAAGCCCGAAATTAGAAATGAATTAAAAAAACAAATAGATTTAATCGAAGAAGGAAAGACGACGCCTTTTGCTGCGGCAGAATATTTATTAAATTTATAAACTAGTTTTTGATTTTTACTTGAAAAAAAACTTACAAACAATTCTCTTTAAACCATTCAACTTGCGCTTTAACAGATTCCAAAAGCGTCGTAGTCGGATTGTAATTTAACAACCTACGCGCTTTATCAATATTAGCTTTTGTACGCAATTGGTCACCAGCACGTCTTGGTTTTACAACAATTTTAATAGGTTTACCAATTACTTTAGCTACGGCATCAATGCCATCTTGCGTGGTGTGCTCTACTTCTGTACCTAAGTTTATGATTTCGCCATCAACTTTATTTTCATTTCCAATAACGCTTACAATACCGTCGATGATATCGCCAACGTAAGTAAAACTTCTTAAGTGTGTTGCACTACCTTCAAATAATGGGAAAGATTCATTTTTCAAACCTAAATCAATCAACTTAGTGTACATTTTTTCAGGACGTTCTCTTGGACCAATCACCGAATACAGTCGTAAACTACAAGCCTTCATTTGTTTTTCTCTACTTTTTTGAAGCACCAATTGCTCTGCTGCCAATTTAGTTACTCCGTAGTGCGATGCTGGTTTTGGCGCAATATCTTCTGGGAATGTGGCTTCTAATCCGTAAATGGATGAAGTGCCTATATTTACAAAAAGTTTGAGATTTTCACAGTATAAAGAAAAATCAATAAGATGTTTTGTAGCAATAATATTATTGCTAAAATAATCTTCAAATGTTGATGATTGCGAAATACCTGGTTGCGCAGCAAAGTGAAAAATATACTCAAAATCTGTATCTAGATTTCTGGCAAAATCATCCGAACGCAAATCAACATTTAAAACTTTACCGCCTTTTAATTCTACTGACTTAGCATTTTTAGACTTTAAATCTAAACTATAATAATCCGAAAAATTATCAATTCCAATTACAGAATGCCCAGCATCTAATAAACGTTCCGCACAATGCGAACCAATAAAACCAGCTACTCCTGTAATTAAAATTTTCATAGATTTTGTATCAATTTCATACAAAATAAAGGCTTTTTTAGCTTTAAACAAATACAGCGGATGTCAAATACAAAAAAACAATACATTTGTAGCTTCAACACTAAGTAAAATGCCGAACAAACTCACCATTTTAATTCCTGTTTTTAATGAAGAAGGTAATTTGCTTCGTGTTGAAAAAGAACTATCAAATTTTATAGAATCTGCTAAAATTTCGTCCTCTGTTCTATTCATTAATGACGGTTCAACAGATAAAAGTCAGCAACTTATAAATGATATTTGTGCAAGACAACCGAGGTTTAACTCTATTTCATTAGATAAAAATAGAGGTTTGAGCACAGCACTTAAAGCCGGAATTGATTTTGTAAATACTGAATATGTTGGTTACATCGATGCCGATTTACAAACATCTCCACAAGATTTTAATTTACTCATTCCTTATATTAAAAATTATGCTTTGGTAACAGGTATTAGGTCTAATAGAAAAGATAAGTTCTTAAAAAAAATGTCATCGAAAATTGCAAATAGTATTCGAAAGTTATTTACAAATGATGGTGTTTTAGATACAGGTTGTCCTTTAAAAATTATGCAAACATCTTATGCAAAACAAATACCTATGTTTAAGGGATTACATCGATTTTTACCAGCGATGATTCAGCTTCAAAACGGTAAGGTAAAACAAGTTGCTGTTAGACATTTTCCAAGGATGCATGGCAAAGGTAATTTTGGTTTTTGGAATCGGTCAATTGGTCCATTAACAGACTGTTTTGCATTTTTATGGATGAGACGCAAATACATCAATTACGAGATTAAATATTCTTCAAAACCCGAATAATTTTGAAGGATTGGATACTACTTAGCATAGGCTTTACTGCGCAACTTTTATTTTCGTCACGTTTGATTGTACAATGGTTACAATCCGAAAAGGTAAAAGCTGTAGTAACACCAAAATTATTTTGGATACTTAGTCTTTTTGCTTCCTTTTTACTCTTTATTTATGGGTATTTACGTTCTGATTTTGCCATTATGCTAGGTCAAAGTTTAACCTACTATATTTATATAAGAAATTTACAGCTTCAAAACGAATGGAAAAAAATTAAAAAGGTATTTCAATATTTTTTAATCTCATTTCCAGTTTTTATTGGTATTTATTATTTCAACAATAATAAAATTGATATCGACATTTTATTTTATAATGAAAATATTTCAGCGCAATTATTGCTTTTTGGAATTTTAGCGCAACTCATTTTTGTCCTTAGGTTTGTTTATCAATGGTTGTATTCCGAACAAAAAAAAGAGTCTATTTTACCAAAAGGATTTTGGGTTTTAAGTCTCATTGGCGCATCTCTTATTTTGATATATGCCATCATTAGGAAAGATGTAGTTTTAGGGATTGGACATACGGCAGGGATTTTCATCTATGCAAGAAACTTGTTTTTAAACTCTAAAACCAAATGATTGCTCAAATAGAAAAACATCCAATATTAAGCTTATTTGTATGCACAATCTTATTGCTAGGCTTTAGTTTGTATTTTCTTCCTGTAAGCATTATGGAAGCTCGAAATTTTGTTTCGGCTAGAGAAATGTTAACTGATAATAATTGGTTACTTACTACCTTTAACGGGGAACCAAGGTACCAAAAGCCACCTTTGCCTACATGGATTACAGCGTGTTTTGGTTATCTTTTTGGATACCAAACAGTTTGGGCTTTACGATTTCCCGCTGCTTTAATGGTATTTGTATCGTGTTTAGGTACTTATTTTATATCAAAAGATATATTTCAGAATAAAAATTCGGCATTTATTGTTGCTCTAGTTACGCTAACTTCACTCTATATTGTTGCAATAATATTTGAAGCGCCTTGGGATATTTACGCACATGGTTTTATGATTTTAGCTATTTACGGATTTTTTAAAATACTAACAATTAAAACTTTCCTGGTCAAGTATTACTTACTTTTCGCAATTTGTCTTACTGCTTCAATTTTATCAAAAGGTCCAGTTTCGATATATGTGTTGTTTTTACCTTTTCTAATTTCTTACGGAATTGTTTTTGGATACAAATTGAAATTTAAATTTATTGTAAAATTAATAATATTAATAGCGATAGGTTTTATTGCAGGAAGTAGCTGGTATATATATGTGAGATATGAAGATGCGCAAAGTTTTTCTAAAATAGCAATTGAAGAAACCACACGTTGGAAAAACTACGAAACCAAACCATTTCTCTATTATTGGAACTTTTTTACACAATCGGGTTTATGGACAATACTTGCATTGACTGGTCTTATATTTCCTTATATGAAACGTCGAGTTGAAAATATAAAATCTTATAAATTGGTATTGTGCTGGACGCTTATCGCCATAGTTTTTCTGTCTTTAATCCCTACAAAAAAAACAAGGTACGTGATGCCTGTACTTTTGCCTTTATCATTGGTTATTGGGTTCTATATGAATTTTCAGATTAAAAACTTTAAAAATCTAAAATCTAATTATCATAGATTACCTATTTATGTCACTTTTTCGATTATTGCAAGTGTTGGTTTGGCAATTCCATTTGCCTTGTATTTTGTAGCTGAAGATTATGACTTAAAACTATGGATATTGTTTCTTGTAGGATTTGCTATAATATATTATCTAAGTTCTTTAATTTTTAAATTTTTAAAACATAAGAAATTGAAACTTAGTTTTTATGCAGTTGTTGCATTATATACAAGTTTTGGGATTTTACTCGTTCCGTTCAGTAAGCCTTTAATTAAAGAAAATTTTGAAACTATTCAAGAACTAAATAACCCAGAATTTGAGTTGTATTATTTAGGCTATGCAACACCGGAACAAATTTTCTACAATGGTGATAAAATTCCGAATATTTTAAAAAACATTGAAAATATTACTAAAGGTAAAAAAGAAGTATTTGTATTTACACAGAATTCAGATTTAAACACAATTGAAAAAATCAAAGCTCATTTTGAAGTTTCACTTTATAAAATATATGATTTTAATAGCGATGAAATAAATGCTTCTGGCTATAACACAAGGCTACATCAAAAGCTTTATAAGCTTTCTCCAAAATAAAAGATTGAAATGTATATTGAAATTGAATGTTTATTTTAATGCAAAACGCGATTGCAGATATTTATCTAACTTATAAAATCCAAAACCTGAAAGTGCACCGAATAACATTCCGCTAACGACATCTCCTGGATAATGTACACCAATGTAAATGCGACTATAACCCATTGCAATTGCCCAAATAATTAGTACAAAAGGAATCCATTTATATCGTTTAACGAGCATTAAACTTGTAAATACAGCAACGGCCATTGAGTTAGAAGAGTGTCCAGAAAAATAACCGTGTTGTCCGCCGCACCAGCTTTTTATTAATCTAAACATACCGTCAATTTCTTCGTTATGACACGGTCTTAAACGTTTAACCAATACATTTTTAAAAACATTTGTAATTTGGTCTGTAAATAAAATCATTAGTGCTACAACTAAAAGTGTCAACACAAACATTTTAGTATTTAGCCGCTTATACATTAGATATGCTAAAAGTGCATAAAACGGAATCCAATTAAATTTCGTGGTATAAAACATCCAAAATCCATCCCAAGACTCAGTTCCTAGATTGTTGAGATATAAAAATAATTCGGTATCTAATTGTTGAATTTGCTCTAGCATTACTCGTCGTATCTGGCTACTTCTCTATCGTAAAAATCTGTGGCTTGTTTAATGTAATTCTCTGTCTCGGTCTCTAATTCTTTTTGATCGTGTTGGTCAAATTCCTCAAACCATTCCACCTCATCATTTTCCAAATTTATTATAAATCTAGGAAATTCTGTATGAATGATAAAAATAGCATCTGGATAATCGGTATTATCGCCAAGTATAAATTTTGGAAGTTCCATTTCTTTTAATTTTCGTTTTGCAAAATTAACCGCTTTGTGAGATAATTAAACCTAATATACAATAAAATTGCTGCAGAACTTAATCCTGCTAACAACCCAAGCCAGATTCCTAAACTTCCGTAAACGTCTTCTTTTCCTAAGAAATAGCTTATAGGGAAACCGATTGCCCAATAGGCAATAAACGTTATTAATGTTGGTATGTAGACATCTTGCAGGCCTCTTAAAGCCCCTAAAACTATGACCTGTAAACTATCCGTGATTTGAAATACCGCAGCTGCTAAAAGTAAGGTTGCTGCAATATTCACCACTTCTAGTGTATCTGATGCATCTGTAGGGTCATCTAAATCCACATAAAAATTTGGTAGCGCTTCGTTGAAAACCACAAATACCAATGCAAAGATTACTGCAAACAAAAAGCCCAAGAAAAAGATAGATTCCGCTATACGTTTTAATGCCGAAAAATCCTTTAATCCTTTCTGATTTCCTACTCTAATCATTGCAGCCACACTCAATCCCATAGCCACCATAAAAGTCATTGAAGATAAGTTTAATGCAATTTGATTTGCAGCTTGGGCATTGGCTCCTAGAGTTCCACTTAACCAAATGGCAGCTGTAAAAATTCCGACTTCAAAAAACATTTGCATGGCACTCGGTAACCCAAGATTTATAAGTTTGCGCAATGCTTGATTAGTAAGTTTAAATAATTTAATATTTGTTACGTATGCTTTAGATTTTTGTTTTTTTGCTAATAAAAACCATAAGTAAAATAACATGACAAAACGCGAAACTAATGTGCCAACTGCAGCACCAACTATACCCATCTCAGGAAAACCAAACTTTCCAAAAATTAAAATATAATTGATAGCAACATTAAGTACGTTTGCTAAAATGGTTGCGTACATTGGATATTTAGTCAATGATAAACCATCACTAAATTGTTTAAATGCCTGAAAAATGATTAGTGGTACTAAGGAAAAAGCCACCAAATCTAAATATGGAATGGCTAACTCGACAACCTCTTTTGGTTGATCCATAACATACATTAATGGTTTTGCTATTAAAAGCATTCCAAAAAGTAAAAGTGCCAAAACTGTGCACAAAAATAATCCGTGTTTAAAAGCCGATTTTCCTTTACTAAAATTGCCTTCAGAATCAGCTTCTGCAACCAAAGGTGTTATTGCAGTAGAAAATCCTATGCCGATAGACATCGCAATAAAAATAAAACTATTACCCAGAGATACTGCAGCTAATTCTGCTGCACCTAATTGGCCTACCATTACATTATCTACAAAACTCACAAAGGTATGACCGAGCATCCCCAAAATAACTGGCGTTGCTAGTTTTAAATTATAAGAAAACTCTTTGGTATAGTTTGTTAGAAACATGACGCAAAAATAGAGTTTTGGCTTTGGATACTTTTATTTAAATTAAAAAATAAAAATTCTTAAATTTCTTACTCTACGTCAGGTAACCTGTAACTTCTAAAAGCTCCATAAAATCCAAAAAGAGAAAGGACTACGATAACACCTTCGACAGAAATTAGAGAGACTAATGCACTTATTCCGCCAGTGAGTAATAAAATAATACCAATAACAGTATTACTTACAGAAACATAGTCGGTACGTTGATTACCAGTTGCCATGTCAACAACATATGTTTTTCTGCCTAACCTTACGCCACCATGAGCAATACCTAATAAAAAAAAGGCGATAGGATATATCCAAATTTGTCTTCTCAAAGTTTCTGAAGTTAAAACTAAAATGACTATAACTACTCCAACTACAGAAGCTAAAGTAACAGCTAAAGCCATAGTATTTTTACTAGACTTATCTGCCATTTTACCCCAAAAGGGAGAACTTATTATTGAAGCAATGCCATTAGAAATAATCAAAAGTCCTAGTAAGTAGTTTTCTTTACCAACATACTCTTGAGCTAGTAAAACATAAAATGGTGCCGATAAAGCAGAACATAATAACAATGAACGTGCTATCACAAAATTTCTAAATTGTAAATCTGTTTTTAATAAATTGAATTTTGAAAAAAAACTTTCTTCGGTTTTTGGTTCAGAAATGGTTTCTCCAGGAAATTCTTTAATTCTCGAATAAATAATAGCAGCTACAATCCATGTTAGTGATGCAAAAAAGATAAGGTTGGTATAAAAATTTATGCTAGCATCTTCATTAGATTTATAAATAATATATAAACCAGCTAATAGAACTAAAACCCCAGAAACTGAAACGGTGAAACCACTCAATCTTCCACGTCTCGTTTTTGGAATAGTTTTACCTGTTACATCTTTTGAACTTACAGAGCAAAAACTTCTTGCCAAACTAAACAACACCAAACAAATTACAATAAGCCAACCTGCTGTTTGTCCATTAAAATATATGGTAACTACAGCAATAGCACCAATAGCAAAACATTGCACAAGTGCTCCAAAAACCCAAATCCATTTTCTTATTTTACGCTTTGAAATGTATTTAGTTATTGCAATTTGCGGAATCATAGAACCAGATTCTCTTATGGGAACTATTAAGCTTATTAAGTAAACTGGAGCTCCAACATAACCCATAAGCCAAGTTAAAACAGTCTTTGGATTGCTTAAAGTATCACCGAGTTTGGTAAATGTTAGCGCCAATAAAATCCTAAAGTAGTTTCCAACAACTTTTTTGCAAGCATCTTCTGCTAAATCGGTACAAACACGCTCGTTTGACTCATTATTTAAAAAATTATAAAGTTTGCCAAGCATCTGAGCAGTTTTGTTTTTAGTTAACGGTGCAAAAATAATTTACAAATCAGCTCAAAAATACCTCTGTAAGAATTAATATTAGTTCAGAAAGATTAGTATAAGAGAAAATATGTCAATTTTTAAATGATATAAATTTAACTGAACACTACAAAACAAATGCCGAAGACGATATATTCTTTTGAGCTAAATTATATTCTATAATGATATCATCTACAATTTCTGAAACCGATTTTATATCATGAATTAAACCTGAAATCTGTCCAATTTCTAATTCGCCATCATCTAAATCTCCTTCATACATACCGCGTTTTGCCCTAGCTCTACCTAAAAGTTGCTTTAATTCTTCGGGAGTTGTTCCTTTTTCATATAATGCCGCAACCTCATTATAAAATTTATTTTTAATCAATCGCACTGGCGCTAATTCCTTTAATGTTAATTGTGTATCACCCTCTTTTGCATCTACTACCACTTGTTTAAAAGCTTGATGCGCCGAAGATTCTTCACTCGCTACAAAACGGCTGCCAACTTGTACGCCATCAGCTCCTAAAACCATACAGGCAAGCATGGCTTTTCCTGTAGCAATACCACCAGCTGCAATTAAAGGAATTTTTAATTGTTCTTTAACCATTGGTATTAATGCTAAGGTTGTAGTTTCATCGCGTCCATTATGTCCTCCAGCTTCAAAACCTTCAGCCACAACGGCATTTACACCTGCAGCTTCAGCTTTTAAAGCAAATTTTACACTACTAACTACATGTACAACTGTTATTCCACGTTCTTGCAACCAACTTGTCCAAGTTTTTGGATTTCCTGCTGAGGTAAAAACAATTTTTACATTTTCCTCAACTATAATATTCATTATTTCTTCGATATTGGGATACAACATCGGCACATTGACACCAAAAGGTTTATCGGTTGCCTTTTTACATTTTTGTATATGTTCTCTTAAAACATCTGGATACATAGAGCCAGCACCTATAAGTCCTAATATTCCAGAATTACTAGCAGCTGAAGCCAATCGCCAGCCACTATTCCAAATCATTCCGGCTTGGATAATTGGATATTTTATATTGAAAAGTTGGGTTATTTTGTTTGGCATGAAAAATATTTTGAATGGTAAATTACAAATTATGATTACTTAATGTTTTAATTCAACATTACTAATTATTAAGATATTTAGATTCTTTTCTGTTTGACCTTGAGCTAAATTAAAAAAAGATTAAGCAATGACTCCAGAGCCTAACAACTCATCATCTTTATACCAAGCTACAAATTGCCCTTCGGTAATGGCAGATTGTGGGTTTTCAAACTCAACGTATATTCCAGAATTAATTTTATGCAAAGTTGCGTTTTCTAATGGTTGACGGTATCTAATTCTGGCTTTTATTTTCATGGTTTCGCCTTGATTTAAAGCTAAATCTTCACGTATCCAATGTAATTCAGAATTATTTACAAATAAAACTGACCGCATTAAACCTGGATGGTTTTTGCCTTGACCTGTATAAATTACATTTTCGTTGACATCGGTATCAATAACAAATAAGGGTTCTTCAGTTCCGCCCACAGCTAATCCTTTCCGTTGTCCATTTGTAAAATAGTGTGCACCTTGATGTTTACCTACAATTTTACCATCTTCCTTTGTATAATTAGGTTTTTTAGATTTAAATGCCAACTCAGAATCCTTAGAATTAAATCGTGGAAATGGCTTATGATACAGCTCTAAACTTTCAGGAATCTCAACAATAACACCTTCTTTTGGCTTTAATTGTTGTTGCAGAAAATCTGGTAATTTTACTTTACCAATAAAACACAATCCTTGCGAGTCTTTCTTTTCTGCAGTAATTAAATTTTGAGCCTTGGCAATTTCCCTAACTTCGGGCTTTGTTAATTCTCCAATTGGAAATAATGCTTTTGCCAACTGATTTTGCGATAATTGACATAAGAAATACGATTGGTCTTTATTATTATCTACACCAGCCAAAAGGTGATGTATTTTTTTTGACTCACCATTTTGTTTAATAAGCGAAGTCGAAGTACGACAATAATGACCAGTTGCTACAAAATCTGCTCCCAAATTTAAAGCAATATCCATAAAAACATCAAACTTAATTTCTCTATTACAAAGTACATCTGGATTTGGCGTGCGTCCGTTTTTGTACTCTTTGAACATATAATCTACAATCCGTTCTTTGTATTCTACGCTTAAATCGACAGTTTGAAATGGAATACCAAGTTTGTCAGCTACTAACATAGCGTCATTACTATCCTCGAGCCATGGACATTCGTCTGAAATTGTAACGGAATCATCGTGCCAATTTTTCATAAAAAGACCAATAACCTCGTAACCTTGCTCCTTAAGCAAATATGCTGCAACACTAGAATCTACTCCACCTGAAAGTCCGACTATAACTCGTTTATTTTTCATATTTTTTTATTGCTATCGTGTCTAGAAAAGCTTAGCAAAATTACAAAATAAAAAAGGTAATCTTTTATTGATTACCATTCTTAAAATTAATAATAAATATAGCTATGGGCTATTGTTTTTTATAAATCACTTCGTCTGTATCGTGGTTGACTTTTCGAGTTAAAATTTCATTATTGTAGTATAGCCAAATTCCTGTCTTTAAGTTGTCTTTAAATTTTCCTTTAGCTCGAATATTTTGATTACTGTCGTAGTATATGGTCTCACCGTTGAGCTTATCGTTTTTATATTGAGATTGCTGAAGGAGTTTTCCAGATTCGGAATACATTTTAGAAACACCCTCTAATTGTCCTAACACATAATTTGAAATCTCTGCCACATTCCCATTTGTAAAATACACAGTACGTTTTCCTTGTAATTGACCTTGATTATTATAATTTTCTTCAATCATAATACCGTTAGTTTTATTATGGTAAAAGACCCATTTTCCAATAAAATTTTTGCCATCCATCTTACCTTTACTAACTACTTTACCTTTAGAAGTCATAAAGGTGACATCTGCAATATCATCGTTAATACTAAAGACTTTAATAGCGCTCAAAACACTTTTTTTTCGATTTAATTTGTAATATTTAAACGTATCTATCTCTTTTCCATGGTTAAATTGTCCTTTGTAGCGCAATTGGTTTGTATTGGGAAAATTCTTCTGCCAAACGCCATGGCGCTTGCCATTTTCATCAAGACTATTCACTTCATTCTGAGCAAATAACGATGTTAAAGTTATTATAAATGTAAATCCGAGTAAGTGTTTGTGTTTAATCATTTATTAAATTTGTTAAACAATATGAACAAATAATTTTAATCTTAAACTCAAAAAAATGAAATTTATTTTAAAAAATTTTAAACTATTAACTGTTTTTCTATTTGTAATAGGATTAACAAGTTGTAGTGACGACGACAACAATCCGCCTACAACAACAACGGTTGTTGATGTAGCTGTGGCAAACGGATTTACTTCACTAGCTGCCGCTTTACAAGCGACGGATTTAGTATCTGTACTACAAGGTCCTGGACCTTTTACTGTATTTGCTCCTACAAATGACGCATTTACAGATTTATTAAATACTGCACAATTAGATTTAAACAACTTATCTACAGCAGAGGAAGAATTAGTTAGACAAATACTATTAAACCATGTTATTGTTGGTAGCGAATTAGATGCTACGGCGATTACATCTACAGCACCAAGTTACAGAAATACTGGAGCAAGCGGTGTTGGTAATACAAACCTTAGCTTGTTTTATAATGTAAACGGAAGTACGGTTCAACTTAACGGTGGTTCATCTACAACAGCAGGAGCTAATGTTACTGCGACAAATGTTGAGGCTGACAATGGTGTTATTCACGTGATTGATAAAGTATTAGGATTACCAACAGTAGTTGATATGGCATTAGCAAATCCAGACTTTTCTTCATTAGTCGGTGCACTGACGACATCGACTCCAGGTACTGATTTTGTAACTATTTTATCGACAGAAAATGGTACTCAACCAGCACCTTTTACAATTTTAGCACCAAATAATGCAGCTTTTGCAGCATTAACTGCTACACCATCTGAATCTGAATTGGTTGCAATACTACAACACCATGTTATTGATGGAAATAACGTTCAATCTAGTAATCTAAACCAAAATGGAGATACTATGCCTGAAACACTAGAGGGCGATTTGGTTACTATTACTTTACCAGGAACAAATGGTAATATAGCTAATGTAACTGACGGTTCAGGAAATTCTGATATCGGAATCATAGCAGTGGACGTACAAACTACAAATGGAGTTATCCATGTAGTAAATAAAGTGTTAATACCAAACACTACAAATTAGAAAAATCGAGGCTGATTACCTCATTTTTATATTGATTGATTTAGTTAGTAAGGAGCCTTCCAATTTTGGAAGGCTTTCTTTTTGATTAGGTATGACCGAGTATTCATGCTGAAATGCTTTTTTTAAAACATATCATTCTTTATTAATTATTAAAAAGCATAAAGAAAATTCAAAGAGTATTTTATAGATTACAAATACTGAAAAACATATGTATAAAGCTTTATACTACTAAATTCTTTAAAATACCTAGTGAGTTTTTAACTATAAATAGCTTTGCGACTTATAGCAAAATTAAAACTTCTTGTACGCTATTATTTTTTTCAAATATTTAAATATTAAAAAACCTTCTCTAAAAAAAGAGAAGGTTAATAATTATAATCTTAGATTTCAATTAAAAATCCTAATAGCGATTTATTTCTTTTTAGCTCGCTGTTGTGCTTGTTTTTGTTTTTCGGCCTGCTCCATCATCTCAGCCATTTTCTTCTGAAAACGGTTTTGCTTTTTTGGTTTGCTTTTGCTCACTTCAATCTTAGCAAGTACTTTTTCTTCGTCGATAATATAGTTTTTAATAACCAACATAATACCTATACTAATTAGGTTAGAAATGAAATAGTACAAACTTAAACCTGATGCATAGTTATTAAAGAAAATTAACATCAGTAATGGTGAAAAGTATATCATATACTTCATCATTTTACTCATATCTGGCATACCTTCTTGTGGTGGACCTTGCATCGCCGTTTGCTGACCTGTTGTCATTTTCATGTAAAAGAAAATAGCAATGGCAGCCAAAATTGGGAACAAACTCACGTGGTCACCATAAAATGGAATATTAAAAGGCAATTCTGCGATAGAATCGTAAGAACTCAAATCGTCTGCCCATAAGAAACTTTTTTGACGTAAGTCGAATGCTGTTGGAAAGAACATAAACAAGGCATAAAAAACAGGTATTTGCATTAAACCTGGCAAACAACCACTCAATGGACTTGCACCTGCTTTATTTTGAAGCGCCATTGTTTCTTGCTGCGCTTTTAATTTATTGTCTTTGTATTTTGCTCTTATGGCTTCTAATTCTGGCTTTAGAATTTTCATTTTAGCCTGAGACAAAAACTGCTTGTACTGAACAAATGAAAGTAAAATTTTAACCAAAATGGTCATGACGATAATAGCAATACCGTAAGGTAAGAAACCACTTAAAAACCCAAATAAAGGAATAAATACAGCTTTATTAATCCAACCAAAAATTCCCCAACCAAAAGGAATACTTTCCTCTAGATTTTTGTCGTAACCTTTTAAAATTTTAGCATCTGTTGGCCCATAATACAAGCCCATGTTTGTTGAAAAATTTCCACCTTTAACCACTAATGGCATTTTTGATGCGTATAATTTAGTATATACAGAATCTACTTCTTCATCCTCAACTAAATCCTTTGATGATAAACTCGCAGATTTAAATGGCGAATCAGGCACCATAATACTACTAAAGAAATGCTGACGGTAAGAAATCCAACTCACATCGGACATTACTTCGGCATCATCATTCATTTGAGCCAATTTATCTACTTTATCACCTTCATACTCATATGTTAAACGCGTATATCTGTTTTCGTAAGAAATACTTTGGTCGTGTCGATAGCCTTTTAGTTTCCAATCTAAATTTACTTCTTGAGAGCTATTGACAACACCATCTAATCCTTGAGATTGTATGCTAAAATCTATCATGTAATCATTTGGCTTCAACTCGTAACGGTATTCTAAAAATTTAGATTCTGACACCTTTAACTTCATTGAAACAACTGTATTTTCACCATTTTTTGTCACTTTAGGCTGAAAATAAAGACTCTCTGTATTAAGTGTTCTATTATCGGTTGTAGCAAAGTTGATATTTAAATTGGTGTTTCCGTCTTTTACCAAATAGATAGGCTTGTCGTTATAATCGACAAATTTTTTCAGTTTTACTTCAGCAAGATGACCACCTTTATTGTTGAATTTTAAGCTTAAAACTTCAGTTTCTACTTCTGTCACCGCATCAGTTGCCGATGGTAATGTTGAAGCATATGCAAAAGCACCTAACTTATTACGCAACGCAATTTGCTGAAGCGAATCTGTAGCAGAACCATTTGAATAATCTTCTGCAGTAGTTATTGCTGTAAGAGGTTCGTCTTGTTTGCTAGTTTTAGTTTCGGCTTCAACTTGTTCTGAATCTGCCTTCTTCTGAGCTTCTAATTCTTCTGGTGTTGGTTGATTTTGGTAGAAATACCAAATCATAATTCCGAATAGTAGGATAAATCCAATAATCGAATTGATGTCAAATTTCTTTTCTTCCATATGTAATTCCGCCTTTCGGCTGCGCTCAAGGTAAACTTTAGCGGTCAACGTTTAGTTAAATGATTGTTTGGTCTAGCCCAAAAAGCTTTCCAAACGTTAGTGTTGTGCCAAAGTGACACGATTATTTTTTTATTTATTCTTTTTAAATTTTAATGCCGCCGCAATAAAAGACGCAAATAATGGATGCGGATTGGCAACTGTACTTTTGTATTCTGGATGATACTGCACACCAACAAACCAATTGTGAGTTGGGATTTCTACAATTTCTACCAATCCAGTTTCAGGATTTAATCCTGTGGCTTTAAGTCCTGCTTCTTCAATTTGCGATTTGTAATCGTTATTAAATTCAAATCTGTGTCTGTGACGTTCTTTAATGTTTTCAGAATTGTAAGCTTTATAAGCTTCACTATCTTTTTCGAGTTTACAATCCCAAGAACCCAAACGCATAGTTCCGCCTTTATTTACAACGTTTTTTTGAGATTCCATCAGCGCAATAACAGGATGCGATGTGTGCTCATTCATTTCGGTAGAATTGGCACCTTCAAGTTTTAACACATTGCGTGCATACTCGATAACGGCCATTTGCATACCAAGGCAAATGCCTAAAAACGGAATGTTATTTTCGCGTACAAAACGTACGGCTTCAATTTTACCTTCGATGCCTCGCTCTCCAAAACCTGGTGCGACCAATACACCATCTAAATGGCTCAGTTTTTTCTCGGCATCTTTCACCGTTAAATATTCAGAATGAATAGATTCTACCGTAACTTTTACTTCGTTTTCTGCACCAGCGTGTATAAAGGCTTCTAAAATAGATTTGTATGAATCTTGCAACTCTACATATTTACCAATTAAACCAATAACCACTTCGCCTTTTGGGTTTTTATGTCTATGTAAAAACTGATTCCAAATGGTTAAATCTGGCTTATCGCTATTCAATTTTAATTGTTTTAAAACGACTTTATCTAAGCCTTCTTCGAGCATTAAATTTGGTACTTCATATATTGTTGAAGCATCAATAGATTGTATCACAGCTTCTTGCTTAACGTTGCAAAAACGTGCCAATTTATTTTTGATACTGTCGCTTAACTCATGCTCAGTACGACACACCAAAATATCGGCTTGTACACCACTTTCCATCAATGTCTTTACGCTGTGTTGTGTTGGCTTGGTCTTTAATTCGCCGGCAGCAGATAAAAAAGGCACTAAAGTTAAGTGGATAACGCAGGTGTTGTTATCGCCCAAATCCCATTCTAACTGCCTTACGGCTTCAACATAAGGTAACGACTCAATGTCACCAACGGTTCCGCCAATTTCGGTAATAACAATATCGTAATCTCCAGAATTGCCAAGAATTTGAATCCGGTGTTTAATTTCGTCTGTTATATGCGGAATGACCTGTACCGTTTTTCCTAAAAACTCACCTCGGCGTTCTTTATCGATAACGCTTTGGTAAATACGACCAGTAGTTACATTGTTGGCTTGAGATGTTGGTACGTTTAAGAAACGCTCGTAATGACCTAAATCTAAATCGGTTTCGGCGCCATCATCAGTAACGTAACACTCGCCATGCTCGTAAGGATTCAACGTTCCTGGGTCAATGTTAATGTACGGATCTAATTTTTGAATGGTCGTTCTGTAACCTTGCGCTTGCAATAATTTGGCTAAAGAAGCCGCAATGATGCCTTTTCCAAGAGAAGAAGACACACCGCCGGTTACAAAAATATACTTTGGTTGCGTTGTCATGTTGCGTTATTTACCGTGTTTGGTAGAAGTTTTAAACGCAGGCAAATTTACGAAATTAATTGAGGTATTGGCTAAAAGTTTGGGGTTTGTTTTCTTCGCTTTTTAGGCTTAGAAAATCATTTGACTTTTCGAAAATTTAAAGCTAACTTCGTTTAACGTCTGATATAAATCATCGAAACGACTTCATATTAGTAAAGTTGTAACCAATTTAAGCCTCATTTTCGACCAAACTTTTAAGATTTTCTATAAGAACTTTAGGAGGAATCTTTTTTGTTTCTAATTCTCTATAAATTTGAGGCCAAGAACTATTATCCTTCCATACAATTCCATGATTTTCAATTAAAAACTGTAATACAGGAATATTGTTTTGCTGTAGTTGTTTTGCAACATGACTAGTAATTCTATCAAAATGTTGTAACTGCCATAATGAAACTTCAATATCCCTATTCTGCGCATTAAATTGTTCTGCTAAATCGTGCGCAAGATTTTCATAGTCCACTCTTAAGGGAATAAGACGCTTTACTAAATCATCATATTCTACAGAATTGGACCTTAAAAGGTCACCAACAGTACTTCTACAAGTAGCATAGACTTTTACATTTTTCTGCCAATAATCATAAAGTGTATTGAATAAAATATTATGAAAATCTTCTTGAATATGAAATGGCTCACCATTTTCTAATCGCTTTGGGAACTGACCTTGTCTTAAAATTTGATAAGGAGGCAAATATTTGTCATCATTTAGAATTTCAAAATTATAAGAAACCATATTAATATATTTGATTTCTTTAGAAAGATTAATAATTGAAATAGTCAACTTGCAAACGCCTGGAGCAGAATTTGAAATATACCCAGTCCTAAATTCAAAATCCGGATTATTTTCAATAAAAGAGGATTTAAATTTCTTTTTCTTATTTTTTCCTATCCAATTATTGAATTTTTCCTTTATGTTAAAAACATTATTAGTTATTGCTAAAATTGCACCTGTAACGGTTAGAATAACCAACAATATTTTCAAATCCATAATTAATTACCCTTTAATTAGATTGATTAAAAGTCAAAAGTAATGATTTAAAAAAAATAAAATTATATTATTTTTATCAACAAATAAGTATAAACAAAAAACTGGCTACAACACCGTATATAATTTATTGCTAGTTCTAGCCTACTTACGAAAATCCTCGCGGATTTTCTATTCGGTTTGTATTTACTAATTTAGTTGCTTAACCACGCAACTACTAATAGCCGAAAACTTTAAACGAACCTCAACTAAAATTCCCGTTTAATTCTATAAATAATCTCCTCCAAACCATTTACTTTAATTTCATACATCTGTTGCATCATGTTGCCTAGTTTTCCTTTTGGGAAACCTTTTTGCTTAAACCAGGTGTAGTAATATTCTGGAATATCGACCAAATATTGGTCTTTGTATTTACCAAAGGGCATTTTGTATTTGGCGAGTTCTATTAAAGAGGCTTTATCGGGTTGCAAAAACTATTGGGTTTTAAACGCTTCGTAACGCTTTAATTGTTCCGTGATAAAAGATTGCCATTCGGCTTGTTTTTCTTTATTAATGGAATGATTGGTTTCTTCGTCGTACTGTTGTTGCATCTCGTAAGAGGCTTGGCTAATAGCTTTGTAGATTTTATTAAGCTGATTTTGTAAATGACGAGATGGCTGTAACTCGCTGATGTGTTTTCTAAATTTACGTGCGTGCAATTCGGTTATATTAAAATGCAACTGCTCGTGCTTTAAAATATGTGCGTCTGCCTCATTTGGCTTGTACCAAGATTCTTCTGGATAAAATAAACACTCAACATCTGCTGTAAATTCTGTGATTTTGTTTCCTGTTTTTCCTATGGAGAAACCAAAAGAAATTCCTGAAGCTGTCAATGCTGCCGCATCGGTATTTTTAACAGGTTTACCTTGAAAATCTTCCCAAGTTAAAGGTCTATTCTCGTCCCATGAAAAAGTGATGTCGTCCGCTTTTTGGGCAAAACAACCAATGGAGAAAAAAAGACAAAGGGTTAGGATTTTCAAGATATAAATTATTAATATGTGAGCTAGTTTGTATCGATTAAGATAAATAAAATACCACATTATTCATCTCAAATACAACGTTAAATCAGCGCTGTTATTGTTTTACCTCAACCACCCTTAAATTATCGAACATCACAATATAAGCTGCATCGTTAACATAACCACCAAACGTTTTTTTGATGTAGTGAAAACTATTTTCTAATTGTTCTGTAAGCAAGTCTTCTGGTAAATTAGATAAACCATCTTCCGAAGCTGATAAACGTAACAAAATGTCTAAGGTTAAGTCGAATCCTCGAACAGCATACTTACTTGGAGAAACTTTATATTTCTGTCTGTAAGCCTTTATAAAATCAGCTTCATTGTCTAAATCGTACTCTTTATTAATGGACGGATAATGAAACTTTAAATTTGATAAATGATAATTATTATCTGGTCCGTCGCTTTCAAAAGCGCGACTTTTATCTGTTGTCATTAACACTATTTCTCTTTGATCAACAGATTTTCCATTAATTAGACTAATAACGCTTGCTCCAAAAGAGGTATCATCGGTTTCTAGAAATACAATGTTTTTTCCGTCTTTAAAAATACCATCTAAACGCGTTGGATAAATAAAACTTAAATCCTTACCGTCTTTCATTTCTGTAAAAATCTGCTGAGCCTTTGGAAACTCTCTTTTTAATTGATTACTCACCTCTTTATGTGCTTGGTCTGCGATGATAATCATGTTGACGTAAGACGAATCTGATTTAACAAAATTTATCATTTTTTCCATCAGTATTTTATCCTCTGGAATAGTTTGATATACATTACGCGTTACTTTTGATGGCATCGCTAAAGGAGCAAATATCGGCACATCGTTACGGACCTCGGAAGCAAAACGGTCAAAAGTTTTAGTAAGCATCGGCCCAATTACTGCATCGTAATCCTCAAAATCTTCATCGTTAGTAACTCTTGCAACACGACCTGTATTAGCTTCAGTGTCAAATACTTTTAAGTCAGTTGAAATTCCTATTTTTTTTGCCGAATCTAATGCCATAATAACACCAGAATGGAAATCTAAAGCTGTACTTAATACTCTGTCAGTTTTCATCATTGCCTTGACCTCTTCAATAGAATCCATATCAATTCGGTTGAGTCGGAAAGGCAACAACACTGCTAAGCGTTTTGTTTTTCTGTTGTAAATTGTTTTAGATAAATCAGTTTGAATAACTTTTACTGTATCTTGAAATGCTTTCTTTTTAACCTCAGCGTCTTTAGGTATTTTTAAAACCATACCTTCTTTTAATCCGTCTTTTTTTAATTCAGGATTTAATTTTTCAAGTTCGTCTTGAGTTAAACCCAACTTTACTTTTAACCTGTAAAACCCTTCTTTTGGCTGTACAGCGTAGTAATTATATTTAGACGTGGTCTCTTTTTCTTCGTTATTAGAAATGTTAGGCACATTAAGCTCATCTCCTGGTTGAATGACATCATTCATATTAGGGTTTAAAGCTTCTAATTCTGGCACTGTAATCCCAAATTTATATGCAATACGCCATTTTCCTTCACTTTGCTGAACAGTATATTTCTTTAACGTATTAGATATCGTCTGTTTTGAAACCACAGTTTTAAATCGCGGAATTCGGATACGGTCACCTTTCTTTAAAACTTCAGAATATAATCGTGGATTGGCTTTTTTAATTTCATCCTCACTTACACCATATTGTTGTGATAAACCAAAAAGCGTTTCTTTTCGTTTTACTTTATGCTTTTTATAATCAATAACGGTTCGCGATGGCTCAACAATTTCTTGGTTTGTGACTTTTGAACTTGGTATTATTAAAATGGTATTAACGGCAAAATTTGTTTTTGCATCTGGATTTAAAGCATACAAATCAAACGGTGTGACCAGATATTGCTTTGCAATAGTTTCTATTGTTTCACCAGATTTTACTTTATGCGTTTTGTACTCTTGCGCATAAGCAGAAAGTGAAAAAACAAAAATGATTATCGCTAAAAAATTTTTCATAATACTTATAATTATTGAAATAAATTGAATGCTGAAGCACAAATGGTGCGACTGCAAACGGCCTAATGACCTACTATTCCCATTCAATAGTTGCAGGTGGTTTAGAGCTAATATCATAAACTACTCTATTAACACCTTTTACTTTATTTATAATTTCATTTGAGGTTTTTTGCAAAAACTCATATGGTAAATTTACCCAATCTGCTGTCATTCCGTCTGTACTTTCTACAGCTCTAAGCGCAACACATTTTTCGTAAGTACGCTCATCTCCCATTACGCCAACACTGTTGACTGGCAGTAATATTGCGCCTGCTTGCCAAACCTTATCATACAATCCCCAAGAACGTAAATTGTCTATAAAAACAGCATCAACTTCTTGTAATATACGTACTTTCTCTCTTGTTAGATCACCAAGGATTCGGATTGCTAATCCTGGACCTGGAAATGGATGACGACCGAGAAGTTGCGCATCCATATCCATAGATGCACCAACACGTCTTACTTCATCTTTAAATAATGCTTTTAATGGCTCAACGACTTTAAGCTTCATAAAATCTGGTAAACCTCCTACATTATGATGACTTTTTATCGTTGCACTTGGTCCACCAGTTGCCGATACGCTTTCTATGACATCCGGATAAATGGTGCCTTGTGCTAACCATTTAACATCTTTAATTTCGTTTGCTTCATCATCAAAAACCTCAATAAACACGCGACCTATGGTTTTACGTTTTTCTTCAGGATCACTCTTACCAGCTAAAGCATCCAAAAAGCGTGCCGAAGCATCTACACCTTTAACGTTTAATCCCATGCCTTCGTATTGTTTTAAGACATCTGTAAATTCATTTTTACGTAGCAATCCATTATTTACGAAAATGCAATAGAGATTTTTACCTATTGCTTTGTGCAATAACATCGCAGCTACTGAAGAGTCAACACCACCAGATAATCCGAGAACTACCTTGTCGTTGCCAAGTTTAACTTTTAAATCTTCAACCGTTTCTTCCACAAAAGCATTTGGAGTCCAATCTTGCTCACAATCTGCAATATCAACCAAGAAGTTTTCTAAAAGTTGGCGACCATCAGTAGAATGGTAAACTTCTGGGTGAAATTGGATGGCATAAGTTGGTTCTCCTTCAATTTTATAAGCTGCATTTTCCACATCAGCAGTACTTGCTAAAAGCTTTCCGCCGGTAGGTAATTTTTTTATGGTGTCTGAATGACTCATCCATACTTGGCTGCCTTCAGAAATATTTTTGAAAAAGTCTTCGCCTTCAGCAATGAAATTCAAGTTGGCTCTTCCATATTCTCTAGTGTTTGATTCTGCCACTTCACCGCCGGAAAAATGAGCTAAATATTGCGCACCATAACAAACGGCAAGCATAGGTTTTTTCCCGCGAATATCATCTAATTTAGGATGTAAAACCGCTTCGCCTCTTACCGAATTTGGACTACCAGATAACACTACAGCCTTAAAGCTGTCTGCATCTGAAGGAATTTTGTTATATGGATGAATTTCGCAATAGATATTTAACTCTCTAACGCGACGCGCAATAAGCTGTGTGTATTGCGATCCGAAATCTAAAATAAGTACTTTGTTGTGTTGCATACACAAAAATAGCAATTGATTTTAGATTGACGATTTACGAAATGTGATTTTTGAAGTATTTTTTTTAACAGATTTTTTAAGCTAAAACCTCTAAAGCGTTATAATTGTAAATTCCTTTTTTAGAGGTTCTAAATTTTCGATTAATTCTGGAATAAGTCGGTCTCCAAATTCTAGATATAGCTCTGAGAAATTAGTGTTACGCTCTTGTAAACTATTGTTAGGAAATAGTTGACTTTGCAAGTCCGTTGCTCGTGAAATTTCATCCGCAAGCTTTTTCTTCTGGGCTTTTAGTAATCGTTTTTCTAAATGTTGTAAACCTTTAATTTGCTTTTTTACTTGCGCATCAACAGCACCTATAAAAGATTTATCAGTTTGTTCTGCTAACGCATATAAATCTTGAAATTGTTTTTCAAGATGTTCAATTTGTTCTGTAAAATCGATGTCTATATTTGAGATTTGACGTACGCGTTTGTTAATAAAACTATCACGTTTTAAAAATAAATCTTTATTTGTAATAAGAAGTTTGTCTTGTTTACTTGCTTGTTTTTTGGTTTTTAATAATACCGAATTGCGCAGCAATAATATTGGAAACGTCACTTTCTGTGCTTCAAAATTGCTTTTAAGTTGAAACCAATATGCCATTTCTCCACCGCCGCCGATGTAGCAAAGGTTTGGTAATATCACTTCTTGATACAACGGACGCATAATAACGTTAGGTGAAAAACACTCGGGTTTTTCGTTTAAATGCAATTTCAATTCCTCTTTTGACCAAGAAATTTTGGTATCATTTACGTAAAAGCGATTGTCTTCAAAAACAATGCGTTCACGTAGATTTTTTGTAATGTAGAACAAATTAATTTCACGAGGATTTACTTGAATGTTATAACCTAATTCTTCAATCTTCTCGTTCGTTTCGTTGACCGTTTTAAGACCTGTTTGTTCTATTAATTCCTTTTGCATATGCGGAATAAACAAACGTTTTAATTCGCGGTCATCGGCTTCTAAAACGACTAATCCGTATTCTGCAAAAAGTGCGTTAGCCAAATAGCGTGTCGCATCAGCTAAATTATCGTGTTCTAAATAAGCATTTTTGAACCATTGCTTAAGTTGGTCGGCGTATTTACCTGGTCCGAATTCGGCTGAAATGATTTCATAAACGGCATCTAAACCTTCAGTAGTTAATCGCCCAACTGCGCCAGCATCATTATCCTCAACCTTATTTGGCCATTGAATTTTCTTTCCTTTAAAGTTAAAATAATTGATTTCGTCAAAATCATGGTCTTCCGACGCCATCCAATAGATTGGCACAAAATTATTATCGGGATATGTCTCTTTTAATTGCTTCGCCAAATTGATGGTCGATACAATTTTGTGCAGAAAATATAATGGTCCAGTGAATAAGTTGAGTTGATGACCTGTGGTTATGGTAAAGGTATTTTCAGATTGTAAGCTCTCTATATTTTGAAGGGTTAGTTCTGAAGCATCGAGATTTTTGTATTGATTTTTAAGAGCTTCAACTAAAATAGTTCTCGACTGCGCTCGAACGGACAAGCTTTTTTCTTCCAACTGTGCTTTAAAATTTTCCAACTTAGGAAAACGATTATAAAGCGGTTGCAATTCTGGTTTTTCATCCAAATAATCGCAGATAAACTTAGAAAAATAATTGGTTTCTCTATACGGTAAACAGTCGGTTGGCATTTGTAAACTTAAATTATGGCATAAATATACAGCAAGCATAAATGACAATTGCTAATTTTTAGTTAATATGAATAGCTAAAGCACTTTTTATAACATGCAGTATTTATTTTTACTAGCTTTGATACAAACTAACTAAACTATGCAAAGATTTTTATTAGCGTTACTTTTTATTTTAGCAATTAACCTAGATACATTTTCTCAAAACATACCTTCGCCTGATGAGTTTTTAGGCTATCCCATAGGAACACAATTTAGCAGACATCATCAAGTCATAGATTACTTTAAAGCTGTTGAAAACGTATTACCAAACCAAGTAATGTTAGAAAAATATGGCGAAACTTACGAGCGTCGTCCCTTATATGTTACATATATTTCTAGCGAAGAAAACATTAAAAATCTTGAAAGTATTCGTGAGAATAATTTAAAGAACACAGGTTTACTCAATGGTACTTCTAATAATCCTGAAGTTGCTATCGTTTGGTTAAGTTATAATGTTCATGGTAACGAAGCATCTAGTACCGAAGCGGCGATGCTAACGCTTTACAAACTTTTAACCGAAAAGCAAGATTGGTTAAAAAATACAGTAATTATTATAGACCCATGTATCAATCCTGATGGTCGTGACCGTTATGTTAATTGGTTTAACGAAACGGCAAGTATGCCATACGATATTGACCAACAAGCTAGCGAACATAGCGAACCTTGGCCAGGCGGAAGACCAAATCATTATTTATTTGATTTAAATCGTGATTGGGCTTGGGCAAGTCAGGTTGAATCTGCATCTCGGCTTAAAGTGTACAACAAATGGATGCCACACATTCATGTCGATTTCCATGAGCAAGGCATCAATGAACCGTATTATTTTGCGCCAGCAGCAGAACCATTTCATGAAATTATTTCAGATTTTCAGCGAGATTTTCAAACTGAAATTGGTAAAAACCACGCCAAATATTTTGACAAAGAAGGTTGGTTATTTTTTACCAGAGAACGTTTCGATTTGTTTTATCCAAGTTATGGCGACACGTATCCAACGTACATGGGCGCTATTGGCATGACTTACGAGCAAGGCGGACATGGACGTGCTGGTTTGGGTATTTTAAACGACGAAGGCCATGTATTGACTTTAGTTGAGCGTTTAACGCATCATACGACTACTGGTTTATCTACTGTTGAAATTGCTTCAAAAAATGCCAAACGTTTAAATGACGAGTTTGGGAAATTTTTCGATAATTCAAACTTGAAATACAAGAGTTACGCGCTTTCTGGTAATCCTGATAATATCGAAACTTTAAAAGAGTTATTGACAAAACACGATATTCAATTTGAAAATGGAACTTCTGGTAAAGTCAGCGGTTACAATTATACTACAGGAAATCAAGGCAGTTTAAACACTGATGAAAATACGCTTGTTGTGCATACCAATCAGCCAAAAGGTAAAATGGTAAAAGTGCTATTTGAACCCAATGCGAAACTTACTGACTCATTAACTTATGACATCACAGCTTGGAGTATGCCTTATGCATACGGTTTAGATGCTGTGGCTAGTACATCTAAAATACCAAGTAATGTAAACGCAAAAATCTCTCAAGTTGAGATTTTAAAAGACGCTTATGGTTATGTCAGCGATTGGAATTCTATGAAAGATGCCAAATTTTTAGCATCCCTTTTAAAAGCAAATTTTAGAGTACGTTTTACAGAAAAGCCATTCACATCAAATGGAAAAACCTTCGAACGTGGCTCTTTAATCATCACAAAAGGTGACAATGCAAAGTTGGAGAATATGCAGTCTAAGCTAAATGAAATCGTGAGAAAACACAATAAAACATTAGAGATAATCAATTCAGGCTTTTCACAAACCACACCAGATATTGGCTCGCCAGATATAAAACTCATCAACAAACAGAAAATTGCAATGTTGTCAGGCGAAGGCACATCGTCTTTGAGTTACGGCGCGCTTTGGCACTTTTTTGAGCAGCAATTGCAATATCCTGTAACGGCAATAAAAACCGATGATTTAAGCAGAACTAATCTCAATAAATATAACATACTTATTATGCCAAGTGGATATTATAGTCGCGTTTTGAATGAAGGTAACATGAAAAAACTTAAAGATTGGGTACGTTCTGGCGGAAAAGTAATCGCTATTGATGCTGCATTAAGAAGTTTTGCCGGTAAAGATGGTTTTAGTCTTAAATATAAAAAGAACGAAACCACAGATGAAAATTCAGAATCAAAAAATCTAATACCTTATGCAGAGCGAGAACGAAAAAATGCCAATAATTTAATTACAGGTGCCATTTTTAAAAGTCAGATTGATAACACACATCCGATGGGATTTGGTTACAATAAAGACTATTTCACGTTAAAAATTGGGAGTTCAGCTTATGCGCTTTTAGATAGTGGTTATAATGTTGGTCACATTTCGGACACTAATGTGTTTTCAGGCTTCGCAGGAAAAAATGCACTAAATAATTTAGAAAACACTTTAGTTTTTGGAGAAGAACGCATGGGAAGCGGAAGTTTTATTTATATGGCAGACAATCCATTATTCCGAAGTTTTTGGGAAAACGGAAAACTGTTTTTAGTCAACTCTATTTTTTTTGTAAATAATAATGCTTTCGAATTATAAATAACCGACGTCACTTCGAGTGTCTCGACTTTTTGTCGAGATGTATAGAGAAGCTTTCTAAGTGAGAATGGTTCTCGATATAAATTTTTCTCATTTGAATCGAAAAATTCACTCGAACTGACAACATAGATAAAAAATCATGAATTTCAATCTCGTCCCGATGCTTCGGCAGACAGTCGAGAGATAATTATAACAATCACCAAGCTATGAAACACATAAAATCCATTTGCTTTTTTGTCCTTACCGGACTCGTTTTCTTCGCATGTAAAGAAAATAACAATACTGAAACGGCTTCAGCAACATCAGAACTAAAAGTCGATTATGAAACTTTTGAACTCGATAATGGTTTAAAAGTTCTATTTCATATTGACCGTTCAGACCCAGTTGTTGCCGTGTCTCTAACTGCTCATGTCGGTTCTGCAAGAGAAAAAGAAGGTCGTACAGGTTTTGCCCATTTATTTGAGCATTTACTGTTTTTAGAATCTGAAAACCTTGGTAAAGGTGGACTTGATAAAATGAGTGCGCGTATTGGTGGCTCTGGCGCCAATGGTTCTACTAGTCGTGACCGGACAAATTATTTACAAACGGTACCAAAAGACGCTCTAGAGAAAATGATTTGGGCAGAAGCTGATAAATTAGGCTACTTCATCAACACTGTAACTGAGCCTGTTTTGGCAAAGGAAAAACAAGTCGTAAAAAATGAAAAACGCCAATCTGTAGACAACAGACCTTATGGTCATATGCAATATGTAATTGACAAAAACTTATATCCTCAAGGTCATCCGTATAGCTGGCAAGTAATTGGGTCTTTAGAAGATTTACAAAATGCTACACTTCAAGATGTGAAGGACTTTTTTAACCGATGGTACGTTCCGAATAATGTCATTTTAACGATTGCAGGCGATTTTGATAAAGAGCAGGCAAAACAGTGGGTGAAGAAGTATTTTGATGAAATTCCTCGCGGCGAAAATATACCAGAGTTAGAAAAACAACCTGCAGTTTTAGAAAGTACAAAGCGTTTGTATTATGAAGATAATTTTGCTCGTGCACCACGATTAACCATGGTTTGGCCAGGTGTACCTAATTATCATGAGGATTCTTATGCCTTAAGCGTGTTGAATCAATATTTATCACAAGGGAAAAAAGCTCCATTAGATAAAGTGTTAGTGCAAGATGAACAGCTGACAAGTTTTGTTGGTATGGGTGCATATAATTCTGAAGTTTCTGGACAAATTCAATTAAGTGTAACAGCTTTTGACCAGGTGGATTTGGATGATGTGGCGAAAGCAATAGATAAAGCTTTTAAACAATTTGAAGAAAACGGAATTTCTGAAGATGACCTCAACCGCATCAAAGCTGGTCAAGAAACCAATTTTTATAATGGTTTGTCAAGTGTTTTAGGCAAAGGCGCAAATTTAACACAATATGAGATGTTTGCTGGTGATGCCAGTTTTATCACAAAAGATGTTGAGAATATCTTAGCTGTAACTCCAGAAGATGTGATGCGCGTTTACAACACATACATTAAAAATAAAAACCATATTGCAGTAAGTTTTGTACCAAAAGGTGAAACAAGTATGGCTTTAGAAAATTCTAAATTGGCAGAAGTTGTTGAAGAACAAATTGTGGATGGTGCAGAAGAGTCTTTTGACGCGTCAATCGCAGCCACTTACGAAAAAACACCATCTAGTTTTGATAGAAGCATAGAGCCTCCTTATGGCGAAAGTCCTGATGTAAAAGTACCCGAAGTTTGGAAAGAAAATTTAAACTCTGGGATTAGTGTAGCAGGTATTGAAAATGATGAAGTTCCTTTGGTACGATTCCAAATGAAGATTAAAGGCGGTATGTTGTTAGAAAATAAGGACAAAATCGGAGTTTCTAATTTGATGGCAGAATTAATGACACGAGGCACGAAGAATAAAACCCCAGAACAATTAGAAAACGAAATTGAAAGTTTAGGTGCAAGCATTAGTTCTTACGCAACAGATGATGCGGTATATATTACAGGTAGCTGCTTATCTAAACATTTTGATGCAACTATGGATTTAGTAACAGAAGTTTTACTAGAGCCACGTTGGGACGAAAAAGAATTTGCGCTAGCTAAACAAAGCGTAAAAAGTAGTATACAACGTCAAAAGGCAAACCCAAACGCTATTGCTGCCAACGAATATGCCAAATTACTCTACGGCAAAGACCATATACTTGCACAAAACAATCAAGGAACAGAAGCGTCTGTAGAGTCGATTACAATTGAAGATTTAAAATCTTATTACAATACTAACTTAACTCCAAAATTAGCATCATTAAATGTGGTTGGAGATATTTCTCAAGAAAAAGTAATTTCAAACTTAGAAACCATCAATAAAAAATGGGAAGCTAAAGACGTAACAATTCCAGAATTACCAGAAGTAAAAACGCCAAACAAATCCACCGTATATTTCTACGACGTACCAAATGCAAAGCAATCGCAATTGCGTTTTGGATATCCAGGACCAAAAGCAACTGATGATGATTACTATGCAGCAACTGTCATGAATTACAGACTTGGTGGCGGAGGATTTGCTTCGCAACTTACCCAGCAATTACGAGAAGGAAAAGGTTACACATACGGAATACGCTCAAGCTTTAGTGGAGATGAATTAACCGGTGATTTCCAAATTTCAAGTGGTGTACGAACAAACGTAACTTACGAATCTGCAGCCTTGATTAAAGAAATACTAGAAAATTACGCCAAAGATTTTGATAGCACTGATTTAGAAGTAACAAAAGGATATACTATAAAAAGTAACGCAAGAGCTTTTGAAACTCTTGGTGCAAAATTGCGTATGTTATCTAACATAAGTGAGTTAGGTTACGATGACGATTATGCCAAACAAAGAGAAGCTATTGTAAAATCATTAACTGTTGAAGATATAAAAGGTCTAGCTGGCAAATACCTCAATCCAGACCAAATGATTTACTTGGTTGTTGGCGATGCTAAAACACAACTCGATAAATTAGAAAAACTTGGTTTTGGAAAACCTGTGTTGTTGAATCCTACTTTTAAAGGACTAGACCAGTAAGTCAGTTGAAATTTGAACATGAAAAATAAAAAGCCAATGCAAATGCATTGGCTTTTTAATATATCTAAACCATGAAAGTCTTAAAACATCTCTCTACCTGAGAAATGAAAAGCACCTTCAATAGCCGCATTTTCGTCGCTATCACTTCCGTGAACTGCATTCTCTCCTACAGAGTCAGCATATAATTTACGAATAGTTCCTTCTGCAGCTTCAGCTGGATTTGTAGCTCCAATTAATGCTCTAAAATCTTCAACTGCATTATCTTTTTCTAAGATTGCTGCAACAATAGGACCACGCGTCATAAATTCTACTAATTCTCCAAAGAAAGGACGCTCATTGTGTACAGCGTAAAATTCTTCAGCATCAGCTTTTGTCATTTGCGTTAATTTCATTGCTACTATTCTAAATCCTGCAGCGTTGATTTTTTCTAATATTGCGCCGATGTGTCCTTTTTCAACAGCATCTGGCTTTAACATTGTAAATGTTCTGTTAGTTGCCATATTTTCTTTTTTAGCTTCACCAAAACCCTTGGCGAATTCGCGTGCAAAAATACGCTATTTTATAAAATAAGCAAACAACAATTTTACGTTAATTTTTGGAGTTTTCTTATCTGATTTTGGCCATAAAATAGACTAAAACATTTCAAGGATTTCCTATTAAATTGTATATTGGTCGGCTATGAAACAAGAAGATATCATTGCTATAAAAGCCCTACTAAGTACACCTAAACGAATGGTAATAATTCCACATAGAAATCCTGACGGAGATGCTATGGGTTCCACTTTGGGTTTAATGCATTATTTAAAACTTTATAATCATGATGTTACGGTAATTGCCCCTAACGACTATCCTGATTTTTTAAAATGGATGCCAAGTGAATCATCTGTATTAAAATTTGATGAACAAACCGAGGCGACAATTACACTAATAAACAATGCAGATATTCTGTTTACACTAGATTTTAATGCTTTACATAGAACAGGGCATGAAATGGCAGAAGTTCTTAATAAAGCCGAAGGTTTAAAAATTATGATAGACCATCACCAAGCGCCAGATGATTATGCAGCATACATGTATTCTGATGTAACTATGTCATCAACTTGTGAGATGGTTTATAATTTCATTGAAATGTTAGGCGATACTGATAAAATTTCAGAAGATATTGCAACTTGTATTTATGTTGGTATTATGACAGATACAGGTTCTTTTCGATTTAGGTCTACCACAAACCGTACTCACCAAGTCATTGCATCTTTAATTGAAAAAGGTGCCGATAATACCGAAATTCATAATAAAGTCTATGATACCAATAGCTTTGACAAACTCCAACTATTGGGACGTGCACTACAGAATTTGAAAGTTATACCTGAACTTCATACAGCATACATTACATTATCTCAAGATGAGTTGAATACTTTTAATTTTAAAAAAGGAGACACTGAAGGAATTGTAAACTATGCATTATCTATTAATGGCACAAAATTGGCTGCCATTTTTATTGAGAACACACAAGAAGGCATCATAAAAATATCTTTAAGAAGCAAAGGCGATTTTTCTGTAAATGAATTATCTAGAGCTCATTTTAACGGAGGAGGACACACAAATGCAGCTGGAGGACGCAGCGACTTACCTCTCAATGAAACCGTTGAAAAATTTATTGCTATCTTGCCTGAGTATAAAACCCAACTCGCTTAATGAAACACCTGCTATTATGCTTTATATTAGTTTGTTTATGCTTTGGCTGTAAATCGCCAGAAGCTAGACCACCAGTAACAACTAAATCAGGCTCTTTTATTAAGGAATCTGTTGAGCGTAATAAAAAACTTAACAAAAGAGAACGAGAAAAAATTCAAGAAGTTATTTCCAAAAATCCAAACAAAAACTTTGTGGCTTCCGAAAATGGTTTTTGGTATCATTATAATATTAAAGTTGAGGAAAATTTAAAAACTGCCGAATTTGGAGATAAACTAGAATACACTTACAATATTTCTAATCTCAATAATCAACTTATATACTCAGAAGAAGAACTTGGAGAGCAAGTTTATTACATGGATAAAGAAGAATTATTTTCTGGCTTAAGAGAAGGACTCAAACTTATGAAGCCGAAAGAAGATGTTACTTTTATATTTCCATCACAAAAAGCTTATGGCTATTATGGCGATGAAAAAAAAATTGGTACTAATGTACCATTAATTGTAAACGTAAAATTAAAAACAATAACCCAAAACAATGATTAAAAAAATTTTTATTCCGGTTGTGGCCTTACTTTTATTAGCAACAACAAGCTGTAAACAGCCGCGTTACGATTTAGAAGACGGATTATATGCCGAATTTGTAACAAATATGGATACAATGGTCGCCAAATTGTATTACGAAAAGGCACCAGTTACCGTTGCAAATTTTGTCGCTTTAGCAGAAGGAGAACACCCATTAGTTAAGGAAGAATATAAAGGAAAAAAATACTATAACGGGACTACTTTTCACCGCGTTATGGATAATTTCATGATTCAAGGTGGTGACCCAACTGCAACTGGCAGTGGCGATCCAGGATATAAATTTGAAGATGAATTTAGTAATGATTTAAAACACACAAAGCCAGGTATCTTGTCTATGGCAAACTCAGGACCAAACACTAACGGTTCCCAATTTTTTATTACTGAAAAAGCTACTCAATTCTTAGATGCTTATCAAGCCGATGGCACACTTAAAAAATGTGGACGCTTTCCAGGAGGAGGATGTCACGCAGTATTCGGAGAGCTAGTCTTAGGTTTAGATGTACAGGATTCTATATCTAATGTTAAAGTTGGAGCAGCAAATAAACCAATCGAGGATGTTGTTTTAAAGGAAGTAAATATAATCCGAATTGGTTCTGAAGCTAAAAAGTTCAATGCACCAAAAGTTTTTACAGAAGAACTTCCAAAAATTAAAGAGAGAGTTGCTGCTGCTGAAGAAGAAGCTCGTAAAAAAGCTGAAGAAGAAAAACGTATTACAGAAGAAAAGAAAGCAAAAGCTGCTGCTGAGTTTAAACCTACATTAGATGATTACACTGCAAAAGCTAAATCTTTGCCATCTGGTTTAAAAGTGCACTACTTAAACAAAGGAAATGGTGCAAAACCAAAAACTGGGCAAACGGCAATGATAAATTATCAAGGTTATTTTACAGATGGTAAATTGCTTGATAGTAATTTAAAAGATGTTGAAGAACGTTACGGAATGTTCAATGCTCAAAAATTACAACGCAACATGTATGCTCCAACACCTATGAAGGTAAGCCCAGATGCACCGTTATTTGGTGGGTTTAAAGAGGCTTTAGCATCTATGCGTGTTGGTGATAAAGCATTCTTTTATTTTCCATCGCATTTGGCTTATGGTGAAGCTGGACGCGCACCATTAGTGGAACCTAATACCGATTTAGCATTTATAATAGAGATGGTAGATATTCAGAAGTAATTTTGAAAGTTTATAAAACCAAAAAAGCAGCTATTCTTTAGGATGGCTGCTTTTTTTTTGAATATATTTTTAAATTATTTCTTTTTTGGAATATGTTTCAAAATCTCCAAAACAAACTCCCAGTATTTTTGAGTTGAAGAAATCTGAGCGCGTTCATCTGGCGAGTGCGCGCCTTTAATGTTTGGTCCAAAACTAATCATATCCATTTCAGGATAATTTTGTCCCAATATTCCACATTCTAAACCAGCATGGCAAGCAGCAACGTGCGGTTTTTCTCCATTATTTAAACGCTCGTAAATTGGCACCATCACTTTGAGAATATCAGAATCCATATTTGGAGCCCAACCTGGATAATCTCCAGAAAATTCAACTTCGCATCCAGTCAATTCAAAAGTAGCACGTAACATATTTGCTAAATCGTATTTAGACGTTTCTACCGAGCTTCGGGTTAAACAACCTATTTTTATTTGGCCATTCTTTACAACTACTCTAGCAATATTATTGGAGGTTTCCACCAAATCTGGAATATCTGCACTCATTCTATAAACGCCATTTAATGCTGCGTAAAGTGCTCGTGTTAAACCTTCTTGAACGCCTAAATCCATTATTTTTTTTGGTGTGTTTATTTTAGAAATTTCAATTTCTAAATCCGGTTCCATTGTTTTGTACTCTTTCTTTATAATTTCAGAAAGTGTAGACATTTCAGATTTAAAATGCTCTTCATTTACAGCATCAATTGCAACGATAGCCTCACTTTCTCGTGGAATAGCGTTTCTTAAACTACCGCCATCAATTTCAGAAATACGTAATCCAAATTTTTCAAAACCGTCAAATAGTAAACGATTCATCAACTTGTTGGCATTACCTAAACCTTCGTGAATTTGCATACCGGAATGTCCGCCTTGCAACCCCTTTACAATTATCTGATATCCAATTTTAAACTCAGGAGTTTCTTCTTCGCTATATTCTCTTGTTGCGGTAACATCAACACCACCGGCACAACCAACACCAATCTCGTCATCTTCTTCGGTATCCAAATTCAGAAGAATTTCACCTTTTAACAAACCTCCTTTTAAGCCCATTGCTCCTGTCATTCCTGTTTCTTCATCAATAGTAAACAAAGCTTCTAACGCAGGATGCTCAATAGTTTTACTTTCTAAAACAGCCATTATTGTGGCTACACCAAGACCATTATCAGCGCCGAGCGTGGTGCCATTAGCTTTTACCCAATCACCTTCAACAAACATATCAATGCCTTGTTTGTCGAAATCAAAAATTGTGTCATTATTTTTTTGATGTACCATGTCTAGGTGACTTTGCATCACAATAGGTTTTCTGTCTTCCATTCCTGAAGTTGCAGGTTTTCTGATTATAACATTGCCAACTTCATCTTCAATAGTTTCTAATCCCAAATTAGCTCCAAAGTCTTTCATGAATATTATGACACGTTCCTCTTTTTTTGAAGGTCGCGGAACTGCATTTAAATCTGCAAATTTGTTCCACAATGCCTTTGGCTGTAATTGTCTTATATCTTGATTCATTTTTATCATTTTTTTACAAAAAACAAAGGTAACCAAACTAAAAGTATTTTCTATTTTTGAAACATGCGTATTACAAAAAAAGGAGCTTTACTTGTTTTTTTCGTACTTCAAATCATTGGATTGAAAATTATAAGACATTTTCCGCATTTTGTGGAGAACTATTATAGTAATGGTCTTTATGTTTTTCTATCAAAAGTGATGCGATACACCTTTGGTTGGCTGCCAATTTCTGTTGGAGATGTTTTATATACTTTTGCTGTAATTTATTTATTTCGCTGGATTTGGAAAAATTTTAAACGCATTTACAAAGACACTATCAATTGGTTTCTGGATGTCATAGCAACACTTTCAATAGCTTATTTTGCTTTTCATTTACTTTGGGGTTTAAATTATTACCGTCAACCTTTGCATAAGTCGTTGGACTTAAAAGCTGATTACTCAACTGAAGAACTTATAAATTTCACTCAAAAACTTATTGAAAAATCTAATAAAATTCATGCACTTCTTGCAGATTCGGATAGTATGAAAGTTGTTTTTAATTATTCAAAATCTGAGATATCTGCTAAAGTGCCTCAGAGTTACCAGAAGCTTTCACAAGAATTTCCACACTTAAAATACCATCCAAAAAGTTTAAAAAAATCCCTTTTCACATATCCTTTAACTTACATGGGTTTTTCGGGTTATCTCAATCCATTTACCAATGAAGCCCAAGTTAACGGACTTATTTCATCATACAAATATCCAACAACATCTTGCCACGAAGTCGCTCACCAATTAGGTTATGCTGCAGAAAACGAAGCCAATTTTATTGGTGCTTTAGCGGCTATAAATAATGAGGATTTATATTTTAAATACTCAGGTTATACCTTTGCATTACGCTATTGTTTGGCGGAAGTTTTTAGAAGAAATCCAGAAGTTTATTCCGAATTACTTTCTAAACTAAACCTTGGTATTTTAAAAAATTATCAAGAAGTAAAAGATTTTTGGCAACAGTACCAAACACCGATTGAACCGTTTTTTGAAAAAACTTTTGATACCTTTTTAAAAGCTAACAACCAATCTGCCGGTATGAAAAGCTATAGCTATGTCGTGGCACTTTTGGTGAATTATTTTGATAACAAGCCGCTTTGAAAACGTTAAAAATTCACAATTAAATTTCAGATTTATCCATTAATCTTATCTTTAGAACACTAATTTAACTAACTTATTTATGATTAAAGTTTATCTACGACTGCTCTTATTGATGTGCAGTGTTTCGGTATTTGCTCAAGATTACTTTCCGAGTAATTCTGGCGTAAAATCTGACAACAACAGTAATTACATGGCGTTTACAAATGCTACTATTTACGTGTCTCCTTCTGAAGTTATTAAAAATGGAACACTCTTAATAAAAGACGGAAAAGTAGTCAACGTTGGTAAGTCTGTAAGTCTTCCAAAAAATACGACTAAAGTCGATTTATCTGGCAAATCTATTTATCCTTCTTTTATTGATTTACACACCACATTTGGTGTGGACAAACCAAAACGTGGTGGTAACGGTCCTTCTTATGGACCAAGTCGAAGCGGTTTTTATTGGAATGATCACGTTATGCCAGAGCAAGATGTAATGGCAAGTTTTAAATACGACGCCAAAGAAGCTTCACAACTTCATAAGCTAGGTTTTGGAGTTGTTAATACTCATATGCCAGACGGAATTGTTCGTGGTACTGGTGCGTTAATAGCGCTTAATAACGATGCAGATAATTCTCTACGCGTTGTTGATGGAGAAACCACACAAAATTTCTCTTTTAGTAAAAGTGTAAAATCTCGTCAAAATTATCCGTCTTCAATTATGGGAAGCATGGCATTATTACGTCAAATGTATGATGATGCTAAATGGTACGCCGCAGGAAATGTGGATACGCGCGATTTATCTCTTGAAGCTCTAAATGAAAATAAAAACTTATTACAAATTTTCGAAGCTGGAAGCAGAGCAAATTTACTTAGAGCAGATAAGGTTGGAGACCAAAGCAATATACAATATACTATTGTTGGTGGTGGCGATGAATACGAACGTATTGATGAAGTTAAAGCTACAAATGCCACAATAATTTTACCGATAGATTTTAGAATGGCTTATGATGTTGAAAATCCTTTTTTAGCTTCAACTCTAGCATTAAGTGACATGCGAGCTTGGAATCAGGAACCTCATAACCCAAGACTTTTAGCCGAAAATGGTGTTAGATTTTCACTAACAACGCACGGTCTTAAAAAGAAAAGTAGTTTTAAATCTAATTTAATGAAAGCTATCGAAAGTGGCCTTTCAAAAGAAAAAGCTCTAGAAGCTTTAACAACTATACCTGCACAATTATTAGGAAAAACAGACCTTTTAGGCTCTTTAAAAAAAGGAGCTTATGCTAATTTTTTAATAACCTCTGGTGATGTTTTTGAAAAAGACAGCAAGCTTTACGAAAATTGGGTACAAGGTATGCAGCATATTATTGCTGATATGAATGTAAATGATATTGATGGCGATTATACTTTTAAATTGGCCGGAGATGATTACAAACTCAACATTTCTGGAAGTACAAGTAAAGCGAAAGCAAAAATTGAATCTGGTGAAAAAAGTCTTGGTACAAAAATAGATTACAACGGTGATTGGGTAAATCTTACAATGAAAACCGCTGATAGTACAAAAAATGAATTTGTCAGAGTCGCTGCTAATTCAACGAATAAAAATGTGCTCCGTGGTACAGCAATACTGCCAAACGGAAGTGAATATGTGTTTTTCGCTACAAAAACAGATATTGAATCTTCAGAAAAATCCAAGGATAAATCAAAGGACAAAAAAGATAGTGAGCAACCATTTATGAGTCCACTCACCTATCCTAACATGGCCTACGGTTATACCGAAAAACCAAAAGCTGAAACCCTATTATTTAAGAACGCAACAATTTGGACAAATGAAAGTGAAGGCGTATTGGAAAACACAGATTTACTTATTAAAAATGGAAAAATTGCTAAAATCGGAAAAAATCTCTCAGATGGCAGCGCTAAAATTATTGATGCTAAAGGAAAGCATATTACCGCAGGTGTTATTGATGAGCACTCGCACATAGCAGCCGCTTCAATAAATGAAGGTGGCCAAAATTCATCTGCTGAAGTTACTATTGAAGATGTTATTGATGATGAAGACATAGACATTTACAGAAACTTAGCTGGTGGTGTCACTTCTATTCAAATTTTACATGGCTCGGCAAACCCAATCGGTGGTCGTTCTGCTATTATTAAATTAAAATGGGGAGAATCTGCTGATGGTTATATTTATGACAATTCACCAAAGTTTATAAAGTTTGCTTTAGGTGAAAATGTAAAGCAATCACGTTCTAGCAGAAACGAACGTTTTCCTCAATCTCGAATGGGCGTTGAACAAGTTTTTATTGATTATTTCAGTAGAGCAAAAGCGTATGACGAAGCTAAAAAAAGTGGAAAACCATACAGAAAAGATACCGAAATGGAAGTTTTAGCTGAAATTTTAAATGGTGAGCGCTTTATTTCTTGTCACTCTTATGTTCAAAGCGAAATTAATATGTTAATGAAAGTGGCGGAGCAATTCAACTTTAGAATTAATACATTCACACATATTCTCGAAGGTTACAAAGTCGCTGATAAAATGAAGAAACACGGAGTTGGCGGCTCAACGTTTAGTGATTGGTGGGCTTACAAATATGAAGTAAATGACGCCATTCCATACAACGCAGCAATTATGCACAATGCAGGTGTAACGGTAGCAATAAATAGTGATGACGCAGAAATGTCGCGTCGCCTTAATCAAGAAGCTGCAAAATCTATAAAATATGGTGGCATAAGCGAAGAAGAGGCTTTAAAGTTTGTAACCTTAAATCCTGCGAAATTATTACACATTGATGACCGTGTCGGAAGTCTAAAGGTTGGTAAAGATGCGGATGTTGTATTATGGAGCGACCATCCACTTTCGGTATATACTAAAGCAGAAAAAACAATTATTGAGGGTGTTACATATTTCGATTTAGAGAAAGATAAGCAAATGCGAAAAGCTATTGCTAAAGAAAAAAGCGAATTGATTAATAGAATGCTTCAAGAAAAAAATAAAGGTTTAAAAACGCAACCCGTAAAAAAAGCAGAAAAAGCTTTGTTACATTGCCATTCTGAAGAATCTGGACTTTTAAAAACATATTAAAATGAAAAATATAAAATATATCGCAATTCTCTTACTTTCGATAAGTATTGGTTTTGCTCAACAAACACCAGCACCAAAGCAATCAAAAGATATTGCAATTATGGGTGCTACAGCACACATTGGCAATGGAACTGTTATCGAAAATAGTTTAATTACTTTTTCTGACGGAAAAATAACCAATATCGGTGATGCTAGAACAATGAAAATTAGCACTTCTAATATGGATGTTATAGATGCTTCCGGTAAACATGTTTATCCGGGATTTATCGTCGCTAATGGTACACTTGGTTTGGTTGAAGTTGATGCGGTAAAGGCTTCAAACGATTTATCAGAATTAGGAACTTTTAATCCGCATATTAGAAGTATTATCGCTTATAATGCCGAGTCTAAAATTGTGGAGTCTATGCGACCAAATGGTGTACTCCTTGGACAAGTTGTACCGCGCGGAGGACGCATTACCGGTACATCTTCTATAGTACAATACGATGCTTGGAATTGGGAAGATGCAGCTATTAAAACAGACGATGGTATTCATATGAATTGGCCTTCAAGTTTTTCTCGTGGGCGCTGGTGGCTAGGCGAAGACCCAGCTTTAAAACCAAACAAGAATTATAAAAAACAAGTAAACGAACTTAAGCAATATGTAATTGAAGCCAAAACTCATAACATAAGTTCTAAAAATCCTCGCCATTTACCTTTTGAAGCTATGAAAGGTTTATTTGATGGTTCAAAACGTTTATACATTAATGTTAACGACCAGAAGAGTATTACTGATGCTGTAAATTTTGCTAAAGAAAATGGTATAAATAATATTACAATAGTCGGCGCATACGAAGCAGAAAAAGTTGCCAACTTTCTAAAGCAAAATAACGTTTCAGTATTTTTACAGCGTGTACACTCTAGACCAAATAACAACGATGATGACTATGATTTGCCATATAAGTTGGCAAAGAATTTGGTAGATGCAGGTGTTTTAGTAGCATTAGAACCAAGCGGACAAATGGAACGCATGAACTCTCGTAACCTACCATTTTATGCAGGAACAACAGTTGCTCACGGTTTAACGAAGGAGCAAGCTTTACAATTGATTACTCAAAACCCTGCAAAAATTCTTGGGATTGATAATATGTATGGTACACTTGAAACTGGAAAAAGCGCAACACTTTTTATAAGCGAAGGTGATGCTTTAGATATGAGAACCAATTTAGTTTCCGAAGCGTTTATTGATGGACGAAATGTGAGTCTTGAAACGCACCAAACCGAGTTATGGAAACGCTATTCTAAAAAATTAGAAGAAGAACAAAAGGATTAATAAAAAAAAGGGAACCAATTTGGTTCCCTTTTTTTATAAAATGATATGCTAAATCGTCTTTTGTAATTCAAAAAAATTACTCCACAATTTTAGCACCTTCTGGCATACCGAATATAGCGTCCTTTGGCTTTTCTTCAGAAAGTTTAACATCTGCAAATTCAACAGAGTTTCTTAATTCTATTGGTTGATTATCTTCAACTTTATACCAAGAAATACTTTTTGGTAATACCAAACCATTTATTGTTTGCCAATTATCATATCGGATATAACTAAACTTATCACTTTTTCCGTCTTTTCCAAAAGTAACAGTGTAAGCCAACCATTGCATTTGTCCGGTTTCTTCATTGTAATAAATAATATACTCATCATTAGGAGAAACACCTACACCAGCTTCGTATGAAATTAAAATTCCAGGATAAGTTTTACCTTCAAAAGTAAGCGGCTCAGCATCTTCATAAACAATTCCATCATCGCCTACAATAAATGGCATCGCATAAAAATACATCATTAACCCTTTATAAAACTTTGGGTTTCCATTGTACTCATTTCCGTCTTTTTCATTTACCCAAAGCGTACGACCGTCATAACCCATTGTGTAAGTTGGTGTATCAATCAATTCGGCACGTGTTTTTAAGTTTGTCGTTGTTATTTCAGCACCATTTGGTTTATTCATGGTAAAAGCCAGAGTTTTCATTTTATTCCATTGGTCAATGCCACCGTGTGCATCAAATACTTTAGTAATTTTTTCTGGATAAATGCTTGTTGTAATATCATCCCTGGTTATTTCCTGTATTTCGGTAACTGTTTTTACTTCATTTTTGCAAGAAACAAAAAAGGTTGCGATTGCAAATGCGAATACTAATTTTTTCATTTTATTTATATTAATTGATTTTAGTAATATCATTCAGACGTAAATATTGCTAGAAAATTACACTACTTTTGTTAAGGTATGCATAAAATAATTTCGAGTCCACAAAATCCGTATGTTAAGCAACTGCTTCAGCTTAAAGAAAAGTCGCGCGAGCGTCGCAAATCTGGTTTATTTCTATTAGAAGGGAAACGCGAGCTTTCTCTTGCTATAAAAGGTGGTTACGCTATTGAAACGCTTTTATTTTTTCCAGATTTATTTTCTGAAAGCGAAGCTAAAGCTATGCAGCATTACAATGTACAGATTATTGAAATTTCGAAAGAAGTCTTTCAAAAATTGGCATATCGTGGTACTACTGAAGGTATTATTGCTGTTGGAAAGGCAAAAAGGCATACGCTTGAAGGTTTAAAATTAAAATCAAAAAACCCCTTAATTTTAGTAGCTGAAGCACCTGAAAAACCAGGAAATGTTGGAGCATTATTACGTACTGCTGATGCAGCAAATGTAGATGCTGTTATTATTGCCAACCCAAAATCTGATGTTTATAATCCAAACATCATTCGTTCTAGCGTAGGTTGTGTGTTTACGACTGAAATTGGCGTTGGATCAACTGAAGAGGTTATTGCCTTTTTACAAAAATATAGTTTTAATATTTATGCCGCGATTCTACAAGAATCACAGCCATATCACAAACAAGATTACACGTTACCAACGGCTATTGTTGTTGGCACAGAAGCTACAGGATTAACCCAAAAATGGCGAGACGCAGCGACTCAAAATATTAGTATTCCCATGCAAGGTGTTATCGATTCGATGAATGTTTCTGTCGCGGCAGGAATTCTTATTTTTGAAGCTAAACGGCAACGTGATTTTAAATAGTATTAAGTTCTGTCAGGTTGAGCGCAGTCGAAACCTAAGACTTTCCAACTGCGCTTAAGATGATATTTAAAAGATAAACTAAATGAATTCTGAAACCCTATTTTACATTATCATAGGCATTATCATCATTAATTTTTTAAAAGATAAAATTTTAGACGCTTTAAATGCCAAACATTTTAAAGATAAAGTACCAGACGAATTGTCTGATGTTTATGACGAATCTGAATATAAAAAATCACAAAATTATAAGATTGCAAACTATAGATTTGGCGTTTGGTCTTCATTATTCTCTTTTGTACTTACTTTGAGCTTTCTCTTACTCGATGGTTTTGAGTACGTCGATACTATTGCGAGAAGTTATTCTGAAAATCCAATTATTATTGCTTTATTTTTCTTTGGAATTATTATGCTAGCAAGCGATATTATCACAACACCATTTTCTTATTACAAAACCTTTGTTATTGAAGAAAAATTTGGGTTTAACAAAACCTCCAAAAAGCTTTTCTTTTTAGATAAAATAAAAGGTTTGCTCATGACTGCTATTATTGGTGGCGGATTATTAGCGCTAATTATTTGGTTTTACCAACTGACTCAAGATAATTTTTGGCTCTATGCCTGGGCATTAGTTACCGCATTTACAGTTTTTATGAATATGTTTTACGCAAAGCTCATCGTTCCACTTTTTAACAAACAAACACCTTTAGAAGATGGAGAATTGCGTAACAAAATTTCGGATTATGCCAATTCCGTGGGTTTTAATCTCGATAAGATTTTTGTTATCGATGGTTCTAAACGAAGCACAAAAGCTAACGCTTATTTTTCAGGATTTGGAAGCGAAAAAAGAGTGACACTTTACGATACGTTGATTAACGATTTAAGTGATGAAGAAATTGTTTCTGTATTAGCACATGAGGTTGGTCACTACAAACGTAAACATATCATTTTTAATTTATTAACTGCTATTTTACTAACAGGATTAACACTATATATTTTATCAATTTTCATTTCAAATCCATTACTATCTAATGCTATTGGTGTTGAAATTCCGAGTTTTCATGTTGGTTTGGTAGCTTTTGGGCTGCTTTATGCTCCAATTTCAGAACTTACAGGTTTATCAATGAACTACTTCTCTCGTAAATTTGAATATCAGGCAGACGATTACGCAAAAAACACCTATAAAGCAGAGCCATTAATTTCATCTTTGAAAAAATTATCAAAAAACAGTTTGAGTAATTTAACACCTCATCCTGCTTATGTGTTTGTGCATTATTCGCATCCGACGTTACTACAGCGCATTAAAAAAATGAAAGCTAAATAGTATGAAAAACCTATTGTTTTTTTTCATCTTTATAATTCTTTTCAACTGTAATAAAAACATTGAAGCTAAAAATACAGTCAAAGCTGAACTTGAACATGAAGTCGAAGATAAAGTTGAAGATAAGGTTGATGCAAAGGATGAAATAAAGATTGACAAAGATTTCCTTCTGGGAAAATTCGATTATAAAACACATTTAGATTTTATAAAAGTAGATTCAAAATTAAGCTCAAAAGTCCTTTTTCTTCAAAAAGAAACTTACGTTGCTTTCTTAAAAATGCATACTGTTGCAAAAGCAGAAGAGATTAATCTCATTATCATTTCAGGCACACGCAATTTTGAAGAACAAAAACGCATCTGGAACAGAAAATGGGAGAAATATAAAAACTTATCGCCTGTTGAACGTGCTGAAAAAATTATGGAATATAGTTCTATGCCAGCAACATCTCGTCATCATTGGGGCACAGATTTAGATTTAAATAATCTCAACAATTCTTATTTTGATTCTGGTGAAGGTGAAAAAATCTATGATTGGCTTGTGAAAAACGCCAATGATTATGGGTTTTACCAAGTGTATAACGATAAAATTTCTGGTAGAACAGGTTACAATTTAGAACGCTGGCATTGGTCTTATTTGCCTTTAGCCTCAAAATATTTAAAATCCTATAATTCTCAAATTTCTTACGATGATATTTCGGGCTTTGATGGTGCTGAATATGCAGATAACTTAAAATCGATACAAGATTATGTCAACGGAATTTCAGAAAATGCTAAAAAATTTGAAATTAAAAAATAGACTTCTTTTTTTATCAAATAATTAAGCCAAAAAAGACTTTCTGTTAATACCTTTACAATATGTCTCAGACCACAGTCATCTCATTTTTTAAGTATAAAGGTTTTAAAAACAAATGGCAAGCGCTAGGTCGCATGGGAAGACCGCCACTTTTAAACCAAAACATCACTGGCTTGACCTTTTGGAAAGCTTTGGGTGCAGGTAGCGGAAACGGATTTTCTGTCTGGCCAGATTGGTCTACTTTCGGATTGCTTACCGTTTTTAATTCTGAAGAAGAAGCAAATAATTTTTTAGATTCAGATATTATTAAAGAGTATCAATCCTCTTCAGAAAAGATTAGTCATGTTTTGATGCATTCTATTAAAGCACACGGAAAATGGAGCAAACAAGAGCCTTTTAATGCTGAAGTAAAGTATGACGAATCTCGACCGATTGCAGTCATTACACGAGCCACTATAAAACCAAAATTAGCTTATAAATTCTGGTGCTACGTACCTTCAGTTTCTAAATCTATGGATGGACATGATGGTTTAATTTTTTCTAAAGGTATTGGCGAATGGCCAATATTTATGCAAGCTACATTTTCGTTTTGGAAAAAAGGCGAACACATGATGGCCTACGCTTATAGCAATAAAAAACATTCGGATATGGTTAAAAAAACCAGAGAACTTGGATGGTATTCTGAAGAGTTATTCTCTCGTTTTCATCCTTTTGAAGTTAGAGGGAATTTAATTGATTTCAAGCTTAAACCACCTCGCCATACAAATCAAAATCCTCTGCTTCAATCACTTTGATGGTAGCAAACTCTCCTGTTTTAAGATATGTTTTTGAAGCATCGATTAAAACTTCGTTATCCACATCTGGTGAATCATACTCGGTTCGACCAACAAAATAATTACCTTCTTTACGGTCGATGACAACTTTAAATTCTTGGCCTATTTTCTGCTGATTTAACTCCCATGAAATTTGAGATTGAATTTCCATAATCTCATTTGCTCGCTGAATTTTCACGTCTTCTGGTACATCGTCTTCAAGGTTATAAGCATGCGTATTTTCCTCGTGAGAATAGGTAAAACAACCTAAACGCTCAAAACGCATGTCTTTTACCCAATCGCGTAGCGTTTCAAAATCTTCTTGAGTTTCGCCAGGATAACCAACAATCAACGTAGTTCTAATGGTCATCTCAGGAACTTTTGCTCTAAATTCTTTGAGTAATTTTGTTGTTTTTTCTTTAGTAGTACCACGTCGCATACTTTTCAAAATTGAATCCGAAATATGTTGTAGCGGAATATCTAGATAATTGCAAATTTTCGGTTCACGATTCATAATTTCTAAAACATCCATCGGAAAACCTGTTGGGAATGCGTAGTGCAATCGAATCCACTCAATACCTTCAACTTTTACTAAATTTTCTAGTAATTCGGCTAAGTTTCGCTTTTTATATAAATCTAATCCGTAATATGTTAAATCTTGAGCGATAAGTATTAATTCCTTAACGCCATTTGCTGCTAATTTTTCAGCTTCAGTAAATAAATCTTCAATTGGTGTACTCTTATGTTTACCTCGCATTAACGGAATAGCACAAAAGCTACAGGGTCTATCACAACCTTCAGCAATTTTTAAATATGCGTAGTTTTTTGGTGTTGTGGTTAAACGTTCTCCAATCAGTTCGTGCTTATAATCTGCACCCAAAGCTTTTAATAATCCTGGTAATTCCGTCGTACCAAAATATTGGTCAACATTAGGTATCTCTTTTTCTAAATCTGGTTTATAACGCTCACTTAAACAACCTGTTACAAAAACCTTATCAACTTCACCATCTTCCTTTTTCTGCATATAATGCAGAATAGTATTAACACTTTCTTCCTTGGCATTATTAATAAAACCACAAGTATTAATCACAACCACATTACCTTCTTGCTCATGAACCACATCTTTTCCGCTAGCTTTTAATTGCCCCATTAACACCTCGCTGTCGTAAACATTTTTACTACAACCGAGTGTTACCACATTGATTCTATTCTTCTTAAGAGTTTTTGTACGCATAGTTTTTTAAATCAGCACGCAAAGATACACAATGATTTAGGATATACGATTTTCGAAATCAGAATTGTAATTTTTAAACTATTTTTAATTTAAAGTGTCAAAAGAGAAACCCAAACCGAAATTTGCATGAAACTTTTTAAATTTTTTATCATCTCATTATTATTATTTACTTGCAGTTCTGCGGAAAGTATTCAGCAAGATGAACAAAACGAGGAAAATTCAGAATTATACTTTCCACCATTAAATTCAGACGAATGGGGAACAATCTCAACATCTCAATTAGGATGGAATGAAAATGCAAAACAAGAACTTTTGAATTATCTCGAGAATAGCGATACTGAAGGGTTTATTATTCTTCATGAAGGCAAAATTGCAATTGAATCCTATTTTAATGGCGCTAATCAGTTTACAAATAATCCGTGGTTTTCGGCTGGAAAAACACTTACTGCATTTACATTAAGTATCGCGGAACAGGAAGGTTTTTTAGATATTGAAAACTCATCCAATCTTTATCTAGGTGAAGGTTGGAGTAGTTTAAGTAACCAACAAGAGAATGCTATAAAAGTTAAAAATCACGTAACAATGACAACTGGTCTAGATTACACCGCAGATTTATATTGCACAGACTCTGACTGCATGACATTCTTAGACAATCCAGATAGCTTTTGGTATTACCATAACGCACCATACACTTTAACGCAGTCTATTATTTCTGGTGCGGTCGATGGTAATTTTGACAGCTACTTTAACTCTAAATTAAAAACCATTATTGGTATGCAAGGTACTTGGGTACCATTAGGTTATAACCGTTTTTATGCAAGTACAGCTCGAAGCATGGCAAGATTTGGTTTATTATGTTACAACAAAGGAGTTTGGGATAATACAGAGATTTTAAACGAAAGTTACTTTAACGAAATGACTAACACTTCGCAAACCTTAAACCCTGCTTATGGCTATTTGTGGTGGCTAAATGGGAAATCATCTTTCATTTTACCGAGTTCTGCAACATCATTTAACGGAAAACTTATACCTAATGCTCCAGATGATTTAATAGCAGGTTTAGGTGCTAACGACCAAAAACTTTATATAGTTCCTAGCAAAAAACTAGTGATTATACGTATGGGCGGCAATGGTGGCGAAGGTCAATTAGGACCATCTGGTTATGACAATGCGCTATGGGAAAAAATTTCTGCTATGATAAATTAATTATAATCTTTAGGTGCAATTCTTTCTTTCGAAGCCTGCTCATAAACATAAGCCCATTCTAACAAGAATTTTTCTTGTAAACGCCCTGAGATAAAAGTTAATCCCATTGGTCTTCCATTGTCTTGGTAGCCCATCGGGACTGTTAATGCTGGATATTCTGCTACAGCTGCAAAACCTGCATGGTAATTATTAATGGATAGAAAAGCATCTAATTTTTGACTTCGCATTGGCTTATCAAAAAATTGCTGACCGTTTAGTTTCAAAGTATCTTGAATGCGTTCTAAAAATTGCGCATCGCCTTTATCATCTGAAATACCTTTGAATAAATTTTGTCCATAAGGCATTGAAGTCAAAGAATCTTTTAGGTTGTAAGCCATAAAATCTTCAATCGTTCGCATTGGGATGTCTTTATTGGCATAACTTTCCATATAAGATGGTAAGTCTTTTTTCATATCAAGATTGAGCAATCTTAAAAAGTTTGGTAAGCCTAATTCTTCTTCTTCAATTTCTACAATGATTGCACCTTGCTTTTTTAAGACGTCAAGCGCTTCAACAAATAAGGTGTCTTGCAATAAACGTTTTGGCGCACCGAAACGTTTGCCTTTCAGAGATGCGTTTTTTAATTTTTCATAATAAAAACCGTTATCTAAACGTGCATCAATAGTTTTAGAATCTGAAGTGTCTGGCCCAAAAATAGCATCCAATAAAATAGCATTATCCATCACAGTTTTGGTCATTGGTCCGGCAGTATCTAAAGTTGAAGAAATTGGCACAACACCACTTCTACTGACCAAACCAATCGTTGGTTTTAAACCAACAACCGAGTTACTACTTGCTGGAGACAAGATTGAACCCGACGTTTCGCTACCAATCGCAGCCGCAGCAAAATTTGCCGAAACCGAAACTCCAGAACCAGAACTCGAGCCGCCAGTGTCTATAATTCTACGTCCATAAGGATTCAACGTTTGACCGCCGATGGCAGAATAACCGCTCGGGCAATCTCCACAGAAAAAGTATGCCCATTCACTTAAATTTGCTTTTCCGAGAATTAAAGCGCCTTTAGATTTTAGTTGTTTGGTTAAAAAGGCATCGTCAGTTTTGTTATCTTTTAAAGCTGCCGCACCAGCTGTTGTGACCATGTTTGCGGCATTGATATTATCTTTTAGAAGAATTGGCATTCCGTAAATGGGATGTCCTAAATTATTAGCATTATCATCTTTTTCCTTTGCCTCGTTAATCACATTAGGATTAATTGAGATTACTGAATTTAATGACAAGTCATTTTCTCTATCGAATTTTCTAATACGGTATAAATAGAACTTTGTCAGTTGCTCATAGTTAAATTTCCCATCAGCAATATGCTTTTGAAGCGTCATCATATCACTTTCTAAAACCATTGGTTTTAATCGGTTGTAATCTGCTTCTTTAAAATCTTCCATCAGCGGATTGATGGTCTGCCAGATTTCTGCCTTTGTGATTAATTTAGAATCTAAAACTTTAAATTCTCTAAAGTCTTTAGTAGAAATTGCACTTAAATCATCATCGGTTTTTGTGTTGTCAATTACGGTTTCAGATTCGCTTATTGGAGTACGCGCTTCGTCTGAATTAACATTGCTTTTACAAGAAAAAATAAATAGAACAACTAAAATTGGAAGGTATCTGGTCATGGGTTGTATTTTTTATAAAAATACTAAAACACATGAACATTGATTAATTAGCATAAGGATTAAAACTCATTATAAATTGATAAATCCGCCATTCGAAGAGAAAGAATAAAAATACTATTATGAAAAGGCTTAGTATAAATCTTAAATTGGGTGTTCTTTGTCTCAAAAATTTTAAGCAAAGTAAAATAATTACTAAAAATATTGGCAGAATAAAATAAGAAGAAAATGCAACATAGAACTTCAAATAATTTGGAAATAAAGGGTTTTCAGGTGCCCGAAATAATCCTAAAAAATCAAGGAAATATTTTATAAATACGAACGTTGAATAAGCTAACGTAACAAACAAAATGACTTTTTGAACTTTTTTATTCATTTTAAAAAAATTCGTTCATAATCAATTAAAACTAAAAATGAGATGCTGAAACGAGTTCAGCATGACAAAACGTTGTTTTATCTATTTAAAAAACGAATCCACAAATTCATATTTATTAAAGACTTGCAAGTCTTCAATACCTTCACCAACACCGATATATTTTACTGGAATTTGAAATTGGTCACTAATACCAATAACAACACCACCTTTTGCAGTACCATCTAATTTGGTAACTGCGAGTGATGTGACTTCAGTTGCAGCAGTAAATTGTTTAGCTTGTTCAAAGGCATTTTGACCTGTTGAGCCATCTAAAACTAAAAGCACATCGTGAGGTGCATCGCCAACAACTTTTTGCATGACGCGTTTTACTTTGGTCAACTCATTCATTAAGTTGATTTTATTGTGCAAACGTCCTGCAGTATCAATAATAATAACATCTGCATCTTGGTTAACTCCAGATTGCAACGCATCAAATGCTACAGATGCTGGGTCACTTCCCATTTCTTGACGAATCATTGGTACATCTACTCTATCTGCCCAAACTTGTAATTGGTCTATCGCTGCAGCTCTAAAGGTGTCTGCTGCACCAAGAACGACTTTTAAGCCTTTCTTTTTGAACTGATATGCCAATTTACCTATGGTAGTTGTTTTACCAACACCATTAACACCAACAACCATTAATACGTAAGGCGTTTTTGTGCCATCTGCTTGTGGTGGAAATGTTGGTACAACATAGTCCGTGTCTTCGCCAGAATTGGTTTCTGACAATAAACCCGCGATTTCGTCGCGTAAAATTTGATTTAATTCTGAAGTTCCTAAATATTTGTCTTTGGCAACACGCGCTTCGATACGCTCAATAATCTTCAATGTTGTATTTACACCAACATCGCTGGTTACAAGAATCTCTTCAAGATTATCTAAAACGTCATCATCGACCTTAGATTTACCTGCAACGGCTTTATTCAGCTTATTAAAGAATGATGATTTAGATTTTTCTAGACCTCTATCTAAGGTTTCTTTCTTTTCTGAAGAAAATATTTTTTTAAAAAAACTCATTTTTGATGTGGAGTTGTTTGTTATTTAGTTGATTGTTCTACTGCGTTAGGGATTACTCATCCATTTTTATTTTTCTTGTACGAAATCGTGAATACTTCGTATTTGACGCGGCATCCTTTTTTGCTATTAAAAGCAAAAAAGATACAGCGGAAAGCCCGACCCGTTTCCTGCAAGGTTTTTTTAACCTTGTAGGTATTAAGGGCAACGCCCAAAACAATAATCAACAACCTTGCCTTTGCGTTTGCGCTGCTAAGTTGTCATATTTCAGTCAAATATAGACATAAAAAAACTGCTTTCAAACGAAAGCAGTTTTACAAAACCGTTATTAAATAACGTTTATTTTTTTGCTAAAAAGTCATTGACAAATTCTGGTGCCATTACTGACTCCACAAATGTGTAAGCACCAGTTTTAGGTGACTTTACCATTTTTATAGCTTTTGTCAAACGCTTGCTTCCTGTCTGTAACGACGCTACTGATTTCTTTGCCATACCTCTTCGAGTTATTTGACATTTTCGCTGTCGCGAAAATCTCTAATTATTATTTAATTTCTTTATGAACTGTCATACGCTTAAGTATTGGATTAAATTTTTTAATCTCCATACGGTCTGGCGTATTCTTTTTGTTTTTTGTTGTAATATATCTTGAAGTTCCTGGTTGACCAGAAGCTTTGTGCTCTGTGCACTCTAAGATAACCTGTATTCTATTTCCTTTTTTTGCCATTGTAAATTGACTTTAGCAGAACTGCTATTATTTGTAAAATCCTTTTGCTCTTGCTTCTTTTAACGCAGCAGTAATACCAATTTTATTGATAGTTTTTAATGCTGATGTAGAAACTTTTAATGTTACCCACTTATCTTCCTCAGGAATATAAAAACGCTTTTTTACTAAGTTTGCATCAAACTTGCGTTTTGTTTTATTCATGGCGTGAGATACGTTGTTCCCAACCATCGCTTTTTTTCCAGTAAGTTCACAAACTCTTGACATTGTATTCTTCTTTAAGGTATTCGTGTTTTTTAAACAGGGTGCAAATTTAATTAAAAATTACGTTTCAGCAAATATAAAATTCTAATTTTTTAATATTTCTTTTTGCAGCATCTCAAAAGCTTTGTTTTTAGCTTTTGCTATGGTCTTTTCGCGCTGATTACTAAAGTTAAAAACCTCAGCAAAAACGCTGTCTTTGGTGGCAATACCAATCCAAACTGTACCAACATCTGCATCGGCATCTCCTTTTGATGGTCCAGCATTTCCTGTTGTGCTTATTGCATAATCTGTATCATAAAGCTTTAAAACACCTTTGGCCATGGACTTTGCGACTTCTTCACTTACAACAGAATGTGTTTTTATATCTTCTTTGGATACTCCAAGAATTTTAATCTTAGATTCCGAAGCGTAACTCACCACACTACCTTTAAAGTATTTTGATGCACCTGCATTTGCAGTAATGGCTTGTGAAATACTGCCGCCTGTGCAACTTTCGGCAATAGAAAGTGTTTTGCCCATTTCTGTTAGCTGTTTACCTATTAAAGCTTCTAGTGACAAATCTTCTTCAAAACCTACGAAGATATCAGAGACCAAAGGTTTTAAAGCCTGCACTTGTTTTTCAATTTCAGCTTCTAGTTTTGCTTTATCATTTAATTTTCCTGACAAACGTAATCGTACACGACCGAGACTTGGCAAATAGGCCAATTTTATGAAATCTGGAAGTGTATCTTCAAAACTTTCAATACGCTCTGCTATGACGCTTTCGCCTAAACCATAAGTTAATAAGGTTTTATGCTGAATAAATGGAAAATTAAATTGTTTTTGTAAGTATGGAAGAACTTCATTTTTAATTAATGATTTCATCTCGTAAGGTACACCTGGAAGCGAAACGAATATTTTTCCATTTTTGTTAAATAACATTCCTGGCGCAGTTCCGTATTCATTTTTAAGAACTGTACATTGAGATGGCACCAAAGCCTGAGTTCTATTACTTTCTAAAATAGGTCGTTTTATGTATTTCTTAAAAATATTTTCGACATGAGCTAAAACCTCTTCATTCTCGATTAAAGTGTCGTTAAAATATTCGCAAAGTGTGTGCTTAGTAATATCGTCCTTAGTTGGCCCTAAACCACCTGTAATAATAATGATATCTGCATTTTCTTCGGCTTCTTTTAAAGCTTTTAATATATGTGATTTTTCATCTTGAATGGACGTAATCTGATATACCGAAACTCCAATTTTATTAAGTTCTTTGCCTAAAAAAGCAGAATTGGTATCTACGATTTGCCCAATGAGAATTTCATCGCCAATGGTTATAATTTCTGCATTCATAAATTACAATCCGAAATCTTTTTTCATCTCCTCAACTGTATTGTCGATGGCAGTTAATAAAACTTCCAACTGTGCAGAAACATCTTTATCAGTTTGCTCAAACTTTCCAAAATCCTGAATTTCAATCAGCTGATCATAAACACCCAACTCAAATAAATCTATAGTTGGTTTCATTTTATGTGCTGCTTGGTAGGTTTCTTTATAGTCTTTCGCGGGTACAGAAACACGCAAGCGTTCTGCATCTTCGGGAACTTCTTCTAAAAATGCACCTACTAAAGCAACAACAAAATCTTCGTCATTGTCTGCTAATTCTCTTACGCGGTCTAATTTATAGTGTTGTGCCATTCTTGATAATTCAGGTTGATGATTTGGGATTTACCTCAAAATCAATAGTTAGTATTTTTCTCGTCTTTAAGTCGAAACAAAAGGATTTACTTTACTCGTATTGAAAAAATTTCTTCGTCTTCAATAAAACCTTGCAGCTGATCGTTCGCAAAAACTTTACCAACTCCTGCTGGTGTTCCCGTAAAGATAATGTCTCCTATCTTTAAAGTGAAATATTTTGAAACATATTCGATGATTTCATCAACCTTCCAGAGCATCAATCTAGTATTTCCATCTTGGACGACTTCTCCGTTTTTTATTAATTTGAAGTTGATATCATTGATATTCTTAAAGTTAGTCTTTGGCAACCACTTACCAACAACAGCTGCACCATCAAAAGCTTTTGCTTTTTCCCAAGGTAAGCCTTTTGCTTTTAAATTGGCTTGAAGGTCTCTCGCTGTAAAATCGATACCCAAACCAATTTCGTCGTAATATTTATGGGCGAATTTTTTATCAATGTACTTCCCTACTTTATTAATCTTCACCAAAAGTTCAACCTCATGATGTACATCGTCCGAAAATTCTGGAATAAAAAATGGCTGTTTTTTCAACAGAATTGACGTGTCAGGTTTTAAAAACACAACTGGGTCTGTTGGTTTTTCGTTTTCTAATTCTTCGATATGTGCCGTGTAATTTCGGCCAATGCAAATGAGTTTCATGTTTAGCTTAATTTGTTATTAAACTGACTCAACTTTATCGCCGTAAGAACTTTCTTTGTATAAAGCGGAAAATCAGCATTTAAAATCCAACCAAAATAACCTGGTTCTTGCTCTAATACGTCCAATACTTTTTTGCCTTTATGCTTCCCAAAAGAAAAACATTCTTCGCCTTCTTTATTGTAAACTAAAAAACCCGCGAAATCAGCAAACTTTTTACGTGAACTAAATTCTGCTAAAAAGTTAGCATCATTTTCTAAGTCTTCGTAACGGTCTAATTGTGCTTTTAAAACTTCGTAAGTGGCTTTAGTATCTGCTTCAGCAGTGTGCGCATCTTCTAAATTTTTATCGCAATAAAATTTGTAAGCCGCGGATAATGTGCGTTGCTCCATTTTATGAAATATGGTTTGCACGTCAATAGATTGTCGATTTTTCATATCGAAATCAATTTCGGCACGTAACATCTCTTCAGCTAAAAGCGGAATATCGAAACGGTTAGAATTAAATCCACCTAAATCCGAATCTTTAATGATAGTATGAATCTCCTTCGCCAGTTCTTTAAACGTTGGTGCATCCTTTACATCTTCATCCGAAATACCATGAACAGCAGTCGTTTCTGGCGGAATAGGAATTGTTGGATTTACCTTTTTTGTATACGTTTCTTCTTTTCCATTTGGATGAACTTTAAGTATGGAAATTTCAACAATTCGGTCTTTAGAGATATTTACTCCAGTTGTTTCCAAATCGAAAAAACAAATTGGCTTTTTAAAATTGAGTTGCATAATGTTTATTTATAACACAAAGATAAACAGTTTGATTGTTTTGCACTTGCCAATGTAATAATTAAAAACAATAGAACTGAGAAACTTTTATATTCGTTTTTAAACAAAAAATATAATGGTAATTTGGTACCGAATTTGTCTGCTCTAAATGGGGCATTTACAGAAGCTTACTCAACGACCAAGATTTGCGAGGTGAAGAAGTACGGTTTGCGGGTTTTGGTGTTAGAGAGTTTTAGGTTAGAATTGTATTGCAAACCGACGTTTGACTTTTCATTTTCAAAACACTAACTTCGTTTAACGTTTGATAAAAAATATTGATACGATTTTTTATCAACGGAATATTGTGAGCAATTAAAATGAACATTTGTGAGAAACATTTTCAACCTGATTTTATTAATATTTTTCTTAGCTTCTTGTGGACAGAAAGAAAATGAATCGAACGATAATAAACGTGAAAATTCTGCTCTAACGAATCAAACTGATTTATTTGAATTTAAGATACCTGACACCATTTCTCTTGGAAAGCATATTGGAAGAATAACAAAATATAAGCGGAATAAAAAGCCGAATTACGACTATTTACTATCGGTAATTGTGAGTAATCAATATGAAGATTCAAAAGTCAAAACAGACACTTTTAGCAACGGAACTTTGAATCCGTTTTTTGGAATTAATGGGTTTAAAACTGGAACTCAAGAAATTGAATTAATAATTGAAGAACAAATTCTTGAAACGTCCGAAAAAGACAAAGATTCTCTTTTAGGAATAACGAAATTATATCACCAATATGACGCTCGAATTACAGTCGTCGATGGAGATTTTATATCTGAAACTGAAAAAGAACTATTAGCTAAATTAAAAAATGAGTGAAATAACTGCTCACAACAATGGCTATAATTCATTGCGGTTGAATTCCTTATCGGAATTCACCGCAATTTTGCTATCTTTCTACCACGGCGGAAAGAATCCTACGGATTTTTCCGCAACGAAATCATATCCGAGAACGTTAAGCGAAACACAAAAAGCACAATCCAAAGATTGTGCTTTTTTATTATATATGTCTCAATTCCTATGCCTCGCCACGTGCAGGATAATCTTCTTTTAAAATATATTTTATACCGTCTATTACAGCATCAAATTCTGGTCTGGCAAAAGGCATGGTTTGTACAGAGGACCAATATAACTTTTGGTCTTTGTCAATTAAAAATAAACCTGGCTCAACAAAATGTTTTGGTTCGTTTTTAATACCTTCAGAAATAAATAATCCCCATTTTCGAGCGTCTTCAATAGGAAACTCAAATCCGATAGGAATATTTGGCACATCCCATTTGTCGTAAGCTTCTTTAGCTTTTTCTTCGGTATCACTACTAATTGCAATGACATTAACGCCTAAATCTTCAAACTTATCTAATTTTCCTTGCAACTCTTCTAAATACGTTTTACAAACTGGGCAATGCAACCCTCTATAAACTACAATCATTGTAAAGTTTTCTGGACTTTGCTTGGACAGACTCCAATGCGTGTCGTTAACTAAATCGATATCTAAATTTGGTGTTATTTCTCTTGGCTTTATCATAATTTTTCAATTTTTGTTTTAATAAAATTACATTGAAAGACTAACACAAATTGGTTCAAATCATATTATAACTGACTTGATAAAAAAAGCACAACTTTGTGGGTTGTGCTTTACTGTAATGATGAGATGCTGAATCAAGTTCAGCATGACAAATATTGTTACTCGGATTATATTAGATTTCTCTATCCATATCCCAAGCTTCAAGATAATCTTTTACGGCTTTGACAAATTGTCCGCCAAGTGCGCCATTGACTACACGATGGTCGTAAGAGTGCGATAAGAACATGCGGTAACGGATGCCAATAAAATCGCCTTCCGGAGTTTCAATAACCGCAGGAACTTTTCTAATAGCACCGAGCGCTAAAATTCCTACTTGTGGCTGATTGATAATTGGTGTTCCCATAATGCTACCAAAAGTACCAACATTAGTTACGGTATACGTTCCGCCTTGAATATCGTCTGGGTTTAATTTTCCAACTCTTGCGCGGTTTGCTAAATCATTAACCTTTTTAGCCATACCCAAAAGATTTAATTGGTCAGCGTCTTTAATGACAGGCACAATTAAATTTCCGTCTGGTAACGCTGCAGCCATACCGAGATTGATATGTTTCTTTTTAATGATGCTATCGCCTTGTACAGAGATATTCATCATTGGGAAATCACGCAAGGCTTTCGCCACAGCTTCCATAAATATTGGTGTAAAGGTTAGGTTTTCGCCTTCACGATTTTTAAAGCTATTTTTATGCTTGTTTCTCCAGTTCCAAATATTTGTCACATCAGCTTCAATGAACGATTGCACGTGAGCAGATGTTTGTACAGAATCAACCATATGCTTTGCCACCAATTTGCCCATACGGCTCATTTCCATGATTTCATCATCACCTGAAGCCACAACTGGTGCTGCTTCTTTTGTTGGTTTTTGAACGTGAGTATTTTGCGCTGGTGCTGCTGGTGCAACAGATTCTGCTTTAGGCGCCGAACCACGATTTTCTAAATAGGTCTTAATATCATTTTTAGTGACACGACCATCTTTTCCTGTTCCTGGAACAGAATCTAGTTCCGATTGAGAAATGCCTTCCTCTTTTGCTATATTTTTTACCAATGGCGAATAAAAACGCTCGCCTGTCGATTCAATTGACGTTACCGTTTCTTTAGCTGCAGTTACCGTTTTTGCAACCTCAGCAACTTCTTTTACTGGCTCTTCTGTTGTAGTTTCAGTAGCGGTTGCTTTTACCTCAACTGTATCGCCACCTTCAGTTTCAATAATAGCTATAGTTTGTCCAACTTGAACGACATCATCAACATCAAAAAGTTTTTCGACCAAAACACCATCCACTTCACTTGGCACTTCACTATCTACCTTATCTGTTGCAATTTCTAAAACCGCTTCATCGGCTTCAATAGTTTCTCCAACATCTTTAAGCCATGAGGTTATTGTTGCTTCTGCAACACTTTCTCCCATCTTAGGTAATTTAAGTTCAAACTTTGCCATATCTATAATTTGGTGGTCGTTATTTTATAATTGCGTGCAAAATTAATAAAAAAATGGATTGTTTACTGACAATAGCGTAATATTTAGCTAAAATTTAATAACCTCGCCACGAGCATTTGCACTGTCACTTCCGAGTATAAAATTACGACCTTCTGGCCATATTCTAAATATACTATTGGAGATATTTTTCTGCTTTTGCATCAAATTAATTATTTTTTGAAAGGACAAAAACCTTGCGTCTAATACAATTGTGCTTTGATGTTGAATTGTCTCAGTCGTTTCGACATAAAAAATAGGTTGTTGAAGTTGCTTTTCTAAATTGTTATTTTTAGCATTTGAAACTATAACAGTTTGCGTCGTTTCAATTTCTGAAGCCGAGTTGTTTTGCGGTGCAAATGAAGCCATTTTAATTCCAACGTTTACCAATGCATTCATAATTACATTCGACTTGAAATGTTTTTTATAAAACAAACGCATTGCACCATAAAAACGTTTGGCATATACTTTATCTTTCAGCGTGCTTTCACCTTTAAAGTGAATTACTGACAGATTTCCATAATAATAATTTTGATACCCTTTTTTTAGAATTTTATATGACAAATCGATGTCTTCGCCATACATAAAATAGTCTTCATCAAAACCGCCGACTTCATTATACACTTCAGTTTTTAGAAGCATGAAAGCACCAACAAGAATATCGACATTGCCAATTTCATTAGGATTTAAGCTGCTATAATAGGCATTACCATTGCCAAAAATCTTTTTTAACGCGACGTTTGGCGTTGGAATGTTACGTTTACTTTCGGGTAAAAAAGCACCTGTACCATCTATTAATTGGCAACCAACCATTCCGAGATTAGTCTGGTTATCTGCAAATTTTAGAAGTTCTGTAAAAGCATTTTCAGGAACGACCGTATCTGGGTTAAGAATGCAGACAAAGTCACCTTTTGCTATGGCAACACCACTATTATTTCCTTTTGAAAATCCACTATTATCTTTATTTTCAATGAGAATGACTTTAGGGAAATTCGCTTTTACCATATCACAACTATCGTCAGTAGAATTGTTATCTACTACAATAATTTCGGCATCTAAATTGGATATACTTTTTTGAACACTCAACAAACAAAGCTCTAAAAAATAGCGCACATTATAGTTGAGAATTACGACAGAAAGTTTCAAAACGATTTAGAGTTTTAGTGAAGCTTCAAACGGAACACGGTCGATAATGCTTCGCCCGAGTGTAATTTCATCGGCATATTCAAGCTCGTTTCCAGCAGCGATACCTCTTGCGATTGTTGAGGTCGCAATATTAAAATCTTGCAGTTGTTTAAAGATATAGAAATTTGTGGTATCACCTTCCATTGTTGGACTCATTGCAAAAATAAGTTCTTCAATTTTACCACTTTTTGCTTTAGCTACAAGACTTTCAATATTCAAATCTTGTGGCCCAATACCATCCATTGGTGAAATCTTTCCACCTAAAACATGATACAAACCTCTGAACGAACCTGTACTTTCTATTGCCATAACATCGCGGATATCTTCGACAACGCAAATGAGTTCTTTTTTTCGAAGTGGATTTGTGCAAATCTCGCATAACTCTTGGTCGCTAATATTATGGCAAGATTTACAGAAATTTATCTCTTCACGGACTTTTTGCAAAGCACCTGCCAACAAAAACGATTGCTCTTTAGGTTGGCGCAACAAATGTAAAACCAAACGCAAAGCCGTACGCTTACCTATTCCCGGCAATTGCGACATTTCGTTAACCGCATTTTCTAATAATTTTGAAGAAAATTCCATAATTGCGAAGTTAGGTATTTTTTAATTTTCGAAATGCTATGGATTAGTATTTCTAAAAAGTTTATTTTCGGACCATATAATTTGATTTTTTTGTCAGGTTGAGCGCAGTCGAAACCTATCGGACAACAAAAGCTAAAATAGTTCTCAACTGCGCTCGAACGGACAAACCTTTATCTAAACACAGAAATATGTCTCCAACATCCATCCTACTTTTAATCGCCGCCTATTTTGGTGTATTGGTTTTAATCTCATATTTCACAGGAAAAGAAGACACCAATGCCGCTTTTTTTAAGGCAAACAAATCGGCGCCTTGGTATTTGGTAGCGTTTGGGATGATTGGTGCATCGCTTTCTGGTGTGACATTTATTTCTGTTCCTGGATTAATTGGCGGACAAGAATTTGCCTACATGCAAGGTGTGCTTGGTTTTTTTGTAGGGTATTTTGTTATTGCTTTTGTGTTATTGCCGTTGTATTATCGTTTAAATATCACTTCTATTTATCAATATCTAGAACAACGTTTTGGGATTGTGAGTTACAAAACGGGTGCATTTTTCTTTTTACTCTCACGAGTGACTGGTGCTTCTTTTCGCCTATTTTTGGTAGCTCTCGCCATGCAATATATAGTTTTTGAAGAAATGGGCGTTCCGTTTTGGTTAACGGTTGTAATTTCAATTTTACTCATTTGGATTTACACGTTTAAAGGCGGAATTAAAACCATTATCTGGACAGATACGTTACAAACTCTAGCGATGTTAAGTGCTGTTGGTTTGGCCATATTTCTCATTAATCAGAAATTAGATTGGTCTTATATGGAATTTTTAAATTCTGAAAGCTTTGCCGAAAAAGGACAAATTTTCTTTTTTGATGATGTCAATTCTAAAGAATATTTCTGGAAGTATTTCCTCGGCGGAATTTTCATAACTATCGCCATGACTGGTCTCGACCAAGATATGATGCAAAAAAACCTGACGTGCAAATCTGAAAAAGATGCCAAAAAGAACATGATAAGCATGTCTGTACTTTTAGTGATTGTGAACTTTGCCTTTTTATCTCTCGGCGCATTATTATTTATCTATTCTGAAAAATTTGGAGTTGATATTCCTTTAGTAGATGGACGTGAAAGAACCGATTTATTATTTCCAGAAATTGCAATGAATCAAGGCTTAGGCAAACCTTTAGCAGTCATTTTTATTATTGGTTTAATGGCTGCGGCATACTCAAGTGCCGATTCTGCTTTAACCTCTTTAACGACCTCATTTTCGGTCGATTTTTTAAATATTGAAAAACGACCACAAGCTGAGCAAAAACCACTTCGTAAAAAAGTACACATTGGTGTCTCGATAGTTTTAGTAATTGTGGTAATTATTTTTAATATGCTAGATGGAAGTGTGGTAAGCAACTTGTTTAAATTTGCCACTTTCACATATGGTCCACTTTTAGGGTTGTTTGCATTTGGTATTTTAACCAAGCGTCATATTAGAGATAGATATGCGTGGATAGTCGCACTACTTTCAATCACCATAAGTTTTGGGATAACACTTTTACCAGAATCTGTAATTGGCGCATATCAATTCCATTGGGAAATATTAATTCTTAATGGATTTATCACATTTATAGGATTACTTTTAATTTCGACAAAAACAAATATGAAAAGCGAAAGAGAGATTTCAAAAATCTTAAAAGACGACTCTAAAAAAATAGCTTAATACTGATTGGTTCCTAATAAAACTAAAGTACAGGCGACTTCAGATTCGATATTATTTTCTGATAATAATTTGTAGAATTCTGGATTTTCTGTTCCTGGATTAAAGATAACACGCTTTGGATTTAGACCAATGATGTAATCGTAATACTGTGCTTGTCTTTTTGGGTTTAGGTATAATGTAACCGTATCAACTTTAGAATAATCTAACAAATCCGTATCAATAGTAACACCAACAACTTCACCTTTTCGCATTCCAAAGGCTTTGACATCATGCCCATAACTCACTAATCTTTTAATTGCAATATTAGAGTAACGCTCTGGTTTTAAGGATGCACCGATGACTAATGTTTTCTTTTTCATAGCTAAATTTTGTTAAGATTTGTTAAATCGAGTAACAAGATACGATATTGGTCGTCATACTTACAACAAACTATCATCAATCAATCGATACTGAAAAATACTTTTTTTCGGTATCACAAAACAATCAAATCAATGAAACATTATTTAATGTTAGTGGCTGTGCTATTTTCTTTCGCAGCTTTTTCGCAACCAAACGCAAATTCTGAAATTAAAGACGGCACCATTTCGGGCCGTGTTTTAGACGCAAATCTCAACGAACCTTTACCTTACGTCAACGTAATTATTAAAGACACCAACGATAAAATTATTACTGGTGGTATTACAGACGAAAGCGGGAAATTTTTTATTAGCAAAATTCCTGAAGGAACCGTAAATGTAGACATTACTTACATCGGTTTTAAAACGTTGACACAAACCGTTACTATAGAAAAAGGTAACTATAATATTGACCTTGGCGATGTAAAATTAAACGAAGATGCCGCAGCTTTAGACGAAGTAGTCGTTGTAGCCGAAGTGTCTACCATTCAGCAAAAAATTGACCGTAAAGTTGTTACTATTGGTAAAGATTTAACCACTGCTGGACCAACAGCTTCGGATATAATGAATAATATTCCGTCTGTAAATATGGACGCGCAAACGGGTGCCATTTCGCTTCGTGGAAATGCGAATGTACAAGTAATGGTCGATGGTAAATTATCTAATGTACCAGTGGCGCAATTATTAAGACAAATTCCTTCAACTTCAATTAAACAAATTGAATTAATTACAAATCCTTCTGCAAAATACAATCCTGAAGGCATGAGTGGTATCATCAATATCATTTTATATAAAAACGTAAACATCGGTTTTAACGGTAATCTTAATGTTGGTTTATCTTACCAGATTGAACCGAAATTCAACAGTTCTATTGATGCTAATTACAGAAATGGAAAATTGAATTATTATGGAAGCTATGGTAATAGCTTTTCGGATAATGTCAACGAGGGAATTTTTCAACAACAACAAACAGGAAACATTCAAACTTTAGATATTTTAAATGAAAATAACTCACATTTATACAAATTTGGTATTGACTATTACCTAAATGAAAAACACACACTTTCTGTTTTTACCAACCAAAATGTATTTGACGGAAGTGCTATTGTAGACACAGAATTGTCTAATACAGGAAACAGCAACACACAATTTCAAAGCATTTTAGGCGATAGCGAAAATACAAGTCAGCAATACAATTTTAATTACAAATACGACATTGCAGAAGGCCACAATGTTGAATTAGAAGTGGACCACAATATATTTGATAGCGCATCGGAAACTGACAATTTATTTTCGGGCAACGCGCAAAGACCAAATTTTGTAGAATTTACAGACAATGGCCGGACGAGAACAACTATAAATTTAGATTACGTGTATCCGTTTTCGGAAAGTGCAAAGCTCGAAGCTGGTTTACAAGCGCGTATTTTTGAGAATGACTTAGGCTACAACTCTGACGGTCGAGTAAGAAACATGATGGGCAATTTTGTACCTACAGAAACAGATTTTACTTATTCTAGAGATATTTTTTCTGCCTATGCGAGTTACGGAAAGCAACTCGAAAAATGGTCTTACCAGTTAGGTTTGCGTGCCGAGAGTGTTCAAGTAGATGCGTTTGCCGTAGATACTGATTTATCGAATAACACAAGTACTGATTTTCCATTTGAGAACGACTATTTTCAATTGTATCCATCCATTTTTGTAAATTACAAAGCTTCAGAAAAAAACGCATACCAGTTTAGTGTAAGTCGTCGTGTAGATAGACCAGGTGTTGGTGATGTAAATCCTGTTCCTAATTTTAATACTGCTTTAATTTCAGAATTTGGAAACCCAGAACTATTACCACAATTTACAAATTCGGCAGAATTTAATTTTACAAGAAACCTTGAAAAAGGAAGTATTACGGCTGGTGTATTTTACAGAATTATTGAAGATGAAATTAATCAGGTGGTAATTGTTGACCGTTCAGATTTAACATCGGGTCGCGTTATTTTAACCAGAGGAAATTTTGATACTACAAATGCTTACGGTTTTGAAGTGTCTTCAAATTATAAAGTCACCAAATGGTGGAGTTTAAATGCCAGTTTTGATTTGTACAACCAAAAACAAAAAGGTATTGCAGAATCTATTGACCCAACGTTACCAAACCCGACAGAAAACGATATTGTAACATCGGTTACCGAAGTTGATAATTTAATTATGAACTTTAGAGTCTTCAATAATTTTAAAGTTACTAAACGATTATCCTTATCTGCTTTCGGATTTTTTAGAAACAAGGAAACTGGATTAAATTTTGAAGTTGACCCTATTTACTTTCTAAATCTCGGCTTACGATACAGCTTCTTAGAAGACGAAAGAGCTACCTTTAGCTTAAACTTTAACAACGTATTAGATACGCAAGAAGTAAGCGTATTTAGTGCACGACCAATACCAGCACAAGTTAATTTTGAAGGCGAATTTAAACAAATATTCGCTGGCTTATCTTACCGTTTTGGTGGTGGTAAATACAGAGCAAAATCCAGAAAAAATCGTGACGATAATGAAAAGAATGATGGAGGTTTTTTCTAAACAACACTCATTTAATGGCCTTTATTAATAGTTGATGGTTAGTGTTAGTTAAGGGTTTTTAAACTGAAAACCCAAAGCAATATTGCTTTGGGTTTTTTATTTGGCATATTATTTGATTTTCATGAAAATGTAAGGAAAATCGATACTTATCGACTTACTAAATAGACTGTTACAATTATTTGAGTTAGTCTTCAAAATAAAACATCTTAACAGCTATATAAATCCAAAGGCTCATGCTTTTGGATTTTTTTTGTTAAATACGCGTTAATCTTTAAATCTACAGCAATAAATAGGAAAAACGCACGCTTAAGTAATGATAAGTTTTTAAGTTATTATAATTATGAACTTTGTTTTACAATAAGTGTTAGTTAATTTAGTAATTAAGAAAGCCAAAACTGGGGAGTTTTGGCTTTCTTTTTTTTAAATAATTTTTCTAAGGATTATCTCGAATGTTTATGCTTTATATAATTAGCATATATCATAAAAGTAACCAAAATAGATAGCGACATTAAGCCAACAATTATAATATTTTTTTGTTGAAAGAGATGCTCTTTAAAATTATTGGTTGCAGTAAAAATGAGAAATAAATTTCCGATAAAACATAGAATTACAAATACTATAACTACTATTAAACTTGGATGCGTAAAAAAGTTTTTAGATGATTTACTCATTTTGTATTACCATTTAATTATGACGCTTCCCCAAGTAAAACCACTTCCAAAAGCAGCCAATACAACAGTGTCACCTTCGTTTACTTTTCCTTCTTCCCAAGCCTCGGTTAAAGCTATTGGTATAGATGCTGCTGTTGTATTTCCGTAGCGCATAATATTATTATACACTTGGTCATCTGTAAGTTGAAATTTTTTCTGAATAAATTGAGCGATACGAAGATTGGCCTGATGTGGAATTAGCATGTCAATATCTTCTTTTTGAAGGTTATTTTTTTGTAAACCTTCCATAATTACTTCGCTGAAACGCACGACCGCATTTTTAAATACAAACTGACCGTTCATATAGGGAAAATAACTTTCGTCATCTTTATTATCTTCAGCAATAATATCTGTAACCCAACGTGTGCCCATTCCTGGTGCTTTTACCACTAATTCCTCAGCGTGCTCACCTTGGCTATGTAAATGTGTAGATAATATTCCTTTACTAGTATCTTCTTCTCTGCTTAAAATTGCCGCACCTGCTCCATCTCCAAATATAACAGAAACTCCACGACCACGAGTCGTTTTATCTAATCCGTGACTGTGCAATTCGCTACCAATCACCAAAACGTTTTTATACATTCCGGTTTTTATAAAATTATCGGCTACGGATAAGGCATAAACAAAACCTGAGCATTGATTACGTACATCTAAAGCACCAACTGTTTTTATATCTAAAGCGTGTTGTACTTGTACTCCTGGTCCAGGAAAATACATATCTGGACTCAAAGTCGCAAATATGATAAAATCAATATCGTTTTTATTAATACCTGCACGTTCTATAGCTTGCTTAGCAGCTTTAACGCCCATTGTTGCGGTTGTATCGCCATCTCCAGCTTTTACCCAGCGGCGTTCTTTAATACCTGTGCGTTCGGTAATCCATTCGTCATTTGTATCCATTAATTTAGATAAATCATCATTAGTTACCACATTTTCTGGGACGTATTTACCTAAACCTATAATTTTTGAATTGTACATATTGTATTTTTTAAGCAGGTGACAAATTTAACCATTTAAAAGCATATGAATGAGCCATTCGTTATGCACGCATAACATCCTGAAACAAAACTTAGGTTAATAATTTTAACAATAGATAAACATAAAAAAACTTGTTTTTAGGTAACTTTCATACCTACAATTAATCACTCAAAATAACCTCTATTATGAAAAAATTCTTCACTATTGCTTTTTTGTGTTTTGTTTGCTTAGGTTTTTCTCAAACGAGTTTAAACTACCAGACACCACCAGATGAAATTTTAGAACTCGCAGATGCAGATTTAGCTCCTGGTGTTCTAGTAGATAGTAATGGTGAAAACATGGTTTTACTGTATAGAAATCAATACAAATCTATTGCAGAATTATCTGAAACTGAGATGAGGCTTGCTGGTTTACGTATTAATCCGGTAACAAACATAGGTAGCCGAACTACGTTTTATAATAACCTTAAAGTAAAAAAGGTTTCTGATAAAGATGCAAAACAAGTTAGTGGGTTACCTAATAATCCAAGACTTTCTGGATTTAGTCTTTCTCCAGATGAATCTAAAATTGCCTGCCTTAACACTACTGAAAAAGGTGTAGAAGTTTGGGTGCTTGATATTAAAAGTGCTAGTGTAAAAAAATTGACAGATGCCATTGTTAACGCCAATATGGGAAGTACAATTAGCTGGTTTAAGGACAATAAAAACTTACTAGTTAAAGTGTTACCAAAAGACAGAAAACCATTGATAAACGCTGCAGTTGCAGTACCGACAGGGCCAACAATCTCAGTAAGCGATGGCTCTAAAGCACAAAACAGAACCTACCAAGATTTATTAAAAACACCTAATGACGAATTTAATTTTGAGCAGCTTGCACATTCAGAAATCATGAAGGTTTCTATTGATGGCAAAAGCAAACAATTTTTACCATCGGCAATGTATAGAGGAATTAGTTTTTCGCCCGATGGCAATTATGTAATGATTACTAAAATAAAACGTCCATTTTCATACTTAGTAACTTATTCGCGTTTCCCTTCAGAAAGCATTATTTATGATAGTAAAGGAAACAAAATTGAGACAGTTAATGACGTTCCGTTAGATGAAGTAAGACCAAAAGGATTTATGGCTACACGAACAGGAAAACGCAATATGTCTTGGCGTGCAGACAAACCTTCTACTTTAGTTTGGGTTGAGGCTTTGGATAAAGGCGACCCAGACGTTGATGTAGAATTTAGAGATGCTGTCTATCAAATAGATGCACCATTTAACGAAAACAAAAATCTTATCTTAAAAACCAAACAACGTTTTTCAGGCATTACTTGGGGAAATAATAATACCGCAGTAGCATACGACTATTGGTGGAATACAAGAAACACAAAGACTTATATTTTTAATCCATCAAACCCTAACCAAACACCAAAAATTATTTGGGACAGAAATTACCAAGATGTTTATAGCGACCCGGGTAGTTTTGTAACTTCTAAAAATGAGTTTGGAAGCTACACACTCGATATTGATAACAATAAAATGTACTTAATGGGCGATGGTTATACTAAAGATGGCCAATTCCCTTTTATTGACGAATACAGCTTAGAAACAGATAAAACAAATCGACTCTATACTTCAACTTACACAGACAAGATTGAAAATTTGAACTCCGCTATTGATATGCAAACGGGTGAGATTTTGGTTAGAATTGAATCACCTACAGAATATCCAAATTACTATATCAGAAACATCAAAAAAAATGAACTAAAAGCCATTACAGATTTTGAAAATCCGTTTCAAAGTCTTGCAAAAGTTAATAAGCGAGTCATTACTTACAAACGTGATGATGGTTTAGATTTAGATGGCACTCTCTACTTACCCTTAGATTATGAAGAAGGTAAAAAATATCCTATGATATTATGGGCATATCCACGCGAGTACAAAGACAAAGCAAGTGCTTCTCAAAGTACATCTAATGCTAATGAATTTGTGTATCCATATTGGGGTTCGCCAATTTACTGGGTAACACGCGGTTATGTTGTTTTAGATGATGCTGCTTTTCCAATTGTAGGAGAAGGTAAAGAAGAACCAAACGACTCTTTTAGAACACAGCTTGTAGCAAATGGCAAAGCAGCTATAGATGCTGTAGATAATCTAGGATATATTGATAGAGAACGCGTAGCCGTTGGTGGCCATAGTTATGGAGCGTTTATGACAGCAAATTTACTCTCACATTCCGACATGTATGCTGCAGGAATCGCAAGAAGTGGAGCTTATAACCGAACGTTGACACCTTTTGGATTTCAGAGTGAAGAACGCAGTTACTGGGAAGCTCCAGAAATTTATTACAACATGTCACCATTTATGCATGCTGATAAAATGAAAACACCTTTACTTTTAATACATGGCGTTGCTGACAACAACTCAGGTACTTATCCATTACAAAGTGAGCGCTATTTTAATGCTTTAAAAGGATTGGGTGCGCCAGTTCGGTTAGTGATGTTACCTAAAGAAAGTCATGGATATAGAGCAAAGGAATCTATTATGCACATGCTTTGGGAACAAGACCAATGGCTAGAAAAACACGTAAAAAACAAAAAGAAAGACAATCAAAAGATTGAAAACAAAGAATCTAAAGTAAAAGGTAAATAACAACTTAAACAATTTTAAAAGCCACTTAATAGTTTTAGGTGGCTTTTTTTATGCCATCTTGTCACAGAAATTGAGTTGGTATTTTATTTGTCTACTTAATAATAAAATTAATAATCTTAATTCTAAGTGATGTCAAATTATTTGATATGACAGAATTATAAAAATTATAAAAAAAATGACAAAAGGAAACATTAATGTATCGGTAGAAAACATCTTTCCGTTAATTAAAAAATTCTTGTACAGCGACCACGAAATTTTTCTTCGTGAGCTAATCAGTAATGCAACAGATGCGACTTTAAAGTTAAAGCACTTAACCAACATCGGCGAGTCTAAAGTCGAATATGGCCATCCGCAAGTTGAAGTTAAAATTGATAAGGACAATAAAAAACTTCATATTATTGACCAAGGTTTAGGAATGACAGCTGAAGAGGTTGAAAAATACATTAACCAAGTTGCTTTTTCAGGAGCTGAAGAGTTTCTAGACAAGTACAAAGATTCTGCAAAAGATTCAGGAATTATTGGGCACTTCGGTCTTGGTTTCTATTCGGCATTTATGGTGGCAGATAAGGTTGAGATTATAACTAAATCGCACACTGATGCGCCAGCGGCACACTGGACTTGTGATGGCTCACCACAATACACTCTAGAAGAAGCTGATAAAACAGATAGAGGTACAGAAATTATCCTTCATATTGCTGAAGATTCAACAGAATTTTTAGAAGAAAACCGTATTAGTGCATTACTTTCAAAGTATAATAAGTTTATGCCAGTGCCAATAAAGTTTGGTACAAAAACAGAAACGCTTCCAAAGCCAGAAGACGCAAAAGAAGATGACCCTGCACCTACAAAAGAGGTCGACAATATTATAAACAATCCAAATCCAGCATGGACAAAACAACCAGCAGATCTAGAGGCAGAAGATTATAAAAACTTCTACCGCGAGTTGTACCCAATGCAGTTTGAAGAACCTTTATTCAACATTCATTTGAATGTAGATTATCCGTTTAATTTAACAGGAATCTTATATTTCCCAAAATTAGCTGCGGACATGCAAGTACAGAAAGATAAGATTCAACTGTACCAAAATCAGGTATTTGTTACTGATAATGTTGAAGGTATTGTACCAGATTTTTTAACCATGCTTCGAGGTGTTATTGATTCGCCAGACATTCCTTTGAACGTATCGCGTTCTTACCTACAAGCTGATGGAGCGGTGAAGAAAATTTCTTCTTACATTACACGTAAAGTAGCTGATAAGATGAAGTCTCTTTTTAACAATAATAGAGAAGAATTTGAAGTCAAATGGAACGACATCAAAATCGTCATTGAATACGGAATGCTTTCTGAAGAAAAATTCTTTGAAAAAGCAGATGCTTTTGCTTTATACCCAACAGTTGATGGTAAATTTTACACGTTTGAAGAATTAACAAACGCTATTAAAGCAAAACAGACCGATAAAGATGACAAAATGGTTATTCTTTACGCGTCTAACAAAGATGAGCAACATGCTTATATTGAAGCTGCAAAAGCTAAAGATTACGAAGTTTTATTGTTAGATTCTCCAATTATTTCGCACTTGATGCAAAAATTAGAAACGTCTAAAGAAAATATTTCTTTTGCGCGCGTCGATGCAGACCATATTGATAATTTAATTAAAAAGGACGATACAACAATTTCAAAATTATCTGAAGATGAGCAAAAATCATTAGACGAATTGTTGAAGGAAGTAGTTCCGTCAGAAAAGTTTAGTGTTCAATTAGAAGCAATGGATAGCTCTGCGACGCCGTTTATGATTACGCAACCAGAATTTATGCGTCGTATGAAAGAAATGCAACAAACTGGTGGCGGCGGAATGAACATGTTTGGTAATATGCCAGAAATGTATAATCTCGTCGTAAACACAAATTCTGATTTGGTTGGCGAAATTTTAAACACAAAAACTAAAAAGAAACAAGAACGTTTAATTAATCAAAGTCTAGACTTGGCACGCTTGTCTCAAGGTTTACTTAAAGGTGAAGAGTTGACAAACTTTATAAAGCGCAGTTATGAGATGATTAAGTAATGTCACTTTAATAATTTTATATAAAACCACCCTGTGAAAACTTGGTGGTTTTTTTATGACTATTTCAAACGATAACTTTACGTACTGAAACTTAGCGTTAACTCAATCTCGGTTTTTAAAGCCTTTATATTCAATTAGGTTTACTTCATATTAACTCAAATACATTTATTATGAAAAGTGAATTGAAATTAAGTATTGCATCTCCATGCACAGAAAACTTCAGCAATTTCTCACCAACCGAAAAAGGCGGGTTTTGTGACAGTTGCAGTAAAGAAGTTATTGATTTTACCAAAATGAAAGACGAGCGTATTTTAGAATTTTTCAAAAATTCTAATGAAAATACTTGTGGGGTTTTTAACAGACATCAATTAAAGACTTATGACCAAAAAAATGAAACTTCAAGAACACTGTCTTTGGTTGGCAAAATTGGGATTGCTTGTTTTGCTCTTTTAAGTTTTGGTACAATAACGGCACAAAACACTAAAACAAAAGCAGAAACATCAATTTCTCAGCAAAATGGAGAATTTACAGTTAAAGGAACCGTCAAAGAGGATGGCTTAGTTATTCCTGGTGTAAATATTATTTTACAAGGCACCAAAATTGGTACTGTGACAGATTTTGATGGAAATTTTTTATTTCCCAAAAAATTAAAAAAAGGCGATGTATTGATTTTTAGTTATGTTGGTTACCAATCGCAACGTGTCGTCATTAGTGATAAAAATGCGGCCTCTAATATTTCTCTAAAACTAGATATGGAATTAGACCCAGTTATTATTATGGGCAGCGTTTCTTCAAAAAAAGTATTTAAATCTCGCCACTAAATTTTTTACAAATGAAAAAGGTTCTCTTTCTTATTTTTTTCGGGATTACGTTTTGTGAGGCACAAATATCAGATTTTGAAACTATAGACTTTAACTTGGCTGATAATATAGCCAAGCTCCATAAAGGCGCAAGCCTAAAAGATATGGGGAAACTTGTCTATAACCTCACGCACAAATTGTCTACTGATATCGAAAAATTTAGAGCTATACACACGTGGGTTTGCCAAAACATTACTGGAGATTATTCGCAACACACAAGAGCTTTAAACAAAAGAAGAAGATTAAAAGATAATAATAAAGCATTTCTTATCTGGAACGAAAAATATAAAAAGAGAGCCTTTAAAAAATTAATAAAGCGTAAACGCACCATGTGTACTGGTTACGCATACATAATAAGAGAACTGTGCTTTTTGGCTGGTATAGAAGCTAAAATTATCGATGGATATGCTAGAACTGCAGAATCGAACATCCAAAGTCTAGATTTTGCAAACCATTCATGGAATGCCATAAAACTAAATAACAAATGGTATTTATGCGACGCCACTTGGGCAGCAGGCTATCTAGATGAAAACGCCATGTTTATTGAAGATTATAATGAAGGTTATTTTTTAGCAGACCCTTTATTGTTTTCAAAAAATCACATTCCAATTAAAAGGAAATGGTTGCTGAACAATGAGTTAATTAAATCCGAATTTAATGCAGGACCAATAATTTATGGTGAAGCTTTTACTCACAACGCAACACCCATTTTTCCAGAAAATTTAAAAGTAGAAGCTCAAAAAGGAAGTGCATTAGAGTTTATCTTGAAAGCAAATGATATCAACACTAAAAAAATAAGCCTACTTCACACTTTTAGAAAAGGAGAACGAAAATTAGAAATTGAAAACATTACTTATAAAAATGGATATCTTTCATTTAGTCATAATTTTAAGCATATTGGTTATTACGACGTACATATTCAAATTGAAAATGATATAGTTGCAAGTTACACAATACATGTTACAAAAGCATATTCACAAGTTTTGCCTTAAATATTCAGATTTGGAAATAATTATAGTTTCATCTCAAAAAATGTAACTTTACACAAAAATTTATAGTGCAAAAAGCAAATACTTCACCTTCAAAAACATCTAAACTTCATCCCAGAAACAAACACATTGGTCGTTATAATTTTGAAAACTTGATGAAACATTCACCAGAGCTTAAAGGTTTTTGTAAACTAAATAAGTACGGTGATTTATCTGTAGATTTTTTTAATCCTGAAGCTGTTAAAGCTTTAAACAAAGCATTACTAAAAAGCCATTATAATTTAGAATTTTGGGACGTGCCAAGTCAATTTTTGTGTCCACCCATTCCTGGCAGAGCAGATTACATACACTATTTGGCAGATTTGATTGGTGATACTACAGAAAACCAAAATATAAAAGGTTTAGACATTGGCACAGGAGCAAGCTGCGTCTATCCGTTAATAGGCAATAAATCTTACGGTTGGCAATTTATAGGCACAGACATTGATAAAGAAGCTGTGCAGTGTGCAAAAGAAATTGTGTCTAAAAACAATTTGAGTAAGAGTATAGATATCCGGTTACAAATTAATAAAGCTAATAAGCTTGAAGGTGTTTTAAAACCTGATGAAAAAATTGATTTTGTAATGTGTAATCCGCCATTTCATGCATCTGCAGAAGACGCCAAAAAAGCATCAATGCGAAAATTGAAAAATCTTAAAGGAAAACAACCCCAAAAATTAGTTTTAAATTTTAGCGGTCAGCAAAACGAGCTATGGTGCAAAGGTGGCGAAGTGCGCTTTATTAAAGACCTAATTTTTGAAAGCCGCCGCTTTTCTAAGCAATGCAAATGGTTTACGTCTTTAGTTTCAAAAGCTTCAAATTTGGAAAAAATCTATAAATATTTAGAAACTGTTGAAGCTAGAGAAATTAAAACTATTGACATGGGACAAGGTCAAAAAATTAGCCGTTTTATCGCATGGCGGTTCTAGGATTTTATTTAAACTTCAGTAATTAATCTAGCAAATCATTTAAAGCTGGTTCTAGATTATGAAATTGAAAATAGAAGCCTTCAGCCTCAATTTTTTGAGAACTTACACGCTGACTTTCAAACAAAATAATATGCATATCACCCAATGCTAATTTCATAGCAAATTTTGGAATATTAGGTAAAATTAGTGGTTTGTTTAAAACAGAAGCAGCTACTTTAGTCAATTCTTTATTTGTTACAGGGTTTGGTGCAACGGCGTTGTAAACACCCGTCAAATTTTCGGTAACCGCATAAACAAACATTTTGGCAAGGTCACTAATATGTATCCAACTTTGCCACTGCTCTCCACTACCAAAAGCAGCACCAGCACCAAATTTCATTGGCTTAATAATTTCTGGTAATGCGCCTCCATCTTTTGCCATGACTAAACCAATTCTCAATTTGCAAATATTGAGACCCGAAGACTTAAAATCGTCAACCGCAGCTTCCCATTTTTGAACAACTTCACCCAAAAACGTATCGGAAACGGTATTATAATCTTCAGAATAATAGTTAGTTAAAGACGATGGATAATACCCTATTGCGCTGGCTGAGACAATCTGCTTTATATTGTAATTATTAGCATCAATGGTTTGTTTCAGTAATTTTGCAGTTTCGGTTCTACTATTTAATATGGCGTTGCGGTGTTCTTCCGTCCAACGTTTAGATATTGTTGCTCCAACCATATTAATGATGGCATCAACACCTTCTAAGCAGTTTTTATCAATTTCATTTTTTTGAGGATTCCAATAAAATCCTTTGTAGTTCTCTTGATTTTCTAGCTTAGATTTTGAAGTTGTTAAGTAATTAACCGAAATGTTGTTTGCATGACAAACCTTAACAATTTCGCTACCAATTAAACCTGTTGCGCCTGTTATTAAAACCTTCATAATCTATCTTTTTGTAAAGATACATGAGGTTAAAATGGGGTTACTACAATTTAATTAAGATTTAACGTTTTATGGCTCTAACCATATGGCGTTTATTTGGCGGACCATCAAGTCGTTGTACTTCGAAACCTACAGCTCTCATGGCACGCTTAACAGAGCCTTGAGCAGAATAAGTCGTTAAAATTCCATTTGGTTTTAATGCGTTATACATTATTTTAAAAATAGACTCGTCCCATAAATTGGGTTGAACACGTGGACCAAAAGCATCAAAATATATGACATCAAATTCTGAAATAGTTGTAATGTCTTCAAAGAATTTTATTTCCTTTTTAAACTGAAAATTTTCTTTAATTTTTACTTGTGTTTCCCATGGCGAAGTATGTAGTTTATCAAAGTCTGCTTTATGTGCTGTTGAAATCAATTCAACATAATTTAGTGCTTCAATTTCTTTTGAGGATATGGGATACGCTTCTACTCCAACATAATTAATGTTTAGGTTTTGTTTTTCGGCTTCAATTAGAGTTAAAAAAGCGTTCAATCCTGTGCCGAAACCTATCTCTAAAACATTTATAGTTTGTTGAAAAGATTCAGAAGCAAATTCACTACAAAAGAAAAGCAAACCATTCTTTAAATAGACATGGTTTGCTTCGTTTATGGCACCGTGTTTAGAATGGTATTGCTCATTCCAATCTTCTATCTGAATGGTTTTTGAACCATCGGCTGTTGTAATTATTTTTCGTTTCACTATTTATTTAGTAAAACACCATCGGCTTCAAAAGAATAGGTAACCTCAGGTTCTGTAATTTTAGCAATGTCTTCAGCCGACTTTCCAGCATCTTCGGCATAATGTTTTAAATCATCTACAGATGTTTCGCTCACGTAAGCTTTACCATTAATGACGACTTCTCCAGATGCATCTAAAGGCATAAAAAATCCGTAATCCTTAAAAGTAACTCTTACAATTTCATCGTTACCCATGTCTAACTTCATCCAACAACCCTTTTTTGAGCATACTTCAGTGATTTGACCTTTCATTTTGGCATTTATTGTATCGCCAACTTTCATGTCTTTGTAATAGGTTAACATTCGCTCTGAGGATAAAGCGTCATCATCGTTAATTTTTTCTCCAAAACTTAGATAGGCAATATCTTTTGATGTTTCGGTAGTGATTTCGTCGTTTATTGTATCAGAAGATTTTTTATCATTCTTACAAGACATTACTACAAGAATTAAGACTAATAGGCTTACTATTTTTTTCATATTAAGTGAGTTTAATTGTTGATAATTTATGTAACAAATTTACGAAATTTTAAGGTAATCTTAGGTTTTTGAAGACCTTCATTGTGTACTTTTGCAAAACGAAACTAAACCAATATAAATGAGCACCGATACAGCAAACAGAATTCATATAGAAAAAGCTACAACTTCAAAAATTAGTCAAGTAGATTTTAATAACCTTATGTTTGGTCGTGTATTTACAGACCATATGTTTGTTTGTGATTTTAAAGACGGTAAATGGCAAAAACCACAAATTATGCCTTACCAAGCGATGACTATAGAGCCATCTGCGCGCGTATTTCATTACGGGCAAGCCGTTTTTGAAGGGATGAAAGCCTACAAAGATGAGGATGGTAAAACATTTTTATTTAGACCTCAACAGAATTTTGAACGTATAAATAAGTCTTCTGCGCGTATGGCAATACCAGAATTTCCTCAGAATTATTTTTTTGAAGGCTTAGAAGCTCTTTTAAAATTAGATAACGAATGGATTAAGCCTGGTGTTGGTAGCTCTTTATACTTACGCCCTTTTGTTATAGCTACAGAACCTGCAATTTCAGCTTCGCCAGCAAACGAGTATCGTTTTATGATTATTTGCTCACCTGCAAAAGCTTATTACAACGAGCCTGTACGAGTTTTAATTGCTGAAAAATACAGTCGTTCTGCGGATGGTGGCGTAGGCTTTGCTAAGGCTGCTGGTAATTACGGAGCGCAATTTTTTCCAACAAGTTTGGCTCAGAAAAAGGGATTTCAGCAAATTATTTGGACGGACGCTAGCACACACGATTATTTGGAAGAAGCTGGTACTATGAATATTTTCTTCAGAATTAATGACAAATTAATTACTGCACCAACCAACGATAGAATTTTAGATGGTGTTACACGAAAAAGTGTTATTCAGCTTGCAGAAGACTTAGGCATTGATTGCGAAGTGAGACAAATTACGGTTAAAGAAATTAAAGAAGCTGCAAAAGATGGTAGCTTAAAAGAAATTTTTGGAGCAGGCACTGCGGCGGTTATTAGTCCGGTTTCAGCATTTGAGCACGCTGGAGATGTTTTTGAAATAACAGCAGCAGACAAATCTTACGCTCAACTTTTTAAATCGACATTATTAAATATTCAGCATAATTTATCTGAAGATAAACACGGTTGGAGACATGAAATAAAATAAATTTTTATTTCCTTATTTTATAAAAAAAGTTCCAATTATAATTATTGGAGCTTTTTAATTTTTAAAATATAATAAAATTACTTTTCTAAAATCTCTTTGATGTTTGGCTTAAAATAATTTGGCCCTTTTAAAACTTTTCCATCTTCTCTATAAATTGGTTCTCCGTCTTCTCCTAATTTACTCATATTGCTTTCTTGAATCTCTGCAAATACTTCTTCAATTTTATGTTGTAAACCATGTTCTATTATTGTTCCGCACAAAATGTAAAGCATGTCGCCTAATGCATCTGCTACTTCTACGAGGTCGTTATTATTAGCAGCTTCTAAATATTCTTCGTTTTCTTCGCGCATTAATTTGTAGCGTAATTGGTTTTTTTCCATGCCCAAATGAGCTTTTGGTGTTTCTCTATACCCAATTTTAAATGCCGTATGGAATGCTTTTACTGCTTCAATTTTATCTTGCATATTCTATTAGTCTTTTATAATTGATATGGTTAAATTTGCATAAAAATAAGAAGATGTTTACGACTGGTCAATTAGTTTTTGGAATATTATTTTTTATCGCTTTTTCTATAGTGATTGCGTTTCAGTATCGTAAAGATTTAAAACTTCACAAAAAGTACTATAAAGGCACAATTTGGATTCTTTTGGCTTTTATAGGTTTTATTGGTGCAATTGCTGCAGTTAAATTTCTGCTGATGTAGTTCCTCTATGTAAACTGTTAATTATCGGCTTTTTAATCCTATAAATACCTAGTATTGGGTATTTTTTTGCAGGACGTAGTTTCCTAATTTTGAAAACATTAACTAAATTAAATTTAATCTGTTATGTTTAAAAAACTACTCTTCGCGTTTTTAATTTTCTTCTCAATAAAAGGAAATTCTCAACTTTCAACACTTATAGACGGTATTGTAAATCCTGTAGGAATGGCTCAAAATGGTAATATTCTCTATTTTGGTGCAGTGGGTTCGCAAAAAATTCAGTTTGTAGATACTAGTCAGGCAAATCCAATCTTACAAGATTTGATAACAAACATTGATTTTCCATCAAAATTTGTTGTTATCGGCACAGACCTGTATTTTACTTATGCCTTTTCTACAGTAGCTAAAATAAATTTAACAGAACCAACACCTACCGTAACAAATGTAATTAGTACAGGGAACTCATTTTATGGTATCGCCCAAAAGGACAATTATATTTATGTTTCTGAAAGAAACTCTGGAGAAATTTTAAGATTTGATTACACACAGATAAATCCGACAACCGAAGTTGTTGCTACAGGACTTGGAAATTTTACAAATGACATATCTATTGATGGAGATTACCTCTATGTTTCGAGAGGTTCCGCAAGTATGATTTCGCGTATTAATTTAACTCAGACACCCTTTTTAGTTGAAGATATTGTATCTACAAACAGCCCTTTAGAAGCTAAAGTAAATAATGGTAATTTATATATTTCGGGAAGTAACTACCTTAAAAAGGTAAACCTCTCAAATCTAAGTCAAGAACCTGAAACATTATTATCTGGAGTGACCTCAATTTGGGATATTTCATTTAATGGTACAAATATCTACCTAGCCCAACAAACAGATGGAAGAATTGCGCAACTCGATGAAACGTTTATAGACCCAACCACTAGCCCAGATTATGCCAATTTAGTAGCTCTTTATAATGCAACAGATGGTGCTTCTTGGACAAATAACAGTAATTGGTTAAATGCTACAAAACCTTTGTATAGCTGGCACGGATTAGAAGTTGAAAACAATAGAGTAACCTCATTAAATTTGTTTAATAATAATATTTCTAATTCTCTACCCTCGGAAATTGGCAATCTCTCTGAACTTTTAAATATAGATTTGTCTTTTAATGATTTAACTGGAAGTTTACCTTCAGAATTATTAAACCTCACTAATGTAGACAGATTACTAGTTAGAAATAATAATCTAAGCGGAATAGTACCAGATTTTGAAACTTTGCCTAATCTAATAAATTTAGAAATTGATGGTAATAACTTTCAATTTGGAGATTTAGAACCAAACCATCCAAGCAATACTACAATACCAAATTATGGATATTGGCCACAACAGACCATAAGTCAAGATAATAACTTAACATTGGATTATGGTGAAAATCCAATAATTCAAAGCAATGCCTCAGGCGCTAATAATGTTTATCAATGGTATTTTAATGGCGAATTAATTCCTGGAGAATCTAATGCAGACTTAATTGTAACTAATTTTCAGCAAATTAATGTTGGCCATTATTATTGCGAAATTACAAACACAGCAGTCAATGAACTTGTACTTAGAACCGGCACAACCACTATAAATAGCACTAATGCACCTTTGCCTGTTAATGATCTCATCGAAAATGCAATAGAAGTACCAATTGGTGGTTTTATAGACCAAAATGTAAGGTTAGATCTAGCAACTTCTACTGGCGGTGGTTCTGATTGTGGTGTAGATAGTTTTCAACGGGTGTATTATAAGTTTACAGCTACAGCTAATGGGCCAGTAAACTTAAATCTTAATGATTCTAACTTTCAGAGTGTAAATGCCAATTCTTTTATTATACCATATACTGCACCAAATCTTAACATTACTGATGAAGCTCAATTAACTGTTGTCCCTGGTCTATGCGCATTTGGTTTATTTCAAACTTTTACAGCTGTTGCTGGTCAGAATTATTATGTGCAAGTCTGTAGAAACTTAGATGCTAATCAATTTTCAGATGTCAGTATTTTTGTTCCAGAAGATGTCAATCAAGCAGACAGAGATGCACTTATCAATTTTTATAATAATAATGATGGTCCCAATTGGAATAACAATACCAATTGGAATACTAGCAACGCGGTAGGTTCGTGGTTTGGCTTGGAAGTAGAAAATGGTCGTGTGGTCGGAATCAATCTATCAAATAATAATCTTACAGGTAACACAATTTCAGATTTATTAGCATTAGATAATTTAGCTCTTTTAAATTTGAATAATAACAACATTACTGGTCTTGTTCCAGATTTTTCAACTTTATCACAAATGGATAATTTAGATTTAAGATCAAATAATTTCTCATTTGCAGATTTAGAAACAAATTTTACAGTAAACAATTCTCTAACAACATTTAATTTTAGTCCACAAAAGGAAACTGATACAGAAGAATCTTTTGAAGCCGTTATAGGTAGTGATTATACATTTACAATGACACCTGTAGCTGGGACAAATATTAGTTACCAATGGTACAAAACGTTTCCAGGAAACACCTCTCCTTTTGATGACCCTGTAATTGGCGCAACAAGCAATGTGCTATCAATAACAAATACACAAAGTGAAGATTTGAATGTTTATATCTGTGCTGCAACAAGCCCTTCGATACCAGATTTTAGAATTTTAAGGGCGCCTGTTGAGCTTTTTTCAGACGTAAGCCAAGGAGAACGTGACGCATTAATGGCATTTTATAATGCCTTAGACGGAGATAACTGGACGGATAACACAAATTGGGGATCAACAACTTATGTTAGAGATTGGTCACACGTAATAACAGCAGGAAACAAAGTAGTTGGCATAGATGTTTTTGGAGAAATTGGACTTAATGGCCAGTTACCTTCTGAGATTGACGGTTTAATACATCTCAAAAATTTAAGTCTTGCACTTAACGTAAACCTTTCAGGCCCAATACCAGCTTCAATAGGAAATATTACTACTTTAGAAAGATTACGTTTGCAAGGCACGAGCAACTCAGGAACACTACCAAGTAGCATTGGCAATTTAACAAACCTAGAGGAATTACGCTTAATTGGAAATAACTTTAATGGTGATATTCCAAGTACTTTTAACAACCTGGTAAGTCTTAAAGATTTTTATTTAATAGGAAGTGTTTTTCAATTTAACGGATTATCTAATCTTTTTACAGGAGAATTACCAAGCTTTAGCAACTCACCAGAATTATTTAGTATACGAGTGAGTGGTAATGATTTTTCTGGTGAGTTGGCAGACTATAGTCAATTGCCAAGTTTAAGCACACTTTATGTTGATGAAAACTTATATTCATTTAGCGATTTGTCTGTAAACCAAGCAAACAATGAAACAATAGACTTTTATGTTTTTTCTCCTCAACGAAATAATAGCGAACCTGAAACCGTAAATATTGCTCCAGGAAGTTCAATTACTTTAGATATAAATGGTATGGTTACTACTACGAGATATTTTGAGCGTTTAGATACAGACCAATACCAATGGTTTAAAGATGAAGTGGCTATAAGTGGTGCCAATCAATCAACTTATACCATTAGTAACCCACAAGAATCTGATAGTGGCGTATATTACTGCGAAATAACTAATTCTACTGTAGACGGTTTGGTAGTAAAAAGAGCGGATATTACACTAAACGTAAATGCCTCACTAGGTATCGATGATGTAGAAATATCTAACTTTAAATTATATCCAAATCCTACAACCGATTGGATAACCATATCTGCAAATGCACTACAAAACGCAACAGCAACTATTTATGATTTAAACGGACGATTAGTTCAAAGAAACGCTTTAAAATCTAATACAAATACTGTAAATATTCAAAATTTAACTGCTGGTGTTTATATTATGAAGATTACAACTTCTGAGAATAAAACAGTTACAAAGCGATTTGTGAAGCAATAAACAATTTTGTATTCAATGTTTTAGTAAAATCCAGACCTGTAGTTTTTGGTCTGGATTTTTTATTGCTACCAGAAAACAACTTCGTCTTTATTTTCTTACATTTTATCGGTATTGTACTTTGTCTTAAAAATTAAAGTCTAACTTTTATTCTTAAAATACCCAATAATGGGTATGTTTTTGTTTTAATCCTTTTTGCAAATTTGAAACAACTAACCAACTAAAACCAATAAAATGAAAAACAGATTAATTTATTCCTTTGCTTTTTTTACAATACTAACATTTAATTCTTGTGGACTGTTTGGCAATGATTCTTCTGAATGTGATGAAAAACTTATAAAGCAAACTAAAAAAATTGATGAGTTAAGTGAAAAACTTAGTGACTCAGAAAACGAACTACAATACCGAAACAAACTCGATAGTTTAGCGCAAACGTTCTCAAAAAATACAAAAATTGAGCAATCCATCAAACCTGTAAAAGATATCACCTTACCGAGAACAAACATTGAGCGTTATGACGTATTTGGAGATTTTTCGGTGCAAAATAAATCAATCAATATATTTATTCCTGTTACAGATGAAAATTTAAAAATTAAAAGTTTTACAAATATTTCATCTTCAAATGTGAATGCTATTCTAATAAGAGTCAGTAATAACTCAGACGCGGAAACAAAAAAAACACCAATTACTCATGTAATTGAAGCTAAATTTAAATTTGATGATTTTAATATTTCTTCAGCTAGATTAAATCAAGATAAAAAATTAAAAGTAATGGTGTTGAATGAAAATACAAGAGATATTTCCACACAAACCACTTACTATAAAAAATGCATCGAAAGTGTTAATAGGTATGAAAAATTGGACTGCAGATTACCAACAATAAAACCGTTTAAACCAAATGAAGACGGAGGAGATATTATAACAGGTGGATAATCCTAAAAAAATCATATTTACTATTCTAATTTTCCTTTTGGCTCAACTAACTTTTAGTCAAAAGGAAAATTTAATATTAAAAAAAATTGATTCTCTTTATACTTTAGAGAAGTATAAAAATATTATTGATTTAAATACGTCTGGTCTTTCAGAATTAAATTCTAATTACAAAGCAAAGGCTCTTTTTAAAATTGCCAAATCTTACGAGAATCTAAATAAAGAAGACATTGCCTTAAAATATTATAAAGAGGCTTTAGAAATAGAAAAAGCACTTCGAAATTTCGAAAAAGTCACAGAAATTAATTTAGAGATTTATCTCCTCCTTAACAGCCAAAATAGCTTAAACTCTGAAAAAGACAACTACCTTGAAGAAGTGCACAAATATGCAAGAAGCAAAAAATTAAATAAATGGTTAGCTTCTTATTACGCAAATTACGGAGTTAAATTATATGAGAAAAAATTTGATAAAAATTTAAAGCACAGAAAGGATTCGATTAAAACATATGCCGATTCTTCGAAATATTTTTTTGAAAAGGCACTTGTTCTTGCATTAAAAATAGACAGTATCCAAATGCAAACAAATTTAAATATCAATCTTGCATCTACTTTTTCAAGAAAATACAATGACCAAGACTCAGCAATAGCATTATACGAAAAAGCCCTTAATATTTACTATTCTGACACAATCAATAATAAGAATATAAATACCGAATTCAATATTTTAAATAATCTAGGAAACGCTTATAGAAGAAAAAAAGATTATCAAAATGCACTCAAATTTTACAACAAAGCTGAGAGTTTTAAACTGCCAAAACTAGATAGAAAAAGTAAAAAAATATTATTTTCAAATATAGATGCTACCTATTATTATATGAATGACTGGCAAAATGCTTATGATTATTTATATAAGTATGATTCTATAAAAAATATTATAAATCTTAAAGAACAGAATGCTTCCATAATAGATATTGAAGAAAAATACAATAACGAAAAATTAAGAGCAGACAATTTAGAACTAGAAGCAGAAGACGCTAAAAAAAGAACGTTACTTCTATCTGCTTTAGGCTTTATTATTTTTGGGAGTATTGTATTTCTATTAATTCAAAAAAACACCAAGAAAAAACAAAAACTAGCCGAGCAAGAAAAAGAAATACAAACACAAAAACTAGCTACAGTTTTAAAAGAACAAGAGCTTAATGCAATTGACGCCATGATTGAAGGCCAAGAAAAAGAACGCCAACGCATTGCCAACGACTTGCACGACGATTTAGGCGGATTGATGGCTACCGTAAAGCTTCATTTTAATGCGCTAAAAGACAAAAAATCACCTGAACTTTTCAATAAAACCAACAGTCTAATCGATGAAGCTTACAACAAAGTGCGTTCTGTTGCACATGCAAAAAACTCTGGTGTTATTGCCAAGCACGGACTTTTAAAATCTATAAAGGAAATGGCAAGTAAAATTTCCATTTCAAATAAACTAAACATAGAGGTTATTGATTATGGACTAGATAATCGACTAGAAAACAGCCTAGAACTTACTATTTTTAGAATTACACAAGAACTTGTTTCTAATGCCATAAAACACGCCGAAGCTTCAGAAATAACTATTCATCTAACAAATCATGAGGATAGTATTAACCTCATGGTCGAAGATAATGGAAAAGGTTTTGACACCAGTCAAATCACCAAAACTGCTAAAGGAATGGGCATTGGCAGCATAGACAAACGAGTAGAACACTTAGATGGCAAAATGACCATTGAGTCCGAAAAAAATAAAGGTACAACCGTTATAATAGATATTCCCCTATGATAAGATTAGCCATTGCCGAAGACCATCAATCTCTTATTGATGGTATAGAACTTTTACTTAAGTATGAAGACGACATCGAAATTGTTGGTACTGCTAATGATGGCGAACGTCTGCTCGAAATTGTAAAACTCAAAGAACCTAATATTGTAATTACAGATATTAGAATGCCAAAAAAAGATGGAATAACGGTAACTAAAGAAATTAAAGCACACTTGCCGCACATCAAAGTGTTAGGTTTTACAATGTTTGACCAAGCTGAAGCGATTGAACAAATGATAGCTGCAGGAGCATCAGGTTACCTGTTAAAAAATTCTCCTTTAGAAGAAGTGCTTACTGCAATTAAAACGGTGTACGCTGGCGGAACGTATTTTGATTCTAATTTAAATATAAATACTGAAGACAATCAGAACAAAAAAGCAAAAGGCGATTTAACCAAAAGACAAATTGAAATATTAGCACTTGTAGCTCAAGGTAAAACCTCACGAGAAATTGCCGATGAGTTATTTATTGGAGTACATACAGTAGATACACATCGTAAAAACATGATACGCATATTGGGCCTTCAAGGCAAAGGTGAATTGATGCGTTATGCGCTTGAGAAAAAATATAAATTTTAAAAACTTTTTAATATGAAGATTAAATTAATCATAATTCTTGCGATTTGTTTATGCTCCTGCTCCTCTACAAAATTGAATAGTTATGGTATAAATAAGGAAAATAATTTTGAGAAAATTAAAACTAAAGCTGACTTCAATTATTTAAAAATAACTTCATCTGACATAACAATTCCAAATAGAGCAGATATTAATCCAGATTCTAATGGTTTTGTTTCAGATATTTTAGTAAGTCAATTATTAAAACTACCAGATTATATTGGAAAAATAATTAAGGATAGAAAGAAAAAATTCAAACAGAATTATAGCGCTAAAAATACTCTAGACTTTAAAACTAATCATACAGACACAACTGTCTCTTTACCAGAATTAGAATTTGAACGTTCTATTTTTATTGAAAATGTTAACGACAAAAATCAAGCATTGAAATTAAACTTTAATCCAGTATTAATTGATGATAAAATGTTTGCATTTAAATTAGATGACGCTATTCTTTCGTACTCGAAGGCTAAAACTACATCAAAATACCCTTTTGTTACACTTAACATTATAATTAAATGTTCATATTTTGATAAAGAGTCAGGTGGAATAGATTCAGAGAAAGAAATTGCATCCCAAAATATGGTCATACCTATTGGTATTAATCAAAAATTTAAAACTGTTTATAATGATGTTGTTCTATTATCTGACCCATTTGAAATTTGCGGACTAAAAACTATTGAAATAGAAATCACAGAAATAAACCCATACTATTTAAAACTAGATGAACTAGAAACTAATCTCAATGAAAATTCAGAAAATTTAACCGACATATTAACCAAACTAACTGAATTAATTAAAGCTAAATAATACTTCCTAACTTGTATTGAATCTCAAAAATACCCAATAATGGGTATTTTTTTGTGCCTTTTCAGAAAGTACATTGCACTGCAAACCAATATACTTAACAATGAAAAAGCTATTCAACCAATTTTGCTTAATCCTATTACCATGCTTACTAATATCGTGTGGTAGTCTTGCAGGTTATCAAAACAATCAATCAACCTTTGTCAATTCTATGGCAAAAGTTGGACCGACACAAACCCAAACAACAGATAATGCCGAAATGGCAAAAACTGCGATTAATACGTTTACAACTAGCCTAGGTTACACAAACGTTACCGAAATACCAACTACACAAATAGAAGTTGGTAGAGACACTTTTAAATCCTACGGTTTTAATAATACAGCAAGTATTCTGCAACAAGAGTTAGACCGAAGAAATGGTGTTGGCAGTACAAATCCACAAAGCGCTGCAGTTGTAGCTGCAAACACTAAAGACAATGAAGAAATGGCTGCTAATGCCATTACGTCTTTTACTTCTCAATTGGGACATTCTAATGTTTCAGAATTATCTGACGAAGAACTTTCTGTAGGTATTAAGACTTTTAAATCTTATGGGTTTAATAACACGGCAGGAATTCTTCAAAAAGAAATGGACCAGAGAAAAGGTACGGAAAACAGCACTGAAATTGAAGCAAAATCTGATGTTGCTACAACTGATGACTCTGAACAAACATGGAGTTATTCTAAAACAAGTGAAACCGACGATACAGAAAACGAAAAAGACACTTCTTCTGCACTTGCTGATTTGTCTCAATATGCTAATAAAAGAGAAGCTACACTTGCTGTCTTATCTGAGCAAGAAGCAAAATCAACAGGAAGTAGCACAAACTATGCTGCTCAAAATCAAATTATTGCTTCCGCTGGTAATTCTAAAATAAAAAATGCTGAAGCGAATGCCGATGAGAGCAATGTTATTAATTACAAAAGAAGTTCTGTCTACACCTTAATGTTAGATAACAAAGGAAGACAACATGCTGATGTCATAAGAAACACATTTGGTAACTACGAAACGCCTTCAAAATTTAACGACCATAATATTGGACCATACTTAATAGACATCAACTATAAAGCGAAAGACCATTCTAAAAACATTTCTAGTTTTTTAAGTCAGAACGATATTGCTAAAAAAATAATTTCAAAATGGTTTAATAGAGATGAAAACGGCGCTTTTGATATGTCTTTAGTTGCCGAACGCGGATATTATAACGCTACAGATTTAGATGTACAACTAGCTCAGAACAACGAAAGAGGCGTTAATATTTTGGCTGATGCCGGTGAGGAGCTAATTGGTAACACTTTTATAATTGTAAATGATTACAAATTTACTGACAAAAAAGAAGTGGCTAAAAAAGCTGGTGGATTTTTGAAAGCGCTTTCAAATGTTGCACGAGTTGCAGGATACAGCGATGTTGCAAATGTTGCAGATGTTGCAAACGTTGGCACCCAAGTAGCGGGCAAAGGTTACGTAATTAAAACAACCTCTTACTTATACAAACTTGTTTGGGACGAAAAAACAGCCGCAACTTTTTATAATGAGCATTGGACAGATAAAGAAAATTTTGACCCTTCGAAAGCAGAAGCCTTCAACAACGCAACTAATTACAAACTCAAATATGTTGGTTCTCAAAGTGCATGGGCAGATGTACAAAGTAGCATTTTTTCTAGCAAAAGTGATGTACAACTTGTTGAACGTTCATCTATAAAAGCAACTGATAAAGCACTTGCAAAACTAGAACGTAAATACGAAATCTTTAGAACTAAATCTCCTTTGTTAAGTGGTGACCCGATTACTGCTAAAATTGGTTTAAAAGAAGGACTTAAAAAAGGAGACAAATTTGAAGTTTTAGAACAAGTCTTAGATAAAAACGGAAAAACTACTTACAAACGTGTAGGCATTATTAAAGTAGACAAATCACAAATCTGGGATAACAGATATATGGAACACCTAGAAGGTGAAAATCCAAACAAATACGAGTACACTCTTTTTAGTGGAAAGAAAAACAAATACCAAGCAGGCATGCTCATTAGACAAATAAACTAAACCCTAACTATTATGAATAAATTAAAAACTCTGCTACTAGTAATAACACTAATATTTATTGGTGGTACAGCTGAGGCTCAATGGAAAAAAAACAAAGCCAACAAAGACACAAAAATTTGGCGCTACGATTTAGAATGTGAAGGTATTGGTAAGCTTGGCTCTAAACTTGTAAAAGTTTGGTCATATTCTAAAAACCCCAAACATGCTATCTCTAGAGGAATGAAAAACGCAGTACATGGCATTGTTTTTAAAGGATATTCAGGTGGTGGACAAGGCTGTACATCTTTAAATCCTTTAGTAAAAGACCCAGAAGCAGAACAAAAGTATAAAGACTTTTTTGATGCCTTTTTTGCCGACGGCGGTGAGTATTTAAAATATGTTTCTGCTGCAACAGATGGCAGAATTGCACCTGGAGACAGACTCAAAGTAAGCCGTAGAGAATACAAAATCGGCATAGTCGTAAATGTACTTACAGATATGCTTCGTAAAAGATTAGAAGCCGAAGGCATTGTAAAAAAACTTAACTCAGGATTCTAAAAAACAAACACAAATGAAACTTAATATAATAAAGCTATTAATAATAACTCTATGCATAAGCTGCATTAAAGCAAATGCTCAAGCAAAAAAACCAACTTTAATGGTTGTTCCAAGTGATGCTTGGTGCATAAAAAACGGTTATGTTCAAACCTTTGATAATCAAGGTACCATTGAGCAAATACCAGATTATAAAAAGGCATTTCAAAATGATACTGAAGTGTTACAAGTTATAAGTCAAATTAATGGTATCATGGCAGATAGAGGTTTTCCTCTCAAAAATATGGAAAGCGCTATTAGGTCATTAGCATCAAACCAGGCAGAAGACAATTTAAGAACGTCCAAAAACTCTGGCGCTGGTGTTACTGAAAGTCCTATTGATGCATTAAAAAAAGTCGCAAAAGCAGATATTATTATGCAACTAACATGGACAGTAAATAAAACTGGTCCAAAAAAGTCAATAAATTTTATTCTTCAAGGTTTAGATGGTTATACCGATAAACAGATTGCATCTGCTGAAGGTACTGGAGCGCCATCATTTTCGGCAGAAATACCAGTGTTGTTGTCAGAAGCCGTATTATCACATATGGATAGATTTACAGAACGACTTCAAGCTCATTTCGACGATATGTTTGAGAACGGAAGAGAAATTATCGTAAGAGTACAAACATGGAACGACTGGGAAGAAGATTTAGAATCTGAATTTGATGGTGAAGAATTAGGATATCTAATAGAAGACTGGTTAGCCGCAAATACCGTAAAAGGGAGATTTAGCACTACAGACATGACTGAGAGCATGGCTTTGTTTGAGCAAGTCAGAATTCCGCTTTATAACGATAAAGGTAGAGCCATTGATGCACGGCGTTATATTAGAGATCTATCCAAATATCTCAATGGTGCTCCTTATAACATACCTAATAAAATTGTTATGAAAGGATTAGGAAGAGCCACTTTAATTTTAGGAGGTAAATAATAAAAAAACACAAAATGAAAATTAAAATATACTTATTAGCATTTTTATTATCAGTTATGGTAACTACTAGTGCTCAGCAAAACAGTCAGTATCTTTTGTTAGGTGCTCACGTACCAGAACAAGCAGAAAATATTCCAGGGATTTCAAAACGGATGTTAATCAACAAACTCGGGAAAATAATTACTGAAAATGGCATCTCTGATGATGTCACAAATTCAAGATTTATACTTGTGCCAAATGTTACTGTACTTACAAAAGATGTATTACCAACGGCGCCGCCAAGAGTTGCACTAAATTTAGATATGACATTATATATCGGAGATGGTGAAGGAGGAAATCTTTTTGCTAGCGAATCTTTTGAACTTAAAGGTGTGGGTTCTAATTACAATAAGGCTTTTGTTATGGCTTTAAGACAACTAAAACCAAAAAATCCCAGAATTACTGCTTTTATAGAAAAAGGAAAAACAAAAATTATTGACTATTACAATAATAACTGTAGCGTAATTATAAAAAAAGCTGATCAAGCTGCACGAGTTAATGATTTTGAAGAAGCTGTTGCCATTTTGGGTAACGTACCTGCAGAAAGCACATGTGTTGACAAAACTATAAGACCTTTAAAGACATATTTTGCTTCGTACATTGATTTCGACTGTAAACAAAAACTTAATCTAGCCCGAAACATTTGGAGTGCCAATCAAAATATAGAGTCTGCTAATGAAGCTGCAAGATTACTAATTAATGTAAATCCAAATGCAGCGTGCTTTAATGATGTAAGAACTCTTTTTAGAGAAATCTCAAAACGCTCTAAAGAATTATCTGACAGACCTTGGGAATATAAACTTATGGAATTAGATGTACAACGAAGCCAGGTTGAAGCTGCTAGAGATATAGCTTTAGAACGTGCTAGAAATTTTCCAAATACACTTTCGTATAATATAGGAAGATGGTTTTAAAGGAAAATGGTCAGTTAAAAATCCCCTTTATTGGGGATTTTTAAACGCTAGATATCTATATACTTTGCGAATATGAAAAGCCATGACACACATAAAAAAATTATTATCCTACTAGAACAACTTGCATATTCTGATGAAAAACTAAACACCGAACAACTTTTTAATATTTTAGATAAGATTAGAAATATCTGTTTAGATGAAACAACTATAAATCTGGTAATGTCTTCTCTTAAATCCTTAAGCAAACATCAAATGTTTGATAAGGTAAAAAAACTTACCGATAGAGAAACACAGGTAGTTTTACTAATATCTAAAGGATTAAAAAGCACAGGTATTGCAAAACAATTGAATTTGAGTAAATCAACAATTGAGACACACAGAAAAAATATCCGAAAAAAACTAAATCTTAAGGGTAATGATAGTTTGTTTGCTTTTGCTTTGGTTTTTAGTTTACAAAGCAAATCTCATCAAATTTTGGGGGAAGTTTGATGAGACGCAAGAAAAAAGGCGACCGATTGGTCGCCTTTTTTTATTTTATACCTTTTTTTACTCTTAATTTTTTGTAGGCAAAAAACTATAAGTTTTACTGTACTCTAACATCTGTTCAGCAAAGTCTTTTGGCTGAGTTACTTTTATGGAAATGATTTCACCATTTTTATTCATCTCTGGAACTAAAACTGGATTTACAAAACCACTATAAGGCGCAGAAGTAAACTGTTTGTTTCGTTCCAAAACTTCGGCATGAATATCTTGGTCCACTTTGACACCATAACCTTCGACTAAGGCTTCAACAGCAGCGTAATCACCTTCGGACTTTATGCGCTGAGTTTCTCGTAATAATTGTCCAAATAATTCGTGTAACTTTTCGTAATCGTTGATATTAAAATATGTTTTTCCGTTACGAGTTACTTTTTCAATAACGTTGTCTTCTTTTCCTTTTTCATAAGCCCACGCGCTTACCCATTGGCGATTTCGCATGTGTGCTTCTTCAACATCATCACCTAGATTTAATCTAATTAATTGTGTCATTAAACCATTACGGATATACCCATCAAAAGCGGCCTTACCTACTTTTTCCCAATCGTCAACTAAGCCCAATTCTTCTAATTTTGGACTGTACAAATAATATAAACCTACTAAATCTGCACGGCCTTCTTCTAAAGTAGACGCATAGTTTTTTAAGGTTTCTTTAGTTTCTCCTACTCCAGGATTTAATTGTCCTGAGGCATGACCAATAACTTCATGTAGAGCAGTGTGTAATTTGTCTGCAACTTGTCCATATTCTTCTTCAAGTTTTAACTCCTCTTCATCATGTACAAATTCTTTTAGTCTTCCCGTGCTTCCAGCATTATTGTATGCATTAATAATATTTCCTAGAGAAACAGATTTACTCCCAACTTCTTTACGAATCCAATTGGCATTTGGTAAATTTACGCCAATCGGAGTACTTGGCGATGCATCACCAGCTTCACCTGCAACGGTTACGACTTTGTAAGTAACGCCTACTACGCTGTCTTTTTTATGTTCGTCCATTAATGGGGAATTATCCTCGAACCACTGCGCATTTTCAGACAATACTGCCATTTTTTTAGACATATCAAAATCGTTGATTTGTACAATAGTCTCATAACTTCCGCGGTAACCTAATGGGTCGTTATAGACTTCAATAAAACTATTAATGTAGTCTACATTACCTTCGGTAGCCGCTGTCCATGCAACATTATAATCGTCCCAAGTTTGTAAATCGCCCGTTTTATAGTAATCAATTAATAAACCTATTGCATTGCCTTGCGCTTCGTTTTCCGCAACAGATTTTGCTTTTTCTAACCAATTTATAATTTTATCAATAGCACTTCCGTAAAGTCCTCCAGACTTGTAAACGCGCTCTTTTAATTCGCCATTTTCCTTAACCAATTGCGAGTTTAGACCAAACGATAAAGGTTTGTCTGGATTTGGGGATTTTTTTGCCGCATAAAATTTCTCAACATCGGCATTAGTAACATTTGGCCCATAAAAATTTACCGCAGAAAGTGCGACATTATCAACACCTTTGGCTTGGTTTACCTTTTTACTATCTTCATCATTAAATATAACATCGAAAGCCTTACCGTCTAATTTTGTGCTAGTTTCAGCAAGAAGTGTATTTAAATAGCCTTTATCAAATTCAGGCTTTAACTTATCATTTGAGTAATGGTGATGAATACCGTTACTAAACCATACACGCTTTAAATATTCTTCAAAAGCTTTCCAATTATCTGTGGTTTTATCGCCAGAATAATTGGTATACACATTTTCTAAGGCTCTTCTAATTGCTAAATTATGTCTATAATTTTGGTCCCACATAATATCGCGACCAGCTAAACCAGCTTGCGTTAAATAGTAAACCAATTTTTGTTCTTTAAGTGTTAAGTTTTCCCAACCTGGAATTTGGTAACGCAAAATTTTAATGTCAGCAAACTGCTCTACATTATAATCGAATTCTGATTGCGCCTCGGCAACTTCATTCTGATTTTTTTCTTTATCATCTCCACAAGAAAACAATAGAGATGACACCAAAGCAATACCTAATATTGATTTTAATTTCATTTTTGATTTAATTTTAGTTGTACACAAATGTAACATTTAAAAGACATACCATAAAATTACTATCTTTGATGAGTAACTCAAATCAGCCACGTATGAAAGCCTTAAAATACATACTCTTTCTCCTACTTATTTTATTTATTGGACTCGCTATTTACATTGCTGTACAGCCAAATTCCTTTGAGGTTGAACGCAGTAGAACTATTAATGCTCCTTCAGAAGTTATCTATAATAATGTTATTGATTTTGAAAATTGGGAAACTTGGAATTCTTGGAAAGAAGAAAATCCAGACATAAAAATAATGTTACCTGAAAAAACTGAAGGTATTGGTGGCTCATATACATGGGAAGAAGATGGAGAAACTGGTGTTATGCGAACCATTGATTCAAAACCATTTACATCGATTACGCAAGAAATGCAATTTGGAGATTATCCTAAATCTGATGTTATTTGGACATTTACACCAAATGGAGATGGCACTACTAAAGTAAGCTGGAAAATTTCTGGAAGTGACTTGCCCTTTATGTTTAAAGCATATTTAGCTTTTATGGGCGGAATGGAAAAACAGATTGGTCCACAATACGAAAGAAGTCTGGAGCTTTTAGACCAACAAATACAAAAAGATATTACGGCTTACAACATAAAAATTGATGGTATTACAGAGTACGGCGGTGGTTTTTACATGTATAAAACCACATCGGCTAATAATGCGAATATCAGCCAAATTATGGCCAAACAATATGCCGAAATTTTAAGCTATATGGGAAGTAATAACATTCAGCAAGCAGGAATGCCCTTTACAATTTACGAAGAAATGAACGCCGAAAACGGAAGCATTTTAATGAGCCAAGCCATACCAGTAGCTAATAAAGTTATTGTTACAGGAAGCTCTCAGGTACTTTGCGGGTTTATTCCAAAGACTCGTGCATTAAAAACAACTTTAACAGGAAACTATAGCAATTTACAAGAAGCGTGGTCAGCGACGATGAATTATATTGCCCAAAATAACCTTGAGCAAAGTGAATTAAAACCTTTTGAAATTTACCAAAACGACCCAGGAGAAGTGGCAAACCCTGCAAATTGGATTACCGAAATTTACGTCCCAATAAAAGAATAATGAAATCTGCACTATTAGTATTTTTAGGTGGTGGCATTGGTAGTGTTTTACGATACTTAATTGGCAAGTGGCTTAATAGTTCCCAAACGGGAATACCTTATGGCACATTTTTAGCTAACATTATTGGTAGTTTTCTTATTGGAATAATCATTGGCCTTTTTATTAAACAGCAACTTAACGAACAGCAAACACTATTGTTAGCTACAGGGTTTTGCGGCGGTTTTACAACCTTTTCCACTTTTGCTTATGAAAACCATATGTTTTTAAAATCGGGCGACTTTACCTCTTTTGCGCTTTATACCATTGGAAGTTTTATTGTTGGCTTTTTGGCGGTATTTGGTGGAATTTATTTGGTAAAGTAATCACTTCTTTTTAAACGCTTTTACACCAGCTTCAACGTCTATATCTAAGTAATTTATCCTTGGTACAATTGGGCAACTATATTTTTTATTGTAAGCACAGTAAGGATTATAGGCTTCATTAAAATCTATAGTAATGGTATCACCTTTAGGAATAGACAATCCTATATATCGTCCGCCAGCATAAGATGTTTCACCATTGGTATTGTCTAAAAAAGGTAAAAACAGGTAATCTTTATATTCTTCAGAATTCATGTTATCCTCACCCTGATAAATATTTAATTTATATTCTTTTCCTTTTAAAGTAAAAGTTGCGATACCAAAAACACGTTCTTTAGATAAACGATTTGTTGTGGTTTTCATATTAAACCATTCGGCATTTGGTGTACGTTCTAATTTTGCTTTAACTTTAAACGATTCATCATATTTAAAAAAATCTAAACCTTCAAACGTTTTTAAATCTTTGGGTTTTAATGGCGATTTACTCGCATCTTTAAAATCTGAATTCATCTTTATTTGCCAAGGTGTTTCGCCAATAGTTGCTGGTTTTTTCTGAGCACAGCTATTAAAAGAAATAAAAGCTAAAAAAAGAAGAAAGTATTTCATTTTCTATTATTTTGAATTTCAAAAATACAACTTATACTTTTTTTTTATAGATTTGAAAACAAATCGTACAACACAAACATGAATTTTATCATTTCAACATGTCAACAAAAACAGACTTCTACATATAGAAGACGGACTTATTGTGTGTTGTGATGTAAATTATATTTAACTAACCAAAACCATAAAAAGTCTAGCATTATTTGTTAGACTTTTTGCTTTTAAAAACATTATGAAAAAACTTTATACCAACTACATAAACACCTTTAGAGGATTATCTCCCGAAGTTTGGTGGCTTGCACTTATGACTTTTATAAACAGGTCTGGCACTATGATAATTCCGTTTCTTACTCTTTATTTAAGAGACGATTTAGATATTAATCAGACTAACGTCGCTTGGGTAATGACTTGTTTTGGTTTGGGTTCGGTATTTGGTGTATGGCTTGGAGGAAAGCTTACAGACAAAATTGGCTATTATAAGGTTATGGTAAGAAGCCTTCTTGCAACAGGTTTTTTATTTATTGCCTTACAATTTTTGGGAACGTTTACGCAAATATGTGTCGGAATTTTTATTGTAATGGTCGTCGCAGATACCTTTAGACCTGCCATGTTTGTTGCCATGAGCGTTTACAGTAAACCTGAAAACAAAACACGGTCTGTAACATTAATTAGACTTGCTATTAATTTAGGATTTTCAGCAGGACCAGCTATTGGCGGACTTATTATTGCAAATATTGGCTATAGCGGTTTGTTTTGGGTTGATGGCATTACATGTATTTTGGCCACATTACTATTAATAAATAAACTCAATCCCAGAAAAGCAAAACCTGTTGACGAAATTATTAATGACAACCCAATCTCTGTAAATAAGGACAAACCATACTGGGTTTTCTTTATAGCCATGGTATTTTTTGCATTCATTTTTATGCAATATTTTTCTACAATGCCATTGTATTATAAGGATGTTCATTCTTTAACCGAACCAGAAATTGGATATCTTTTAGGATTGAATGGATTAATCATTTTTCTCATTGAAATGCCTGTAATTTCTTGGCTAGAAAAGTCTAACTTTACAAAAATTGGTTTGACTCTGTTTGGACTAATACTCACTATTTTAAGTTTTGTAGTACTAAATTTAACGCCTTGGCTTGGCATTCTTGTCTTCGGGATTGTATTGATGACCGTTGGCGAGATGATTGGTTTCCCCATGTCTAATGCTTTTGCAATGAAACGTTCTAAACGTGGAAAACAAGGCGAATACCTCGCAATGTACGTTATGGCTTTTTCTATTGCTAGTATATTTTCGCATAATGCAGGTTTGCAAATGTCGGCTTATTTTGGATATGAATTTACCTGGTACTTTATGTGTACGCTCGGTATTTTAGGCGTTTTACTTTTGTTATATTTAAGGCGAATTTTAAAACAAAGTGGAGAACTTGTATAATGAATCTCAATCAAGTTACCATACCATCAATTAATGTTGAAAAAGCCACTAAGTTTTATAAAACTTTAGGACTAAAATTGATTGTTGATGCCTTACCAAGGTACGTGCGGTTTGAATGTCCAAATGGCGAAGCTACATTTTCTATTCATAAAGTTGAAGAGTTACCAAAAGGAAATGGTATAGTCCTTTATTTTGAAGTTGAAAATGTTGAAGAAACCGTAAATCAACTTAAAGAGAAAGATATTGCATTTAAAACCAAAATCCTCGACCAAAGTTGGCTATGGAAAGAAGCAAGACTAAACGATACAGATGGCAACGAACTTATCATTTATCATGCTGGGAAAAACAGGAATAATCCGCCTTGGCGAATTAATTAAATTGAATATGAGAAAAATTTGCATCATTATCTTTGCACTATTCATATCTAGCTGCAACACTTGGGAAAAACAAAATTCTGAAGTAAAAAAAGAATCTGAAAATACTTTTGTAGAGAAGCAATTTCCAAAATTAGAACCTAACCGATATAACGTCGCATTTCTGATTATGGATGGCACTTATAATACAGAATTGACTGCGCCTTACGATATTTTTCAGCATACCATCTTTAGAGAAAATATAAAAGCCATGAACGTATTTACAGTCGCAAATACCGATGCGCCAATAACAACTTTTGAAGGCATAAAAATTTTGTCAGATTTCAATTATTTATCCGACGATTTACCAAAGATTGACATTTTAGTAGTGCCTAGTGCAGAACATCATTTGGACACTGATTTAGATGATAAAGCCATGATTGACTTCGTAAAGAGAGTAGACAAAGAAGCAAAATATGTAACCTCTCACTGTGACGGAGCATTTGTTTTGGCTGAAGCTGGTTTGCTTCAAAACAAAGTATCTACGACATTTCCGAGTGATATAAATAAAATGCGTGAGCGCTACCCAAATTTAGACATTAGAAAAGATATTCTTTTTGTACATGATGGAAAATATATAACCTCGGCTGGCGGTGCCAAATCCTTTGAAGCTGCACTTTACCTCTGCGAATATTTATATGGTAAATAAATTGCTGAAAGTCTTGCTGGTGGACTTGTTATAAATTGGAATTTAGAAAATGTACCACACACTGTAATAAAATAAATTTATTTTAAAGGTTTTATTGCATTGTGGTTTACAGTATGAGATAACACTATTTGGGTTTTTGTTTCTCCATAAACAATCAATTGGTCTATAAACTTTTCAAGGTGCGATTGATTTTTTAAAACGACTTCCATTACAATATTTTCGTTTCCTGTAATACGATAACAATTTACAACCTCATCGTATGTTTTTACTTTTTCTAAAAATGGTTTTAACATACCCATAAAAGCGCGAAGTGTAATGATAGCTTTAAGTTGATATCCCGCAGCGAAAGGTGAAATTATAGTTCTATATGATTGGATAATTTCTGCGTCTTCCATTTTTTTTATACGTTCGGCTACAGCTGGAGAACTAACTCCTACTCGCCTTCCTATATCGGTATTTGTCATACGAGCATTTTCTTGTAAACACTTCAAAATCTGCCAATTAAGTGAATCTATTTTCATTTAAACTTTTTTACAAAAATTAACATACAAATTAAAGTAAAAATACGCAATTACTTTAAATACTAAAGTAGAAACATGAATCTAGTCACTAAATTCGTGTAAAATTGATATTTAAGTGAATTATTCAATACCATCAAATCTTTTAAATATTCCGCTTTATCAAAAAGCAATGGATATTTTTATTTTATCAAGAAGTATTTCTACTTACCTGAGTGATGATTTGTGTATTTTAAATATTGATGGTACTGAAAATAGCGACATTTACTTTACAGGAGATATCATACAACAATCATCTCATTTAGCTCCAGAGATTCTTAATGCAGAGCGCGAACGTTATTCTGAAAAAAAACACAAACACATCGAGAGCCTTAACCGATTGACCTACCGTTTATATAAAAATTGTAAACGTTTAGAAAACACAAAAAGTAACGGTACAGATTATTTGCCTATCCTTAAGAAAGAATTAAAAAAATTTAGAAAGTTACAGCACCATTGGATGTTGACGCTCTAGTCTAATCAAGGATTATTCTTTAAACTTTAGCATTCTTGCATTTGCCATATAACCGTCTTGGAAATTAGCAATTCTCTTATTCCACTCATCTGCAATAATTATTGACTGAAATTTATCCATACTTTCTGTAAGTCTAAGTATATGGTTAAAAGCATTTTTTTTGCTTAAATGGTCTGTATCATCTGTAGCAAAAACTTGAATTTGGCCTAGATGAATCGCATTTTGAAAATATAATTTGGTAATAAAAGCTGGTGTTCCAATAACAATATCTTGTCCGTAATAGATAGCTATTTTTTGTTTCTCAAAATCGTATTTTTCGCTAGCTGCATAAACACGCAAATCCGTATTTGATGTATACTTTAAAAATTCATCGTATAGAGCATTAACCTTTTCTTGATTTTCGACAAGAATTAAAGCTCGAGGCGAATCCTCAAAAGCTTCCGCCTTAAGCTTATTAATAACATGTATTATAAGAGCTGTTGTTTTTCCTAATCCTTTTTGCCCGATGATGTAAGCATCAGCACCACTTTTAATGATTGGTAAAATTTGTTTTTGAAAAGGTAATATTTTATCAATATTATTATGTTCCAAAGACGCTTTCAGTAAAGGATGAAGTTTTTTAAATGACATATTGTTATTTGTTTGCAAATCTAAGGTTTAGAAACAAAAAGACGAGCATCTAGCTCTAGCTTATTTACTTTAATCGTTTTTATTTTACTAAAAGCATCATGTAATGGATTGACAATAATATTAGATTCTGAAAGTAATATTGCTGACGGCACAGCTAATGCTAAATCTTGCTTTTTATCAGCCCATTTACTACCAAATAATTGAGTGGAATAATGCGGTGGATTGTCTCTTAGATGGGCTTTTAATTTTGAAAAATTAGAAATGGTGTTAATTAATTTGTTAGAAATTTCAATCTCTACATAGTACAAATCATCAGGTGCATTTTCTTGATTAAAATGTACTAGAGTCTCCAAAACAGATAAAGATAGACTAGTAGAAAAGTACAACATACGTGTTCCTCTTTTGTTCCATCTGCCACCATATAGTTTGGCGCCTTCTCCCGAAAAATCTTTAATATATTTTTGTTTTGCTATCCTAAATAATTTCATAATTATTAAGAATATACACCATGCTCAACACGACCCAAAATATCTAAAACCATTTTAGTTCCAAAACTAGTATCTAAATAATCTAAGGGTTTTTGGTAGTTTAAATAACGTATTTCTTGATGCAACCACTTTGTAAAAATGTCTATAGAATTAAATACCTCAACACCTTTTGAAATTACTTCTGCAATTTCTAAAATCTGCTCTGTACTGTACACATTAAGCAAATCTTCAGGTTTTTTACGCTGTATGGTTCTATGAGATATATGAATTAAATCACTCATTTTTTCCATGGAAATACCTAACAATTCACTTATAGTAACAATTACAGATTTTGGTAAGCCTTTTCGGCTGATTGAAATCAAATCTAAATCGCTGCTTATGTTATTCTCAAAGTTTGAAGAACCACCCAAAACACTCATGATTTTATCGTACTTTGATTCTAAACCATAAAAGTACTCTGGCTCTAAAGCTAAACTTTTGATATCATCTGAAGATTTATAAGGTTTCATAATAACGACATTTGTCACAAATATAGTTCTTTTTGTCGTGTTTAAAAAACTTTACTTAATCTTTAACATTCAAACCTTTAAAACCGATAATTTAAACAGAAAAGCAGTTTATAACTCATCCCTACCATTAATACTCCAAATAACATCAAAGCAAATTCAAAAAATGGGTTGTTTAAAAATTTAATATATAATTACATATTTCTTCGATACTGTCCACCAACTTCAAATAATGCTGAAGTAATTTGACCTAAAGAACACACCTTACTAACTTCCATTAAAGCTTCAAAAATATTTTGATTGTTCACTGCTTTGTGCTGTAAATCTTTCAATAATTCTGAAGTGTCATGAGCTTCATGTAAATTTTTTAGTGTTTGAATTTGAAACTCCTTCTCTTCTTCCGTAGCTCTAATAACTTCAGCTGGTTGGACTGTTGGAGAACCTTTACTACTTAAAAATGTATTTACGCCAATTATTGGAAATTCACCATTATGCTTCAAGGTTTCATAGTACAAACTTTCTTCTTGTATTTTACTACGTTGGTACATGGTTTCCATTGCACCTAAAACACCTCCGCGTTCTGTTATTCTATCGAATTCTAACAGCACAGCTTCTTCAACTAAATCGGTTAATTCTTCAATAATAAAAGCACCTTGGATTGGGTTTTCATTTTTAGCTAAACCTAATTCCTTATTTATAATTAACTGAATAGCCATGGCACGACGAACAGACTCTTCCGTAGGTGTTGTAATCGCCTCATCATACGCATTAGTATGTAACGAATTACAGTTGTCGTAAATAGCATATAACGCCTGAAGGGTTGTACGGATATCATTAAAATCAATCTCCTGAGCATGTAAACTACGTCCTGAAGTCTGAATGTGGTATTTCAACATTTGCGCTCTTGAATTAGCGTTGTATTTATGCTTTAGTGCCTTTGCCCAAATACGTCTTGCGACACGGCCAATTACAGCATATTCTGGATCAATTCCGTTTGAGAAGAAAAAGGATAAGTTTGGCCCAAACTTATTAATATCCATGCCGCGACTTAGGTAATACTCAACATAAGTAAATCCATTAGAAAGCGTCAATGCCAATTGTGTGATTGGATTTGCACCAGCTTCAGCAATATGATAACCAGAAATAGATACTGAATAAAAATTACGAACAGCATTATCTATAAAATACTCTTGAACATCGCCCATTAAACGCAACGCAAATTCTGTTGAAAAAATACAAGTATTTTGCGCTTGGTCTTCTTTAAGAATATCTGCCTGTACTGTTCCCCTAACTTGAGCAATAGTTTTAGCTTTTATATCTTCATAAACGTCTGCAGGTAAGACTTGGTCGCCAGTAACACCTAAAAGCATTAAGCCCAAACCATCGTTACCTTCTGGCAGATTGCCATTATAGCTTGGTCTAAATTTACCTTTATAGATTGAAGCGATTTTATTTTCAACTTCTTTTTCTAAACCGTTTTCTTTAATGTAAATTTCGCATTGTTGGTCAATGGCTGCATTCATAAAAAAGCCAAGTAACATCGGTGCAGGGCCATTAATAGTCATACTGACAGATGTCATTGGGTCTGCTAGGTTGAAACCAGAATACAATTTCTTTGCATCGTCTAGACAACAGATAGATACACCGGCATTACCAATTTTACCATAAATATCTGGTCTGTAATCTGGGTCGTTTCCGTATAAAGTTACACTATCAAAAGCCGTTGATAGACGCTTTGCAGGCATACCTAGACTTACATAGTGAAAACGTCTATTTGTACGCTCTGGACCACCTTCACCAGCAAACATACGTGTTGGGTCTTCGCCGGTACGTTTAAACGGATATAGCCCTGAAGTATACGGAAACTCACCTGGAACATTTTCTTGCAACGTCCATCTTAAAATATCGCCCCAAGCAGAATACTTTGGAAGCGCTACTTTAGGAATCTGCGTATGTGACAGCGATTCTGTATGTGTTTCAATTTTTATCTCCTTATCTCTAACTTTAAAGGAATAGATTGGATTTTTATAGCGATTTACTTTTTCGTCCCAACCTATAATGACTTCCCAATTGTATGGGTCGAGATTCAGTTTTACGCGGTCGAATTCTTTAATAAGAAGATTTATAAATTCTTTTTCGTTGTCATTCTGAACTTGTTTCAGAATCTCATCTTCATTTAAGCCTAATTTTCCAATGAAAGACCTTTCGACTGCGCTTAAGGTGACATTAGCTACAGAACTAATCGTTTTAAAAATTCCATATAATTTCTGAGCGACTTCAACTTGCGTTAAAGCGGTTTGGTCATAAGCACGATTACTCTCAGCAATTTCAGAAAGGTAACGTGTACGATTGGGTGGAATGACAAAAATCTTCTCGCTCATTTCTTTAGAAATCTCGAAAGTCGATTTTAAATCTGTATCTGTTTTCTCTACAATTTTATCCATTATGGATTTGTAAAGCGTATTCATTCCTGGGTCGTTAAATTGAGAAGCAATTGTCCCAAATACAGGTAAATCGTCTTGATGCACATCCCAAAGATTGTTGTTACGCATGTATTGTTTCTTTACATCGCGCAAAGCATCTAAAGCACCTCTTTTATCGAACTTATTTATAGCAACTAAATCAGCAAAATCTAACATGTCGATTTTTTCAAGTTGCGTGGCAGCACCAAACTCTGGCGTCATTACATATAAAGCAACATCACTGTGCTCCATAATTTCGGTATCAGACTGACCAATACCTGAAGTTTCTAGAATGATTAAATCATATTCAGCAGCTTTTAAAACCTCAATAGCTTCATTTACATATTTTGATAATGCCAAATTAGACTGACGTGTCGCCAAACTGCGCATATACACTCGTGGTGAGTTAATGGCATTCATACGAATTCTATCACCTAAAAGCGCACCACCTGTTTTACGTTTAGAAGGGTCAACAGAAACAAGACCTATTGTTTTTTCAGGAAAATCTATGAGAAAACGTCTTACCAATTCATCTACTAAAGAGGATTTTCCTGCACCTCCAGTTCCTGTGATTCCAAGAACAGGTGTTTTTGATGTTTTATTTTTTTCTTCAATATATTTTAAAGCATCTTTTGCTACTTCAGGAAAATTTTCAGCTGAGGAAATAACTCTAGCAATATCTTTAGGGTTTTTATTCTGAAGTTTTTTGACTTCACCATTTAAACTATCTCCGATAGCAAAATCAGATTTTTCAACCAAATCATTAATCATACCTTGAAGACCAAGCTCTCGACCATCATCTGGAGAATAGATACGCGTAATACCGTAATCCATTAACTCTTTAATCTCTTCGGGAAGAATTACGCCGCCGCCGCCGCCAAAGATTTTTATATGTTCTGCTCCTTTTTCTTTCAAAAGGTCGTACATGTACTTAAAGTATTCGTTATGACCACCTTGGTAAGAAGTCATTGCAATGGCATTAGCATCTTCTTGTATGGCAGTATTTACTACCTCTTCTACACTTCGGTCATGGCCCAAATGAATGACCTCAACACCTGTTGATTGTATGATACGGCGCATGATATTAATAGCTGCATCATGCCCATCGAAGAGTGATGCTGCGGTTACTATACGTATTTTATGTATTGGCTTGTAGGGTGCGACTTGTTCCATTCGTAAAATGTTTGCTTTTTAGAGGTGCAAATTTACTGAAAATATAAAAATCTTTAGCTTTTGTTATGAAATGTTTAATTTAAATAGCTTCAAACAAGCAAAAGACTTAATTCATTTTAAAATCTAAAAATTTTGTTAAATTTTTATATCTTTGTATTTCGCTTTAAATTAAAAATCAAGGTTTTAAGTTTTAAAGTATTGTAATTAATTAATAACCACTAACCAAAAATTTATTTATGAAACAAAAGCTATTATTGGTCTGCTTTTTAGCAAGCGCATTATTTACCTATGCTCAAGACCTACCATCAAACCCAACGCCAGGAAAATGTTATGTTAAATGTATTACAAAAGATACATTTAAAGAAGTAACAGAAACATTTCAATCTTCACCAGAATACACTACTTTAACAGTGCAACCAGCAACATTTAAAACTGTAGAAGAAAGAGTTTTAGTAAAAGAGGCTAGCAAACGTTACGAGTATGTACCTGCTGTTTACGAAACTGTAGAAGTATCTTATCAAAAAAGAGAAGCTACATCTAAATTAAATGTTGTGCCAGCAACTTTTGGTACATCTAGTAACACTTATGAGACTTATCCAAAAACTTCTGGTTGGGAGTATAAGATTCTTGAAGATTGTCCATCAGTAAATAAAGATGACTGTGTGGCTGCTTGTTTTGTTGAGTATCCTGCACAATCTAGAACAGTTAACTTTACAACTTTAGCTGCGGATGCTTCTACTACTAGCGAACCAGTTCCTGGTCGTGATGCTACCTATACAAAGCGTGTCGTCAAGACACCAGCAAGCATGAGAGAAATTGAAATTCCTGCTGAGTACAAAACAATTACAAGACAAGTTGTTGATACTCCAGCGAGAACTGTACCAAGCACAGTAGCTTCAAAAAGTGAAACAATAACAAGAACTGTTTTAGACAAAAAAGGTGGTATTTCTTCTTGGGAAGAAGTTGATTGCGAGTTACTAGACCCTACTGTATTACCAATTTTTTATGAATTAGGAAGCGCTCGTTTAACACCAGCATCTAGAACCGTTATTGACGAAACTATTTTACCAATAATGAACGACAGTAATGTAAGCGTGGAAATTAGAAGTCACACGGATTCTAGAGGAAACGATGCATTTAACCAATCGTTATCTCAACAAAGAGCTAATTCTGTAGTTAACTATTTAGTATCGAAAGGAATCTCTAGAAGCAGATTAACATCTAGAGGTTTTGGAGAAACAAGATTAACAAACAGATGTTCTAATGGTGTTGAGTGTACTGAAGCACAACACAGAAGAAATAGAAGAACAGAGTTTAGAGTTATTAACTCTAACTAATACTCATTTTTTTTAAAATAGAAAAGCACCTTTTAAGGTGCTTTTTTTGTTATAATGTATTGTGGAATTTCTGTGTTTTCTTTTTTTAGCTTTATGCCATATTCTTCAAGGTTATTTTCCATGAACTCAAAGTATTTGTAATGTAATTGCCAATCGTGCAAATCATAAATTTGCTTATTATTACCAGTAATTATTATTGGAATATTTAAAACTTTAGATATTTGATACGTCAAGTCCTTTAAACTTACATTATCGGCTGAAATATCTGTGTCGCTAACCAAAAAATTAGAATCATTATCTCCCCAATCTATTTGATTAGTATCCCAAAAATTGGCGTTCTTTATTTTTAAAATCAGGGCATCAGCTTCAATCGTACTTTTATTAACTGAAAGACCTAGTTTATCTAATATTTTATAATCAATACCGTTTTCAGCCTTCAGTAAAAATCTGTCTATGTATATGGAATAATTTTTATTTAAATTATCAGAAATCTGAATTTGCTTTTCATTTATTTTAGACAAATGCCCCAGAATTTGCTTCAGACTTCCTTCTAATTTTATATGCGTTGTTAAAGTCATAATTTCTAATTCAGATAAGCAGTTATTACTTTCTTTAATTTCTAAATCCTTTTTTGGCAAATAATCTTTAGTGATTTCGGCCTTAGATTTAACAATTTTTAAAAATCTCTTGAGTGGCTTTCTTACACTGTTTTCTTTTAGAAATCTGTTGAGCAAATTCGATTTCAAGTCTGATGGATGTCCTTCCCAGAGCTTTTCACCTTTCGCATTAAATAATATGCCTTGTGGCAATGCTTTTACCTCGAATTTTTTAAAAGTTGCACCATCATTATCAACCACACTAGTCAATAGTGTTGGATTCTTTTTTATAAAGCGCTCAACCAATTCTGGATTTTCCTCAGAAATTGAAATAGCGTGAAAATCTCTTGGATATTGTTGTTGTAAAACAGTGAGTATTTTTTTTGAATACACACAAGGACCACACCAAGTAGCCCAAAAATCTACAAAGTAAAGTTTATTAGATTCTGTTTGTACAATTTTAGATTCTTGTAAAATTTCAGAAACCTCTATCTGGGCATTAATTGAATAGCACAGAGTAAAACACACGAAAAGAAACAGGCTAAGTTTTAAATTTTTCATTCTTATAAATATTATGGCACAAAAATCAAATACCATGCTAAAGTGAAATTTATAAATTTAAATGAGTCAATAATTTATAGTTTTAATGACCACATAACGCCAACAATCTAATTATATTTGGTTAATTATAAAACTTATTTACAACCGCTTATGAAAAAAAAGCTTCTCATTTTATTTACATTAATTACCGCACTATCATGTGCAGAACTTCAACAAGTTGTAAATCAGTTGCCACAAAATACAATTAGCAATGCCGATATTGCTATGGGCTTAAGGCAAGCTCTTGATTTTGGTATAGACAAACAAGTTAGCAAATTAACAGCCAAAGATGGTTTTTTTAAAAATGAATTGGTAAAAATCTTATTACCGGAAGAATTACAAAAAGTAGATAAAACGTTAAGAGATATTGGACTTGGAAATTTAGCAGATGAAGGTTTAAAAGTACTTAACAGAGCTGCTGAAGATGCAGTAAAAACAGCAACACCTATTTTTGTTGATGCCGTAAAAGGCATAACATTTAATGACGCTAAGAATATTTTATTAGGAAATAATGACGCAGCAACACAATATTTAACAAACAGAACAGAAACAGCATTGTATAACGCATTTAAACCAATTATAGACAATTCTTTAAGTAAAGTCGGTGCTGACCGCATATGGGAAAATCTTATAAATAAATATAACCAGATTCCGTTTACATCTAATGTTAATCCAGATTTAACGCAATATGTTACTACTGAGGCTTTAAATGGTGTTTATACTATGATTGCCCTTGAAGAAAAAGAAATAAGAACTCAAATATCATCAAGAACTACGGATTTACTAAAAAAAGTTTTTTCGCTTCAAGATTGATATTCAATATTTTACGTATATTTAATGACCTAATTTTAACCAAAAGTGACTAATCCATCAAAACTTATTAAGAAAAAGCAGAAGCTTAAAAAACGTTACTTAAGACTTGTAGAAGAAGCTTACAACTTTAAGCAAACTAATCACGAACTAAGTGATATTGCAGAATTTAAAGCTTTACAAGTATTACATCGTTTGAATCAGCTTAAGTTTTTAGAAAGAGATTTTTTTGTGCATTCTACTTAAATACTAAGCGTTTTAAAATATTTAAACGCAAATTGTAATCGACTGCCATACCAAGAAAATAATTCTCCATTAACGAGAATAATTTTTTTATCTAAAAATTTAGTTTGAAGCTCATCAATGTGTTTTTCTTTAAAAGGATAAGGCTCACTAGACAAGAATATTATTTTAGCTTTTTGAAGATTTTTATCGTCTAAATCTATTTCAGGGTAACGCTGTAAACCAGAAAATACATTTGTATAATTAGCTTCAAGTAGCATTGCATTGATAAATGTATTTGAACCAGCGACCATCCAAGGTTTTCTCCAAATAAAATAGGCCGCTTTAAGTTTTGGTTGATTTTTAGTTTTTAATTTGAATTGCTTTCGCTCACTTTTGATTTTTGAAATTAATGCTTCAGATTTCACTTCAACCTGAAATAGCTCGCCATACATTTTTATTAATTCAAACGCATCATCGAGATTATAAATATCGCTGATATGAACTGGCGCAATACCTTCTATACCCTCAACAATCTCCAAACTGTTTTCCTCTTTATTACAAAGAATAATATCTGGTTTTAAAGCTTTGATTTTTTCAATATGAATAGATTTTGTTCCGCCAACAACGGTCTTTTCTTTGCGAAGATGTTTTGGGTGAATGCAGAACTTGGTAATACCAATAATTAAAGTCTCTAAACCTAAATCTACCAATAATTCAGTTTGTGACGGCACCAACGAGACGATTCGTTTTGGTGTTTCTATAAGGTTTAATTCTCTATTAAGTTGGTCTTTATAAATCATAATAAAATGGTAAGAGTCCAACTCAGCATGACAAGTGTTTTAAAATTGAAGAATTTGTTTCATTTGCCCTTGTAATTCTTCTGCCTTTTTAGCCGCTGCTTCAGCAAAATTTTCATCTTGAGAAGCGTAAATGATTCCTCTAGAAGAATTAATCAACAAACCTATATTTTTTGTCATCCCATATTTACAAACGTCTTGCAGATTTCCGCCTTGAGCGCCAACTCCTGGAACTAACAAAAAACTATCTGGAATAATATTTCTAATTTCAGCTAAATATTCAGCTTTTGTGGCACCTACAACATACATAAGATTTCTAGAATTCTCCCAAGTTTTTGAAGTTTTTAAAACTTCTTTATACAACTCAGTTCCGTCTACAATTTTTGTCTGAAAATCAAACGCACCTTTATTAGATGTCAATGCCAACAAAATGGTATGTTTATCTTGAAAAGCTAAAAATGGCTCAACCGAATCTTTGCCCATGTAAGGCGCCACGGTGACACTATCAAAACCTAAATCTTCAAAAAAAGCTTTGGCGTACATACTGCTTGTATTACCTATATCGCCTCGTTTAGCATCTGCAATAGTGTAAATTTCAGGGTGATTTTTGTTAAGATAATTTATCGTTTTTTCTAAAGCTTGCCAACCTTTGATACCATAGGCTTCATAAAATGCTGTGTTTGGTTTATAAGCGACACATAGATGGTGTGTTGCATCAATAATAGCTTTATTAAAGGCAAAAATTGGGTCTTCTTTTTCTAATAAATACTTCGGAATTTTATTTAAATCGACATCTAAGCCAATGCATAGAAAGGATTTTTTTCTTTTTATTTCTGAAATTAATTGCTGTGTTGTCATAAGCTTCCTTAATCCTCCGAGGGAGAAAACTGTTTGTATTAAAAAAGCCTCAAAAAGAGGCTGAATATTTAGATGACGTCGTCGTTAGCTTTTAATAACTCTGTATTTTCTGCTAACATTAATTCGTCAATTATTTTTTGAATATCACCATCAATGATGTTTGATAAATCGTATAAGGTTAAATTAATTCTATGATCTGTAACACGTCCTTGCGGATAATTATACGTTCTAATTTTTGCACTACGGTCACCAGAACTAACCATACTTTTTCTTTTCTCAGAATCTGCAGCTTGTTTTTTGGCAAGCTCAATTTCGTATAAACGCGAACGTAAAACCTTTAACGCTTTTTCTAAGTTTTTATGAGATGATTTTTGGTCTTGGCAACTTACAATCATTCCTGTTGGTTCGTGATGTAACTTAATTGCAGAATATGTTGTGTTTACCGACTGACCACCTGGACCAGTTGATGTGGTGCGCTCAATACGTACTTCGGTCATGTCTAATTCTACATCAAATTCTTCAGCTTCTGGTAATACCATAACGGTTGCCGCACTCGTGTGTACACGACCTTGGGTTTCGGTTTGTGGCACACGTTGTACTCGGTGTACACCAGCTTCAAATTTCATGGTACCGTAAACATCTTCTCCAGAAACTTCAAAAATAATTTCTTTGAAACCTCCAGATGTTCCTTCGCTAGTACTTACTACATCAACTGACCAACCTTTTGTACTACAAAATTTGGTATACATACGGTACAAATCACCTGCAAAGATACTAGCTTCGTCTCCACCAGTTCCGGCTCTTACTTCGACCACAACGTTTTTAGCATCGTCTGGGTCTTTTGGTATAAGCATAAACCTTATTTGTTCTTCTAAAGCTGGTAATTGCTCTTTGGATTCCTCTAGCTGCATCTTTGCCATTTCTACCATTTCGGCATCAGAGCCATCATTGATAATTTCTTCAGCTTCGGCAATATTTTCGGTAAGTTCTTTATAAACTTCGCCTTTATCTACAATTTTTTTAAGGTCTTTATATTCTTTAGTGAGCTGTACGTAACGCTTTTGGTCCGCTATAATATCGGGCTGAATTATAAGGTCGTTAATCTCATCGAAACGTTGCTTTACTATTTGAATTTTCTCTAACATCTATCACTTTAATTGGGCGATAAAAATACGATAAATAATCAATTTTGTGTAGTGTTTTCTGGGTTCAAAAAATAAAAATATATAAACATCGTTAATAGTTTATATGCATCGATTCCTAGCTATACTTGCATTTTACAAACCCTTTGTGGCTTGGTCTATAATTGCTAACACTATCATGGCTTTTTTAAGCCCACATATTGTTCCTGGCTTAATTACAAAATTATTTCTCACTGTTTTTGCGTGGTATTACGTCCACGAAACAGCGCAACGCAGAAAATTAACTTTTTATAAAAATTTAGGGATATCTCCACTGAGACTCTTCACTTATATTTATTTAATTGATAGCATTTTTACAATTGTATTTTTAACTGTATTTAAAGAATTTAAATAAGACTAAATGACTAAAAATTACTCTAATGATTTTTGAAATTGATAATGTAGAACTTTACTTTAAAAGCAAAAAAATCTTAAATGGAATTTACCTGAAAGCAGAAACTGGAAAAGTAACTGGAATTTTAGGTAGAAACGGTTGTGGAAAATCAAGTCTTCTAGATATTGCTTTTGGAAATTTAAAACCAAAATACAAACTCGTTAGAATAGATAAAAAACCAATTTTAAAACCACTTTACCTCGCCAAGAATGTAATGTATTTACCACAATACGATTTTGTCCCAAGAAATTTAAAAATTGGAAAATTATTCAAATTATTTAAAATTGACTGGATCAATTTTTCAGACAAGTACAAAAACTTTTCAGCTTACAAAAACCATAAATTTGGTAAACTTTCTGGTGGCGAGCGTCGTTTTATTGAAACTTATTTGGTATTAAAATGTGATAAGGACCTTGTGTTTCTAGACGAACCATTTAATGGCATTTCTCCAATACTTATTGATGATGTGAAAGCATTAATTAACGAGGTTAAAAATAAGAAAATCATTATTCTTACTGACCATAAATACAAGGACGTCATAGAGATAACTGATGAGCTTTATCTCCTAAATAATGACAGCACCTTTTTAATAAAAAACCTCAACCAACTTGAAGATTACGGCTACGTGACTCAGGTTTAGTTAAGCGCTTCGTTACTGTTTTTTAGCTCATCAAGATTTAAAACAAATCCTATACCTAGTAACTGTTTCCATTGTAATTTTGGACCTTCAACGACGATAGTTTCGTTTGTGATTTCATTTTGAGTGACTTCAACTTTAATATCATCGTCATAACGCAAATGCGACCCTAAAATAGCACTGATAAATTTATTGACTTTAAAATCGAAATTTACTTCCCATTCTATATCTATATTTCCAAAATTATGAAGATAATCGGAATACAACCGCGCTAAACTATTAACATTTACATTTTCGAATATTTGATGTTGGTACTGATTTGTAATTAAAATACCAAACTCCGTTCTTACGTTTTCACCTTCCTTTACAATATTTCCATCCATATCATAAATGGCAGGTTGTATACCAAACGCACCAGCATCCGCAAGCCTTTGGTTTAAAACAAATGTACCTTTAAGCGTAATTGGTGATGCGTAAAAAGAAAGCTTCTCTATATGTCTTCCGTACTCTAAACCAGCACCTAAAAACAAATATCCAGGTGCCATAAAACTTGAAATTGGCGGATTATCTGGGTTATTAAAACCTTCGGCAAATTGTGTGTTTAAACTAAATTTACTCGAATAAAACCAGTTGCTTTTTTTGTTTTTAGCATATCCAAAATTAGAAATAATAGAAACTGCATCTTCAGTTTTTCTTAAAGGCTCACGCTCTTGTTTGTTGACTCCAAACTTTACGTTAAATGCAGAATTCCAAAATAGTTTTTCATTTTTATAATTGGCTGAGGCTGTACCGTTAAAAATAGCTGATATAGAATTTGCTCCACCTGCATTCCAATTCGTAAAAGAAACTTGATTAAAGTATAGCCCAATTAGTTTGTTGGTTTTCCATCCAAAATCTTTGGTTTTGTCTTCAACAGGATTTAAAAAAAGATAGTCTGGCTGAGCTGTAATGCGATTTGTAAACGTGCCTGCAACAACGATACAAAGTATTATTGCAAAAAATTTATTCATAAATAATTAATATTCAAACGTACCGTACTTGCTTTTAATTGTGAGCTTTTTGGTGTCAGAAGCTTCTACTCTACCTATAATTTTTGCATCAACATTAAAAGACTTTGAAATTAAAATAATATCTTCGGCAATTTCAGAATCTATATAAATTTCCATACGATGACCACAATTAAAGACTTGATACATTTCTTTCCAGTCCGTTTTAGATTGTTCTTGTATTAATTTGAATAACGGCGGAACGCTAAACATATTATCTTTTACAATATGGAGATTATCTATAAAATGAAGGATTTTTGTTTGTGCGCCTCCAGAACAATGCACCATTCCATGAATGGTTTCAGAATTATATTTTGAAAGTATTTTTTTAATGATTGGCGCATAAGTACGTGTCGGCGACAAAACCAATTTACCAGCATCTATTGGCGAATTTTTTACTGAATCTGTCAATTTTGTATTACCCGAATATACTAAGTCACTCGGAACTGCTGCATCAAAACTTTCAGGATATTTTTCTGATAAATAGTTGTGAAACACATCATGTCGCGCAGAGGTTAAACCATTACTTCCCATTCCGCCGTTATATTCGGTTTCATAAGTTGCTTGGCCAAAACTTTCTAACCCAACGATTACATCTCCTGCTTTTATATTTGCGTTATCAATAACATCACTACGTTTCATACGCGCAGTAACCGTTGAATCTACAATTATTGTACGAACTAAATCTCCAACATCTGCAGTTTCTCCACCAGTAGAGTGTATGGTTACGCCATGAGATTTTAAATCTGTGATTAATTCTTCTGTACCATTTATGATAGCTGAAATTACTTCGCCCGTGATTAAATTTTTATTTCTTCCGATGGTAGAAGACAGCATGATATTATCTGTTGCGCCTACGCATAGTAGGTCATCGATGTTCATGATTAATGCATCTTGAGCGATGCCTTTCCAAACTGACAAATCACCTGTTTCTTTCCAATACATATAGGCCAAAGAAGATTTTGTACCTGCACCATCGGCATGCATGATGAGACAATAATCCTCGTGATTGGTTAAATAATCTGGCACAATTTTGCAAAATGCCTTTGGAAAAAGACCTTTATCAATATTTTTAATGGCATTATGTACGTCTTCTTTAGAAGCCGAAACTCCTCTTTGTGCGTATCTTTTACTAATATCTTGGCTCATGAGTTGTAATGTTGCCTACAAAAATAGTTGAATTAATTTCTTATCTAAAATTGAAACAAAAAAAAGCACCCAAAATTTTGAGTGCTTGTGATATTATATTTCCAATTTTATTCAAAATCTGGCATTATACCATCTTCTATAAAAACAAGCCTATCAAAACCGACATCTACTGGGTCTACATCTGTAATTAAAATATTTTTTTGAGAAACACCATCGTTAGAGGAATTTGTAAAAATTACTTCGGCCTCATTTGGTGTAAAACGACAATCAAAATCATTAGTACCAGCCTGTTTATCGTCAGATAAATCATTTGTTAAACCAGAAGCTCTTTCATATAAAAATATTCTAGAATCTAACTGTCTATAATTTGAGCTTTCGAAACCAGAAACATCGTACCAATACAACACTTTTTGATTGTCTACTGAGATATCTAATCCTCCTGCAGCTCCGTTAACTCCATTTAAAATATTCTCAATTATACTGCCAGAACTATCAATTGTAAATATCGAAACATTATAACCACTAAGATTATTAGTCTTAATAGCAGTAACACTTTCATCTGCGCTTATCGAAACTTCTGTAATTAGACTACCATCTATGGTTTGATACACTTCTTCAAGACCTGTACCATCAACATTGATAGAGTATAAACGGTCAAAATTAGGATAAAGAATTCTTCCGCCGTTTTGCGTCCAAGCAATATCAATTTCTTCTAAATCAAAACCATTAACGGGTACCAAAGATGTAATCTGCTGTTTATTAGAACCATCTAAATCCATAGTAAAAATATGTGTTTCACTTCCATTGTTAGAAAGAAAAGCAATCTTATCTGCAATTGTGTTTTGTCTTGGTCTAAAGCTATTAATAGAAGAAGAAGTTAATTGCAAAACATTACCCTCTGTATCTGTTGAAAAAATTACATTATTTCCATTGACTTTTCGCACAAAAACATGTCTGTTCTGAGGTGCAGATATTGTCTCAAAAACACCAACTTCACTTTGAATTACGTCTTCATTAACTGTATCTTGAGCGCCAACTTGCCAAAAATACCTTATACCAAATCTTAATCCTGTAACATCTAAAATGGTATCGTTAACCGTAGTAAAACTTAGTAATTCATCATCAAAATTATTTCTAAGTTCTATGGTGTAAGTTATATCGTCTTCATCAGGGTCACTACCTATCCAAACTAATTGAGCATCTAGTGCTACATCCGAAGCATTTTCTGCAGGTGTCACCAATATAGGCGTTACAGGAGGTCGGTTGTTAGCCGTCTCGACTTCCATTTCGAAAACCACATTTACTGTAGAGCCTGTTGTTATTTCTACACCTTCAAAAGCTGAAAGATATCCTTCTAATTCTGCTTGAACTGAATATTGCTCAATAGGGATTTGTTCGATAATAAATTCTCCATTTTCATCTGTAAAAACTGTACTAAAACTAGGATTAGTGGATATTTTTACATTCTCTAATGGAACATTACTCCCAGATATAACAACAATACCTGTTAACGTACCTGTTTCGAAATTCTCAATCGGGTCTTCGCTACAACCAAAAAGCAGAACGATTAAACTCAATCCAACCACCTGTCTTAAATAATAACTTATTTTAGTTGTCTTCATTTTTTTTATTATTCTGTTTTTGAGATTTAATATTTGCTTCTCGAAGCTTTTTTAGGTCATTTTTATTTGACTTATCAGAAGCTTTTTCAGCATTCTTTTGACTTTCTATGTTAAGTTTCCGAAGCTCTTCAAGTTCTTTATTTTTTAGTTTTTGTAATTCGCGTTTTTTAGTTTTTTCATAAATAGGTGGTGATAAGTAAAAGTTTAAACCTAATCCAAATCTAAAGAAGTAATCGTCTCTATTACCGCTTACAAAGCCATCAACTTCATCACTAAAAGTTAGGTTGTGCTCTCCAAATATGCTTATACCTAATTTATCTGACACCAAATATTCTAAACCTAATCCATATTGAAGTTTTAAATCTATTTTATTAAAATTATCTCTTGCATTGGCTCCTATGCCCGAATAAACAAAAGGCGTTATATTATCATATGGTAAAATTGTAAATTCTGCATTTACATCAAAAGAAGTGAAACTGTCATCTAAATTTCCATTATTACTTAGTTTAAATTGATTGAGTGACGCATTAACATTTAGATAATCATTTAGATATCGTTTATAACCAATACGACCAAAGATTTCTGGTGTTGGTTCTGGTAAATCCCCATCAAGAATGCTTGTTCCTATACCTAAACTTATAGCTGATTTGCCTCTTCGATCACGATATAATCTATCGAATAGTTTTGTGTCGTCTAGTATATTTTTCTCTTCGTAATATTGTTTTAAAACTTGAGATACCGACTCATTATCTTCATTTTTTGCTAACCAAAGACCATCACTAATTCCCTCTATTACTAAAGAATGTACTGCTTTTTCTATGGCTTCGGTTATTGCTAATTGAATAGGTTCATTTCTTGTAAATCCTGTTTCTGCCTCAAATAGTCTTTGAAAACTAACAAACCTAAAATAACTCGCATCTAATGCTTGCGATAATATAGTCTTAGAAACATAAATAGTTTTTAATATTTCTCCGGTAGATGTAGAAACTGCTCTAAGATAAATAGTCACCCGATCTTGTCTGTACTGTGTTGAGCCACCTATACCAAAATACCGTGCCCCTAATCCACCTGTTACTATATTAGTGTCATATGATACTATTCCGCCTTCTAATAAAATCCCAGCAAATAAAAGTGGTCTAAGACGTTCCGGAGTTGTACCATTTACCTGAGCGTATTCATCCCTTGTAGATTTAATAATTTGTCTTTCATTAAGTAAATTATTTAAATTTTCTCTTTCAGTTGCTATAAACCAATTTGAATCTTCTAAAGCTTTCAACAAAATAGCGGTTGAACCTTGAGTGACAGCTGTACTAAATGTACTACCATTTTCTGTTGGTTTAAATTGACCCGTTTGGTCTCTAAAGTTATAAACACCAACAACAACCTGTTTTTGAGGTTCTGGTAAATTAGTAAGTAACTTACTTACTCTCGTATCTTCTCCAAGTCTAGCTTCTTCCTCATTTATTGGCTGATTAAAATAAGTTCCGCAGCTAAAGATAAATAACATTAAACATAATGATATTATCTGTTTTATTGTTTTCATATTATTGATCTAAGGCAAAGCTAGGTGATTGATTAATTACCTGGTATAATAATTTGGGTCTGGTCACCATTATTGGTATCTAAAATATCTATAACTAAACCTTCGTTAGAGTCGAATATTTCAACAACTAATGAACCAAAAGAAAATGTCCCTGGTGTTAATTCTCCATTAACTCCAAACTGTTGCGTAAATAAAGTCCTAGATAATTGACTTAATAATTGATTATTTAAATTCTCTGTGAATCTGTCTAAATCGCTTCGCTCATCTCTAATACTGTTATCATTAGAATCTGTGAAAGAATTCTGAGCTTGTGCACTTTGTAATAAAAACTGATAATTAAAAGTATCTCCTCCAAAAAACGGATTTACTGGTCTGTAGACAAGTTGCTGAGAAAAACTTTCAGAAATACCAAAAGTGAGAAATAAACCAAATATGATGATTATTTTTTTCATTTTAAAAAATCTAATATTGATTGATATAGTTTTTTTGACGCTCCAAGTTAAGAAAATATCTTGTAACATTAACTATTGCTGCATACGATTGTTGCTTTATGTAATCTTGCTTAGGTTGGGCAAAAAATCGATGTACTATGGTACTACCAACACTTACTTCTATGATAGTACTTCTGCCAAAGCTAAACTGTTCAGTAATCCGTACTACTTCGATTCCATTTATTCCTTTTAATCTATAATTTGAGTAAAACTCAACATAAAAATCTCTTCCAGGTTTTGTTTTTGTATCCTCTATAACAATGCCTCTTATCTTAGAAATATCGTCTTCGGTTACTCTTACTTGTTTTTTTTGTTCTAAGTTTTCATCATCATTTAGGACTACGACTCTATCTTTACCTAGAAGTTTATCCTCGGAATCATAGACTAAAAGAACTACTGTTATTTTGTCTTTTGTATTTTGATTAAAACTAATTTGAGCCAAGGTCTTTTTCTCACTCGGTTGTAAAACAAAACGACCAGATTTTTCGCCTTTGGCAACATTCCCGTTCTCTTTGTTTTTCTTGTAAATAAACATTTCATAGCGCAGACTCATTATTAAATCTGTTTTGCTAAGTCCTGTTCCTTTTATATTAATGACATCTGCCAATTTCTCAATTTCAACCTTAGCGATAATTGAGGTATTAGTTTGTTGCGGAAACAAATTGTATGACACTGCAAGAGTGAGGAAGAGAATTAGTATTTGCGTTTTTGCTTTCAATTTTTTAATTTTTGATGAAATCAAAAACTTCTTACAATAACAGACTGATTGTTACCAGTTACTCTTACTGTTAAAGAATTTGTAAGCTTATTAGCACCGAACTTATCGAACGTTAAATTATTTCCATTCTGTATTACTTGTAGAGCCGTTGACTCCGCATTACCAAAAGAAAAGTTTACTAAATTATTATTATTTCCTCTTTGAATTATGTTTTCTGAAGTGTTTGGTATTAAAGAGGCGCTCTCAATTCGGTTATTATTGCCAATTTGAAGATAACTTATAGAAGATGTTGTAGAATTTGTGTTTGAAATAGAAATATTTCTATCTCCAATTTGTCTAATAATCACAAGATTATCAGAGTTAAGTGATTTATTTAAGTCTTGATTGCCTTTTCTCACATCCTCAATTTGATTTAGCAACAAGTAATTAGAAGTATCCTGTTTATAATTGTAAATATCTGAAACACGCTTAGTTTTTCTATTATCAATCGAAGATTTGTCTTGAGAGAAACTTAAGCTTGTGATAAATGATACAGCTATTAAAAATAAAACGGAATTCTTCATAATTATTCCCTAAAGGTTAAACTAAATATAATAAAAAGAAAGGAGATATTTCACTCCTTTCTTTAATAACTATTTAATGTTGTGTACTAATAAAAACTATTTATACAAAACATTAACTAACTTAACTTTTTAATTACTTTGTAAAGTTGCAGCTAAGTTAGCATTACCTGTTTGAGTAATAGTACTCATGTGTCTTTGGCCAAACTGAGCAGATGCTGCACCGTTACGGTTACCTGTTTGAGTAATAATACTGGTGTTACGAGTACCCATTTGTAAAAGTAAAGCACCGTTATTATTACCTACTTGATCAACATCAGACGTGTTACGGTTACCAATTTGTAAACCGTAAGATTGGTTACGATTACCATCTTGGAACGTATCTGCAACGTTACGGTTACCATCTTGACCTTGAGTAGCAATATTGTTATTACCTTCTTGAACAATGTCAGCATCGTTGTTGTTACCATCTTGGATTTGTAATGACGAGTTGCCATTGCCAAATTGGTGCGCTAATGCATCGTTAGCATTACCGTCCTGATCTATTATACTACCATTACCATTGCCAACTTGAAAATTGTCAGATGAGTTGTTGTTTCCATCTTGGTCTACATCAGAATTGTTGTTGTTACCCCATTGAGTAGTCCATGCAAAGTTACCATTACCAACTTGCGATTGGTCAGCTGTATTTCCATTACCTAATTGACCTGCAGTAAATCCAGTTCCTGTTACCGTAGGGTCAGAAAAACCAGAAATAGCAGCGCTGTTATTATTGCCTTCTTGATATTGCATAGCGCTATTACCATTACCATCTTGGTTAACACCTGCTTCATTATTAGAGCCTTTTTGTGTTTGGTCAGAATCATTATTGTTTCCAACTTGATAAGCTTGTGCAAAACTTCCAGGTACTGCATTTGCCATAGATCTTTGATCTTGCGAAGCCGAGTTACCATTACCATCTTGGTACACTATACCTTCGTTATTATCCCAACGTTGTAATTGGTCAGATGTGTTATTGTTACCAAATTGCTCTGTTGTTGCGCTGTTATCCTCTGCAAAACCAACTCCTTGATCAATTGTGGCGTCATTTCTGTTACCATCTTGTAAAACACTGGCAAAGTTTCTATCACCATCTTGTTCAACTAGCGATACATTACGATTACCCATTTGGTTAACAAAAGTTTGATTGGCAACGCCACCCATAGGGTCCATTTTACCATCTTGATCTACTACTGATTGGTTTTGAGCACCAACCTGAGCTACAAGAGCTAAGTTTCTCTTACCAGTCTGAGTGGTTGTACTGTTGTTTTGCTGTGCAAAAGCTAAGCTCCCACATAACATAAGTGCCGCTGCACTAAAAATCACTTTTTTCATAATAATTGAATTTAATTTAATGGATTAATTAATTATTTTTAAAAATCTCTAAATTTTAATTTTAGATATTTTTTAATTACAAAATTGTATTAATTAGTGGCTACGTTATTGTTTAGAAAAAATTCTATTTCTAAAAAAATATTAGTGTTGGGGGAAACACTTTGTTCACTAAATGTGGGGGAAAATTTTTTTTGGGGGAGGGGGAATTGTGTTGCAATATTTTAATTTTACAACATTTCAAAGATGATAATTATTATTTAAACAGAAAAGTCGATAAACGAGTATTTTGAATTTTCATCGAAAAGACAAAAAATATACATATTTCATAAAATTTCTGGGTAAAAACGTATAATAATTACAAATCTAATAGATTATTCTATAATATGAATAATTTGTAAAATCATGTTATTGTGATGACTTATAGATTAACGGATAACTACTTACGAAAACCTTTTAGTTAACAATCTTTGATATAATGTTGATAACAATTTATAAAATAGAAGTAAATTAAGTTGAGATTCTATGCTTCAAAATGAAAAAAATTTATCTTTGAACTTTCGCTAATTTAACACAACACAAAATGAGCAAATCCAAGTTAGAGTATATTTGGTTAGATGGTTACAAACCAACACAAAACATGAGAAGTAAAACTAAAGTTGAAGAAAACTTTAGTGGCAAATTAGAAGATTGTCCTATATGGTCTTTTGACGGTTCTTCTACAAAACAAGCCGAAGGTGGTTCTTCTGACTGTCTTTTAAAACCAGTTGCTATTTATCCTGACCCAGCAAGAAACGATGGTTATTTAGTAATGACTGAGGTTTTAAATGCAGATGGTACACCACACGAGTCTAATGGTAGAGCTACTATTGATGATGACGACAATGATTTCTGGTTTGGATTTGAACAAGAGTACTTCATTATGGATAAAGATACTCAGCTTCCATTAGGTTTCCCTATTGGTGGATATCCTGGACCACAAGGAATGTATTATTGTTCTGTTGGTGGTCGAAACACCCACGGAAGAGATTTTGTTGAAGAGCATGCCGATTTATGTATTGCTGCTGGTTTAAATTTTGAAGGTATTAATCAAGAAGTTGCTTCTGGTCAATGGGAATTTCAATTATTTGCTAAAGGAGCTAAAAAAGCTGGAGATGAAATCTGGATTGCTCGTTACTTATTAGATAGATTAACAGAACAATATGGTTATTATATTGAATATCATCCAAAACCGGTAAAAGGAGATTGGAATGGTTCTGGTATGCACGCCAATTTCTCTAACACAACACTTAGAACTTGTGGTAGTAGAGAAATTTACGAAAGAATATGTGAAGCATTTAGACCTGTGGTTAAAGAACACATGGCTGTTTACGGTGAATATAACGACCAACGTTTAACTGGTTTACACGAAACAGCGCATGTTGATGATTTTAGTTATGGTATTTCTGATAGAGGTGCTTCGATAAGAATTCCTATAATCACAGTTGAAAAAGGTTGGAAAGGTTGGTTAGAAGACAGACGTCCTGCTTCAAATGGTGATCCTTATAAAATTGCAGGTAGAATTGTAAAAACCGTGAAATCGGCTAACATTTCATAATTATTTGAAAATATAATTTTTTAAAAAAAGCGACTTAAATATTGAGTCGCTTTTTTTATTATATATTTGGATTTATATTTTTAAAAAAACTAATGTTTAAATTATGGGGGATTTATACAGAGTAGTTCTATTATTTTTTATTCTTTTAATAACAGCTAATTCAAAAGCACAAGACAAGAGAAATCCTTGGGCTATTAGTATTGGAATCAATGCCGTAGACTACAATCCAGTTGGTCAACCAGACCCACAAGGCAACTTATTTGATGAGTTTTTTAATGCAAATGACCATTGGAATATTTTTCCGATGCTTACAAAAATTGAAGTCTCTAGGTATTGGAAAAGTCGTATATCATTTGCGACATCTGTTTCTTTTAACGAAATAAGTAAATTTGGTACCAACAAGGATATTAGAACTTTAGTCGAAACACCAAATCTTGTTGACGACTGGGCTTACTATGCTCTAGATGGGTCAATTAATTATAGCTTTACAGACGGAAGAATAACCAGTTTAGAACCATATATTGGTATAGGTGGTGGATACACCTGGCTTAACACTATTGGCTCGGGTACACTTAATGGTTCTCTAGGTATTAAATACTGGTTTACTGAAAAAGTATCCGTAAATCTTCAAAGTACTTACAAACATGTTTTTGAAGATTATGGGTTTAGACATTTTCAGCATTCGCTATCATTTAGTTATAAATTTGGTGGGAAAAAAGATACAGACCGCGATGGTATAATTGATGAAGAAGATACCTGTCCTAACCTACCTGGTCCTATTAAATATAATGGGTGTCCTGACACTGACGGTGATGGTATTGACGATTCTAAAGATAATTGCCCTAAAGTTTCAGGTTTAAAATCTCTAAATGGATGCCCAGATGCTGATGGTGATGGCATAACTGATAAAAATGACCAATGCCCTAATATTCCAGGTATAACTACCTTTAATGGATGTCCTGATACTGACAATGATGACATAATTGACCTAAGGGACAAATGCCCAGAAACAGCTGGGCCAAGAGAAAATTATGGTTGCCCATGGCCTGATACTGACAGTGATGGTGTACCAGACAAAGATGACAAATGCCCAACGGAAGCTGGTACTGCTGCAAATAATGGTTGCAAAGAATTTACGCAAAAAGAGCAGTTGCTCATTAACCAATATGCAAGAGTAATTTTATTTAATCCTGGTAGAACAGAGCTGAAAGAAGAATCGAAAATCAATTTACAAGACATTGTAGTTATAATGAAAAATAATTTAAGTACAAGGTTCTTTATCAACGGTTATACAGATAGTATTGGTTCTAAAGAATTAAATCTTGAGTTATCTAAAAAACGTGCTTTAGCCGTAAAAGATTATTTAGTTTTAAACGGAATAAGCCCAAATAGACTAAAAGCTCAAGGTTTTGGAGAAGAAAATCCTATTGCAACAAATATGGTTATTGAAGGAAGAAGAAAAAACAGAAGAGTTGAGATTGTTTTAGCAAGGTAAATATTTAATAAAAATAATAAAGAAAGAGTGAAGGCATTGTCACTCTTTTTTGGTTTATTTTAATGCTAAAGCCACAAAAATGACGTAAGCCACAAAAAGCAGTATGCCTTTTTTTCTACCAATTTCAAATCGCTTCCCAATAAAAACTAAAGGAATTAAAATAGCCGCAAAACCAATCATCCAAAATATATTGGTAGATAATATTTTAGAAGACTCAACAGCAATAGGTTTTATAATAGCTGTTAATCCTAAAACAGAAGCTATATTAAAAATATTTGAGCCTATTAAATTACCCAATGAAATAGCCTTTTCTTTCTTCAATGCCGCTATCACAGATGCAGCCAATTCTGGCACACTCGTGCCAATTGCTATTACCGTTACAGATATTGCATAATCACTTACGCCAACAGCTTTTGCCAAACCTTTTGCGCCTTCAACCAGCCACTCAGAGCCAAAATACAAACCAGCGGCACCAATTAGTAACCAAGCTCCAATTTTAAAATTCGATACTACTGCCAAACTATCATCAACTGTTTCTGCTAAAGCTAATTTTGTTTTTTTACGAGAATCTGTAATTAATAAAGCAAGAAAAAGTATAAGTGCCAAAAACAGAATAGCTCCTTCGGTTTGAGTTAAAATTTCGTCATTTCTTAAGAAGAAATAAAGTCCAAACGACATTAACATCATCATTGGCCAATTAAGCTTATAAAACTCACGGTCTACTACCAATGGAGAAATTATTGCAGTGATACCTAAAACTAAACCAATATTCGCAATATTAGAGCCAATAACGTTTCCTAAAGCAATATCACTAACGCCATCTAAAGCAGCTTGCAAACTCACCAAAAGTTCGGGTGCAGAAGTCGCAAAAGACACTACCGTCATGCCTATAACGAGTTTAGAAAGCTTTAATTTAAAAGACAAACCAACTGAAGCTCTAACCAAAAAATCGCCGCCAACTACAAGTAGAGCTAAACCAACTATAATGAGTAATACATTCATTTGATATCAATTTTTGCGAAGATACTATTTACAACTGAACTGTGTAATTTTTAAAATATGGAGTTAACATATTTTTAAAAATTCGAGATAAATTTTAGTTAAAAATTGGCAGAAAAAATAGGACTAAAATAAATTTGAAGCTATTAAAATATTTTTAAAATGAAAGCAATAAAATTTAAGATTTTAGCAATAGCACTTCTGGCATTTACAAGTGCTATAAGCTACGGGCAAACTAAAACCACTTTTGAAGATACTGTAGAAATAACCATTGATAAATCTACAACTGATGAAGATTTTAATGGTATAAAAACCATGCTAGAAGAGCATGCTATTTTAGCGGAATTTGAAAATATAAAAAGAAATGAAAACAAAGAAATTACTGCTATATCTATAAGATTATCTTCAGAGAGCGGCCAGCAAACAAGCAGCAGTATCTCAAGCAATAAACCTATTGGTAATATTTCGTTTGGAAGTAAAAATGGAAATCTTTACATAGGTCAAGCCAAAAATAGTGGTGATTTATTTGCGCTATTCAATAATAATAGTTTTAACATGCCATTTGATATGGATTCTATTTTTGGAGGGACGAGGCGTTCTTTAAATCTCAAAGACTTTTTTAATGGAAATTCAAATTTTTTCATTTTTGAAAATGATTCGTTAGATATTGATGCTATTAAAAAGAAATTTCAACAGAATTTTAATTTTAATCAAAATTCACCAAACAATTTCTCTTACTTCTATTCTAATGACAATGACAATGCACCTCAACAAAAATTTAGATTTGTAGATAATCCAGATTTGGAAACACTAATTGTTATTGACGGAAAAATTTCTGATTTTAAAACTTTAGACCGTTTAGCAAAAACTGATAAATTAAAAACAGTCGATATTTTAAAAACCGATGCAGCCATGAGTATATATGGCGACAAAGCAAAGGATGGCGCAATAATTGCTATTACAAAAGACTAATTATTATCATACAAATGAAATCTAAAAAGAGCAGTACTACTACTGCTCTTTTTTATTTCGTTGAATGAAGAAAACTAAATTTTTCGTTAAATAACTATAAAAATAGTTTGTAAACTATAAAAATAGTTATATTTGAAAAGTATTCATTTTCAAAATACAAAACATCATGCAAAAACTCACAAACAAGGAAGAAGAAATCATGCACATTTTATGGCGTTTAGAAAAAGCTTTTGTTAAAGATGTTTTGGCAGAAATTAAAGATGATAAGCCACATTATAATACGCTTTCAACTATTATAAGACATCTTGAAGAAAAAGGTTATGTTGCTTATAATGCTTATGGAAAAACACATCAGTACTACCCGATTGTTAAAAAGGAAGATTACAAGGCAAAGTTTATGAATACTGCAATTGCCAACTATTTTAACAATTCTTATAAAAATATGGTTTCCTTTTTTGCGAAAGAAGAAAAAATTTCTGTGGATGAGCTTAAAGAAATCATTGCATTAATCGAAAAGAAAAAATAAGATGGAATATTTATTAAAATCATCCGCACTGTTTCTGTTAATGTATTTAGGTTACAGCTTGTTTTTAAAAAAAGAAACTTTTTTTAGTCACAACAGATGGTATTTACTCTTTGGAATATTTACTGTAATTGTTTTACCTCTAATAGAAATACCTGTTTACATTCCTGTTGAAGTTTCAGCTACTGAACAAAGTCTTTTACAATTCACTTATATACCAACAGAAATTGCAGAGACAGAAAAACCGTTTAATTGGTTACAGTTGGCCACATATGTTTATTTAGCTGGTGTACTCATTTTTTTATTACAATTTTTACTACAATTTGGGTCGCTTTTATTGTTATTGCTAAAAAATTCTAAAAATAAAGATGGTATTTATACTTATGTTATCGTTAAAAGTTCTATTTCGCCATTTTCATTTTTTAAATGGATAGTTTATAACCCAAATTCATTTTCAGACAAGGAACTTCAACTCATTCTTAATCACGAAAAAGTACACGTGCGTCAATGGCATTCTGTAGATATATTAGTGTCTCGCTTGGCATGTGTTGCATTTTGGTTTAACCCTATTTGTTGGTTATATCATAAATCTATTCAGCAAAATCTAGAATACATTGCCGATAGCGAAACGCAGAATATTTCAAACTCAATAAAAGATTACCAAGCGCTTTTACTTAAAACTAGCATTGGAAAAAAAGACATCAATCTTACATCCAATTTTTATAATTCATTAATCAAAAAACGAATCATTATGTTACAAAAAAATCGTTCAAACTCAGTTAATCGCTGGAAATCTGCCTTAGTTATTCCTTTCTTTATTCTCTTTTTAATGAGCTTTAATACAAAAGAAGTTTACGTAGAGCAACAAATTGTTGAAGACCAACAAAACTTTTTTCAAACTTCATCTACGGAAATTTATTTTACGCCAGAGACAACGGATGAAAGCTTTCAAAAAATTAAAAAGAATTTGAAAGAACAAGGCGTTTCTATGACCATTAAAAAGAAAAAACGCAATGCTCAAGGTTTGCTTACTAATCTAAATATAACTTTTGAATATGAAGGGAATTCTACCAACTACGCAGTAAAAGACAAAAGCGGTATTGCACCTTTTTATTTTAGAAAAAAGAGCGATGGCTCAATGTCAGTCGGTGCTGCCGAAATTATTGAAGTTGTAGAAACTCCAGAAGTTATTGAAATAATAGAAGTCGTTGAAGAACCTGAAATTATTGAAGTAATTGAGGAAGATAGCGATGATAAAACAAAAAAATCTAATGTAATTGTAAAACTCAACGAAAATTCTAAACGCAAAAACAACAATACTTTTATAATTAAAACTGATAGTACTAAAGCTAAAAATACATTTGTATACCGAAAATCTGATGCCACTGAGCCAATTTATATTATAAACGGAAAAGTAGCTACCAAAAAAGAATTAGAAAAGGTAAAGCCAACTGTAATTGACAGAGTTAATGTACTTAAAGGCAAAAAAGCTACAGTAAAATATGGCGATAAAGGAAAAGATGGTGTTGTAGAGATTATTACAAAAGATAAAGCAGCCAAAAGTAGTTCTTGGGGAGTTACTGCGGCTGAAAACAAATCATTCCCGGAATCAACAAAAAAACAATTATTAGAATTTACAGCAGGTGACAAAAATCCAATGATAGTTATTGATGGAAAAAAAGCAACTAAAAAAGACGTTGATAAATTAGATTACAATCAAATAAAATCTATAGCTATTATCAAAGGTGATGAAGCCATAAAGACATACGGAAAAGAAGCAAAAGATGGTGTTGTAATCATCTCATCTAAAAAGGACGAACCTTGGAAAATTGAAACCAGAGTAAACAAAGTAGAATTTTTACCAAGTTCAACAATAGAAGAAGCTGAGGCTTATATTGAATCTAACGACAAACCATTAATTGTAATCAATAATGAAATATTAGGCAATGTTGATGTATCAAAATTAGATGCTGAAATTATAAAAGAAGTTTCTGTAGTAAAAGGAGAAAAGGCATTTGATATGTATGGCGAAAAAGCAGAAAACGGTGCAATTATAATCATTACAAAAGACACTAAAGAATCGCTTGAAAAATTAAAGAATCCTGAATATAAAGTTGAAATTTCGTCTGTCGGGTATTATGATGAAACTAATCCTAAAGAAAATGGAACTTCATATTTTATTTCCAAAATCACTCCAGATTCCGTTATAGACAAGCACGTTAGTCAACTTAAATCTATTGGTATCACTGCTAAAGTTTCAAAATTAAAGCGAAATAAATCTGGTGAAATCGTAAAAATAAAAATAAGTCTTAAAGATGATAATGGTAATGCAAGTAGCGCTGTTTTTGAAAACACAAATGGTATACCAACAATTAACTTTGGAAAACAAGGTAATAACTTAGTTGTATCTTCAAAAAAATTATAAGAAAACAATGAGAATATCTAATACTAAAACAACAATTGCAATCTTATTTATAACCTTTTTATTTTCAACATTTAATTTATTAAACGCTCAAGAAAACGAACTTAAGGAGTTTCAATTTCTAATTTCAAAAGAAGATAATCTTATAAAATTAAAAAGTTTAGAAGGTAGCGCTTGGTTAGATTTGTCTTTTAGTAAAAACAATTACAATCCACAAGCAATTGATGAATATGGTATGACATATCTTCAAAAAGAAAATTTGAAACAAGATAAAAGACTGGCCGATTATTTAATTACTATTATTAAAACTGAAGATGGTTTTGAATTAAAAGGTGTTAAAGGTACAACTTGGACGGATTTAAAATTTTCTTTGCCTGAAGGCAAAACACAAGCCATCAACCAATTTGGAATGGTTAAATAAAAAATCTAGAACATAAAAAAGCCTGAACAGTTGTTCAGGCTTTTTTTATTTAACGATTAACCGTTTTGTTACCATAGTTTCATTATGTTTTACTTTTAATAAGTAAATACCAGCTGCGAGATTTAAATTGGCAGTATTATCACTTCCTAACTGTTGAGTTAATATCTTTCGCCCTTCAATAGTATAAATTTCAAATTTTGAACTTATATCTAATCCTTTAAATGTAATTTTATTTGTAGCTGGGTTTGGATAAAACGAAAAACCAGCTAATTCATTTTCAGAAATACTTAAAGCACCCATCCAAACTTCGCCCTGACGACTTCCCCAAATATAATCTACCAAATCTGGTAAGTCAATTAACGGATTTCTATTACGTTGCCAATTATAAACTACGTTGTTCCTGTTCATTTCATAATCATCAGGAATATCATCTTCGTGCCATTGTAGCAAGACATCTAAATTTCCTAAAGTTCCGTCATCACTGCTATTATTAGAATTTGGGAATCCACTAACTACAGACAAGCCGTTATATCGCAAATCTAGAAATAATACGCTACGTGCCACATCACCTCTAAAACTAACACCAATACCATTTGCTGGGTCAACATTTGCAGGTCCATTATATTCTCTTAAGCCTGAACTTGTAGAAAAATTATTACTATAATTTGCATTACTTCTTCTACTATTTTCTGATGCATCTGCAGCTCTTAATGCATGCGCATCTGAGTTGGCGTGTCGCGTAGAATCTGCTTTGGTAGATATAAAAACATTAATTCCTGTAGCTTCATCATCAAAATCATCCCAGTCGTTAAAATCACCTCTAGAGCGCGGAAATGTGTGTTCTCTATTCCATTTGCCAGCACTAAATGACGAATTCTGAAAATCTAATTTTGAGCGTTCGTCTTCAGTATACAATAACCAAACCTCGTTGCTATTATTTGGGTTTTGGTCAGCTTCTTTTAAAATCGTTGTAACATCTGCATAACTGTGAGTTCGAACTGTGTTTTCATCAGCAATTATTGCTTGTATTGCATCTCTTAAATCTTGACCCGATTTACCAATTAAACTATCGTAATAACCTGCAGGTTGTGTATTTGTCACTTGATTATACGTTGGATTTTTTGGTGTTCCCCAAGGCGCTACTGTAAAATCATTATCAATTACCCTAATTTTTATAAAGTTGTTTGCGGCTACCACTGGCTCAGTCAAACCAGTCATTTCAATAACAAACTCTTCATCACCTTCGTCCAATGTATCATCAACTAAATCTAAAATCGTAGTAGCTGTAGTTTGACCGGTAAATATTGTAATCATAGTATCACCTGTATAATCTGCTGGTGAAAATGTACCGTTAGCTAAAGTAATAGTAATATTTACATCTGAAGCGACAGGTTCATCGGCTGTAAAAGTTATTAAAATGTCTTCTTCTTCACTATAAGAAGTTTGGTCTACTGTAATTTCAACAGCATTGAAAATAATACCGCTTCCATCATTTAATGCTCTTGGTGTTGGTGGTTTAGATTCATAAGTTCCATCTGCTTTTCTTTGTAAAGAATTTGATGTATTTGAGCCTTCAAAATATTGTGTTGTTTCGCCGAGAGCATCAAGTAAGTCCTGATCAACAGGACTTGTGCCACCTGTATCGTAAACCAAAGCATCAACTAAATTAAAATTTGATGTTGCAGGTGTTCTGTCAGGAAAATTAGAAATAGATGTTTGATAAATAGCTAAACCATCGGAACCGTTTTGAAACAAACCATCTGTTAACAACACATTAGGAAATGGAGACACTTTAAGATTTCCCATAACAAATAATCCGTTACTATCTGTTGTGTTACCTGCTAAATCAAAAGTTAAATAACTTAAGTTATTACCTTCTGAAGTATCGTTACCATTAAAAAAAACTAAAATATAACCATCTAAAGAAAAATTAGGTAAAGAATTACCCATAGTATCTAAAGAACGAATCTCAATGAACTCTTCATCGTCAATACTTGGGTCGTTGGCATCAAGCTCATTAATAACTAATGTTTGAGACCACGACAGCGAACAAAATAAAAAAATGAAAATTAGGGGAAAATAACGCATTACTTTTTTTTTGCAAATATACATTTATTACTTAGGCACGTACGTTAAATAAACATTATCAAAATGAAATAAAAATTGAATCCAAAAATTCTAATTATTTTTTAAAAAAAGATGAAAAGAAAGAAAACGAAGGTTTTGAGCATAAATTTTCCCTTGGTTTTAAAAAAAGACATTAAAAACACCCTACAATTGTTTCATTATAAAACAATAACCGAGAAATAAGGTTACACTTATTAATCAAATAGTAGAGTTTTATATTACGTTTTTAAAGTATTAATGTGTTTTAAGTTATAAATACATATTCAAATTCATAGATTTTAGTGAAAGTGTTTGGTAAAAGGGATTTCCTCGATATATATTGAAAACTCAATCAAAAAATTGAAGTAAAATATTAACCTTTAAAACCAAAAAACCATGCTAACTCTCGTAAAAGTAATCGTAGAAATTATTGTTTCTATCTAAAAGAAAAACCAACCAATTAGATGAAATCAAATCAATCAAAAACAAAAACTCAGTGAAATACTGAGTTTTCTTTTTTTAAATATATTTGAACTTTTAATATGGATTATGAAAAAATCAATGTTTAAGTTTTTAGCCAAGTTGAACAAGCTAATTCTTCCATCCTTTACCAAAAAAGAATTGGACTTAACGAAAGCGAAGAAATGGCAACTTGCCGTAATTGGCTGGCGCGCTTATGTTACTATGAATGCTTTGGATTGATTGTTTTTCTATATCACTAAGAAAAATAAATATAAACCCCTAAAACAATTAATACGATTATAAATCCTGATACTTTGCGTGTTTCAATAAACTAATATCTGCTTTAAATATAAGCTCATGCTCATAAGCAATTTTATAGTTAAACTTAGTTATATATTAGAAGTAAAAATATGATATCTATCACCATTTTTAATAAAACAATCATAGGTGACATAAGTCATCATTTACTCAAGAAGTACTTACTAATTTTACACTGTAATTTTAAAATCAACAACGATGAAAACACTTTTAATTCCCGTAGACTTTTCTAGCACTTCTCTTAAAGCACTTGAAGTTGGCGCAACCATAGCTAAACGTATTTCGGCTAAAATAATACTTACTCACATGGTAGGCGTAGAAGAAGGGTATAGTATAGAGCCCAACAATCTTGAACAGGTTGTTTATTATAAAAAATTAATTGGAAAAAAGTTTGAAGAATTTATAGCTCAACCTTTTTTAGAAGGTGTACTTGTAGAACCGCTTCTGCAAAAACAATTAGACTTTTTTGGTATAAATGAGCTTGCAAAAGAGTTAGATGCTAGTCTAATTATTATGGGTTCTCAAGGAAGTAAGGGTATTGCCGAGTTTTTAAAAGGCAGCAATACAGAAAAAGTTGTACGTAACTCTGAAGTACCTGTTCTTGTCGTTAAAGAAAATGAAATCAATTTTGTTCCTGAGCGAATTCTATATGCAAGTGATTTTAATTTAGAAACAGTAGAAGCTTATCATAGAATCATAGAAGTTTCTATGCTTTTAAACGCGCGTATCGAATTCCTATATGTAAATCTATCAGGAAAAGATTTTAAAAGTACTAGCGAAATGGACGAAACGCTACTTCAATTTTTTAAAGCGGTTAAACACCCAGAGCCAGTAAAGGCGATAAAAACAGTAACCCGTTGGTCTGATTATTCTGTTGAAAAAGGTGTAATTAATTATGCCACTTTATCGGGTACAGATATTATTGCAATACCTACACATGGCCGAAAAGGGTTATCTCATATTTTGCAAGGTAGTATTAGTGAAGATGTTGCAAACCACGCAATTAAACCTGTTTTAACAGTAAAAATTTAATTTTATCCCTAAAGTTGAAATTGAAATTAGATATTTATCAAAGCCCTTCTACTAATTTGTTGAGGGCTTTTTTATCTTTAATGAGTATTCGCTTACCGTCTGTAATAATCCAATCTTCTTTTTTAAATGTAGTTAACGTACGTATGCATGCTTCTTTAGCTGTACCAACTACATTGGCTATATCTTCTCGGGTTAATGTCATGGTAATGTAACCCTCATCATCTACTCCAAAATTCTTTTCTAAATATATTAATGCCTCAGCCACTCTTTGTTTAACAGTTTTTTGAGCCATGTTTACGATAATATTATCTGCAAACTTTAAGTCTTTGGCCATATGTTTTAAAATGGCTTTTGTAAATAAAGGATTATTATTAATACTTTCTGAAATATGAGTTTTTGGTATATAGCAAACCTCCATATCGTTTAGGGCTACCGCACTGAGATTTGTTGTTTCTTCTGTAATTACAGAGCGTTGCCCAAGTACTTCTCCCTTGGTGGCAATTTTAACAATGGTATCTTTTCCATTGTCGCTCATCTTTGAAAGCTTAGAGACACCATTACGAACACAAAAAACGCCATTTAGCTTTTCACCTTCAGAAAAAATGGCATCGCCCTTTTTTACGGATTTTGTGATTTTACTATCTGAAATTTTTTTTAATTCTACTTTATTTAGAGCCTTTAACGCATTAAACTGCCTAATAATACAGTTTTCGCACCTGCCTTCGTGATGGTCCTTCATTTATTATATTTAATAAAAAAGTTTTTGGTAATATAATAGCTTTTAGACTCATCTCAAAGCAACAAACAAAGTTTTTAGAGAAGAATTAATTTCAAAAAAGTTACAAAATTACCTTCCCAAATCTGGTCTATCTTCGTAAAAATCTTCAAAGGTTTTATCTGTCTTATAATTGTCTTTTAAAACCTTATATACCATTATAATTATTGACACTTGACCTATGCAAGTAGCATAAAAGACAAGACCAAAAGAAAGATTCATAGTAGCAAAAATAGTAACGGTAATAAGTAGTAAAGTCGTAATAGCTACCCAATGCATTGCGGATAATTTCATGTTTTTTTTTGTTTTAAATTTAATAAAAAAGATTAAACAAAATAAAATTTTGGCTTTCAATTAACAGCGATGACAAATGTCATCTTTTAGGGATAAAGATTATTCAATATTTGTGTTAGATATAATAGTACGTAAGTATCAAACAATTTTTTTTAATGTCTAACCTTACTTGTTTTCATTGTGGTGATGATTGTAAAAACAACATCATTTCTCATCTCGACAAAAGCTTTTGTTGCAATGGCTGCAAAACTGTTTTTGAAATTCTTAATGAAAACGATTTATCATACTATTATGAACTTGAGCAAACGCCAGGAACATCACCAATAACACAACGAGGAAAATTTGATTTTCTTGAAAACGAATCTGTTGTCAATCAACTACTAGAATTTAACGAACAAGGCATACAGGTCGTTTCTTTATTAATACCATCTATACATTGTAGCTCATGCATTTGGGTGTTAGAGAATTTAAATAAACTAAATTCTGCGGTAAGAACAGCACAGGTTAATTTTACGAAGAAAACTGTTCGTATTACCTATTCATCTGATGAAACCAGTTTACAAAATCTTGTCATTTTACTTACAAAGTTAGGCTACGAACCATACATCTCTCTAAATGATGCTGACCAAAAAAAGAAAAACGTTGACCGCAGTTTAATCTACAAACTTGGCGTAGCAGGTTTTGCCTTTGGTAACATCATGTTTTTATCCTTTCCTGAGTATTTTGAAGTCAATGAATTTTGGCTAGAAAAATTTAAACATCTTTTTAGATGGTTAATGTTTGCTTTTGCAGTGCCTGTTGCTGTGTACTCTGGTCGTGATTATTTTATTTCTGCATATAAAGGGCTTCATTCTAAAATACTAAACATAGATGTTCCTATTGCAATAGGGATATCAGTATTATTTATAAGGTCAACTGTAGAAATAATCATGGATTGGGGAACAGGTTTTTTTGATAGCATGGCAGGACTTGTTTTCTTTTTATTACTCGGTAAATTTTTTCAACAAAAAACATACGCTTTCCTTTCTTTTGAACGTGATTACAAATCCTATTTCCCTATTGCAGTAACACGGTTGATTTCTAATGATTCGGCTAAAATTTATACTGAAAGTAAAAAACTTAATAAAAACGAAGAACAAGCTCAAGTGTATGACCTTAAAACTGGAGATAGAATTTTAATTCGTAATGGCGAGTTATTACCGGTCGATGCCATTTTAATAAAAGGAAATGCACTTATCGATTACAGCTTTGTTACTGGCGAGGCTGCGCCAGTTTCAAAAAAATCAGGTGACCAACTTTTTGCTGGCGGAAGACAACAAGCAGGAGCTATTGAAGTAGAAGTCTTAAAATCTGTAGAGCAAAGTTATCTTACGCAGTTATGGTCTAACGAGGTGTTTTCAAAAAACAAACAGTCGCTTTTTGAAACACTTACAGACCGTATAAGCAAACGATTTACTATAAGTCTTTTGGTTATCGCAGTTATTTCGGCAAGTGTTTGGGTATTTATAGATGTTAAAACTGCGCTCAATGTTTTTACAGCGGTTCTCATCGTAGCTTGTCCCTGTGCTATTGCACTTGCAGCACCTTTTACATTAGGAAATTTATTACGCATTTTCGGCCGACACAAATTGTATCTAAAAGACACCTCGGTTATTGAAAAATTAACTCAAATAGATACTGTTGTTTTCGATAAAACAGGAACACTTACTTCTAGTATAAAAAGCACTGCGCATTACGAAGGTATAGAACTTAATAAAGAAGAAAAAATATTACTTATAAGCACTTTACGCGAATCTAACCATCCGCTAAGTCGCTCTTTGTATGAAATTTTAGACGCAAATAACATTAAAACACTTGACCATTTTTATGAAGAAGTGGGTCAAGGTATTGTAGGTGAAGTTGCCAACCACAACATTAAGATAGGTTCGTACAATTTTGTTCAGTCGATAGATAGGACTCAACATAAAGCACATAATCGCACGGCTGTTCATATTAGTTCTGACTCTGAATATAAAGGTTGCTATGTATTTTACAACGAATATAGATATGGCGTAAAAGAAGTGTTTGACCATTTAAAAAACCATCATGAAATTGTAATACTTTCTGGAGATAATGACGGAGAACGAAAACACTTAGAAACACTCTTACCTAAAGGCACTAAAATATTATTTAATCAGAAACCAGAGGACAAACTAAATTATATCAAAAAGCTACAGGAAACGGGCAAAAATGTATTAATGATAGGCGATGGATTAAATGATGCAGGAGCATTGGCACAGAGCAATGTAGGCATTTCAATTTCAGAAAATGTTAATGTTTTTTCACCTGCCTGTGATGGCATTTTAGATGCTAAACAATTTCAACAGATTACACAATTTTTTATGCTCTCGAAAAAGGGAATACAAGTGATTAAATACGCCTTTATATTTTCACTGTTTTACAATTTTATTGGCTTAGGCTTTGCGGTAACAGGGCATTTAAAACCAGTTATTGCTGCCATACTCATGCCTTTAAGCTCTATTAGTATTGTTGTATTTACTACAATTACCACCAATATACTGGCACACCAATTACGTAAAAAAGATTAAAAATGTATACTCTATCCGCTCAAACACCTAACATCAATTCATTTACAACAATAGTTTTTACAGAACCACAGCAAAATGAATTAAAGCTGCTTCGCCTTTTTTATAAAGCAGCAAAAAAATACGAAACTAGCTTTTCTGAATATACATCTTGGGTAAATCAAACCGAAAAAGAACTTATGTCATTTGAAAAAGACATATACCAAAAATCAAACCTCTGCCCTACCATTTCGCATCAATTAAAAAAGAGATTTGACATATACACTAATGTCATTAATCGTTTTGAAAATCAACTAAAAACGTTCTGTGAATTAATAAAAAAAGAAGCTGAAAAAATTCTAAAACAATTAAAAAGTATAAAAATTAAGTCGCAAGTTATGCTAATGTATTTAGTGGTTTAACATAAGGGCTTCGTCTTTAATTTAAAGAGAAAAAAATTAAAAAAAATAAAATTACTGGTGACAAATGTCATCTTTTTTAAAAAGAGATGCTAGTAGTTTTACAGCATAATTAATTCAGATATGAATATCATATATATCCTTCTTTCAATAAGTGTTCTTGTAGCACTAGTTTTTTTTGCAGCATTTATTTTTTCAGTAAAGAAAGGCCAATACGACGACACTTATACGCCATCAGTACGTATGCTTTTTGAAGACGAAGTCATCAAAGAAAAAAAAGAGGCTAGTAATCTTATTTGCAAATCAACTACACTAAAAAATCAATTAAAATAATTATGGAAGTACAACAATTTTATTACGATAATAAAATCGTTCGCAAATTTATTGTCGCTACAATGTTTTGGGGCATTATAGGAATGAGTGTTGGTCTATTACTAGCATTTATGTTTCTATTTCCTAACCTAACAGATGGTATATCATGGTTAAGTTTTGGACGTCTGCGACCACTACATACCAATGCGGTGATTTTTGCTTTTGTAGGTAATGCCATTTTTGCCGGTGTTTATTATTCGACTCAAAGATTACTTAAAGCGCGTATGTGGAAGGACTGGTTAAGTAATTTAAATTTTTGGGGTTGGCAAGCTATTATTGTAGGAGCTGCTATAACGCTTCCATTAGGCTACACGACTTCAAAAGAATACGCTGAGCTAGAGTGGCCTTTTGATATTGCAATTGCATTAATTTGGGTGGCTTTTGGAGCAAACCTTATTGGTACAATTTTTAAAAGGCGTCAACGTCATTTATATGTTGCTATTTGGTTTTACCTAGGCACTTTTGTAACTGTTGCAGTGCTTCATATTGTAAATAGTATCGAGCTTCCTGTCAGTGCTTTAAAAAGTTATTCGGCTTATGCAGGTGTTCAAGATGCTTTGGTGCAATGGTGGTATGGTCATAATGCTGTGGCATTCTTTTTAACCACGCCATTTTTAGGACTGATGTATTATTTTGTTCCTAAAGCTGCTAACAGACCTGTGTATTCCTATAGACTATCGATTGTTCATTTCTGGTCATTAATATTTATTTATATCTGGGCAGGACCACACCATTTATTATATTCAGCACTGCCAGATTGGGCACAAAATTTAGGTGTTGCTTTTTCTGTGATGCTTATTGCACCTTCTTGGGGCGGAATGATTAACGGATTGCTAACACTTCGTGGTGCTTGGGACAAAGTACGTACAGACCCAGTTTTAAAATTCATGGTAGTAGCAATTACTGGATATGGTATGGCAACTTTTGAAGGTCCTATGTTGTCGCTTAAAAATGTAAATGCTATTGCACATTTTAGTGATTGGGTTATTGCCCATGTTCATGTAGGTGCACTAGCATGGAATGGATTCCTCACTTTTGGTATGGTATATTGGATGGTACCAAAATTATTTAAAACGACTTTATGGTCTAACAAACTAGCAAACGCTCATTTCTGGATAGGTACATTAGGTATAATCTTATATGCATTACCAATGTATGTAGCAGGATTTGTACAAGCTTCTATGTGGAAGCAATTCAATCCGGACGGTACATTAACCTATGGTAACTTTTTAGAAACCGTAAGTGAAATAATTCCTATGTACTGGATGCGCGCAATTGGTGGTAGTATGTTTATTGTAGGTGCACTAATTGGAGTATACAACATTATCATGACTGCTAGAGCAGGTTCAAAAGTAACTGACGAACTTGCTGAAGCAGCTCCACTTCAAAGAGTGACTAAAAAACGTACAGCTAAAGAAGGTTATCATACATGGTTAGAAAGACGACCAGTTAAGCTAACGATTTTTGCAACTATCGCAATCCTTATCGGCGGCATGGTACAAATTATTCCTTCCTTAATGGTTGATGATTATGTACCTGTAATCTCTAGCGTTAAACCATATTCACCTCTTGAATTAGAAGGACGAGATATTTACATACGAGAAAGCTGTGTGTCTTGTCACTCACAGATGATTCGTCCTTTTAGAAGTGAAGTAGAACGTTACGGAGAATACTCAAAAGCAGGAGAATATGTTTACGACCATCCATTTCTTTGGGGAAGCAAACGTACAGGACCAGATTTAATGCGGATTGGCGGAAAATATAGCGATAACTGGCATTTAAATCACTTTTACGACCCACAAAGTACATCTTCAGGTTCAATAATGCCTTCTTATAAATGGCTTATTAATAGCGAACTAGACAAAAGTACAACCGAAGACAAAATGAAAGCAATGGTAACCTTAGGAGTTCCTTATACACAAGAAGAAATAGAAAGAGCACAATCATGGATGGACGAACAAGGAACACAGATAGAGAAAAACTTGTATAGCGACCCTGATTTTGCAAAAACTTATGAAGCCGATAAAAAGTATGCTCTAGAAAATGGTGAAGATTTTATAGAAATGCGTAATAGAGAAGTCGTTGCACTTATCGCCTACCTACAGAGACTCGGAACTGATATTAAAATTAAAAATGCGGGTGAAACTGCAACTAACCTAAATCAATAAGCCATGTTGAAATTTGTAAAAGGAAACTTAGAAAATATAGAAGGCGTAGAGATTTATCCAATTATTTCTTTACTCATATTCTTTGTCTTTTTCACCGCTTTGTTTTGGTGGGTATTCACGGCAAAAAAAGCACATATCAAAGAGGTAAGTAATATTCCTCTTGATGATGATACAGTAACTATAAACGGAATAGAATTATGAAATCACTAGCACCTTTACTACGAATCATTGGTTTTTCTATTATTGGATATCTTTTCCTCAACTGGGCAGGAACTACTGGTGACACTTCAATATTTAATGAACAACCGCTAGCTTGGGTTGTTTTAGGTGGCGTCATGTTATTCTACATTGCTGGAGAAGTTTGCGCTGCAGCTTTAAAAAACCTATTATATCAATCTCTTACCGAAGAAGCAAAAAAACGATATGACGAAAAAGAAGTTTTAGCAAAAGCAAATCAATTTAAATGGGTAAAAAATAAATACAAATCACTTCTTGGTAGCAAAGCTATAGAAGAAGAACATGAAATAATTTTAGACCACAATTACGATGGTATTAAAGAATTAGATAATGATTTACCACCATGGTGGAAATACAGTTTCTATGCAACCATTTTATTCGCCATTATATATTTAATTCGTTTTGAGGTGTTTAATGACTACGACCAGGCTGAAGAGTATGAAGCAGCAGTTGCTCAGGCCCAAATTGAAATCGAAGAATGGAAAAAAACAGCCAAAGACCTTGTAGACATTAACACGGTAACGTTACTATCTGATGCTAGTGACCTTAACGCCGGTAAAAATATTTTTGTAACCAACTGTGTTGCATGCCATAAAGCTGATGGTGGCGGAGGAATTGGACCAAATCTTACTGATGATAATTGGATTTTAGGCGGCGGTATTAAAAATGTTTTTAAAACCATATCTGAAGGTGGTCGCGACGGAAAAGGAATGATTGCTTGGAAAACAAATTTGAAACCTTCTGAAATGGCACAAGTAGCTAGTTATGTTCTGTCTCTTCATGGTACAACACCAGCTGAACCAAAAGCACCAGAAGGAGAAATTTGGACAGACCCAAATGCACCAATTGAAGAAGCAAAGATTGAAATTATAGACAGTACTCAGGTCAACATTCTTATAGAAGACCAACCTGTAACTGGAGATATCGTAACAGAAAACAAAGACTAAAATGATTTTGTTAAACGAAATTTCAGAAGCGTTACCCAAGAGTAACCAACCGCTTGTAAAGCAAATCTATAACAAAGCTGGAAAAAAGCTCATGGCCATAGGTTTAAAAAGCGGTGTGGCACTAGCAGACCATATAGCAGCTGGTAAAGCAAAGTTGATGGTAGTACAAGGCGAAATTGATTTTAACACAGAAACGGACAGTTATAGATTAGAGCGCTTTGACTCTTTTGAAATTCCTGAAGACGTAAAACACTCTGTCGTAGGAGTTTTTGATGCCATCTTTCTTTTATTGATTAAAGAATCAAAAAATACTATGCATTCTTAAGAGAAAGAAAATAAAATGGCAGAACAAGGGCAACATAATTTTAGAGATACTATAGGAACGCTTAACGAAGAAGGAAAGCGTGCTTGGGTATTTCCTAAAAAACCAGACGGAAAGTGGTACGAATACCGCAAATACGTTAGTTATGTCCTACTCATATTTTTGTTTTCTGCTCCTTTTTTAAAAATAAATGGCAATCAGTTTTTGATGTTTAATGTCTTAGAAAGACGATTCAATATTTTTGGATTTCCATTTTGGCCACAAGATTTTCATCTGTTTGTTATAATGATGATTATCGGAGTTGTATTTGTCATATTATTTACAGTGGCGTTTGGACGTTTATTTTGTGGTTGGGTATGTCCACAAACAATTTTCATGGAAATGGTGTTTCGTCGTATTGAATATTGGATAGATGGTGATAGAGGAAAACAAGTTCGATTAAAAAAAATGCCATGGAATAAGGAAAAATTAAAAAAGAGAGTCTTAAAATGGAGTATCTTTTTTATTATTTCGTTTTTAATAGCTAACGTGTTTTTGGCCTATTTAATAGGCAGTGATCAATTGATTAGATATATCACAGACGGACCATTTAAGCATGTCAGTACATTGATATCGCTACTCATTTTTACTGGCGTATTTTACTTTGTTTTTGCTTGGTTTAGAGAGCAAGTATGCATAATAGCTTGCCCATACGGAAGATTACAAGGCGTATTACTCGACAATAAGTCTATCGTTGTAGCTTATGACCATAAGCGTGGTGAGAAAGAAAAAGGACGTGCAAAATTTAAAAAAAATGAAGACCGTTCGGTAACCGGAAAAGGAGATTGTATTGATTGTTTTGCTTGTGTGCACGTTTGCCCAACAGGAATAGACATTAGAAATGGTACCCAATTAGAATGTGTCAATTGCACTGCCTGTATCGATGCTTGTGACCATATGATGGAAGCAGTAAATCTTCCTAAAGGTTTAATACGCTATGCCAGCGAAGAAAACATAGAAAAGAAAGCTAAATTCACTTTTACGCCACGATTAAAAGGCTACACTGCTGTCTTAGGCATACTTACGGCAGTATTAATAGGAATGCTTTTTTTAAGAAACGACATTGAAGCTCGCATCTTAAGATTACCTGGACAATTGTACGAGCGCAAAGCAGATAATATAATAAGTAATGTCTACACCTTTAAGCTTGTAAATAAAACAATAGACGATATTGATAATGTTAATTTTAAATTATTATCGCACAAAGGCACAATAAAATTGGTCTCTAACAATGATTTTACAGTTGATGGACAAGGTCTTGCAGAAGGAACTCTGTTTATTGAAATTAATGCCGCTGCTCTTTCGGGTGATAAAGACAGATTGGAGATAGGTGTTTTTAGTGGTGACAAAAAAATAGAAACAACAACGACTGCCTTTTTAGGACCTCGTAGTTATAAATAAAATATGCTAAAGTTCTTCCTGAATTAAGTAAAGGACTAAAACCATAAATTAAAAATGAATTCAGAAAAAAAGAAATGTTGCGAAGGTTGCAAAAAAGGGCAACTAGGAACAAATAAAGCTTGTGAAGCAAAATTAATGTTGCAAAAGCAAGATAAAAATTTAAATCTCACTAAAACTAAAAAGCTATGAAATGGAATTGGGGAAAAGGAATTGTATTAGGTATGCTCGCTTTTATGACATTTATTCTATACATGGTTATAACAATGAGTACTGACAAAAACTATAGTCACGACTTAGTAACAGAAGAATATTACGCTAAAGAAATGGCCTACCAAACCGAAATTGATGCAGAAACTAATATGCAATATTTGAGTACTAAAATTACTGGAAAAAAAACACCAGAAGGTTGGTTATTGAACTTTCCAAAAGAGCTAGAAACACAAATGATTACTGGTAATGTTTTTTTGTACCGACCATCTAATAAAAAACTTGACTTTGAATTACCTTTAAAATTATCTGGACAAAACTTAGTGATACCTGACAATATGTTGCTAGACGGTCGGTGGAATATCACTATAGCATTCAAATTTCAAGATAAAAACTATTTATACAAAGAATCTATAACTTATTAGATGTTTTACGCTGCAATCATATTAGGATTATTAGGGAGTTTCCATTGTGTTGGCATGTGCGGACCTATTGCCTTTTTGTTACCATTGGACCGCAGAAGTAATTCAAAAAAAGTGTTACAATTAGTGAGTTATCATTCCGGTCGATTACTTATGTATAGTGTTCTTGGAGCTCTTTTTGGTGTCTTAGGAAAAAGTCTCAATTTATTCGGGATGCAACAACAAATCTCTATAATTATTGGTGTTTTAATGATTGTTGTTATTATCATGCCTACTAAAATTTTTAATCGGTATAATTTTTCTAAGCCATTATATAAATTTGTTGGTCGAGTAAAAAGTGCTATGGGAAAACAGCTTAAACGTAAAGACCCTGGGACTTTCTTTACATTAGGCTATTTAAATGGTCTTTTACCCTGCGGACTAGTATATATGGCAATATTTGGTGCAATTGCATCACAAGGTGTTATGGAAGGTGCTCTTTATATGTTTTTTTTCGGAATTGGTACCATACCATTAATGACTACTGCTATTTATCTAGGTAATTTTTTAAACAATAACTTAAAAAAACTTATTATAAAAGCCATTCCTGTTCTTGTAGTGATTGTTGGAATATTATTTATTCTCAGAGGTCTAGGATTAGACATTCCTTATATATCACCTTCAGAAATGGTAGCTATTGAGCAAGTTTCTGCAACACATAGTTGTCACTAATACATTAATTTTAAAAAAAATTATTATGAAAACACTATTATCTATACCACTAGTCAATTGGGGAATGGGAGCTATTATCATTGGCGTATTTGCTATTGTTTGCTTTATTATGGCAGCCATAGTATATTCTATGGTAAATACAGATAAAAAGCAGCAAGATTCTAATAGTTCAAGAGCAGAATAATGGATAATTTTATTCTAATACTTATTATTTCAGCAGGACTTATTTTAGTTGTTGGTATGCTTATTATTTCTGCTGGAATGTCCAATATAGCATCTCACCAAAAAGAAGTAATTTCAGAAGATGAAATCACGAGGTCTTAATTAGCAAATTAACACAGAAAAAGCATCACTGAGAAGTGATGCTTTTTTATACATTCAAATTACAATAAGTTTTTATACAGTCATAGAAAATAGTTGCGTGTCTGGTTTCTTCCTTTGTAAGCGCAAATCAAACGGTAGGCATATATTTCTTACAAAAGCTCGACCTTTTTTAGTTACTCTAATTTTTTCAGAATAGATTTCTACTAAACCATCTTTTTCTAATTCTTTAAGTTTTATGAGAACATCAGGAAGCTGATTAAAATATAATGATTCATCTTTCCATGAAGTTTCAAAACCACACATTAAATTAAGAATATGTCTGCGTATCACTAAGTCTTCATCAGTCAAAACGTGTCCTCTGTAAACGGGAATAGTACCTTCATTAACCAATTGCTGATATTCTTCAACATTTTTTACATTCTGAGCAAAACTATACCAACTATCGCTTATAGAAGAAACACCAAGACCTATCATTAATTGCGTTTTACTATCATTGTATCCCATAAAATTTCTATGAATAGTTCCGTTTTCTTGTGCTTTATATAGTTTATCTGTCTTAAGTGAAAAGTGGTCCATGCCAATTTCTACATATCCAGCTTTCAACAACATTTTTTTTCCTATTTCGTATTGTAAACGTTTCTGTGTGGCGTTTGGTAAATCGGTATCTTTAAATCCGCGTTGCCCATTTCCTTTTATCCATGGTACGTGTGCATAGCTATAAAAAGCAATACGGTCTGGGTGTAACTTAATTGTGTTTTTTATTGTATTAACAACATCTTCTTTTGTTTGAAAAGGAAGTCCATAAATAATATCGTGCCCTACAGAATTATAATTTAATTCTCTAGCCGTTAGTGTAGCTTTTTCAACATTTTCAAAAGGTTGTATACGATTTATTGCTTTCTGCACTTTAATATTATAATCTTGTACACCATAACAAACACGAGTAAAGCCATTTTTAGCTAAAATTTTTAAATGGGTTTTTGTTGTGTTATTTGGATGTCCCTCAAAACTAAAATCAATGTGTTCTGCTTTTTTTGCAATTGAAAAAATACCGCTAAGAAGTTTATCCAGATTTTCGGGCGAAAAAAAAGTTGGAGTTCCACCTCCCAAATGAATTTGCTTTATTATAGGCTGTGAGTCGAACAACTTAGTATATAATCTAAACTCATTTATTACAGATTCTATATAGGGTATTTCAACCTCATGATTTTTTGTTATTCGCTTATTACAGCCACAAAATGTGCACATGCTTTCACAAAAAGGTAAATGTATATAAAGACTTATACCTTCAGAACTATTACTTTCATTGAAACTACATATTATATTTTCTTTCCAATTTTTTAAAGAAAATTTTTCATTATCCCAATACGGAACTGTAGGATAACTTGTGTATCGTGGTCCTGATACATTATATTTTGAAACTAAAGTGCACATTTTTTTTATTATTTATTTGTGCAATTTACTAGAGAGATGAAAGAGAAAAGATGACTTTTATCATCCTAGAAAATAGTATTAATAAAACTTGATTTAATCAAAGAAAACAACTCCCTCTCATTAATGGCTTTGGCTTATAAACATAATTTTATATAAGAGAAAACAAAAAAACTCCTTAAACAAGTTGCTTAAGGAGTTTTAAATAAATTGTGACCATGCCAGGATTCAAACCTGGAACCTCTTGAGCCGTAATCAAGTGCGCTATTCAGTTGCGCCACATGGCCGTTTTTAAGTGGGTGCAAATATAATACATTTATTAAAAAACAACCAAACTATTATTTCAAAAAAATGTAATTCTTATTTTTGAAATATGATAAACTCTGAAAATCTTAAGCCTTTTGAATTTCTGTTTGATAAAGAACTTATAGAAAATATTAGCAAAGTAGCTATTATTAAAAATTTTAATAAAAATGATATTATCATAGATATCGGTCAAAAACTGGAGTATGTTCCTTTACTAATCGAGGGAAATATTAAAGTTCTTAGAGAAGATAATGAAGGTGAAGAGCTATTACTTTACGTTTTAGAGCACGGTGATACTTGCGCTATGTCGCTAACGTGTTGCATGTCTACATCTAGCAGTAAAATAAGAGCTGTAGCAGACGAAGAAGCTAAGGTTATAATGATTCCATTAAAACACATGGAAAAGTGGTTTAATACTAACCAAAGTTGGAGAAATTTTATCCTTCAAAGTTATCAGACCAGATTCGATGAAATGCTAGAAACTATTGACACTTTAGCTTTTATGAAAATGGACGAAAGACTTTATAAATATCTCCACGATAAAGTTAAACTAACGTCTTCTACTACATTAAATATAACACATCAAAATATTGCTGAGGATTTACACACTTCTAGAGTTGTAATCTCTAGACTTTTAAAGCAACTTGAAAAAGAGAACAAAATAAAACTCGGCCGTCACAGAATCGAAGTCATCAGCTTTTAGTAACAATTGTAACATAGAGAGAGATTTATAATTCTATTTTTGTACAAAATTTTAAAAATGGAATATATTTTAAATCCTTGGCCATGGTACGTTTCTGGACCTTTAATTGCAATAGTAATGTTTGCTCTACTCTATTTGGACAAAACATTTGGTATGTCCTCAAACTTAAGAACACTATGTTCCATGAGTGGAGCAGGAAAAAAAGTGGAATTTTTCAAATTTGATTGGAGAGCTCAACGGTGGAATCTTGTTGTAGTCCTTGGAGCTATTGTAGGTGGATTTATTGGGCATCATCTACTTTCAAATCCAACAGATATTAATTTAAATCAACAAACTATAAAAGATTTAAATCAATTAGGCTTTGAAAATATCGGGTTATCGCTTTTGCCACCAGAATTATTTAGCTGGGAAAATGTTTTTTCTGTCAAAGGTTTACTCATTTTAATCATTGGAGGATTTTTAGTTGGCTTTGGTACTCGCTATGCTGGTGGTTGCACATCTGGCCATGCTATTACGGGCTTAAGCAGTTTACAGTTGCCTTCACTAATTGCGGTAATTGGTTTTTTTATAGGCGGACTTGTTATGATACATTTAATTTTTCCTTTAATATTTTAGCCATGAGTAAATACATTAAATTTTTAATTATAGGAATATTTTTTGGAATTGTATTGGTAAAATCTGAAGCTGTTTCTTGGTATCGCATTTTTGAGATGTTTAAATTTGAATCTTTTCATATGTATGGAATCATAGGAACCGCTGTTGCCACAGGCGTCATAATCTTACTTATTTCAAAGCAAATAAAACTCAAAACCATAAAAGGTAATTTACTTTCAGTTCCTAAGAAGGAAAAAGGATTTGTACGTTACATTATTGGCGGAAGCATTTTTGGACTTGGCTGGGCTTTGTGCGGCGCTTGTCCAGGGCCAATGTATATTTTAGTAGGCACAGGAGTATTTTCAATTTTTATTGTAATTGCTGCTGCTTTATTAGGTACTTACACATATGGTGTTATTAAAAACAAACTTCCTCATTAATGGAAACAACTGATGTTTTAGGATATATTTGTGCAATTATAGCTGGTGTAATTATGGGGTTAATTGGCGGTGGTGGCTCTATTCTAACAGTTCCTATTCTTGTGTATTTACTTGGCTTTAATCCCATAATAGCTACTGCATATTCATTATTTGTTGTAGGCGCAACTTCAACTGTAGGTGCATTTCAGAGTTTAAAACGAGGTTTGGTAGATTATAAATCAGCCGTAATTTTTGCAATACCGTCAATCATTGGAGTCTATCTCACTAGAAGATTTCTTATCCCGAAGTTGCCCGAAGTCATGATTTCTGTTGGAAACTTTGAAGTGACTAGCCATATTTTCATTATGCTCATCTTTGCGGTTGTAATTTTATTGGCAAGCATTTCTATGATTTTTAAAAAGGAAATACTTGAAGAAACTGATTCAAAAAATAGAAGCTATAATGTATTTACTGTTTTATTACTGGGTCTAGCGACAGGTGTTATTAGTGGTTTTGTAGGCGCTGGAGGTGGTTTTTTAAATATCCCAGTACTTGTGTTTTTTATTAGATTACCAATGAAAACTGCAATAGGAACTTCTTTATTTATCATATCGATTAAATCATTAATTGGCTTTTTAGGCGATATAGAGCACATCAATATAGACTGGATGTTTTTACTCATTTTTACAGCATTTTCAATAGTCGGAATTTTAGTAGGTATTTATCTTTCAAAATTTATCGATGGAAAAAAACTAAAAAAAGGGTTTGGTTATTTTACGCTTATTATGGGAACATACATTATTTTAAAAGAACTTTTATAAGGCTTAAGTGACTTTTGTCACATTGATAAAAATATAAGTTTTGTAAATTTGAATCAAGAAATTAAAAGATTATGAAAATAGAACAATTATATACAGGATGCCTTGCTCAAGGTGCATATTACATAGAGTCCAATGGTGAAGTTGCTATTATAGATCCACTTCGAGAAACACAACAATATATTGATAAAGCCAGAGCTAATAATGCTAAAATTAAATATATTTTTGAAACGCATTTTCATGCCGATTTTGTGTCTGGTCACGTAGATTTAGCAAAAAAAACAGGGGCAACAATCATTTATGGTCCAGGAGCTGAAACAGATTATGACATTTACTCTGCAAAAGATGAAGAAGAATTTAAAATCGGAGCCTTAACCATAAAAGTGCTTCATACACCTGGTCATACATTAGAGTCTTCGACCTATTTACTAATAGATGAAAACGGAAAAGACCATGCCATTTTTTCTGGAGACACCTTATTTCTTGGAGATGTTGGTCGTCCAGATTTAGCAATTAAGTCAGACCTAACTAAAGAAGATTTAGCAGGTATGCTGTATGATTCTTTGAGAAATAAAATTATGCCGTTAGCTGATGATGTTATTGTATATCCTGCGCATGGTGCTGGTTCTGCGTGTGGTAAAAACTTAAGCAAAGAAACAGTAGGTATTTTGGGCGAACAGAAAAAAACCAACTATGCGCTACGTGAAGATATGACCAAAGAAGAATTTATAAAAGAGGTTCTAAGTGGTATAGCACCACCGCCACAGTATTTTGCAAAAAATGCAATGATGAATAAAACTGGCTACTCTACCTTTGAAGAAGTTCTCCAAAAAGGTGATACCCCATTAAGTCCTGAAGATTTTGAGGCGTTAGCCAATCACGAGTCAGCTTTAGTATTAGATGTTCGACCACAATCTGAATATATTAAAGGTCATATCCCAAATTCAATATTTATTGGTCTTAACGGTCAATTTGCACCTTGGGTAGGTGCTTTAATTACAGATATTAAACAGCCTATTATTTTGGTTACTCCAGAAGGTAAAGAAGCTGAAGCAGTCACAAGATTATCTCGTGTTGGTTATGACAACACATTAGGATATTTAAAAGGTGGTATTGATGCTTGGAAAACCGCAGGAAAAGATATTGAAACTTTAAAATCTATTTCTGCAGAAGAATTTGCAGAAAGTGTAAAAAACGATAATGTTAATATCCTTGATGTACGTAAAGATGGTGAATTTAACTCCAAACACTTAGAGGATGCTCAACATTTTGCTTTAGACACTATTAATGAGAATATGAATGAAATAAGTAAAGATAAAACATACCACATTCACTGTGCTGGTGGTTATCGTTCTGTCATTGCTGCTTCTATTTTAAAGGCAAGAGGTTTTACAAAGTTAATTGATGTCGCCGGAGGATTTGGAGCCATTAAAAAAACAGATTTGCCTATGACGGACTTTGTCTGTCCTTCGACATTATAAAAATTTTTAGTTCCATGACATATAAAATCCCGCAAAAGCGGGATTTTTTATTTTTATACTATTTCTGCACTCAAGCCAGCTTGCAAAAGCTTAGAGCAACGTGGTTTTAAGTCTTCATAAGGCCCAGTTTTTACTGTGCACTTTCCTTTGTAATGAACTAAAATTGAGCATTGCTCAGCTTGTTCTGGTGTATGATCGCAAGCATAAATCAATGTATCTATAACATGGTCAAATGTGTTAACGTCGTCATTAAATAAAACAATTTCGTTTTGCTTAACCACTTCTTCTTCAACTAATAATTCTTCTTGGTGCTTTTCTTGATATTCCATTGCCATAAAGTATTATGCTAATTTAAAAAATATTACAATACTAAAACGAACAAAACTCTCATTTAGACATATTTAATACGTTAAAATAACGCCAACTAAAAATAAATGGGCATTTTCAATTAAGAAAATAACCCATTTAGGTTGGGGGAAAAAATGAATCTAGTTACAAGACGTAATAAACGCCCATCCACCAGAAACAAGCTCATATAGATTTCCAAAATATGTAACGCGGTCTCCAATACTATAACTATTACCACTTTGCCATTCTTGAATACCATCACAAGGTCCACTGTTATCTGGATACATAGCTCTTAATGCTATAACATCATTTCCATTAAAATTTCCACTCACACTCGTAGAAAAACAAGCCTGCATGACAGATGTTAAATCTCTTCCTGAAGGTGTTCCTGGGATTTGAACAGCACCATTAGACCCTGAACCTTCATTACCTTGAGAAGATGTAGGGCAGCTTAATCTATCAAACCAATCCGTGTGTCTAAAACCGACAGAATGACCAATTTCGTGGGTAATGACGTGTTCGTTTACGTTGGTTGAAAATTGCTCAATACCATAAATCTGAACAAATTTATTTGGTAACCCTGCGTTTGAAGGAAAACCTGCAACACCACCTGTTCCGCCTGGTGTATTTACAGTATTATCATAAACCACCATATCAGCAGCTTGAAAATTTGTACCAAACGTTAAATTAAACTGTAGCGTCATTCCACTGATATTATTATAATTAGCAATGGCTCTTGATAGTGCCGTTTGCGCTTTAGATGATAAAGCTTGGCTTCCGCCGGTATAACCTAAAATATTTATAGTTTGATTATTTTCACTCACAAGATTAAATGTTCGGTACTGTCTTGTTGTACTAGAAGCATTATTTGCCCATTCGGTTAACTCATCTCTAGTTATTGTAATATCACTACCTATGTAGATGCGCTCTTCCGTGCTGCCATCTGGTAGGTGGAAATCGCCAACAGAAACAACGCCAACATCAATATCTAAGGATTTTATTGAATTTAATAATTCTATATCAGTTACAGCAGTTCTGTTTTCGAGATTTGTTGCGTTGATGATTATATCTTCATCAACTAATAATTCTTCATCCGTGGAAGTGTCTTTTTCGCATGATGCAAAAAATAGCAAAAAGGCAGATAGGCAAACTATCCAAGGCTTCATTAAATTTTTCATTTTAATTTGGGTTTTTGTTAATAATTTGGTTTTAAATGTTTTACGCAAAACAAGACATAAAAATTCCTGAGTGCCAAAATGAAATGGCTCTAAATAGAAATCTAAAATCGAATAATATTATTTACTCTAAGTTACGCTGAGAAAACAAAAAAGGATTACGGAAAAACCGTATTTATTTAACAAATTCTTAACTTTTTTGTTAAAGTTTTAAGTACTTCATCGATATAGGACAGAATCGGCAATAAGTGTTAATTATTGAACATTAATGCTACCCAATTGTTGCGTTTTATTTTTGAAGAAAGTTTTAAGCCATTTAAATTACATTCGGCTTCTATCGTAGAAATATCGTCCTCATAAAATCCACTTAAAAACAATGTACCGTTTTTATCAAGACAGTTTGCATAAGTTGAAATATCTTGAAGTAGAATATTACGGTTGATATTTGCGATGATGATATCGTAAGATTTACCCTCTAAAAGCGAAACATCACCTTCGTAAACCGAAATGTTTCTACAGTCATTCCGTTCTACATTTTCGAGACTGTTTAAGTAACACCAATTGTCAATATCTATTGCATCTAAAGATGAAGCGCCACATTTTTCTGCCAGAATTGCCAATACTCCGGTACCACAACCCATGTCTAAAACAGATTTATTTTTAAAATCATTTTGAAGAATGTGCTGAATCATCATGTGAGTGGTTTCGTGATGACCTGTGCCAAAACTCATTTTTGGTTCTATTACCAAATCAAATTTTGTATTTGGTGTTTCATGAAATGGCGCACGAACTGTTACTAAATCATCAACAACAATAGGATTAAAGTTTTTTTCCCATTCGGCATTCCAGTTGGTTTGTGCAATTTCATTAAAGGTATATTCTATTTTAAATTCGTCTGAACTTAAAATTTGAATATCACTTAAAATAGCATCATGCCACTCTTCTTTTTGAATGTAAGCAGTAACTCCAGTTTCTGTTTCTACAAAACTTTCAAAACCAGCAAATCCCAATTCTGCTATCAAAATTTCTGTTGCAGGTTGCAATGGTGAAACTGTAAAGTTGTAACCAATGTATATGTTGTCTGACATGTATTTTTAATTTGAAATTAATTTTTACGAAGCTGTAAACAAGTAAAGTTTTTAAAACCTCTCTTTTGTTCCTTGTTTTAATAAATGTAGAACCCTGAATTTCTTCTAAGAACTAGCATAATTCCAGCGCGCGTTAGCGATTGAGCAATTGTCGGAGCTCCTCGCAGAGAGCGACTTGCGAAAGCGCGACACTACGGAGCTATTGCGTAGTAGTGTAACGCCCAAATTATGTATCTAAAATGCATTTACGATGGCAAAAAAATCTTCAGCCTTTAGCGATGCGCCACCAATAAGTCCACCATCTACATCTGGTTTAGAAAAAATTTCTTTGGCATTGTTTGGTTTTACACTTCCGCCATAAAGAATTGAAACGTTATTTGCAGTTGTTTCGCCATATTTATCTGTCAAAGTTTTACGGATAAAAGCATGCATATCTTGCGCTTGCTCAGGAGTTGCAGTTTCGCCAGTACCAATAGCCCAAACCGGTTCGTAAGCTAAAACAATGTGATTGAAGGCATCTGCGCTTAAATGAAAAAGGGCGCTTTCTATCTGACTTTTAACTACACTTTCTTCGTTTCCTGCTTTTCTGTCGGATAATTCTTCTCCAAAACAAAAAATTACACGCATATTATTTACTAGTGCTGCATCTACCTTTTTTGCCAAATCTGCATCAGATTCGTTGTAATAAGCACGACGCTCGCTATGACCTAGAATTACGGTTTTAATACCTATACTTGTAAGCATACTTGCACTGACTTCTCCTGTGTAGGCGCCATTTTCGGCAAAATGCATATTTTGTGCAATAACTTCGATATCGTCCAGTCGTAATGCCTCAAAAGCATGCCAAAGATTTGTAAAACTAGGCGCAATCATTACCTCAGCTTCTGAAGTTTGTAGTTGCTTTTTTAAATCTGTAATTAATGATTCGGTTTGAGGTAAATCATTATTCATTTTCCAGTTTCCGGCGACGATATGTTTTCTCATTTTACTATCCTGACCTTCTCAAATGGAAGGAACTATTTGTTAGTTGATTAATATTAAGGTTTCACAAAAATAAGAGTTTAAACTAAGAAAGCTTAACTCTTGTATTAAGAAAAGCCCATTACAAACTTACTAAAGGCAAGGAGCTTTTACTCATACGGAACTCAACTTAGTTTAGCTTTACTCTTGGGTCAAGAAGTCTGTAGATGAAATCTACTAAGATATTTATGATTATGAATAACGTGGCGATAACCAAAACGGCACCCATGATTACGGGCAAATCTAAAGTGTTCAGGGCGTTTACGATTTCTTTTCCGAGGCCATTCCATCCGAAAATATATTCTACAAAAACAGCACCTGCTAACATGGATGCAAACCAACCTGAGATTGCTGTAACTACCGGGTTTAAAGCATTTTTAATGGCGTGATTTTTTATAATCTGAAATTCCGAGAGTCCTTTTGCTCTTGCGGTACGGATGTAATCTTGGCTCATGACTTCGAGTAAAGAATTCCGCATGAGTTGAATAATCACAGCTAATGGTCTTATACCTAAAACTACGGCTGGAAGTATGAGATTTTTCCAACGGATATTAACGTTTTCTCCAAAATCATCTAGCTCGTATAAACTGCCAGTCATTTCTAAATTGGTGTATTTGTGTAATACAAAACCAAATAACCAAGCGAATAGAATAGCACTAAAAAATGAAGGCACACTCATACCAAATGTGCTAAACACTTGAATACTTTTATCTATCCAAGTATCTTTTTTTAATGCGGAAATTACACCGAAAATCAAGCCAAAAATTATAGCGATAGTTATCGCTGAGATAGCCAAAACAAATGTATTTGGCAAGGTATCGCCAATGACTTCGCTGACTTTTTTGCCTTGTTTGGCAAATGATGCTCTTAGGTATGGTAATTTAATAACGGTCGTAGTTTCTCCAATGGTAAATAATGTTGTTGCTGAATATTTACTACTATCTAAAAATGTATAATCGTCGGAGTTTGTTGAATGGAATGATAATGGCGATAAATCATTGAGATAATAAAAATATTGGGTGCTTAATGGTTTATCGAATCCGTATTTCTTTTTAACAGCTTCGACTTGCTCTACAGTTTGGTTTTGTCCCAACATCATTTTTGCCGGGTCGCCAGGTAGAACAGTAAATAATAAAAATATGACTGTAACTACTCCTATTAAAGTGAGAAGAACGTAAAAGGCTTTATTTAGAATGTAGCTGAGCAGAATATTTTAGGCGATTAGAATTAATCATTTTTTAATTTAATTTCAATCAAAGAAGTATAATTGGCATTTTGTTTTTTATTAATTGAGTCTAACACATCACCTTCTTTTCTTTCTTTTAAAACGCTCATGCTTTCGATTTGTGATTCATTCAAAGCTTCAAATTCTTCTTTAGTCGAAATTTGATTATCTATCAAATGTAAAGTTCCATCATCTTTAGGTTGTGGTTCTTCTTCAGGCTCAACTTCTACTAAGTTGATATCCTCAATATCATTCCAATGTGCTTTATTAATTACAGTTCCTTTTTTAAGGATTACAATACCTGGATTGGCTCTTACAATAGTTTTTACAACTTTTTCGTCGCACAAATAGGTCTTAAAATTAAGGTTGTATTGTGTTTTTAGTTGTTGCTTTGCTTCTTCACCAGAAGCCGATAGTCCAATAACTGTATACCCTTTTTTTATGGCTTCGTCCGTAAAAGATTTCAGTTTTGCTAAACCTTCTTTTTCGGCATTATAAATATTATACATGGCAACCATAATAAGATTTTCTTTTTCTAGAAAATAGCTTGTTAAGTTTTCATCACTAGATTCTATAGTAAAATCTTGAATTTTTGGAATAAATCCAGGATCAATTTCATTGGTTTCTACACCAACATATTCGCCGTTTGGCACATCTGGATAACTTCCATTAGTAACAAATTCTTTTTCTTCGCCATTAACATTGAATTTCCATGTATATTCAATAATTGGTTTTTGTGCATCTTCTGGCACTGCCATCTCATCTTGCAAATTATTACCAATTTTATAAGCTCTAAAATCGATTGCTGGCAAATGCATCAATACATGGTAAGCAAACCAAAGTGATGCTATAAAACCTAATAAAGCAATTATAGCATTTGGTAAGGGTTTAAAGATTGGCTTAATATATTTTTGACCTGCGACTAAAATGAGGATTAATACTAATAAAATAACGTCTTTTGTAAAGCTTTCCCAAGGTGTTAATTTAAGTGCATCACCAAAGCAACCACAATCTTTTACCTTATCAAAATATGCAGAATAAAACGTGAGGAATGTAAAAAAGACAATCATTCCTAAGAGCAACCAAATGGTAAATTTTTTCTTATAACCAATTAACAAGAAGATGCCCAACACGACTTCTAAAACAACAACAAATACCGAAATGCCCAGCGCATAAGGTTCTAAAAAAGGCATATTTAACACATCTGTACTAAAATATTCTTGTAGTTTATACGAAAATCCTAGTGGGTCATTCAGTTTAATAAATCCTGAAATGATAAATAATATTCCGACGAAAATCCTACTTATTTGAGTTATGTATTTCATAATCTTATTTTCCTTCTCCTAAATGAATCATTGCAAAAACTGCATAATTAATCATATCTTGATAATTAGCATCAATACCTTCGCTTACAATAGTTTTGCCTGAGTTATCTTCTATTTGTTTAACGCGTAATAATTTTTGTAAAATTAAATCTGTTAAGCTACTTACACGCATATCTCGCCAAGCTTCTCCATAGTCATGGTTTTTGTCTAGCATCAATTGCTTAGTTACCGAGACATGATGGTCGTATAATTCTGTAGCTTGTTTTGTATTCATGTCTGGCTGCTCCACAACACCTTTTTCAAGCTGTATTAAAGCCATGATACAATAATTTATTATGCCTATAAACTCACTTACTTCGCCTTCATCTACTTTTCTAACATCGTTTTGTTGCAAACTACGTATACGCTGTGCTTTTATAAAAATTTGGTCGGTTAAAGATGGTAATCTTAAAATTCGCCATGCACTACCGTAATCACTCATTTTATTAATAAATAAGCTACGGCATTTGGCAATTACAGCATCGTATTGTTTAGAAGTGTTTTGCATTAAATAAAAATAAATTATGCGTAAATTTCGCTTAAATAAATCAGAAGTTCAAGAAAATTGGAATTTGGTTTTTAACAATTGGAATTTATTTAAATATGACAATCAACTGCAAAGGTCAACTTATAGATTTATCGCAACCAAAAGTTATGGCTGTGCTCAATGTTACACCAGATTCTTTTTATGATGGCGGAAGCTACAAAGACGAAAATTCTATTTTATATCAGGTTGAAAAACATCTTTACGCAGGTGCAACTTTTATAGATGTGGGCGGTTATAGCTCGAGACCAGGTGCTGATTTTGTAAGTGAAGATGAAGAATTTAAACGAGTGGTTCCTGTTGTGGAATTAATTTTGAAGCATTTTCCTGAAAGTTTAATATCTATAGACACTTTTAGAAGCGAAGTTGCCAAACAAACAATTGAAGCAGGAGCAGCAATAATTAACGATATTTCTGCCGGAAAACTTGATGAGAAGATGATTGAAACAGTCGGAAATCTTGGCGTGCCTTATATTATGATGCATATGCGTGGCAATCCAAAAACCATGCAAAAACAAACGGATTACCAAGATTTAATTAAGGACATCAACTTTTATTTTGCAGAGCAGATTGCATTAGCACATAAAGCAAAAATCAATGACATTATTATTGACCCAGGTTTTGGGTTTGCTAAAACATTAGAACAAAATTTTAAAATTCTTAATAAACTAAACCTTCTTAAAATAGCAGACAAACCCATTTTAGCTGGAGTATCTAGAAAATCAATGATTTATAAAACTTTAAACACTTCTGCAAAAGAAGCCTTAAATGGCACAACGGCTTTAAATATGATTGCTTTACAAAATGGCGCTTCGATTTTAAGAGTTCATGATGTAAAAGAAGCAGTTGAATGTGTGTCGCTTTACCAACAATTACAAGCAAACTAAAATTTCGATTAGAATATTAAGTCTAAATTCTTAAATTAGCACAAAACCTACCAACTTGAGCGATATCAATATTTTAGATTTTAGATTAATTGACTTCGTCGACGTCTTCCTTGTTGCCATTTTGCTCTACTATATTTACAAATTGGTTAAAGGAACGGTTGCCATCAATATATTTATTGGTATCATAATCATTTACTTAGTTTGGGTAATCACAGATTATCTTAATATGCACTTACTCTATCGTATTGTCGATGGTTTTATGAAAGTAGGGATTATTGCTTTAATCGTAGTTTTTCAGCCCGAAATTCGAAAATTTCTACTTATGGTTGGCTCAACAAATCTATCGGGCAAACGACGTATTTTTAAGAATTTTAATTTTCTAAAAACAGATACCGAAACTACTAACGATGTTGAAGCTATCGTAAATGCGTGCGTAAAAATGGGAACAACCAATACAGGCGCATTAATTGTAATTGAGCGCAATAACAATCTCGATTTCTTAACAAACACAGGTGATGAGATGAACATTACCGTATCGCAACCCATCATAGAAAGTATCTTTTTTAAAAACAGTCCGTTGCACGACGGCGCCATAATTATTGATAATAATACGGTAAAAGCTACACGTGTTATTTTACCTGTAAATAACGAAATAAATATTCCTAAACGTTTTGGTTTACGCCACCGTGCTGCGTTAGGAATATCTGAAAAAACAGATGCGCTAGCCTTAGTGGTTAGTGAAGAAACTGGAACAATTTCTTATGTAAAAGATGCCGAATTTGTAATGTTTGAAAATAAGGAAGACCTTATTGAGAAAATAAAGAAGGATTTGGTGTAATATGAATTGTAAAAACTGCAACAAACCACTTTTAGACACACAAAAGTATTGTGACGAATGTGGCGCAAAAGTCATAAAAAACAGACTAACACCAACAGTACTAGTTCACCAAATCAACGAAGAATTTATATCTATTGACAATAAGTTTTTACAAACATTTGTAAATCTTTATAAAAACCCAGAAGATGTTATTAACAGATATATCGATGGCACGAGAAAAAGATATATCAACGTGTTACAGTATTTTGCTATCGGTTTAACGCTTGCGGGTATTCAGTTTTATATTATGCAGCGTTTTTTCCCTGAGCAATTCGATTTTTCAAACATTTTCAATCAAGAAATAAATGAAAGCAACCAATCGTTTCAGGAAAAATTGAATGAAGTACTGGGCGATGGCGGTAATTTTCAAAGCTTTGCTTATATAATAAGTGTTCCTTTTTCTGCAATTAGTACATGGCTCACCTATAGATTTACAGGATTTAAAAAATTTAATTTCACAGAACACGTTGTAATTAACTTGTATTATTCTGGACAAATTATAATTACAACCTCAATATTTTATATCATCACTAGTGTATTAGGAATTGGTTTAATTTACTCATCTACAATAATTAGTATTACAACATTTTTTTACCAATGCTATGTTTTTAAAAAAGTAACTAACGAAAGTAGTCTTGAAACATTTGCCAAAATTGTAGTTTCTTATTTTGTAATAGCAATCCAAGCCGTTATTTTAATAGTGTTACTTGTTTTAATTTTAGTACTTCTAAAGCTTACCAACATTATTTAAATATGAATTGCAAAAACTGTAAACAAGAATTATCTGAAACTAGTGATTACTGCAATAAGTGTGGTGGTCGTGTTGTACGCAACAGGCTAACTTTTAAAAATCTCTTTGAACACATAACAGAGACTTTTTTCAATTTTGACAATAAGCTTTTACGAACGTTCATTGCGTTATTTAAAACGCCAGAAGATGTCATCGTAAGCTACATAAAAGGCGTACGAAAACGCTATGTAAATCCCATAAGCTATCTGGCATTAACATTGACTGTCGGCGGACTTTATATCATAGTTTTAAATAAATTTTTTCCTGACGCAATGGCTGAAATGAGCAATCCTTATAGTATTAACCAAGCGCAACAAGAAGCCATAAAAGAATCTGTAGGATACACTCAAGAATATTACTCAATTGTGATGGTATTATTTATTCCTTTATATGCCCTTTTTAGTCGTATTGTTTTTATTGGTAAAAAAGAGTTTAATTATACAGAACAGATTGTAATGGCAATGTATATTATTGCCCAATTTTCTTTAATAAGCTCATTTTTAAATCTTATTGCTTTGTCCAGCGGAGTTTCGTCTCAACTACTTGGATTTGTAAGTATTTTTGCCCAAATAGGATACTTTGCATATTGTTATAAGCGTATTTATAAATTAGATTTTGGTGGTATTTTACTGAGAACCTTAATCTTCTTTGGTATTATTGGTGCAATTATGGTAGGTTTTATTATACTTGGAGTAATAGTATTTCTTGTTTTTAGGGATAGTCCTATGGTGGAGAGCTTTATGGAATCACAACGCGCTGTTTACGAAAAAACTCAAACAATTAAAGATTCTATCAACTAAACCGCTTCAGCATTTAAAAACTGAACTTCGTACAAGTTTCTGTAATAACCATTTTCTCTTTCAAGTAAAGATTGATGGTTGCCTATTTCCACAATTTTGCCATCATCCATTACAATAATTTTATCTGCTTTTTGGATGGTTGCCAAGCGGTGTGCAATAATTATTGACGTTCTGCCTTGCGTGATTTTTTCAGTCGCATCTTGCATCAATTGTTCTGAATAGGAATCTACAGAAGATGTGGCTTCATCTAGTATTAAAATACTCGGATTGGTCATGTATGCTCGTAAAAATGAAATCAACTGACGCTGCCCAGAGGATAGCATCACGCCACGTTCTTTTACGTTGTAATGATAACCATTTGGCAAGCTTGAAATAAAGTCGTGAATACCAATAGCCTTTGCCGCATTAACCACATCTTCTTCAGTTATTTCTGGATGATTAAGTGTAATATTGCTCAAAATAGTGTCTGCAAACAAAAATACATCCTGAAGCACAACTGCAATTTGCTCTCGAAGCGATTCTAAGGTAAATTGTCTTATATCGGTACCATCTATTTCAATTTTACCAGAATCAATTTCGTAAAAACGATTCAGTAAATTAATAATAGTCGATTTTCCTGCTCCGGTCGCGCCAACAATAGCTATGGTTTCTCCAGATTTAATTTCGAGATTAATACCTTTTAAAACTTCTTCGCCTTTAACGTATGAAAAACGAACGTTTTCAAGATTAATATTTCCTTCAAAATTATCCGCGGTTAATTTACCATTGTCCGAAATTTGAGATTCTGTATCCAATACTTTAAACACACGGTCAGCAGCGACCATTCCCATTTGTAATGTATTAAATTTATTTGCTATTTGGTTTAATGGTCTAAACAACATAGGAATAAACATCGTAAAAGAAATTAAATCGCCAACAGTGGTATTTGGCACTTGACTCATAATATCATAACCACCAATTAATAGAATTGCTGCCATGGTTAGTGACGATAAAAATTCTGCGATAGGAAAGAAAATTGAATTATACCAAACCGTTTTTAACCAACCGTTTTTGTGGCGTTCGTTAATTTTAATAAAATTTTTATATTCGGTTTTTTCGCGTGTAAAGAGTTGAAGAATTTTCATGCCAGTAACACGTTCTTGTACGAATGAATTAAGGTTAGAAACTTCTGTCCTCACATCTTCAAAAGCACGCTTCATATAACGCTGAAAAATTTTTGTTGCTACGACGATTAACGGTAAAGTAACAAATACTATTAAACTGATTTGTACATTGATGTACAACATAAAACCAGCAACAACAGCCATCTTTAAAATATCGCTAAAAATCATAAATAAACCTTGACCAAAAATATCGGCAATACGCTCCATATCAGTTACTGCTCGTGTAATCAATACTCCAACCGAAGACTTGTCGTAATAGGTCATTTTAAATTTAAGCATGTGCTTAAAGAGCTTAACTCTGATGTCTTTTACAACTGATTGCCCAAGCCAACTGGCATAATAAATAAATAAGAGTTGACAAACCACTTCGAGAACAAGCAAGCCGACCATGAGAATCATGTAAAACATAAATCCTTCTAAAAATCTTGTTTTAATGTTTACGTCAATTGCTTCTTTCAGAACATAAGGTCTTGCAGCTCCAAAAACAGCCAAACCAACCACGCAAATTAACGACAAAACAAATATGCCACGGTATGGTTTTATATAGCTTAATAGTCGTTTAAATAAACTAACGTCAAATATTTTCTTTTGCTCTTTTGCCATGCTTATGCCGAAATTATTTCCGGTATCTCTCTTTTACATTATTATATGTTCTGGATATAAAACCTCTGTCAAATATAAGCCTTTTGCAGGGACAGAAAATCCAGCTTCACCTCTATCTTTGGAAGCTATAATTTTATGCATATCGTCAGGTTTTAGTTTACCTAAACCTACATTGACACAAGTGCCAACTATAGCTCTTACCATGTTTCTTAAAAAACGATCAGCACTTATCGTAAAGGTTAAAATATTGTTTTCTAATTTCCAATGTGCATATTCAATTTTACAGATATAAGTTTTTACGTCAGTATTACTTTTTGAAAAACATTGAAAATCATCATACTCTAACAAAATCTTCGCTGCCTTGTTCATATTTTCAATATTCAAATCTTGATGAATGTAATAGGTATAATTAAAATTAAAGACGTCTTTCTTTAAACTTATTTTATAATCATAGCTACGTTTTATAGCATGAAATCGCACATGCGCGTCGTCTTTAACTTTAAAAATAGACTGAATAGCAATGTCATTTGGTAAAAACGCGTTTAGCCTAAAAGTTAGGTTTTCAGTATCTATGATATCCTCAACATCAAAATGTGCAAACATTTGCGAAGCGTGCACTCCAGTATCTGTGCGGCCAGCACCGGTAATATTAATTTCAGTATTTAGTAATTTTGAGATCGCATCATTGAGTGTACCCTGAACTGTTATAGCATTTGGCTGAATTTGCCATCCATGATATGCAGAACCATTGTATGATAATTGAATAAAATACCTCAAAAACGCGTAACTTTAGAGTTTTAAAAGCTACAAAGATAAAGGTTTTTAATGCTAAAGAAATCCTAAATAATTGTTTAGATTTCTGCTTTCGTGGGAAATTTTTATAAATATCATTTCGACTATTTGAGAATAAACTAATGAAAAAAATACTATTACTTTCTGATACACATAGTCATATCGACGACAATATTTTAAAACATGTAAAACAAGCGGATGAAGTATGGCATGCTGGAGATATAGGCAATTTAGAGGTAACAGATGCAATAAAAAAACTAAAACCTCTGCAAGCGGTTTATGGAAATATTGACGATGCAGAAGCAAGAGCAGAGTTTCCTGAACATAACAGATTTATGTGCGAAAATGTTGATGTTTGGATTACACATATTGGTGGATATCCGCCAAATTACAATAATCGAGTTAGAGATAAGTTAAGGCAAAATCCACCGCGTCTTTTTATTTGTGGGCATTCGCATATTTTAAAAGTGATGCCAGATAAAAAACTAAACTTAATTCACATGAATCCTGGTGCTGTAGGAAAACATGGATTTCATAACGTAAGAACGATGCTTCGTTTTACCATAGATGGCAAAAAAATTGATAATTTAGAAGTAATTGAGTTTCCTAGGTAGAATATTACCCTAAATCTTTTTAAAAAAGAAAAGATTTTTTACTCACTTTAAAACCATAAAATATATTCTGAATTTTATTTGTTGTTTGAGGTAATTACAAGTTTTTTATAAAAAATAAAAATCTCGGAGCTTTCACTCCGAGATTTTTCGCACTAATACTACTAAGATTTTAGGTGTTTATCGTAATCTATCTACAGATTTTACAAGATCTTCGTCCTTTTTAATTGCCTTATTTGCTAAGACTAAAAACACGATAGAAAAAACAGGAAGAATCATCCCAATACCTTTCTCAGAAACTTCAGTTTCTCCAGATAAACTTAGAGATTGATACACGAACACTCCTAGTAAAATAAAGTTTAATATTATATTAAGTCGTCCCAAAACAAATTGAGACTTTCTATTTTTAAAACTAAATATCGATATCAAAGATAATAAAGCAGAACCTAAAAACAAGCCCAAATACAAGTAGTTATCCATAGCATATACAAGTTCTTGATTTTCATTTGTATACAAATCAAAAACAAATATTAATCCTGCCGAAATAACAAGAGCCACTAATAAATATAGGGTTTGAATGCGTTGAATCATTATTAATCTTAATATTTAAAGCACAAAATTAGCAGTTTATTTTTAAATGATATCTGTATTTTTAAATAAAAATTGTATTATTGCAATAGAGATGTAATAATCAAACTATTGCATTTCTATTCTTCCGATTAAATTTCTCATTTTCTTTTACTGAATTTCATTAGAAAATTTTAATTAATCAAATCCAATATTATAATATTTTACACACATACTAATGTTTGAAATTTCACAGTTAAAAGCAAAAAAACTGCCTGAATTACAGGAAATTGCTAAACAACTAAAAGTCCCAAAGTACCGCTCTTTAAAAAAATTAGATTTAGTTTATCAAATCTTAGATTACCAAGCGGCAAATCCTAACGCTGTTAAGGCGGTAACTGCAACAGACAACGCTCCTGCAGAAGACAAAAAGACACAAAAACCATCTCCTCAAAAAGAGAAACGTGCACGTGTCCAAAAGCCAAACCAAAACAATTCAAAAGATGAGCAAAAGTCTTTAGAATTTAATGAGGAGAAAAAAGACAATAAAGAAGTGCCTAAAAAGCCTCAGCAACAAAATCAATCTAAAGATTCTAAAAACGACCAAAAACAGCCGCAAAAAAAGGATGATAATCGTCGTAATAATAACCAGAATCAAAAGAACGATAATAAGCGTGGTAAGGACAATAACCACAGAAATAATAATCAAAATAAAAATCAGAATCAAAAAAATAATGGTAATAAGGATAGCAGAAACCGCTATCGTGAGCCAGATTTTGAGTTTGACGCCATCATCGAAAGCGAAGGTGTTTTAGATATCATGCAAGATGGATATGGATTTTTGAGATCTTCAGATTATAACTATTTATCCTCACCAGATGATATCTATGTATCGCAGTCTCAAATACGTTTGTTTGGTCTAAAAACTGGAGATACTGTTCTTGGACATGTTCGTCCGCCAAAAGAAGGTGAAAAATATTTTCCACTTATAAAAGTGAATAAAATTAATGGGCAAAGTCCACAAGTTGTTAGAGACCGTGTTGCTTTTGAACATTTAACGCCTCTTTTTCCAAAAGAGAAATTTAATCTAGCAGAAAAACAAGCAACCATTTCTACCCGTATTATGGACCTCTTTGCTCCTATTGGTAAAGGCCAACGTGGTATGATTGTTTCGCAACCAAAAACTGGTAAAACCATGTTACTTAAAGATGTAGCAAACGCTATTGCGGCTAATCATCCTGAAGTTTATCAAATGATTTTACTTATAGATGAGCGTCCTGAAGAGGTAACAGACATGCAACGTAACGTACGTGGAGAAGTTATTGCTTCGACCTTTGACAAGGAAGCGCATGAGCACGTGAGAATTGCAAATATTGTTTTAGAAAAAGCAAAACGTTTGGTAGAATGTGGTCATGATGTTGTAATTCTTTTAGACTCTATAACACGTTTAGCTCGTGCTTACAATACTGTACAACCGGCTTCTGGTAAAATTTTATCTGGTGGTGTTGATGCCAATGCGTTGCATAAACCTAAACGTTTCTTTGGTGCGGCACGTAATATTGAAAATGGTGGTTCTTTAACCATTATTGCTACAGCATTGACTGAAACTGGCTCAAAAATGGACGAAGTAATTTTTGAAGAATTTAAAGGTACTGGAAACATGGAGTTACAATTAGATCGTAAGATTGCCAACCGTCGTATTTTCCCTGCTATTGATTTAACATCTTCAAGTACACGTAGAGACGATATTTTACTAGATGATTCAACAATTCAAAGAATGTGGGTAATGCGAAAGTATCTTGCAGATATGAATCCTGTTGAGGCCATGGAATTTATTAACGACAGGTTTAAACAAACTAAAAATAACGAGGAATTTTTAATCTCAATGAATGGTTAATAAATCTTTCAATACATAATAAAAAAGGCTTAGAATTAAATTCTAAGCCTTTTTTATTTGGTTATCAACTATAAATTTATCGTTTTAAAGCAAAGTGTGCGCTAAACGTTTTGTTTTCTCCAGTTGTTGGTTCAATATATTGAAGTGTGAACCAATAATCGCTACTCGGCATTAAGTTACCATTGTAGGTGCCATCCCAACCAGGACTAGTAGGACTTAATTGTTTTAACAGTTTTCCGTACCTATCGTGTATATAAATTACTGCGGTTGGCTGCGTGTCAATACCCTTTATTGTCCATGTGTCGTTATTGCCATCACCATTAGGTGTAAAGAATTTGGCATAATCGATTACTGTTACATCTCGTGATAAAATTCCGCACCCATTAACATCTCTAACGTAAATAGTGTGGTCGCCACCAGAAACATTATCAAATTCTCCCAACAATTCCCACGGTCCTAAATCTAAACTGAATTCGTATGTACTATTTCCTGTAGCTGTTGCAATAATCATATTATTCCCTGTAAAGGATTGCGAAGTTATCTCAACATCAAATGTATCTGGGATTCCGCTTTCAATAACCTCAGTCGTATCTGTTTCAGTACACATCGTTACAGTAGAGGTTGATGTGTCTGTAACTACTACACTATATGTTCCTCCTTGTGTAGGAACAATACTTGGTCCAATTTGTGTTGGTAAAACATCACCATTAAAACTCCACTCAAAAGCATAGTCACCTGCAGGTAAACCTGTATCGATTACTGGTGGAATAGGTACAACCGCTTCATCATTACTCGTTAAGCAAAGTGTGTATTGATCATCTAAATCAAATATTGGCTTTAGATTAGTTTGAAGGGTTAATTCTGAAACTTCAAAGCATTCATCTGGTCTTATATTGTTACTTACACGTACGTATACGATTTGTGGATTTGTAAGGTTTTCGTATAAGAAAGGTAATGGATTTTCATTAGCAATGGCATCATCTTCAGTGAAGTGAAAACTTACAGTAACTCCCATTTCATCTTGTGTGTCAATAAGATTTGGAATACGCGAATTTAAATCAAATTGTGTAGAGCCATCATTATCTCCTACTTCGTCACATTCTTCGTAAATATCATCAAAAGCTTCAGCACCATCTAATACTTCTATGTTAAAACTTAAAGTACTTACAGAACAACCTGTATCATTATTGGTAATTGCAACATAAATTATCTGAGGGTTCATCGTATTCTCATAAGGGCTTGCTAAAGCATCTACTAAATCATCAGCATCTTGTTGAGAATCGTGATAGGTTACTGTAAAAAGCGCTGGGTCTTGACCATTTAAAATTTCATCATTTTTACTCTCTAAGTCAAACTCAAATACAAAATCTGTATTATTTTCACATTCCAAAAAGTCTTCAATTACAACATTATCGTCGGGTAGTTGATTCGCATTAAAAGTAACAACGCTACTATTTGGACAAACATCAGCAACCGAATATTCAATACTGTAAGTTTCTCCAGGTGTTCCATTTGTAACTTCTCCTGTTGTAGCATCGATTACAGCGCCATCAGTTGGCAACACATCAAAACTAAACGTTCCACCCATTAAACCTGTAATAGTTACTACTCCTCCATCACAAGTTGGCATTACAGTAAAACTTGCATCATCTTCTGGAAGCACATTTAAAGTTTGTTGTTCTGTTTGAGAACATGTTCCTGATGTCGTATATTCAATTATATAAGAAGTATCAGGTGTCGCATTCGTTACTTCACCTGTAACAGAATCAATAACTGCGCCATCACCTGGTGCTGGGTTAAAGGCAAATGTTCCACCAGCATCTCCAGAAATAGTAGCTGTACCACCATCACAAGTTGGCGTCATTGTAAAACTTGGGTCATCTGCTGTAAGGACTGTAACATCTTGAGATGATGTGTCAGGACATGCACCTGCTGTAGTGTATTCTATTGTATACGTTGTAGCAGATGTACCACCTGTAACTTCACCAGTAGCCGAATTAATAACAGCTCCATCAGTTGGGGTAGGATTTAAAGAAAAAGTTCCGCCTGTATCTCCAGTAATAGTTACAGTACCGCCATCACAAGTTGGTGTAATCGTAAAACTAGCATCATCTAAAGTTAATACTGTAACGTCTTGCATGCTTGTAGTTGGGCAAGTTCCTGATGTAGTATACTGTACTGTATATGTAGTACCAAATGTTCCTCCAGTAACTTCACCAGAAGTAGCGTCAATAACTGCACCATCAGTTGGCATAGGATTGAGGGAAAATGTTCCTCCTGTATCACCAGTAATCGTTGCCGTACCACCATCGCAAGTTGGTGTCATTGTAAAACTAGAATCGTCTGCCGTAATTACAGTGAGGTTTTGCGCTTGGGTTTGTGGACAGGTTCCGTTAGTTGTGTACTCTACAACATAAGTAGTCCCAGATGTTCCTCCAGTGACTTCTCCAGTCGTAGCATCTATAACAGTACCATCAGTTGGAGCTGGATTAAAACTAAAAGTTCCTCCAGTATCACCAGTTATAGTTGCGGTACCACCATCGCACGTTGGTGTTACAGTAAAACTTGAGTCATCTGCTGTAAGTACTGTAACATTTTGTGATGATGTATCAGGACATGAGCCTGCAGTTGTATATTGTACAGTATATGTTGTTGCTGATGTACCATTAGTCACTTCACCTGTAGATGAATCGATAACTGCACCGTCTGTTGGTATTGGGTCAAAGCTAAATGTTCCTCCTGTATCTCCTATAATAGTTGCAATTCCACCATCACATGTCGCTGTCATTGTAAAACTTGAATCATCAGCTGTAAGCACTGTTACATCTTGAGATGACGTATCAGGACATGTACCTGCAGTTGTATATTCTATAGTATAAGTTGAACCAGAAGTTCCATTTGTAACTTCTCCTGTTGCTGAATCAATTACTGCACCGTCAGTTGGCACTGGGTTTAAAACAAACGTTCCTCCTATATCACCCGTAATGTTCGCAGTACCACCATCACATGTTGCAGTCATTGTAAAACTAGCATCATCTTGATTTAATACTGTTACGTCTTGAGTACTTGTTGTAGGACAAGCTCCAGAAGTTGCATATTGTACGGTGTATGTTACACCAAATGTTCCACCAGTCACTTCTCCTGTACCAGCATCTATAATTGCTCCATCTGTTGGAACAGGATTTAAGGAAAACGTTCCGCCTGCATCGCCAGTTACAGTTGCTGTACCACCATCGCAAGTTGGTGTCATGGTAAAGCTAGAATCGTCTGCTGTAAGCACTGTAAAGTCTTGAGTAGCTGTTTGAGTGCACAAACCTGACACTGTATATTGAACTGTATAAGTTGTTCCTGACATTCCGTTTGTAACTGTACCTGTATTTGTATCTATGACTGCGGCATCGGTTGGTACTGGATTAAAAGCAAAAGCTCCACCTGTGTCACCAGTGATAGTAGCCGTTGCACCATCGCAAGTAGGTGTTAATGTAAAACTTGCATCAACATCAGAATTTATAACTGTAATATCAAATTCTCCTGTAGCATCACAGGCCATATTAGCATCGTTTTCTACACGAATGTAAATCGTCTCAGTATTGAAAGCCGCCATGTTTGTATAAGGAAAAGTTAGAGCATTATCACCATTTTGAGCATCTGCTAAGGTATTATGGTATGTTACACTCACGCCTGTTTGTACTCCTACAACTGTTGCATTCAATGTTGAAAAATCAAAGTCCCAAAAGCCGTCATTATTATCATCGCAAATATTTTGGTCATCTACTGGATTGACTATAGGAATTGGAGAAAAAGTAATCACCACCTCATCGGTGCTAACACATCCATCCGTAGTGTCAGTTGCCGTTAATAAATAAGTTCCAGAATTTGGAGAACTTACGGTTAAGGTTGGGTTTGTTTCACCCATTATCTCTGTTCCGTCTAAAGACCATTGGTATTCTACTGTAGCAATACCTACATCTCCATCTAATGTTACATCAGGGTCGCCTTCACATAAATCTAAATTAGGCCCTAAATCTAAATCAAATGGTCGATTGGTTGTAACAGTAACATCGTCTGTTACAACTGTTACATCACCATTACAATTAGTATATGTTACTCTTGCCGTATATGTTGTTGAAGGATCAGTTGGGCAAACCTCAAAACTAGCATCAGTACTTAAAACGTTTCCAGCAGAATCTAACCATTCAAATACAACTATACTTGGACCAGCTGGAGTAAAACGCCAAGCCTCTTGAGATGCTGTCCAACCTCCATTTTCATTTGTATTTCTTCCTGGAGGCGCGAAGCCTTCAGTTCCAGCATCATTTTGAATACCCACAACCTTATTATTATTCCAACTGCTACAAAATGGCGCATTTTCAATATATATGTCTATTACATTAGTAGTTTCATAAAACACCGCCATATGTGTTGCTATTTCGCTATTACAATTCCACATTGGAACATTAAAAAAGCTCACTGCCAAAACACGGTTTGGAGCTGTACCGATAATTTCCCATGCAATTTCGTCTGCACCACTACCAACTGAAGGGTCAATATCATGTAAGGGTGTAAAAACATTAACCTCTGCTAAAGCAGGATCAGTATTGTTTGGAATGGTTAAGTTACTTGGGTTAAAATCATTTGAAGTATCTGTGGGATCAACATCAAAACGGATTACACCATTAGAACCAACCTGAAATTGAGTTTCGACGCCACCAAAAAAACAAAGATCAAAGGGTAAATCCTCAACATCATCCCATCTATCATCAATATTGGTATTTACTGAGTTTGTTAGTCCACTAAAAGGAAATGGAGGTACGTAAGGTATACTATTAACAGTATATGTATTTGTTTCTCCTATATCTAAGAAATCAGCAGTTAAAGTAGTACATGTTTCTTCACAAGGTATATCGACATCGGCACCTGCATCTACAGAAGGATTCCCTGGACTTGTTGATCCAATCTGGGCCGTAAGACCTATATCATTAAAACTTGTACAACCAGCACTATCTGTTATGACTAAGGTTACGGAAAAAATACCAATGGTTGTATATTCGTGAGTAACAGTTTCTCCAGTAGCGGTATTACCGTCACCAAAATCCCACAAATAAGTTGCTCCACTGCCATCATTAGAAAACGTACCACTACCGTTAAATGTTATTGTTTCATTTTCATCTGCAACTACAACATTTGCAGCCGTTGTAGTTGGTGAAGTACTGTCTAGATTCGCAGTAATAAATTGACAAGGTTCAAAGCATGAAATATCTGCCGTCCAACCTGTAGTATTACCATTGGAGTTTGAAACCCATTGTACAGTGATACAGCCCGATGTGTTTGTGCTGCTTGGCTCAATAATACCAATACCAGATCCGGCCAAAGTACCCGAAAAAGTACCTAATGACGGTGCTGAAGTATCTGTTCCGTCAAAAAATGAAAGTACATCTGGACCATTTTGTGTATTGAAAGCTGTAAAGTTTAAACGAATTGCTTGACCTGCGCTATCTGGACAAATTGTAATGGTAAAATTTTCATTACTTCCATAATTTGCTGTTGAGCCTCCAGAATCAGTAAAAACACCTGTACACTGATTAAAAGTTCCGTCTTGTATTATCAATTCTTGCGAAATCCCTTGAAAAGATATTGCTAGAATTATTATTGAAAGTATTTTTTTAAACATACTCTTTATGTATTTCTAAAATTGCGGTAATATTTGGATTAAAATTTGCTTATTATCTACTCTAAAGTATTTAGTGTTATCTCGTGAGTAAAAATTGAACCTATATTTTAATGGATTAAAACTATTTATATCAAAATTATAATCTCTCTGTAGTTTAGCATTTATTAAACTAACCTTAGACAGCGGCTGAATTGATGACAAATCTTTATTTTCATATGTAACAATAACAACCCTGTTTCGTAAAATGTTTTTAATTTCTTTTAAACGTGAAGGAATATTATAAACCAAATTCTCAGCCTCATCTCCGTAAGCTTCATCAATAAAAGATTTCTCTTTTGTAGTTAATGGTGCATCTACATTTTTGTTATATGTAATCGGTTTAACTAGTGCTGGATTATGACGCTGCGCATTCAGGCTAAACGCAAAGAAAAACAGCATAAAAGTGAATAGAATATTTTTCATTCTTAAGGAAATATAATTGAGGGTCGGAATTTAATAAAATTTTAACGAATACATTGTTAAATTAATTCATATATCGATATAAGTCGATATTTATCTATATAACAAGTTAAATACTAATAATCCTACCGTTAGAGAAAAAAACCTTCAAACTTCTTTGAAGGTTTATAATGATGAACTAAAGTATTTTAACGTTTTAATGCAAAATGAGCGCTAAACGTTTTTTGTAAGTTAGTTGTTGGTTCTATATATTGTAATGTAAACCAATAATCGCTACTTGGCATAAAGTTACCATTATAAGTGCCATCCCAGCCCGAACTTGTAGGGCTTAGCTGTTTTAACAATTTACCATAGCGGTCATAAATATAAATTGTAGCCGCAGGCTGTGTATCAATGCCTTTAATTGTCCAAGTGTCATTATTTCCATCACCGTTGGGTGTGAAGAATTTTGGGTAATCAATCACTGTGATATCTCTTGTTATAATACCACAACCATTAATATCTCTAACGTAAACGATGTGCTCTCCACCACTAACATTTTCAAATTCGCCAAAATTTTGCCAAGGTCCTAAATCTAAACTGTACTCATAAGTGCTGTTTCCTGTTGCATTAGCAATAATCATATTATTCCCAGTAAATGCTTGACTAGTAACTTCAACATCAAAAATATCTGGTATACCACTTTCTATTACAAGTGCTGAATCAGAAGACATACACATTGTTACTGAAGATGTCGATGTATCAGTAACCACAACTTCGTAAACGCCACCTACTAAAGGCACTATACTTGAGCTAGTTTGTGCAGGTAAAACTACGCCGTCCAAGCTCCACTCAAAGCTGTAATCTAGATTGGATAATCCGGTATCTAAAATTAGGGGAACGTCAACAACAGCTTCGTCATTACTCGTAACACACAAAATATATTCGTCATCTAAATTAAAAATTGGATTTAAATTAGTTTGAAGCGTAACTTCTGCAATATCAAAACATTCTTCAGGTCTTATAACGTTACTCACTCTTGCAAAAATCACTTGAGGATTGGTTAAATTTTCGTACAATAGCGGTAATGGATTTACGTCATTTAATGCGTCATTAAAACTAAAATGATAGCTGATACTAAATGCCATTGGATCTTGACCGTCTAAAACTACAGTGCTTCTCGCATCTAAATCAAACTGTGTAAAACCATCATTATCACCGACTGCATCACATTCCTCATAAACATTATCAATAGCTATGGCGCCTTCATTGATTTCAATATTAAAAGTTATTGTACTTATTGAACAACCTGTAATGTTGTTAGTAATTGCTACAAAAATCGGTTGCGGACTGCTGGTATTTGTATAAGGACTTGTCAGAGCGTCAACCAAATTATCTGCATCGGCTTGTGAGTCATGATACGTCACTGTAAATAGTATTGGGTCTTGACCATTTAATACTTCTGGCGTCTTACTTTCTAAATCAAAATCAAATAAAAAATCTGTATTGTTTTCACATTCAAAATAATCTTCAACTATCGCAGAGTCGTCTGGTAATCCGTTAACTGTTATATCTAATTCTACTATAGCATAGCAGCCATCGGTATTTGTAACTCTCACGAAAATTGTTTCCGATGGATTAGTATTATCATAGGTTTCTGGTGTTGGTATAGCATCGTTTCCTGCCACAGCATCATTATAATTAAAATGATAGCTTGCTGAAACGTTTGTGTCTCCATTAAATATAAATGCTTCGCGCTGTGTTAAGTCGAAAGTTTCAACTAAATCGCCCACGGTAATATCATCGCATAGAATTATTGGGTCTGGATTTAAGTTTGGCATCGGATTTATAGTAACCAATTCAAACTCACCCAAACCAAGACATGAATTATCAACATCACTATCAATTCTGTATGTTATAGTTTGATTAAAAGGCGACGCCGAGTTTACATGATTTGAAATATCTGGTATCGCATTAGTTTCTGCCAAAGCGTCGGCTGTAGTTTCGTAATAAGTCACAGTAATTATTTGCCCAACAGGAAATAATGCAACTATTTGAGGTGTAGCATTACTAAAATCGAAAACCGTAATACCATCAGTAATATTATTATCAACACGTGTATCATCGCACTCTTCATAAGGTAGTATTACAAATCCTGGCGGAATAGAAGTGGTTGACACAAACAAATCTAATTGCGCAATTCTATAACAGCTATCAGTATTTTCAACTCTCACATACAAAGTATCTGGGTTTGATGACGGATCAGTGTTTGGATAGGCTAATATATTTGGTATTGGATTACTTCCAGCTTCTGCTTCTGCTTGAGAAGCATAATAGGTAAACGTTTGGCTTGCTGGGTTATTAGAAATTAATACTTCTGATTCTGTGAGATTAAAGTCCGATATTCCGTCTGTATCAACATCGCATTGTAATAAACTTACCATGTCGGTAATAACTGGCAGAGTATTAACTTGAAGATTGACGACTACTGTAGCAACACAAAGCAGATTATTATCATTTTCAACTCTAGCTACAATTTGTCTATCGTCAGTATATAAATTAGAAATTGCGCCAGTATTGTTGTCAGCATCAGTCTGGTTTAAATGATAAGTCACTGTAAATTGTGTTGGGTCTTGCCCATTTAATATAAAAGTGTCAATATCTGTTGGTCCTAAAGGAAAATCAACAAAACCATTGGTGTCATCTCCATCTGCATCATCATCGCACAATTCGTATGTATAGGTTTGTGGTGTTGGTTGCTCAAAAACATTAATCTGAAATTGTGAAATAGCAAAACAGTCATCACGATTATCTACATTTTCTACACGAACATAAATAACATCACTTTGGTAAGCTACAAGATTTGTGAAAGTATTTGGTAACGCATTGGCCGTTGAACTTAACATGGCATCTGCCAAATCTAAATGAAATGAAACTTCAAACTGTGATGTGCTTTGTGTGCCTAAAGCGATAGGGCGCAATACATCTAAATCAAAATCCCAAAAACCATCGTTATTATCATCACACCTAAATTGATTAGGGATTGTTTCCGCTACTGGTTGATTAAAAACATCTATCGAAAAACTAATTACTTCAAAACAAATATTAGCATTAACATCTGAAACATTTTCTATTCTTACAAAAATCTCATCTTCTTCATAAGCTACAAGATTAGTAAAGGTATCTGGTAATGGATTAGTGATAGAACTTGTAAGTGCATCCGTTTGATCTAAATGAAACGAAACATTATAATCCATTGGGTTTTGTGTTCCTAATACGATGGTTCGCAAAGCGTCTAAGTTAAAATCCCAAAAACCATCATTATTATCATCGCAAATTAGTTGGTCATCGACAGTATTCGCAGTCGGAGTGTTGAACACATTAATATTAAAAGAATCTACACTTGCACAATCTGGATTAATAGAGCTTTCGACTCTTATATAAATAGTTTCTTCTGTGTAAGCTGTAGCATTTTCATACAGACCATTTATTGAATTATTGCCCAATTGAGCATCGTTAATAGTATTATGATAAGTGACATTGACATTGGTCTGGGCACCAATTACTGTCGAATTTAATAATGAAAAGTCAAAATTAAATAAGCCATCGTTATTGTTGTCACATACGTATTGATTATCAACCGTATTAACTATTGGTATTTCTGTAGTGTCTAATATTAAAACATCAGTATCAAAATTCCCAAAATTATCTGTAATTGTAACCTGATATTCCCCTTCATTAGATACTGAAATTATAGACAAACCATCTGTACCTGGAATAGGAACAAAACCGCTACCGTCATTATATTGCCAAGTAAAATCAACAAAAGCAGGGTCATTGTTAGGGTTTGCATCCAAGGTTGTAGATGACATGTCACAAATATTTTGGTCAGGTCCTAAAATGCCATCTACGTTTATAATAGAACAATCTGTAGATCCAGCTCCAGTTGTTCCAAAATTAGTTTGAACTATTTCTATCGTACCATCGCCACCTTCAAAATTTGAAACCAATAAAACATAATATTCACCAGATTGAGCATTTGTAATTGTCATATCTTCAACTGTAGCAAAATCATAGCTACAATCAATAATATTAGTATTTGCGTTTGGATAAAAGCTAGGATCTCCAACATTATCTGGACAGCCATTGGTTGCGCCTGGTGCCGCAGGATCGCAAGCAGCATCTAAGTTGTTACAATTTCCGGTACTTGAAGCAAATGGTCCCCATAAAACAAAATCTACATCTAAGCCTGCACCCATAGTGTCTTCTTGTATAATCTGGAAAACCAAATCACCTGCTTGATCTATTCTTAAAAAAAACCATGCTGGTCGTGGTGCATTTTGCAAACAAGCAATTGAAGAATTAATACTTGTTGTAGCATCATTATTATTTTGAAAGATAAAACTACCCGTATTATCAGCGCAGATAGGTGCAGAGTCATCACATCTTGGACCACCAGGCGTGTTCACTTGAGAATAAGACACCGTAGAAAATATGATAAACAAGAAATAAAAAATGTAGTTTTTTTGCATGCTTTAAGTATTATAAGGATAATTCAAAAAAAAATATAATTATCTCGTATTAATCTGTTAAGATCTGATTATAAATATATACTATATATACAACATGACAATTAATAAAACTCCTACCCTAATTAAACTATATTATTTAATTATCTTTGCGGTCTCATTTTACAACTCATATAAATGAAGATAGATAATGATTTTAATATTGACGCCATTGGCGATGACCATATAGGTTCTGCTAGTGACACGCCGCTTAGAAAAGATGCTTTTAAGTTAAGTAATTCTGAAAAAATTGAAAGTATAAAGGCTGATGTACAACATATTTTAGAAACTTTAGGTTTAGACCTTAACGACGATAGTTTAAAAGGAACACCTAACCGAGTTGCAAAAATGTTTGTAAATGAAATTTTTGGTGGACTACATCCTGACAAAAAACCAAGTGCTTCTACTTTTGAAAATAAGTATAAATACGGCGAAATGCTGGTTGAAAAAAACATTACAGTATATTCAACTTGTGAACACCATTTGCTTCCAATAGTTGGCAAAGCTCATATTGCATACATCTCTAACGGAAGTGTTGTAGGTTTATCTAAAATGAATAGGATTGTAGATTACTACGCCAAGCGACCACAAGTACAAGAGCGATTAACTATTCAAATTGTAAAAGAACTGCAAGAGGTTTTAGGCACCGAAGACGTTGCCTGCGTCATAGATGCTAAACACTTATGTGTAAATTCTAGAGGCATTAGAGATGTAGCAAGCAGCACAGTAACTTCAGAATTTGGTGGAAAATTTAAAACTAAAGAAACGCGTAGAGAGTTTCTCGATTATATTAAATTAGACACTGAGTTTTAAACTTTTTTATTATTCTTAATATCCTAGATAAATTTTATAGCAATGGCACTATACAATACCCAACAAATAAAAATTTACAATTCGCTTTCTGGCGAAAAAGAAATTTTCGAGCCTATTACTAAAGGTTATGTTGGCATGTATGTTTGTGGACCAACTGTTTATAGCAATGTACACTTAGGAAACGTGAGAACCTTTATGTCTTTTGATATGATTTTTAGATATCTTAAGCACCTAGGGTACAAAGTAAGATATGTAAGAAATATTACCGATGCTGGACATTTAGAAAATGACGCAGATGTCGGCGAAGATAAAATCACAAAAAAAGCGCGAGTTGAAGAAATTGAACCTATGGAAGTAGTACAACGCTATACCGTAGATTTTCATAATGTTTTACAGAAACTCAACTTTTTATCTCCAAGTATTGAGCCTACAGCAACAGGTCATATTATTGAGCAGATTGAACTCATTCAAACCATAATTGACAACGGTTTTGCTTACGAAGTAAATGGTTCAGTATATTTTGATGTACATAAATACAATGAATCTAATGAATATGGTATTTTAAGTAAACGGAAGCTTGAGGATTTAATACATAACACCAGAACTTTAGATGGACAATCAGATAAGCGAAATCCTCAAGATTTTGCACTTTGGAAAAAAGCTGAACCAACTCACATTATGCGTTGGCCAAGTCCATGGAGTGACGGTTTTCCGGGTTGGCACTTAGAATGTACAGCAATGAGCACCAAATATTTGGGAGACTCTTTTGATATTCACGGAGGTGGCATGGATTTAAAATTTCCTCACCACGAATGCGAAATTGCTCAAAACCAAGCTGCAAAAGGTCAAGCGCCAGTAAAATACTGGATGCATGCCAATATGTTAGAACTTAACGGTGCACGCATGAGTAAATCGACAGGTAATTATATTAATCCGGCAGAATTATTTTCTGGTGAAAATGATATTATGTCCAAAGGATTTTCTTCTGGTGTCATTCGTTTTTTTATGATGCAAGCCTCATACAGAAGCGTGTTAGATTTAACCAATGATGGATTACTAGCAGCCGAAAAAGGATTTAATCGTTTGATGGAAGCTGTAAAAAATCTTCAAGATATAAAAGCTGGTGACAGCTCAACTCTAAATATTAAGGATTGGCAGCAAAAATGCTATGATGCCATGAATGATGATTTTAACACACCAATTCTTATTGCTCATTTATTTGAGGCGGTTAAACACATCAATCAATTAAAAGAAAATAAAGCAACACTCGTTTTAGAGGATTTAGAACTTCTAAATGTAACTTTAAACAATTTTATTTTTGACGTTTTAGGTTTAGAAAATTCTCAAAATTTTGAAGGCGAAACAGATAAATTAGATGCGACTATTGCGCTTTTAATTAAACTGAGAAAAGAAGCGCGTATTAATAAAGATTTTGCCCTTTCTGACCAAATTAGAGACGAACTTGCAGAAGTAGGCATAACACTTAAAGATAGTCGTGAAGGGACAACCTACTCGGTAAAATAGTTTCTTATTTAACCTTGGCAAAAAAAAGACTTTATAAAAAAGCATGAAAAAAGTACTTATTGCGCCTTTTTTATTTTTAATCAAAATTTATCAAACTTTGATTTCGCCATTAACGCCTGCAACATGCCGTTACCAGCCAACATGCTCTCACTATGCAAAGGAAGCTCTAGAAATCCACGGACTCTTCAAAGGTGGATGGTTAGCAATAAAACGCATTTTTAGCTGTCATCCATTAGGCGGAAAAGGATACGACCCAGTACCAAAAAAAGAAGATTAATATTGTATAATCCGTTTTAGCTTCGACTTCAAAATATTATATTTACTGCTTAAACAGAATATGATATGTACGCTTTAGAGTTTGTTTGGGATCCAATAAAATTTATCGATTTAGGTTTTTTTAAACTTCATTTTTATAGTATGATGTGGATTGTTGCCTTTGTTTTAGGTTTTATAATTACAAAGCGTATCTACAAAAACGAAAATCAATCCGAAGAAGCTTTAGATTCTCTTTTTATCTATTCGGTTATAGGTATTATGCTAGGTGCTCGTTTAGGTCATGTTATTTTTTATCAACCCGAATTAATTACTGATGACTTTTTTAGCATATTTCTTCCTTTTAAATTTAAAGGTGGATTTGAGTTTACGGGCTTTCAAGGTTTAGCAAGTCATGGCGCTGCTATAGCCATGATTATAGCTATGTATATTTATAACAAAAAAGTATTACATAAATCGGTACTTTGGATTTTAGACCGCGTGGTTATTCCCGTGGCATTAGGTGCTGTATTTGTAAGATTAGGAAATTTTATAAATTCTGAAATTATAGGAGATTTTACAGGCACTGATTTTGGTGTAGTATTTAAGCAACTTGGCGAAACAGAACCACGACATCCAGCTCAATTATACGAAGCATTCTTTTATATTTTTGTGTTTTTAATTTTGTTTTACACTTATTGGAAAACAAAAAAATCAGAGCAACAAGGCTTTTTATTTGGATTCTTTTTAGTGCTTTTATTCACTGTTAGGTTTTTTGTAGAAAGTGTTAAGGTAAGTCAAGGCGGATTTTTAGAAGAAAACTTAGGCTTATTTTCAACAGGGCAATGGCTAAGTATTCCGTTTGTTATAATTGGTTTATATTTTATGTTTCTTCATAAGTCAAAAAATAAAACTACGAATGCTTCAAATTAAGATTTTTAGGGCTTCAATTTTAGTTGTTTTAGGCTTTTGTTTCATCTTCAGCTGTAAAGATTCTAACAAGAATCCTTCTTCTGTTTCAAAAGAAATTAAATTCAAAAAAGAAGGTACACTTCAACTTGTAAAAAAAGATTCAGACTCCATTATTCATACTTTAGATATTGAAATTGCAGATGACGAATACCAAACTCAAACAGGCTTGATGTATCGCAATAGTATGGAAACTCATCAAGGCATGCTTTTTATTTTTCCTAATGAAGCTCCACGAAGTTTTTACATGAAAAATACACGTATTCCTTTAGATATTATTTATATCTCTAAGGACAGTAGCATTGTCAGTTTTCAAAAAAATGCAAAACCTTTTGATGAATCTTCTTTACCATCAAACGCAAATGCGCAGTTTGTTTTGGAAGTTAATGCAGGTCTTTCTGAAAAATGGAAGCTTAAAATTGGTGATAAAATTCAATTTTTTAAATAATAGACATGTCAAAATATTTGACTGAAATTTTTAAAAAAACTGGAGTAGTTTTTTTAACTCTTTTTCTTTTTTGCGCTTTTTTAGACGGCAAAGACAAATCTTACATTGGTAAATGGAGAGGAGTTGACAAAGGAGATATTGGTTATTTAACTCTAACAAAAGACAGATATGCCACGTTTGAATTTAGAGGCGAAATCATGGGTGGAATAAATTATGACCATAGCGGAATAAAAGCATCTTTAAAATATAAAATCAGTACCAAAAAGGAACCACATCAAATTAATTTTGTGATTTGGGACAAAAAGAAAGCTGAAGAGGTTGGCAGACTTCGCGGAATCTTTAAAATGATTGACAAAGACAAGATGCAAATGGCTATAAATTTCTCTGGAAGCCAATACAGACCTACTAATTTTAGTGAAGACAGTATCGTTTTTTATCGCGTTTCAGACTAAAAATCAGGAAATATTTTTTTTTACGCAAAAGTAAAAACCACTTGGCAAGAACTGTATCTCAGCATTCTATTTTTTTATATTATATATTTGAAAATAAAATATATAATATGAAACTTTTAAAACAAACTACGTTTATCATCTCTGTATTATTCTTATTAAGTTCATTTACTAAAATTGAAGACAAATCTTATGTTGGTAAATGGAAAGGCGAAGACAAAGGTGATATTGGCTTTTTAATTTTAAGTAAAGAAGGATACGCCACTTTTGAATTTGAAGGTCAAGCCATGGGCGGAAAATCTTATAACCACAAAGGCATTGAAGCTTCTATGAAGTACATAGTTAATACATCATCAAAACCATACGCAATCGACTTTATCATTACAAACTTAAGTAATGATGAAGAGTTAGGCCGCTTAATTGGCATTATAGAAATGAACGATAAAAGCACAATGAAAATGGCATTAACCTTTGGTGGCGGTTCAGAGAGACCTTCAGATTTTAGTCAAGATGCTATAACCTTTAATCGATTTAAAGAATAAATTTTTTGCCAAAATATCAATACAAAAAAAGGCTACCTAATGGTAGCCTTTTTTAATGTATAAAATTAAGAATGATTAAGCCTCCACTTCATCTTCTACAACTTTCTTCTTTAAAGATTCTGCTGCATCACCTTTCTTAGCTGTATCGTACATAATTGGCGTTGCAATAAACACAGATGAATATGTACCAACTACAACACCTACAATTAAGGCGAATAAGAATCCTCTAAGTGAATCTGCACCTAAGAAGAACATAGCTAATAACACCACTAATGTCGTTAACGATGTATTTAACGTTCTACTCAACGTACTGTTTACAGAAGCGTTGATGGTTTTTCCTAAGCTCCAATTTGAGTGTTCGTTTACAAACTCACGAATTCTATCGAATACAACCACGGTATCATTCAGCGAGTAACCAATTACAGTTAATATTGCTGCTATAAACGCTTGGTCAATTTCCATACTAAATGGCATAAACTTCCATGTTAATGAGAAGATACCTAACACGATTAACACATCATGGAAAACCGCTGCTACAGCACCTAATGAGAATTGCCATCTCTTAAAACGAATTAAGATATAAAGGAATACTACAACTAAAGAGCCTAATATTGCCCAAACAGAAGACTTCTGAATATCATCTGCAATCGTAGGACTTACTTTACTCGATAAACGCTTACCTATATTAGCATCTCCAGAGCCATCTAAGAACTCTTGGTATGTAATACCGTCTGGTAAATACGTTAATAATGCATCGTATAATTTACGTTGTACTTCTTCATCTGCTTCTGTAGAGTTATCATCAACTTTATACTTTGTTGAAATTTTTAACTCGTTATCGTTACCAATAGTTTTTACCTCAGCACTTCCAAAAACGGCTGGGTCATTTAATGTTTTAGCAACTTCTTCTGTAGAAACTTCTTGCGCAAAACGAACTTGATATGTACGACCACCCACAAAATCAATACCTGCATCTAATTTATTTGTAAATAACGAAGCAATGCCGGCAGTAATTAAAATAGCAGAAATTACATAAGCAATCTTACGTTTCTTTAAGAAATTAATATTGATATTTTGAAGGAAACCTTTAGTTATTGCTGTAGAGAAATCTAATTTTCCGCCACGACCAACATACCAATCGATTAATAAACGTGTAATAAATATCGCCGTAAATAAAGACGTTAAAATACCGATGATTAACGTTGTTGCGAAACCTTTAATTGGTCCTGTACCAAATACAAATAAGATAATCGCAGTTAAACCAGTGGTAATGTTCGCATCTAAGATTGAAGATAATGCATTAGAGAAACCATCCTTAATAGCTAATTTTTGGTCTTTACCTTTTGCTAATTCTTCTCGGATGCGCTCAAATATAAGTACGTTCGCATCTACCGAAATACCAATAGTAAGTACAATACCGGCAATACCAGGTAAAGTTAATACTGCTCCTAATCCTGAAAGTACTCCAAAGATTAGTAAGATGTTGAATAATAACGCAACATCAGCAAATCCGCCTGCTTTACCGTAGTAAAAAATCATCCATAATAAAACGAATACTAAGGCTAATCCGAAAGATAGCATACCACTATCTATGGCTTCTTGACCTAATGATGGCCCAACCTCATCAGCTTGCACAATCTCAGCCGATGCTGGTAATTTACCTGCTCGTAAAACGTTTGCTAAATCTGTTGCTTCCTCTAAAGTAAAAGAACCTGAAATTTGTGAGTTCCCACCAGAAATTCCTCCAGGAGTTGTAACACCAGGTGCCGAATAAACAATATTATCTAAAACAATAGCAATATTACCTCTAGTTTCGTTAGCTACTTTAGTCATTGCTTCCCAAATCTTAGCACCTTTAGAATCCATTTGCATGCTTACAGCTGGTCTATTACGTGGGTCATAATCCTGGCGAGCGTCAACAATAACACCACCGCTTAATTGTGGTACATCATCTCTATTACTTTTAAGTCCATAAAGCTCAACAAATTCTGAGTCTTTATCTGCTGGTTTTCCCCATGCAAAACGAGCATAACGCTGTTCTACTGGTAATAAATCACGGTTAGCATTTAATTTGTCTAAGACTGCTTGCTTATCTTTTGCTAAAAATACACCAATTACTGGTCCACCTTGACCCAGACTTTGAATACCTAATGGATTTAAATTGTCTTGAACAGCAGTAGAATCGCTTTCTATTTGACCAGTTAAGTCATCAATAACGCTAGACGTAGAATCTGTTTCTTCTGCAGCTTCATCTTGCTCATTTGTTGTGTCTTCAGATGTATCGTCAGTTTTTTGAGCTTCAACCAAACGTTGATTAACTTGTAATAAGAAACCTGCTAAATCTTGAGTTGTATACGTTTCCCAAAACTGTAATTGTGCTGTTTTTGTGATAATATCTACAACACGTTTCTTGTCTTTTGCACCTGGTAATTCTATTAAAATACGACCGCCATCGCCTAAACGTTGAATATTTGGAGACGTTACACCAAAACCATCAATACGATTACGTAAGACTTCAAAAGCCGAAACGATAGACTCATCTACTTTACGTGAAATAATACTCTTCACTTCGTCATCAGACATATTAAAATTAATGTCATCACTTAAGTTACGGTTTGCAAAAATATCTGGAGATGCTAATTTCGTATCGCCTTTAATTTCGTCAAATGCTTCGTAAAAAGACTCCAAATAAGAATCCTGAGAATCTTTTTGTAATTCTTCCGCTTTTTCCAGAGCTTGATTAAAAATTGGGTCTTTACTATTGTTTGCTAATCCTTTTAAAATGTCTTTTACAGAAATTTCAATAATGGCATTGATACCACCTTTTAGGTCCAAACCTAAATTCATGGCATTGTCTTTTACTTCACTATAAGTAAATTGACTTATACCAATATTATAGACTTCTTTGTTATTTAAAGAATCTAAGTAACGTAACTCAGCAGCATTAATTTCCGCGTTGTCTGTGTAGTTAGATTGTGCAAATTGCTTTGCTTCTTTTTCAAGTTGGTTGGCTTTAAATGTAAATGACAATTGGTAAATACTTACCAAGCCAAATAATAAAGCAAACAACTTTACTAATCCTTTGTTTTGCATTGTTTTTGATTTTATGCCAAATTGATGATTGGCAATTGTTTATTTAAATTAAATTGAAAATGATATTTAGTTGTCATTCTAAGCTGTCACACTGAGCGCAGTCGAAGTGTTATTCAGAATCTTATCTGTTTAAACTAAATGCTAAAACTAGTTCAGCATGACAAATAATAGTGTAAGAATATTTTAAACCATAGGTCCGGCGCGAACTTCAGGAATATTATAAGATGTATTGTCTGCTACAAATACACAATGTTTGCATGCATTATAAGCGACTTTGATGTCAATTTGAAGTTTTCCTGCTTCGATTAAAACTGGAAATTTAAAAACATCTGGATTAAACGAACGGTCGCTTTTAAGATTAAGCGTGTAAACTTCAGCAGCTTCAAAATCCCAAGATGATGAAATACCTTGTTCTATATTTAAAACATCAAAATTATACGATTTGTCTTCGCTTTGATTGTTTTTTGAATCGTTGTTGAATGAAATTGCAACAGTTTCAGAAAGTAACTTTTTAATCTGGTGCGTTTCAGAGTTGCTGTAATAAGAAATGCGATACAGACCATCAACAGAAGTTACTGCAATAGCTTCAACACCTACATTATTTAATGTTGAAGAAATCTCATTTAAAGAATGTTGAGTTTCTTCTTCTGTAAAATTGTCTTCAAACTGAATAACAATTTCTTGATTTGCTTTGGGGTTATGGTACTGCTGTACCAAGCCTAATCCTATGAGGCTGAATACAAACGTAAAAAAGTACCACTTTTTTTGCATGCGCCAAATATATAAAAAAAGACCACTTTTCAGTGGTCTTTCAGTATATTTTTTAATGTGAAATCTTCAGATTATAACTCCAACAATCCGTTAGTTTTCTTAACACCTTCTGCACTTGCCTTCATGTGCTCTTTTTCGGCATCACTTAAAGATACGTCAACAATTTTTTCAATTCCGTTACGTCCTAAAATTACTGGCACACCAATACAAAGGTCACTTAAACCATATTCACCATCTAATAATGTAGAGCATGGATAAATTTTCTTTTGGTCGCAAGCAATGGCTTGTACTAAACCAGAAACTGCTGCGCCTGGCGCGTACCAAGCAGATGTTCCTAATAAACCTGTTAATGTTGCGCCGCCAACTTTAGTATCTGCAGCCACTTGCTCTAAACGCTCTTCAGACAAAAATTCTGAAACTTTTATAGAATTACGTGTCGCGTGAGATGTCAATGGCACCATACCTTTATCACTATGTCCACCAATTACCATTCCGTCTACATCACTAATTGGCGCATCTAAAGCTTCTGCCAATCTGTACTTAAAACGTGCCGAGTCTAATGCGCCACCCATACCAATAATTCTATGCTTTGGTAAATCTGTTGTTTTATGCACCAAATAGGTCATTGTATCCATTGGGTTACTTACCACAATTAAAATAGTGTTTGGCGAATGTTCTACTAAACTTGCCGAAACAGATTTTACAATACCAGCGTTGATACCAATTAATTCTTCGCGCGTCATTCCTGGTTTACGAGGAATACCAGACGTAATTACACAAATGTCACTGTTTGCAGTTTTAGAATAATCGCTTGTACTTCCAACAATTTTGGTATCAAAACCGTTTAATGAAGCGGTTTGCATTAAATCCATGGCTTTCCCTTCGGCATAACCTTCTTTTATGTCTAATAAAACGACTTCGGAAGCAAAATTTTTAATTGCGATATACTCGGCACAACTAGCACCTACGGCACCTGCGCCTACTACAGTAACTTTCATATTTTATTATTTTGAATTATTAATTTTTGAAAGTGCAAATTTAAGACTTTACCTCTTAATTGCCATGTTTTAACCACAGTATTAAGATTGTAAAGCCTTAAATTAATTTTTATTTAACAAAACTGAATGCGTTTTCTTTGTTTTATCCTAGTTTTTATCTGAATCCGAAATTGATACCGACTGAAAATGCATTAAATTCTGATATATGATATTCGGCATTAAGTCTAAAAAAACCAAGTTTTAGTTTTGTACCAACTGTTCCTCTAATGGCAGAAATTTCACTAGAGACTGAAAAAGGGTCTGTTATTGTTTGTGATGATACCACGCCATCGGATACTACATAATTTCCTAATAAATCAGAATCAGACGTTCCTTTGATGTACCCAATTCCGCCATAAAAATTGATAACAGGCAATTTGGTGGAAGCGATTGCTTGAAATAACCATGTACTTGTTTCATTTTCTACACGTTGGTTATCACCAGCAATACCAGAAGATTCTGTTAAATCGTAAGAACCAGATAAATTTGTATATGCCACTAACCCTGAAATTGACACTGGCCACACTTTTTCAGCTGGTAGTAATTCAGTCAACTCAAATTGAAGTCCTGCACCATATAAACCAATACTATAGTCATCGGTTTCATATTCTGGAACGTAGCGTAATTTTACTTCTAAACCGCTTCCTAAACCTAATGAGCCTTGCACAAAAGCTGAAGGCACCAAATTTGCACTGGCATCGCCGATACCCGTTGGCAATTCTATTTGCGTGGTTTGATTTCCAAAAATTGGGTCATCATATTCTACTTCCACAAAAATTGCTGGGTCATTATCTCCAAGAATTGTTGCTACATTTTGTATTGGTCCGCCTTGAACAAATTGCACGTTGTTATAATCTGCAGTATTTAATGCGAATTGCTTTGAGTCATCGTTTGCTAAAGATGCGTTGGCAATAACAGAAATTTCGAAACCTAAAAGTGGTTTCACCTTTCCTGAGTTAAACCAATTGGCATTCATGCTATGCATTAAAGCGTTAGTACCAGGTGCAAGATAATCGTTTGTAAAACGCTGAGCGTCATCAACACCAGCGGCTAAAAGCGCATCAATATCGTTTTGGGCTTTTGCTGTAAAAAGCGATAAGCCAAGAGTTGTTAATATTAAAATTTTTTTCATTTTGATATAAATTGATTTGGTTAGTGGTGTAAAATTAAAATTTTCATGATCTTAATTTTAACTCATTTCATTTTTTTATGGTTACTTTTATTTACGCAAAAACAAATCCTTCGGTTTTAAACAAATAAAAAAGTGCCCAAGATTTGGACACTTTTTAAAACACTTAAGCTTAAATTATTTACGCATCAATATTTGCGTAAATAGCGTTTTTCTCAATGAATTCACGACGTGGCGGAACCTCATCACCCATTAACATAGAGAAAATTCGGTCTGCCTCTACACCATTATCAATTTGCACTAAACGCATAGTTCTAAATTCAGGATTCATGGTAGTATCCCAAAGTTGCTCTGCGTTCATCTCACCAAGACCTTTATATCGTTGTATTTTAGCACCATCACCAAAATCTTCTATTATACCATCACGTTCTTTATCTGACCATGCATATTGCTTTTTGGCACCTTTTTTAATCAAATACAACGGTGGTGTTGCAATATAAATGTGACCATTTTCTACTAATTCTTTCATGTATCTAAAAAAGAAGGTTAAGATAAGTGTCGCAATGTGAGAACCATCAATATCGGCATCACACATAATAACCACTTTATGGTATCTTAATTTTGAAAGATTTAATGCTCTTGGGTCTTCTTCTGTTCCAATAGTTACACCAAGCGCCGTAAATATGTTTTTGATTTCTTCATTCTCGAAAACTTTATGTTGCATGGCTTTTTCAACATTGAGAATCTTACCTCTTAATGGCAAAATCGCTTGAAATGCTCTATCACGACCTTGCTTTGCAGTTCCACCTGCCGAATCTCCCTCAACTAGGAATACTTCGCATTTTGCAGGATCTTGCTCAGAACAATCAGACAATTTACCAGGTAAACCACCAATGCTCATTACGGTTTTACGCTGCACCATTTCACGCGCTTTTTGTGCGGCGTGACGTGCTTGTGCGGCCAAAATCACCTTTTGAACAATCGTTTTTGCATCATCAGGATTCTCTTCCAAATAATCCGTTAGCATTTCTGAAACCGCTTGAGAAACGGAAGCCGAAACTTCTCTGTTACCTAATTTTGTTTTTGTCTGACCTTCAAACTGAGGTTCTTGTACTTTTACAGATACAATTGCTGTTAATCCTTCACGGAAATCATCACCGGCAATATCAAATTTCAACTTATCTAACATCCCAGAACCATCCGCATACTTTTTTAATGTATGTGTTAATCCACGGCGAAAACCAGATAAATGTGTTCCACCTTCGTGCGTATTAATATTGTTTACGTAAGAGTGAAGATTTTCAGCATAAGACGTGTTGTAAATCATTGCTACCTCAACCGGCACGCCATTTTTCTCGCCCTCAAAGGCAATGACGTTTTTCATCAACGGTTCACGATTGCCATCTAAGAACTTTACAAATTCTTTTAATCCTTCTTCAGAATGGAATGTTTCACCTTCAAAGGAACCATCCTCTTTTTTGTGACGTCTATCTACTAAATGTATTGTAATTCCTCTATTAAGGTACGCCAATTCTCGCATACGACTTGCCAAAGTATCATAGTTGTACTCTAAAGTTTGGGTAAATATTGTTGGGTCTGGTTTAAAGGTAACCGTAGTACCTCTTTTATCAGTATCACCAGTAGTTTTTACAGGATACATCGCTTTTCCGCGCTCGTACTCTTGCTCGTAAACTTTACCTTCTCTAAATACTGTGGCTTTTAAGTGCTCAGATAATGCGTTAACACAACTTACACCAACACCGTGAAGTCCACCAGAAACTTTATAGGAATCCTTATCAAACTTACCACCAGCACCAATTTTGGTCATGACGACCTCGAGTGCAGATACACCTTCTTTTTTGTGTAAACCTACAGGAATTCCACGACCGTCATCTTCCGTAGTGATAGAATTATCCTCGTTTATAGTTACTGTAATATTATCACAATGACCTGCTAAAGCCTCATCAATAGAGTTGTCTACAACCTCGTAAACCAAGTGGTGTAAACCTCTAACACCAACGTCGCCAATATACATCGATGGACGCATACGCACGTGTTCCATGCCTTCTAAAGCCTGAATGCTGTCTGCTGAATAACCGTGTTCGTTAAAGCTTTCTTTTTTTTCGCTCATATTATTTTGAATAAGATTTAGTTCTTTTAATTTATTATAAAAGGAAGTTCTCGACTGCGCTCGAACCGACATTCATATTGCTCTCAAAATTCTTTTTTTGTAATATTTAATCTACATAAAAAAAGACGCTTTTGCGCCCATTTTGAGTACTATCAAAGTTAAGAAATTAACTAGGTGTTTTAAAGCTTTTTGTTGAATTTGATTAAAAATTATCAACATTTGTTAATTAACTAAAAGTGTCTTAAATCGCTTAAAAACTACCTTAAATTAAATTTTGTCAGTTTTTTTATTTGTCTTAAAATTGAATTACAAAAAAATCCCGCAGAAGCGAGATTTTTGAATTACATTAATTAATATTTATAGAGAATTTCTGCTAAAAATCACTTGAAAAGTATTTCTTAATACGAATCATCATGCACATTTGCAATAGCTCTACCAGAAGGTTCGTTCATATTTTTAAAGGCTTCATCCCATTCTAAGGCAATCGCTGTACTACAGGCTACACTTGCTTCTTGTGGAACGCTTAAAGCCGCTGCATCACTCGGGAAATGTTCTTCAAAAATGGAACGGTAGTAAAACTCCTCTTTATTTAACGGTGTGTTTATTGGGAATCTAAACTTAGCATTTGCTAATTGCTCGTCTGTGACTTCTTTATCTACGATTTCTTTCAAGGTATCAATCCAGCTGTAACCAACACCATCACTAAATTGTTCCTTTTGTCTCCAAGCTACACTTTCAGGTAACATATCTTCAAATGCTTTACGAATCAACCATTTCTCCATGCGTTCGCCATTAATCATTTTATCTTTAGGGTTAATGCGCATCGCAACATCCATAAACTCTTTGTCTAAGAATGGTACACGACCTTCGATTCCCCAAGCCATTAAACTTTTGTTAGCACGAAGACAATCGTACATATGTAATTTGTCTAATTTACGTACGGTTTCTTCATGAAATTCTTGCGCGTTTGGTGCCTTATGGAAGTATAAATAACCGCCAAAGATTTCGTCTGCGCCTTCACCAGACAATACCATTTTTATTCCCATAGATTTTATAACACGTGCCATTAAATACATTGGCGTGCTAGAACGGATTGTGGTAATATCATACGTTTCAATATTATAAATAACATCTTTTATCGCGTCTAATCCTTCCTGAATCGTAAATTTAATTTCGTGATGAACAGTCCCAATATGGTCAGCTACTTTTTGTGCCGCGGCTAAATCTGGAGAACCTTCTAAACCAACAGAAAAACTGTGTAATTGTGGCCACCATGCTTTTTCTTTATCGTCTGCTTCGATACGTTTTTCAGAATATTTTTTTGCAATGGCAGAAGTCACTGAAGAATCTAATCCACCTGATAATAATACGCCATAAGGCACGTCACTCATTAATTGTCTATGAACAGCATCTTCAAGCGCTTGCTTTACTTCTGCAATACTAGTTTCGTTGTCTTTTACAGCTTCATATTCCGCCCAATCACGCTTATACCATTTTACTAATTTTCCATCAGAGCTACTCATGTAATGTCCTGGAGGAAACAATTCAATTTTTGTACAAACACCTTCTAAAGCTTTTAATTCTGAAGCGACATAAAACGTTCCGTCTTTATCCCAACCCATATATAATGGAATAATTCCCATGTGGTCACGAGCTATAAAATATTCGTCTTTTTCAACATCATAAATAGCGAAACCGAAAATACCATTCATATCATCAACAAAATCATGACCTTTTTCTTTGTATAATGCTAAGATAACTTCACAATCACTTTCAGTTTGAAACTTGTAATCTGGAAATTGTGCACGTAACTCTCTATGATTATAGATTTCGCCATTTGCAGCTAAAATTAGTTTTTCATCCGAACTGAAAAGCGGCTGTTTTCCTGATGCTGGATCAACTATTGCCAAACGCTCGTGTGCCATAATTACTTTATCGTCACTATAAATTCCGCTCCAATCTGGACCACGATGTCTAATGGTTTTTGACATTTCTAAAACCTGTGGTCTTAGGTCATCTGTTTTTTGCTTTATATCAAAGGCGCATACAATTCCGCACATAATAATTTATTTTAAGTATTAATTTGATACAAATATGGATTTAAACTTTCATTTATTAAACCTAAAGCGATAATTGTATTTCAATTTAAAACAAAAAATACATCAATTTAAAACAATATGAAATTAAAGTTACCCAATTGACGTTTGTTTACTATCAATATGTAAATTTTAATAATTCTTTACGACGACTACACTATATAACCAATTACTTTTACATTACTAAAAACTACGTATCACTTATGAAAAATTTAAAATTATTTACAACTATCGCATTCGCATTTATGATGTTAGTCTCGTTTAATGTAGATGCACAAAAATTTAGAGGATTAGACAAAAGCCCAATGGATGCTGCTTCAATTGGTCGTGGCAGTAAACAATTAGCTGTTGTTTACTACAGCCGACCGCAACTAAATGGCAGAACTGTTGGAAAAGAACTAGCACCTTTTGGAAAAGTTTGGAGAACAGGCGCAAATGAGGCAACAAAACTTATTTTAAATACAGATATGTCTCTTAACGGTAAAACTTTAGTTGCTGGAACTTACTCATTATTTACAATTCCAGGTGAAAAAGAATGGGAAGTCATTGTAAGCTCTGATGTAAATAATTGGGGTGCTTCTGGTTACAAAGAAGAAAATAAAGTTGCAAGCATTAAAGTTCCTGCAACAATGGGCGACGAATCTCTTGAAGCTTTTTCTATGGCTTTTGAACCTTCTGACGATGGTGTTCATTTACACATGGGTTGGGATAAAGTAAGAGTTGCGGTGCCTTTTAAACAAATGTTTCGCTTGCAAAAAAATTAATACTTCGAAATAACACTTATAAAAAATCTGGTTGAATTTAGTTTCAATCAGATTTTTTTTATTTATAACAATCATTACAAAGAAGGTATATCGCTCCAATTTTCGCCCGTTTTAATTCGCTGTAATTGCATTGTACTAACTCCAAATTGTTTGGCAATAATTCTTAAACGTGTTTTACGATTAGGGTTGTTCAACATCTTTTTTATTAAACGCACATTGTTTTCGGTGAGCTTGGCATAATCCCGAGATCTGTTTTTTAGGGCTTTTATAAAAATTGGATTTTTCGATTGATGTATTTCTTTTTCGCGCTTAGTCGCCCATTTGAGATTAGAAATCTCATTATTAAGTTTGTTATAATCTAAGTGAATAACAAAAGTTTGATTTTCTAAAGGTTCTAAAAAAAAGGTTGCAACTAACTTATGTAAATAATAGCCTTTATACTTTCTTTTTTTGTAACCTCGATAAATAGTTGTTGTATTTGTTTTTACTTTAATATGAGGATATCCGTTTAGAAAGTAAGCCTTTACAAGAACTGGAGTTTCTTCTTTAAATTTTATAAGCCTTCCATAATTAGAAATAAAATAATTTTCACTAGATAAAATATCATCTTCTTCATTAAAAATTATTTGTTTCCATTCCTCGTTTCTTAAATTAATAATACCTGTAAAATTCATAAAATGGGGGATTTTTGATTTTATGGAATGTTTAAATACTTATGTGTTTGGAGCGACACTTTCCATTTAGGATTCGCCATAACATAATCTACAATCTGTGGCATCATCTTATCGCGCTTGCTCCACTCCGGTTGAAGATACAAAAAACATTTGTCATTGACTTTTTCGGCTTGCTCTTCGGCAAATCTAAAATCGTCTTTGTTATAGATAATACATTTTAGCTCATGAGCCTTCGCAAGTACTTCTTCTGTAGGCAATTTGTTCTTTTTTGGTGACAAACAAATCCAATCCCAATCACCGCTTAATTTATATGCACCAGACGTTTCAATGTGTGTTTGCACACCTTTAGCTTTTAACTTTGCTGTTAGCGGATTCATATCCCACATCAAAGGCTCACCACCAGTAACCACAATGGTATTGCTATACTTTACAGCATTTTCAACAATTTTATCGGTTTCTGTTGGAGGATGCAATTCGGCTAACCAACTTTCTTTAACGTCGCACCAATGACATCCTACATCACAACCGCCAATACGAACAAAATACGCAGCAGTGCCTTTGTGATAACCTTCACCCTGTATGGTGTAAAACTCTTCCATCAAAGGTAAAAGCAAACCCTTATCTATTAATTCTTGTCGTTCTCTTCTCGTCATAGCGTGCAAATATATTGATTAGTTCTTAGTTTTCAGTTGCAGGAAACAGTAAATCGTGAACTGTAAACTGTGACTTTGACTGCAAACTATTTAGCTGCAATCACATCAATCTCAATACTTGCGCCACCAGCCAATCCGCCAGCAGCAAAAGTCGTTCGTGCGGGTTTCTTAGTAAAGTATTGTGTGTAAACTGAATTGAATACTTTAAAATCTTCAATATCCTTCAAAATGACTGTACATTTTACCACATCGTCTAAAGATAAATTATGCTGCTTCAGTACATCTTCTATATTTAAAATCACTTGTTTTGTTTCGGCTTCAATTCCACCTTCAACTAATTTACCGGCTTTGTGGTCTTTACCTATTTGCCCAGTTAAAAAGAGTAAATCTTTGGTTTCTACAGCATCACTAAATGGCACATTAGCGCGACTTGGTTCATGAGACTTATGAAAAAGTATTTCGGATTTTGAATCGTTACAAGAAAAATTCAAAATCATAATAAAGAGACATAAAACAGAAATATATTTTGACATGATTTTGATGTTTTTAACTTGATTAAAATTACAGTATTTTTATAAAAATTTTGAGAGAATGAGCAATAAAGACACTTTTATTAAACACATAAACGATGGCAATACCTTTAAAGGCGACTACATTACCCTTGGCGCAGCAATGCTAGACGGCGAAACCATGACCAATGCCTTTGTAAATGTTCCGTTAAAAACCATGAACCGTCACGGTTTAATTGCTGGTGCTACTGGCACAGGAAAAACAAAGACGCTCCAGGTTCTTGCCGAAAATTTATCCGAAAAAGGAATTCCCGTGTTACTCATGGATATTAAAGGCGATTTAAGTGGATTAGCACAACCAAGTCCTGGACATCCAAAAATTGATGAGCGTCACGAAAAGATAGGTTTACCGTTTGATGCTAAAAAATTTCCAGTGGAAATTATGACACTTTCAGAGCAAGATGGTGTGCGTCTTCGTGCTACAATTAGTGAATTTGGCCCAGTTTTAATCTCAAGAATTCTCGATGTTACCGAAACGCAAGCAGGAATTATCTCAGTGATTTTTAAATATTGTGACGACAATCAACTGCCACTTTTAGATATCAAAGATTTCAAAAAAATTCTACAATATGCCACAGGCGAAGGCAAGAAGGAATTTGAAGAAGCTTATGGACGAATTTCAACTGCTTCAACTGGAGCAATCTTAAGAAAACTGATTGAAATTGAACAACAAGGTGGCGATTTATTCTTCGGAGAAACCTCTTTTGATACGGCAGATTTGCAACGTATTGACGAGAATGGTCGTGGTTATATTAATATTATTCGCTTGACGGATATCCAAGATAAACCAAAGTTATTTTCAACTTTTATGTTGAGTTTGTTGGCTGAAATATATTCGACATTTCCAGAACAAGGAGATAGCGGAAGACCGGAACTTATTATGTTTATTGATGAAGCGCATTTGATTTTTAATGAAGCTTCTGATGCACTCTTAAATCAGATTGAAAGTATTGTAAAACTGATTAGAAGTAAAGGTGTTGGATTGTATTTTGTGACTCAAAATCCAACCGATGTTCCTGAAGAAGTGCTCGGTCAATTAGGATTAAAAGTACAGCATGCCTTACGTGCATTCACCGCTAAAGATAGAAAAGCAATTAAGCTCACAGCACAAAATTATCCAGATACCGATTATTACGATACCGCTGAAGTTTTAACCTCATTAGGAATTGGCGAAGCCTTAGTTTCTGCCTTAGACGAAAAAGGAAAACCAACGCCATTGGCAGCTACCATGATGCGAGCGCCAATGAGCCGAATGGATATTTTAACGGACCGAGAATTGAGCCAATTGTTGTCAAACTCTCAATTAGCAAAGAAGTACAACAAAGAGATTGACCGCGAAAGTGCTTACGAAATGCTTAATGAAAAGATTAAGCAAGCTGAAGCCGAAGAGGCAAAAGCAAAAGCTGCTGAAGAAAAAGCGAAGCTTAAAGAAGCAGAATCAAAACGAAAAGCAACTACAAGCCGACGACGTTCAACCAAACAAAACCCATTATTAAAAGTATTGACGAGTCCGACAGTAATTAGAAGCGTTCTCGGAATTTTAACCAAGATGATGCGTTAACTCCTTAATGAAATCTTTAAACGTTTTACTCCTGTTTTTTCTTTTAATAAATTGTGATGCTTCAAAAAAAGAAGACTCAAAGTTATTTGAAGTAAATAGCCAAAATGTGGGTTTGGTCACCGATTCAACATTAGTAAAAGATTTAAAATTTATATTTAAAAACGATTCTATTGTCAATTATAAAGAAGACGACAGCTTTATTGGTGGCTTAAATGCTATTGAAATTTTCGAGAAAAACGGCAATCATTTGTTGAGTATTTACCCAACAGATGCCCTGGATTCTATGGCGAAAATCGACTATATAAAACTTTTGGATAGCCGTTATAAAACTGCAGAAGGTATTTCTAATAACAGCTACTACATCGATATTAAAAATGCTTATAAAATTTCAGAAATTAAAAACGAATTGAATGCACTTTATCTAGAAGTTGATGCCATAAAATCTAGCTTTATAATTGACAAAAAAAAGTTAAAGAAGAGATTTAATTTTGGAGTTAAAATTGATTCGACTCAAATCTCAGATTCGACCCAAGTTGATGTATTTATTAAGTATTTTTGAAAAATAATTCTTCTTAGCATTTCGACTGCGCTCAATGTGACAGAATATATTAAAATTTTACAATGTCTAAAAAATATAAAATTCAAAATTCGCCATTTATTGTTCCAACAACTGACGGCAAAATCATAAAAGAACATTTTGGTAACGCCACAGACGGAAATTCTGAAATCAGTATTGCGCACATGGTTGCGCCAGCTGGTTGGTCTGAGCCGTTTCAGACCCCAGAATTTGATGAGTACACCTTCATCATAAAAGGAAAAAAACAATTTATCATTGATGGCGAAACAATTGTTTTAGAAGCTGGTCAATCTATCAAAGTAGATAAAAACACAAGGCTTCAGTACAGTAATCCGTTTACAGAACCTTGCGAATATTTAGCCATTTGCTTACCAGCATTTTCTATGGAAGCGGTAAATCGCGAAGCCGAGTAAATATGAGTAATTTCATTATAAAATCTATAGGAAACACACTTAATGCAGCAAGCTACATTTCGGCAAGATATGCTTCAAACAAAGCTTTAAAATTGTTTTCTACACCAAGAAAAGGGCGTTATTCTTTAGAACAAGAAAGCTTTATCAAAGATGCCAAAAAAAATACAATTTCTTATCAAGATTTAAGCATCGCTGTTTACCATTGGAAAGGCAAAGGAAAAACAGTGCTTTTAGCTCACGGTTGGGAAAGTAACGCCTCGCGTTGGTCTTATATTTTAGAAAAACTGAAAGATGAAAATTATAACATTATTGCTCTAGATGCACCTGCGCACGGTTTTTCTGACGGTAAATTATTTAATGCTGTGTTGTATTCAAATTGTATTAATGAAGTTGCAAAAATTTACAATCCAGACGTATTAATCGGCCACTCTGTTGGCGGTATGGCAAGTATTTTTTGTTTGTTTCAGAATGATTTACCAAGCGTAAAAAAGCTCGTGAGTTTGGGCGCACCTGCTCATTTTGTTGGTGTTTTTGGCAGATATAAAGATATGATGGGTTATAACAACCGAATTTCTAAAACTATGGATAAGTTGGTTGAAGAACGCTTTGGGATGACTACCGATTATTTTTCGGCTGCAAAATTTATCGAAGATTTAGATGTAGAAACGCTTATCATTCATGATAAAAATGATAAAATAATTCCTTATGAAGATGCACTTCTTTTTCAAAAACATTACAAAAACGGAAATTTAATTACTACAAAAGGCCAAGGTCATGGTTTAAGAGGCGAGTCAACAATTCCTCAAATAATTGAATTTATTAAAGCCTAATCTTTATTGTATTTTTGCTATATGTCAGAAAACTTAACACGTCTCAACAAATTTCTAAGCGAAGCTGGTTATTGCTCACGCCGCGCTGCCGATAAACTTATCGATGCTGGTCGTGTAACAATTAATGACGTGGTTCCAGAAATGGGAACCAAAGTTGCCGAAGGCGACGTAGTTAAAGTAGATGGCGAAGTTATTGGCGAACGCAAACAAGCCTTTACCTATTTGGCCTTTAACAAACCTGTAGGTATCGTTTGCACTACAGATACACGTGTTGAAAAAGATAATATTATCGACTTTATTGGCTATCACAAGCGTATTTTCCCTATCGGTCGTTTAGATAAACCCAGTGAAGGATTAATTCTTCTTACAGATGATGGAGATATCGTAAATAAAATTCTTCGTGCCAGTAATAATCACGAAAAAGAATATGTGGTTACCGTTGACAAGCCAATTTCTCAAACTTTTATTGAGCGTATGGCTGGCGGAATTTACATTGAAGAATTAGGACAACGCACCAAAAAATGTAAGGTAAAACGTATTGACAAATTCACCTTCAGTATTATATTAACACAAGGTTTAAACCGTCAAATTCGTAGAATGTGTGATTATTTGAATTATGAAGTTCAAACTCTTAAGCGCATCCGAATAATGAATATTCACTTGGATGTTCCACTTGGAAAATATCGCGAATTAACAAATGAAGAATTTAAAGAATTGAGTAACCTTATTAGTGAAAGTAAAAAAACGTTTGATGCCAAACAACACAAAAAAAGAAATAATTAATGAGTACTTTATCACCTTTTCATTTGGCAATTCCTGTACATGATTTAGAATTGTGCAGAAATTTCTATACCAACATCTTAAACCTTGAAGAAGGCAGAAGCAGCAGCCATTGGGTCGATTATAATTTTTTTGGACATCAATTAGTTATTCACCTAAGTGATGAGCAAAAACCAGAAGCGCCGACTAATGCTGTTGATGGCAAGGCCGTACCAGTTCCTCATTTTGGCGTGGTTCTACCTTGGGAAAAGTTTCAAGAATTTTCTAAGCTATTGAAATCAAAAGGTATTAATTTTATTATAGAACCGTATATACGCTTTGAAGGTTTAGTTGGCGAACAAGCTACTATGTTCTTTAAAGACCCAAGTGGCAATGCTTTAGAATTTAAAGCTTTTAAAGATTTAAGCCAGCTTTTTGCTAAGTAAGCGTATAATATTTAAGGAATTACCCATATTTTTCATTTTAAAAATTATTTTTGCTGAAAATTTTTAAATATGAAATTTTACTTACATATTCTATTTTTACTGCTAACTATCAATGTTTTTGGTCAGCGAATTTTAGAAGAAAAAATTACCTATTTTAATATTATTGAGCCAAAAGAAAAGCTCGATGCTTCTATAAAAAGCTACGATGTTATTGTAAATATTCCGTACACAATGACAGTTGATGATGTTAAAGCACAATCATTAAAAGATTTTGAAGCTGAAAAAGCTGAATACCAAAATGTACTAAAGCAAAGCAAAATAGATTTTCAATCAAAATTGGATAATCACGATGCCGAAGTTGCCCAAGCAAAAGAAAATTACGAAAGCGAAATGAAGCATTTTAAATCACTTTCGCTTTTAGAGCGTTTAGCATTAACAGATCAAGGCAAAAAACCAGTTTTAAAAACACCTGCAAAACCAACGTATGTTGAACCTCGCAAACCACAATATCAAGAACCTCGTTTGGCAGATTACTTAATTTTTGACAAAGAAGCATTGGAAGATAATATTAAACTAAATGGTTTTGATAAAGGCGAAGGTGTGACATTTACCATTAATATGAGTAAAATGGAGTTTCAAGAAAATGCTGGACAAACTTTTTACAAGCAACCAACTACTTTATCTATTTCTACATCTAATGGAATTATTTCAGAAAAAGTTTTTGGCGACGAGTCTAAGTTTTTAACCGCATCATCTTCAAACACGATTAATTTAAACCGTTACGAAAAAGATAACGTGAATAAGACTTTAGCTGAAATTGAAAAGTATATTAATGAAAATTATGGTTATACACCAGTACAAAAATCGATCTCGATTGAGTTTCCTAAAAACAAAAAACGTGAATACGACGGTTTAGAAAAAGCGAAAATTACTGCGATTTCAGCATTAAGAAAAATGACAAAAAACACATCTGTTGACCGAAGAAATGCAGCAATTGCCGAAATTGAAAAAGCAGAAGCGCTTTGGCAAGCCGAATTAGAAAAGGTAGATTATTCAGATAAAAAGGCAACATATAATGCTGATATTGCTAAATCTATTTTCTTCAACCTTTTAACTATTCAGACACAGTTAGGACAGAAAGAAAAGGCTGAAGCTACTTTATCTGCTTTACAAGACAAGCGCATTGATTTAGATTTAAGTTCTAGTGAAGAAACACGATTAGCTAATTTAGAAACTCAGATATATAAATTATAATGAAAAACTTCTTTACGTTTTTATTGGCACTGAGTTTCAGTATTGGATTCGCACAAGAATTTAAAATTGAATCGAGTACGCAGTTTGAAAAAAACCACGAAAACGAAGTAACTGAGGTTGTGTTTGCAACGCCTTACGGATTTTCGACTTACAGTTATTTAAAAAACGTATTTCTTGATAATCAGAAAGAAATTACAATCACTAAATATGACCAACAGCTTCAACAAGCTGGCACAATACGTTTCAATTTACCAAAGTTAGAACAACGTGCTGCAGATTTAGATAAAGTCATTGAGCTTGAAAAGGATTTGATTTTTATATCTAACTCAATGAGCAAAAAGCAAGGTATTAGAAATATTTATGCTCAGGTTTATAATTTGGAAAGTAACGCAGTTTCAGAATTAAAAATCATTGCGAGTTACCCAATTGAATCGTATTCAAAATCTGGACAAGTTGAAGTAAATGTATCAGAAAACAAACAACAAATTGTGGTTTTGGCGAATATGCCTTTCGTTAAGAAAACCCAAGAAAAAGTAAAGGTTTGGGTTTTTAACACAAATCTTGATGAGCAATGGAACGCGACACATACTATTGGTTTAGATAGCGAACGCGCACACAACCAAGATGTACATGTAGCAAATGATGGTACAGTACATTTGGTAAAACGTCACAAGTATAGTACTAAAAAAGCCACTTCAACTTTAGTAACTATTAATGGCGATAACAAAACTGAAACGTTGATTTCTACGCCGAATTTCTTTGTTAGAAATACAACCTTAGTTAATGTTGGTACAGATAATTTATTGGCAGGTTTTTATTATGAAGGCAAAGTACCTTATGTTAAAAACACTTCTGATGAAGGTAATGAAACTTCGGGAGTGTTTTTATACAGCATCAACGATTCTAAAATTATTGGTCAACACAAATTTATGGTCGATGGTAAACCAGTAAAAGATTTGGCTAGTGTTACGCCTGTATTTACGCACGTTTTTGGTGATGATTTATTCATTGTCGGAGAAAAACAAACCTATAGCAGCAAGTTTAAAGAAGGTAATTCTACAGAGTTAGATTACATGTACACGCATGGACCAACAGCAATTATTCATTTAAACACCAACGGTACTTTAAAGGAAATGAACGTTTTGAACAATGCTAACACTTTTAAAAATGCACAAAGCGAACGCGCATCAGTAGCTGCTTTACCAATGAATGGCGGTGTTAAGTTATTTTATAACAAATCTACATTTACAGTGGCAGGTTTTTATGACAATGCCGAAAAGACAACCTACAACACATTACCCACAAAATATAAAGATAACACGAGTACATCAACATCGTATTTAGTGCCAAAATCATTAAAAGCGGTTGACAACTACAACCTTATTTATTTTGTTGCAACCAACGGGAATAGATATTGGTTAAATAAAATGACTTGGGAATAAAACCTGAAAATATTTAAAAGCAAAGAGCCAGTGGACAAATGTTCTACTGGCTTTTCTTTTAAAATTATTTTAAATTATTCATTCTATTTCTAAGCTTAAAAGGTAAATAAATCAATAAAAATAGAGGAATAACTATCAACTGACCAATCAGAATATAATAGGGCCAATCGCCAAAATAATCTAATAAAGATGCTGATTTTGGTTTTTGATTAAGATAAAAATAGTTGGCATTAAGCAGGTAATTTAAAATCATCATAATTACCACATAAACCTGTAATGCGAAAAATGATTTAAAAACACTTTTTAATCTAGGTTTCATTTTAAAAACAAAAATGAAATAGAAAATAATAATGAGTAATCCGAGATGAACCGTCCAATATCTAAAATAATCGAAACTCGGAAAACCGCCTGAAATATCTGGAGTAATTACACCTTGAAGTGTTCCGCCAATTATCCAAAACAGTAAGATTTCGAACATCCAATAGCTACGATAATGGGTGAAAATAGGGCAAACGAGTGCTAATAGACTACAGAGATACAATGGCAAATCTGTTCTAAAATTATAAGTTCCTTTGGCAATTAGAAAAAGATGATAACTGAATACTATAAGTGAAACAAGACATGCAAAAAGATGAATCGTTTTTTGTTGCTGAAGTAATGCTAACTTTTGTTTTGAAAATCTAATGAAAAGTACAGCAAAAGCTACTGCTAATAAAATTGGAATGATATGCGGTAAACTTCCTATCGTAACTGGATTGTTGATGACAGAAAGTAACGGCTGTAACATTATCTAAAATTATCTATTGTGCTTTCTATGTTGCTCTCTAGCTAACAACGTATTTTTAAGCAACATAGCAATAGTCATTGGACCAACACCACCAGGAACTGGCGTAATAAAACTAGCTTTTTTACTAACGTTTTCAAAATCTACGTCACCTGTGATGTAGTAGCCTTTTTCAGAATCGTCTGGTACACGCGTAATTCCTACATCAATAATAATGGCGTCATCTTTTACCATTTCGGCTTTTAAAAATTTAGGAACACCTAATGCCGAAATAATAATATCTGCTTGTGAAGTAATCTGTGTAATATTTTTTGTGTGACTATGTGTCAATGTCACCGTTGAATTTCCAGGAAAACCCTTACGACCCATCAAAATACTCATCGGACGACCAACGATATGCGAACGTCCAATCACAACTGTATGTTTCCCTTTTGTCTCTACGCCGTAACGGTCTAACAATTCTAAAATACCAAATGGTGTTGCTGGAATAAATGTTGACATATCTAATGCCATTTTTCCAAAATTCATAGGATGAAATCCATCTACATCTTTATCTGGATTTACAGCCATGAGTACCTTTTGCGTATTTATTTGTGGCGGTAACGGCAATTGAATAATAAATCCGTCGATATCATCATCATTATTTAAATCTTCAATTTTATCGAGAAGTTCAATCTCACTAGTTGTGTTAGACATACGAACCATTGTAGATTCAAAACCAACACGTTCGCAGGCACGAACTTTACTGCCAACATAAGTTAAACTAGCACCATCATTTCCAACAATAACTGCGGCTAAATGTGGTACTTTTTCGCCATCGGCTTTCATTTTGTCAACCTCGGCCTTGATTTCGTTTTTTATGTCGTTACTGGTTTTTCTTCCGTCTAAAATTGTCATGTTGTTGTGTTGTTGTTGGTTTTTGTAGGAATTGTATTAACGTGGCATATTTTTCATCATTTGCATCATACGTTTTCCGCCGCCGCCTTGCATCATCTTCATCATTTTACTCATTTGCGTAAATTGCTTTAATAGCTGATTTACTTCTTGTACTGAAGTACCAGAGCCTTTAGCTATTCGTTTTTTACGACTTGCATTCATCAAACTTGGATTAGAGCGCTCATCTGGCGTCATAGAATGTATAATAGCTTCAATACCCTTAAATGCATCGTCATCAATATCTACATCTTTCATCATCTTGCCAGCGCCAGGTATCATGCCAATTAAGTCTTTCATGTTACCCATTTTTTTGATTTGCTGAATCTGCTTTAAGAAATCATCAAACCCAAACTGGTTTTTGGCAATCTTCTTCTGGAGTTTTCGTGCTTCTTGTTCATCGAACTGCTCTTGAGCACGCTCCACAAGAGAAACAACATCTCCCATTCCCAATATTCTGTCTGCCATACGTGATGGATAGAAGACATCAATAGCTTCCATCTTTTCGCCAGTACCAATAAACTTAATTGGTTTGTTAACGACAGATTTAATTGAAATCGCCGCACCACCGCGGGTATCACCATCTAATTTTGTAAGAATTACACCATCAAAATTTAAAACATCATTAAACGCTTTTGCTGTGTTTACAGCATCTTGACCTGTCATAGAATCTACAACAAACAAGGTTTCTTGTGGCTGAATGGCTTTATGAATGTTAGAGATTTCTGTCATCATCGCCTCATCGACAGCCAAACGACCTGCAGTATCGATAATTACCACATTATGTCCGTTAGCTTTTGCGTGTGCAATACCGGCTTGCGAAATCGCTACTGGGTCAGTGTTACCTCTATCACTAAAAACCTCAACACCAATTTGCTCTCCAACTACATGTAATTGGTCTATTGCAGCAGGACGATACACATCACAAGCCACCAATAAAGGTTTTTTTGTTTTTTTATTTTTTAAATAATTAGCAAGTTTACCAGAAAACGTCGTTTTACCAGAACCTTGCAAACCAGACATTAAAATAACGCTTGGTGCGCCGGAAAGATTTAAACCTTCGGCATCGCCACCCATTAATTCTGTAAGCTCATCCTTAACAATTTTAACCATTAATTGTCCAGGCTGAAGCGTAGTTAATACGTTTTGCCCTAAAGCTTTTTCTTTAACAGTATTGGTAAATTGCTTGGCAATTTTAAAGTTAACATCGGCATCTAAAAGCGCACGTCTTACTTCTTTTAAAGTTTCGGCGACATTTACTTCTGTAATACTACCGTGACCTTTTAATACGTGTAACGCTTTATCTAACTTATCACTTAAATTATTGAACATGTTCTTTTTGTATTCAGTTTTGAGTTTATCCCAATAGCTTTTGGGAATAGCCATCAAATTTAATAAGTGGCAAATTTAAGAATTTACGAACGATAATCGAAGGTGTTTCTTCTCCTTTTTTAAACAACTAAAAACAAAAAGAGCCACTTAAAAAGTGACTCTCTTCGAACTAAAACTAAAACTGTAAGCGGTATTTTTCTTTTTCGTTTTAAAAAATCTATTCACAAATTCTATCTAAAGTCATTTGCTCATCGTCTTTATGGAAAATAAGTTGACTAGCTGTACACTCAACAATAGTCCAAACTCCACTTATGGCTTGAATGTTAGCTGCGTTTACGCCATCAAAAGTAACGTCTACATTTCCTGAAGTATTTGTTGAAGTTGACCACGTTGCATTAACGGTTTGGTCATTTTCAGTATTTGTAATAATTAATTCTTGATTGGCATTAAATGTTAATCTGTAAGTTATTAAGTGGTCATCTCCATTAAACTCTGTTACCTTCCATACGCATTCGCTTAATATTCCATCAACGTCTCCTTCGGTACAGTCTGTATTTGTACAGTCTATAATTTTAATAAGCAACTCAAAAACTTGGACTTGCCCTTGAATTTCTACTCTAACATATATAGTTTCAATTAAATTAGTTGAAGTATAATCTTCAGGATTTGAAATTGCGTTTAAGTTTGCCTCCGCGTCGCTTAAAGTGTTGTGATAGCTTACCACATCTGCTGTTGGCGTACAATTATCATATGCAATTGGAAGATTAAAAACTTCGACACCATCATTGTTGTCGTCGCATTGTTCTAAAACCGCATCAAAGCTTTCGAAGCATTGAAAAAGATTACAATCTATTGCATTTAGGAAAACTTCATAAACTTGAAATTCATTATTCAAATCATCAATTCTTAAATATACTGTTCCTGAAACAGATAAGTAATTTGTAGAATTTAGTATTGGCGAATTATTATTTTGGGCATCAGCCTCACTAAAATGAAATGAGTGAGCAAATGACACACCACATGTAATGGTTTCTATAGTTCCTGCATCAAGATTGAAAGATGCTTCGCCAGCATCGTTTGCACATTCTTCTATTTCAAAGGTTATGTTTCCAAAACACTCAAAAGGGCTTGGCTCATTACAATTGTTTACAATTAACTCCACAGGATAAATCATAAATTCTGAAGGGTTATTAAACAAGGCTACTTTTACAAAAACCGTTTGTGGATTAGTAGTGTTTGTATAAGCCGTTGCATTCTGTAACTCATCGGTATTGTTTTCTGCCCCAGAACTTGAAAGATAAAAACCAATTTGAACAGGTACATTTACATTACAATTTGGCACAGCTTCATACATATTAAAAGTGGCAAAACCGTCTGTATCATCATCGCATTTTTCTAAAGTAACACCGTTAGAAGGATAGCATTCAAAAGGGTTTGTATTATCAAAACAATCTTGTTCTAGATGAAGAACTGTACCATCTTTTTCTAATCCGAAAAATCCATCGTGACAATCTGTAACTTCCCAAACTCCTGAAAGTGGTTCGTAATCTCCAGTTAAGTTTAATACTAAAGTTAAACTATTACCTTCTACTCCAATATTCCACTGACCAATAACTACTAAATCGTTGTCTATATTAACTTTAACCGTTCCATCTTCAAAAAAGAGAAATAAATTATTTGTTGTATCTAACAAACTTGTACCTGCAAACCAGTAACACTCTACCAATTCGTTAGATAAATCTTCGGCGTCACAATCGAGGTCACCTTCGCAATGTTTCTCAATAACCATGGTTTGGTTACCTTTGATAAGATATAATTCGTCATCGACACACTCTACCACAAGCCATTCGCCTCCAATATCCTCAAAGTTTGCATTAATGGTAACGATTAAGCCATTATCGGTTTGTGCGATTTCCCAAGTGTAATCATCGGTTAAAACTGTTCCGTCAGTAAATACAATTCCGAATGAAAAGTCATCATTAAACTCAAATTGTAAATCTTCAAATTCAGGAAAACTTGAATACGCTTCAATTTTCCAACGACATTCTTTAAGAGATAATCTTACCTCATCAACATCACAATCGTCTTCATCATCATCGTCACAAGCTTCTGAAGCTGCAACGATGGCATCAGATAATTCAACATTAGAATTGACCTCAAGAGTTTCCCCATTAGCGTACTGAAGCGTTAAAGGAAAATTTAGCGCTACTAAATTAGCATCGTCATCTTCCAAACTATCTAAATACGGATATAATTCGGCGTTAGAATTTATGGTAACAGTGTTTATTATAACAAAGTCAGTATTAAATTCTGAAAATGAAATAGGATAAACAAAATCGATACAATCGATTGAATTTAGCTCAATACAGCTTTCAATAATAGCTTCGAGTTGTGCTTGATTTTCGATAACAGTTTCTGTAAAATCTGCTGAAACTATCGTAATAGGGAATACAAATTCAGGGATTTCGCCTTCAAAACTTTCTAATAGTTCTTCGAGTTCATCTAAACCATCTTCATTCTCTATCGTAATGGTAATGTTTCCGATAGTTACAGTTACTGGTAATTCTACCGAAAAACAACTCGTATTATCGAGCACATCATCATCTGAAGTTGTATTAGCAGAGGTACGTAACATTAGGTTAGACAATGCCGAGTTTGCAGTTATAGTTTCTACAGCATTTGGTAGATTGAGCTGCACAGCTTCGTCCTGACATGAGGCAAAAAAGAGTGAAATTAAAAGGATTAAAATTGAATGTTTAAAGTAGGTTTTCATAATCAATTGGTTTAAGCGATTTATTATAAAACAATCGAAATTGAAAAACTCCTACCTCAAAAAAAATTTTATACATTTAACTCAACCAAATTAACTCATGCCAAAAAACTTAAACGAAAATAGTTGTGCAGAACACGTTTATAGTGCGTTATTTAGAAAGCATTCTAAAAATTTGCACGACTTTTTATATTACAAATTTGGTGATTACCTTAACCCAAAAGATAAGGTACAAGACGCCTTTATAAAATTGTGGGATAATTGTAAAAAAGTACCACCAGAAAAGGCTAAGAGCTTTTTATTTACAACTGCCAACAACTTAATGCTTAACGCAGTTGCACATCAAAAAGTGGTTTTAAAACATCAAAAACTACCACAAAAATTAAGTACAAACGAATCTCCTGAATTTGTACTTGAAGAGAAACAATACAACCAAAAATTACAAAATGCTTTAAACAAGCTTACCGAAGCGCAGCGTGTTGCTTTTTTAATGAATCGGGCTGAAGGTAAACGCTTTAAGGAAATTGCAGCGCTACTAGATATATCTACTAAAGCTGTGGAAAAACGTATCTACGGTGCGTTAAAAAAATTAAGAGAAGAAATTGAAGAAATTTAGTAATCGTAAGAAAGCAAAGGATTGAAGTAGAAAATTGAAATTTTTGAAATGGTAGGAAAAAAACCAACTAAACTGTTATATAAGTAATAATACAACAATGGAAAGAGAAGAACTCATAAAAAAATGGCTAGACCATAATCTTAATACCGAAGAGCAAAACGCTTTTGAGGCTTTAGAGGATTATGAAGTTTTGACTAAACTTTCCAGAGCCACAGAAGGTTATAAAGCTCCATCATACAACTCTGAAGAAGAATTTATTGAATTAAAAACCAAACTTAAAACACAGAAAAAATCATCTGTCCTAAAACCATTGCTTAGAATTGCAGCTGTATTACTTATTGGATTTAGCGTGTTTTATTTTACATCAAATCAAGAAACCGAATTCTCTACGAAAATTGCCCAAACCGAAATTATTACATTACCAGATGAATCTAATGTTGTTTTAAATGCTGCTTCGAGTTTAAGTTTTAACAAAAAAACTTGGGAAGACGAGCGAGAGGTTTCGCTTTATGGAGAAGCTTATTTTAAGGTTTCCAAAGGTTCTAAATTTGAAGTTGTTACCTCAGCAGGTAAAGTTGCAGTTTTGGGTACAGAATTTAACGTAAAACAAAGAGAAAACTATTTTGAAGTAACTTGCTTTGAAGGCTTGGTTGCCGTTACGCACAAAACAAAAACTTTAAAATTAAAACCTGGCGAACGATTTGTTTTTTCGGACACCAACACAAATCTCGAAAAGGAATTACTAACAAAACCAAGTTGGCTAGACGAAGAAAGTAGTTTTAACAGCACGAAATTAAAATATGTATTAGCTGAACTAAAACGTCAGTACAAGATTAAAATCGACAGTAAAGCTATTGATACCAATCAAAATTTCACAGGAAGTTTTACTCACAAAAACCTTGATTTGGCTTTAAAATCAATAACCTTACCTTTAGGTATCAGTTACACTAAACGTAACAATGTTATTGTTTTTAAAGGTGAATAGCTTCAAAAGAAACATACTATATTTTATCGTAGGATTTTCTATGTGTTGCTTTTCGCAATCTAATAAAGCTAAAATACCATTAAAAACCATCTTAAAATCTGTTGAAGAAACTTTTAATGTTAGGATATCTTTTGCTGATGAAACAATAGAAACTATTAGCATTTTACCTCCAAATCAAAATTTTACATTACAGCAAACTTTAGATGATATCAGCAAAAAAACAGGCCTAATATTTAATGTTCTCAACGAACGGTTTATTGCTTTAGAAAAACCAAAAACCAATGACTTGTCTAATGTTAAACTGCAGCGTCTTGATGAAGTTTTTGTCCAAAATTATTTAACCAAAGGAATTTCAAAATCTATTGACGGTACTATTGAAATTTCGCCTCAAAAATTTGGAATTTTACCTGGTTTGAGCGAACCCGATATTTTACAAACCATCCAAACGCTACCAGGAATTACAAGTGTTGACGAACGCATTTCTAATATTAATATTCGTGGTGGTACAAATGACCAAAATTTAATTCTTTATGAAGGAATTAGAATGTACCAAACTGGTCATTTTTTTGGACTTATATCTGCATTTAATCCATATTTAACTCAAAATGTAAATGTCTCTTTAAATGGTACACGTACTAAATATGGTTCTGGCGTTTCAAGCTTAATTAGTATTAATAACGATGACAATATTACCGAAAAAACAAAATCCGGAGCTGGTTTTAATCTGTTAAGTGTAGATGGTTATTCCTCATTTAAACTATCAGACAAAATGGGCTTACAGGTGTCTGCACGTCGTTCATATACAGACGCGCTTTTAACGCCAACTTACGATAATTATTTAGAACGAATTTTTAATAATTCGCAACTTTCAAATAACAATTCACCACAACAGCAACTACAACAAAATGAAAGCTTTTTCTTTTACGATGCAAGCTTAAAATTTTTGTATGATATTGATAAAAAATCAAAATTACGCGTAAATGCAATTACCATTTTTAATCAATTAGATTACAGTGCAAATGATGATTTTAACCAAGGTACTACAAGTAATTTAAGTCAAAAAAGCTACGCCGCTAATGTAACTTATGACCGAAGAATAAACAAAAGCACAGAATTTAACACACAAATTTATTTTTCGAATTATCAGTTATTTGGTAGCAATGTCATTAATCAATCCAATCAAAGCTTAACACAAGAAAATGTAGTTAATGATTTTGGTCTGAGGGCAAATTTTCTTAAATCTGTTGATAACCATTTAAGCATAAATTATGGTTATCAGTTTAACGACATTAGCGTATCTGATTTAGAAGATGTAAGTAATCCTAATTTTAGAAGATTTGAGCGAAATGTTTTATCAACCCATGGCGTTTACGGTGAAGCTGAATTTACTTCTGTTTCAAAAAACACTTATGGTCGCGTAGGATTAAGAGGAAATTATATTGGCAAATTAGATGCATTACTTTTTGAGCCTCGCTTTAGTTTTTCTCAGAAATTTTTATCCTACTTTAAGTTTGAAATTTTAGGTGAGATCAAAAGCCAAAGTATTACTCAGTTTATAGATTTACAACAAGATTTTTTTGGTATAGAAAAGCGTCGCTGGCAGTTATCAAATGGTAATGATGTTCCAATTTTAAAAAGTAACCAATTTTCCGTGGGCATCAACTATAAAAACAATGGCTTACTGGTTAGTGCTGAGGCTTATACTAAAAAGGTATCAGGTATTAGTGCAGAATCGCAAGGGTTTCAAAATCAATTTCAGTTTGTAAACGCTGATGGCGATTATGCCATTAAAGGCATAGACTTTTTATTCAACAAACAATTTAAAAATTTTAGCACGTGGTTTAGTTATTCATTTAGTAAAAACAACTATCGGTTTCAAAGTTTAAATAACAATGAAGAATTTCCAAATAATATAGACATTCAACATGTTATTAATATTTCATCGGCTTATGTTTTAGATAATTTAAAAATTTCAGCGGGTTTAAATTGGCATTCTGGAAGACCTTTTACTGAGCCTTCTGAAAATCAATTTAATTCGGGCACCATACTTTATAAATCACCAAACGATGAACGTATAGAGGATTATATGCGCTTAGATATTTCGGCAAATTATAATTTTGAAGTGGCTAAAAACGTCAATGGAGAAGTTGGTTTTTCTATTTTAAATGTATTTGATGAAGACAACACCATAAATAGATTTTTTACCAGAAATGGAACCGAACCGATTGTGCAAAATAATGAATCAGCCTTAGGTTTTAACCCAAATTTTAGTTTTAGATTAAAATTTTAATGTTTAAAAATTTTTGTCATAACAAAAATATGAGGAAAAGTAATAGCAGCTAAAAAAGAAAAAAAGACACCATAAAATAAATCTTGCTCTTTCACTAAAAATAGTAATAGGATAAAAAGACCAACAACAGACACAAACCAATAAATGAATGATGATTTTAAATAGTTTAAAATCGTCGTTTTATTTACTTCTTTTGACAGATATGAGATTTGGTGAATTACTGATGGTAACGAATGCCATATAACAAAATAAATGGCGAAAGCCCATAACAATGATGCTGTTTTAAATACAATAAAAAATACAACTAAATAGAAAAGTTCTCTAATTGGACTTTTAAACTTTTTATAGTTGAAACCAAACAGCAGCATAAACAATCCCAAACTAGCAAAAAAAGAAATTTTAAGAATAAGTTTCGTTATATATATTTCGGTTATTTGATGAATAATTTCAATACTTTCAACAGCATTAGTATAGAGTAGCAAAAATACTATAGTACAACCATAACTAGTAAAAAGCAGTGTTTTTATAATTTTAGATTTTATAGGTAAATCATGAAAATGTTGCTCTCCAAAATGATACCCGCTAACTAAAACAAATAACATTAATGTCACAGCTGGCACAAAGAAAAAAAGCAAAATTCCTAATAGAACTATGGATACATATATTGTAAGTGTCCTATAAAAACTAAGCTTCTTATTTTTTAAAACAGTTCTAATTATTTTAATGTCATTTGAACCGTGCAGAAGTCCTACAGTTAGAATAAAAAAACAAGCCAAGTAACTTTCAGCTACTGTATTTAAAAATACGGCTAACCAAAGGCTAAGAAATGTAATTACAATATTAAAATTTTGAATATTTTTCAAAATAACACGTCAAATTTAAATTTTGTTTAAAATATTATGTTAAATGTTAAACATTTTATGTTTATCATTTTGTAAATTTACTTAAACAAAATAACTAATCTATAATTATTATGAACAATTTACTCTTTATGCTGGGCGATTTAAAACAAATTGCCACCGATGATTACGTTGGGTTTACATTCTTTGTAGGATGTATGGCGATGATGGCGGCTTCGGCCTTTTTCTTTTTATCAATGGGAAGTTTTGATAAAAAATGGCGAACTTCAATCCTAGTATCTGGTCTCATTACTTTTATTGCAGCAGTGCATTACTGGTATATGAGAGATTATTGGGCTGCTTTTGAAGAATCCCCTACATTTTTTAGATATGTAGATTGGGTTCTCACAGTACCGCTTATGTGTGTTGAATTTTATTTAATCTTAAAAGTAGCTGGAGCTAAGAAGTCTTTAATGTGGCGACTTATCTTTTTATCAGTTGTGATGTTAGTCACTGGATATTTTGGAGAAGCTGTAGATAGAGATAACGCTCAAATTTGGGGCTTAATATCTGGTTTAGCTTATTTCGTAATTGTCTATGATATTTGGTTAGGGCAGGCAAAAAAATTAGCTGTACAAGCAGGTGGAGCAGTTTTAAAAGCACACAAAACATTATGCTGGTTTGTTCTTGTTGGTTGGGCAATTTATCCATTAGGATATATGGCTGGAACTCCAGGTTGGTATGACGGTTTAAATGGCGCTTTCAACATGGATGTAATATACAATATCGGAGATGCTGTAAACAAAATAGGTTTTGGATTGGTGATTTACGGATTAGCAGTAGCTGCTTCTCCTGCAAAACCAACTGATTCTTAATTAGATTTTATTAGTTAAAAATCGATAAGAGACTATCATCACAGGTAGTCTCTTATTTTTTTGATTAGATTTATTAAAATATTCTTCAATTATAATCTTAATGACAGCATCACAACTTAAAGCGTTGAAATATCCAATAGGAACCTTTTCTGCTCCAAAAACAATTTCAAAATCTAATTTAAAAAATTGGATTTCAGATATTGAAGCTTTTCCAAAATCAATTGAAGACATTACAAAAAACCTCAACGAAGTTGAGCTAAATTATAATTACAGACCTGAAGGTTGGACGATAAAACAAGTTGTACATCATTGTGCTGATAGCCATATTAATAGCATTGTAAGATTTAAATTAGCACTTACAGAAGATACGCCAACTATCCGTCCATATTTTGAAGACCGTTGGGCAACTTTAGTTGACTATGAAGATGATATCAATTCAGCAATTCAAATACTTAAAGGTGTGCATCACAAACTTGATACTTTACTTCGTAATTTTACTGAAGACGATTTAAAACGAACGTTTATTCACCCAGAACATGGACAAAGTTTTACTTTGGCCGAAACCATAGGAACCTATGCATGGCATAGCAACCATCATTTGGCCCACATTAAGCAAGCATTAAAATACAAAGGGCAGTTTTAAACTACTTTTAAACCTACATACGTTCTGGGACATCAATACCTAAAACGTTAAATGCATTTTTTATAGTTTCACCAACTTTTTTAGACAAAGCAACTCTAAATGATTTTTCGGTTTCAGAATCTGCCCCTAATATGGATACATTTTGGTAAAATGAATTAAAATCTTTTACCAACTCGTATGTGTAATTAGCCACTAAAGCCGGACTATGTTGTGCTGCAGAATTTTGCACAATAAAAGGAAACTGCTCTAATTGTTTCAAAAGTTGTTTTTCTTTTTCGTGGAGAGACATGTCGACTGAATTTAATGAAACTTGATAATTTGTGTTTGCTTTTCTTAAAATCGACTGAATTCTTGCATACGTATATTGAATAAATGGCCCTGTGTTGCCTTGAAAATCTATAGATTCTTTCGGATCAAAAAGTATGCGTTTTTTTGGGTCAACTTTTAAGATGTAATATTTAAGCGCTCCTAAACCAATAATTTTGTACAGTGATTTTTTCTCGTCTTCAGAATACCCTTCAAGCTTACCAAGTTCATTTGAAATTTCCTCGGCAGTATCTGCCATTTCTTTTATTAAATCATCGGCATCAACAACGGTACCTTCTCTACTCTTCATTTTTCCGCTAGGTAAATCTACCATACCGTAACTTAAATGAAAGAGGTTTTTTGCCCATTCAAAACCTAACTTTTTCAAGATTAAAAACAGCACTTGAAAGTGATAATCTTGCTCATTACCAACAGTATAAACCATACCACCAACATCTGGATAATCTTTAATTCGCTGAATGGCAGTACCAATGTCTTGTGTCATATAAACCGCAGTGCCATCGCTACGAAGAACTATCTTTTCGTCAAGTCCATCGTCAGTTAAATCACACCAAACTGAACCATCTTCTTTCTTAAAAAAAACGCCAGTTTTTAGACCTTCGGTAATAAATTCTTTGCCTAATAAATATGTATCGCTTTCGTAATAATATTTATCAAAATCTACACCTATATTTTTGTAAGTCGCTTCAAAACCATCATAAACCCAACCGTTCATCTTTTTCCAAAGTGAAACAACGGCTTCATCGCCAGCTTCCCATTTACGAAGCATTTCTTGAGCTTCAAGAAGGATTGGGGCATTCTTTTTGGCATCCTCTTCAGATTGACCTTGAACTTTTAAATCTTCAATTTCAGACTTATAAGCTTTATCAAACTCCACATAATACTTTCCAACTAACTTATCGCCTTTTTTTAAGTCTTCGTTAAAAGTCGTTTTTGGTGTTTCTTTTAGCCCATCACTACCGTTTGGAGCAAAACGTGTCCACGCTAACATACTTTTACAAATATGAATACCACGGTCATTAATAATCTGAGTTTTATATACTTTTTTACCTGAAGCCTTTAAGATTTCTGAAACACTATAACCTAGCAAAACGTTACGAATGTGACCTAGATGCAAAGGTTTGTTAGTGTTTGGCGAAGAATACTCTACCATAATGGCTTTATCTTCTATTTTATCTGAGAAACCATAGGTATTTTTATCTAAAATTGAGTTGAAAAAATTGAGATAATATGTGTCGCTGATTTCAACATTTAAAAACCCTTTAACCACATTAAAACCAGAAACTAAATCTACATTATCAACCAAATATTTACCAATCTGCTCTCCAATAACAGCAGGATTACCTTTTACAACGCGTAACATTGGAAAAACCACAACCGTAATATCGCCAGCAAATTCTTTCCGAGTTGCTTGAAATTCTACAGTTTCTAAATCTGCTGAAAAAAGTTTTTTTACAGCTAGTTTAACGTTTTGCTCTAAGATATCCTGAAGATTCATAATTAGTTTTTTTGTCTATTTAACCACCGGCAAAGATAGGCCTTTTATTATTTTATTAACTTTAAAAAAGGTATATATGATTACTTTTATAAAATGACAGTATATTTGAATTAACAGAATAACAAATTAAACTTAATTACTGATAATCAGATTATTATGTAAAAATGCATTTCATCGATAAAAGTGTATTTCTGCCGAAAATTTTACCGTTAATCGAAATAATAAAAATTAATAAAAAACGAAACGTCACTTCGTCTGATTTTTTGGTTTTAAATCCCAAAAATTAGCGAGTTAAATAGTATTTGGTGATTTTTGAGTAAGCTATTATAAATCTTAAGTTGTAATTAACTAAAGAAAACTCTTTCCAATCCCTCTCAGAAAGTTGGCCAAAAAAATTATAAATCTGTGCGTTATAGTCACTGCTTTATGAAGCAACTTTTTATTTATGCCATCTGCCTGTCAGCTATTTTTAGCTTTGCCCAAAATGCAAAGATAGATAGCCTTACCGTGCGTTTAGCATATCAAAATCAGGACTCGACAAAAGTTGAGACATCGTTGCTGCTCATAAATGAGCTTTACAAGCTACAAGATTATAATAAAGCGACATTGTTTATTGCACAGACTTCAGAGTTGTCAAAGTCTTTGAATTACACCAAAGGCCTGGCCGAAACCTCTTATATACAAGCCTTAATTTATGACGCTCAAAATCAACAAAATAAAGCTGTAAGCAATTTTGAATTAGCTCGAGATTATTTCTACAACTCAAAAGACACACTTGGTTTAGCCAAAGTAAATAATAGCCTTGGCGTCATAGAAATTGAACGAGGTAATTATACAAAAGGTCTTCAAAACTCTTTATCTGCAATTTCAATTTTTGAAGAAAAAGACCTTAAAGAAGAACTTAGCAAAGCTTACAATAGTTTAGCAAAAGCTTATTTTAATACAAACAAATTAGAAGAAGCTTTGCTTTATAATAAAAAAGCACTTAGCGTTAGAGAAGAGCTAGATGATATGAAAGGGATGAAAAACACCCTAAAAAATCTAGGTCAACTTTATGCAATCAAAAAAGATTATCGCCTATCCATAGATAGTTATGAGCGTATGCTTAAACTTCTTGATAAGGAAGAAGATAAAAATTTACGAGGCGAAATTATGACTAGCCTTGGTAAATCTTACTTAGCGATTGACCAATTAGACAAAGCATCCGACTATTTAAGAGAAGGATTAGATTATAGCAAAGCCAATAATGACGAATCTGGAATTTTAAAATCTCTGAACGCATACGCCGACTTAAACACGAGAAACAGGCGATTAAAACTTGCAGAAAACCAACTTTACCAAGCTAACGAGCTAGCTCGAAAACTAAAAAATGATGAGGAGCTTCTTTATAATTTAAAACTCAACAGAGATTTAGACGAAAAACGAAACTTTTTTGAAGATGCCTACAATTGGCAAAAGCAATATTTTGCGCTTAAGGAAAAGTTAGACCAGCAAAAACTTGCTGAAAAGGCAATACCTACTCGCGAGATTACAGAGCCAAAAACCATTGAAACTCCATTAATATCTCCAGAACAAAAAGTTAATAAAGACACTTTAATTGATACTGAACCGCAACAGTCAAAAAAGAATACCTTACTTATTTATAGTTTAATTGCAGCACTTGTTTTTGCAATTGCTTTATTAATTTTTAGTTATCTAAAAGGGTCAAAAGACAGCAAAGAAAAAAAGCAGTTTGAAAAGAAAAACAAAAAATTGGCTGCTAAAAACATGCAACTTGAAGAAGTCAACCAAGTAAAAGACAAACTTTTTTCTATTGTATCTCACGATTTAAAAGATTCAATTTCCTCAATCAAAGCATTCTTAGATTTACTTAAAGATGGCGGAATCAGCAAAGAAGAATTTAACGATTTAATACCAGAATTAAGCGAGAATGCTAATAATGCATCATCATTATTGTTCAACTTACTAAACTGGTCTAAGTCGCAAATGCAAAATTTACAACCAAAACCTGAGTTGTTCAATATACAAGAAGTGTTTCAAATTAAAATTTCCTTGATTGAGAAAAAAGTAAATGACAAAGGCATAATTTTAATTGATGAATCTCGAAGAGAATTTGTATTTGCCGACCGAAGCATGCTCGAAATTGTGATTCAAAATTTAATTACAAACGCTGTAAAATTTACTGGTAAAGGCGACGTCATTACTGTTTCTAATCAGGATTACAACGGAAAAGTTTTAATTTGTGTAGAAGATACAGGAATAGGAATCTCTGAAGAAAATCAGAAAAAACTTTTTAATGCTAAAAAGAATTTTACAACTATCGGTACAGAAAATGAAAAAGGCACCGGTCTTGGTCTCACCATCTGTAAAGATTTAGTGGAGTTAAATAATGGTAGAATTTGGGTAGAAAGTACACCAAATATTGGCAGTAAGTTCTTTATTGAGTTGCCCAAAGCTGCGCTACAAGAATAAATAGTAAGTAGCAATATGCTAAATTAATTTTTAGGCAAAAACACCTCAGCCATCATACAACGTGCACTTCCGCCACCACAAGTTTCAATAGTTTCAAGAGAACTTGATAAAATTGGGCAATGTTTCTCAATAGCTGCAATTTGTTGTGGATTTAAACTTTTGTGAGCAGCTTCACTCATAACTAAATACAGTTGATTGTCTTTACCTCGTAACTGCAACATATTCCCAGCAAATTGATGCATCTGAGCTTCTGTAATTGAAATGATTTCCTTTCCATCTTGCTTCAAACTTTTTACAACTTGCTTTCGCTCCTTTTTATCGTCAATTGTGTCCAAACAAATAACAGCAAAATTCTCTGCCAAACACATCATAACATTGGTATGATAAATTGGTAAACGCTCACCATCAACTGTTTGGTTTGCCGTGAAAATTACTGGCGTATATTCAAAATCCTCACAAAATTCTATAAATAAGTCTTCATCGGCTCTTGGTGATAGTGCGCAATAGGCTTTGTCATTTACACGGTCTAAAAGTAAACTTCCAGTACCCTCTAAAAATATACCTTCGTCTTCTGCGGAAGTGTAATCAAAGATGTTTTCAATTTTAAACCCTTCCTTTTCAAGGCGAATAAAAACCTCATCGCGTCTTTCTTTTCTTCGGTTTTCGGCAAACATCGGATAGATTGCAACATTTCCATTACTGTGAAAGCTTACCCAATTGTTAGGAAAAACAGAATCTGGTGTATCCATTAATTCGTCATCATTTTCAACGATTACAGTAATACCAACAGCACGAAGTTTTTCAACAAAAGCATCAAATTCTTGTTGTGCTTTTTTATTTATTTCAACATTTTTTAAATCTAAATCTTCTTGAAAAAAATTATTGACGGCAGTTTGTTCATTCATCCTAAAATTAACAGGGCGAATCATTAATATGGTATCTGTAGTTTGTTGCATAACTTTATTTGAAATGAGACGTAAAATTAGTGATTTTTAAAGTCTGAAAAATGAGTATGAAAAAGTTTTTCTTCTTGAAAATGCTTAAGTTTGAAAATCAACAAAATTCGTTATGAAAAAACTCGTACTTCTATTTTTAATCATTGTGTCTTGCAACAAAAATTCTGAAACTGTAGACTTTGATTTCACAACTCAATTCGAAAAAAGCAATGGATTAGAAACCGCTACATATCAACAAACTATCGATTATTATACTGCACTTGCAGACAAATACAAACAGATTAAAATCGAAGCCATTGGCGAAACAGATGCAGGAGAACCATTGCATATTGTAACACTTAGCCCAAAAGGAAACGATTTTGATTTTGCAGTATTAAGAAGAGACAACCGAATCTTAATGATTAACAACGGTATTCATCCAGGAGAATCAGATGGTATTGACGCCACAATGATGCTTTACAGAGACATTGCTAGTGGTAAAGTTGAAGCGCCAAAAAACACTGTTCTCGTTACCATACCTATCTATAATGTTGGCGGAAGTTTAAACCGAAATTCTGGTACGCGAACTAACCAAAATGGCCCAAAGGCATATGGTTTTAGAGGAAATGCTCGTAATTATGACCTTAACAGAGACTTTATAAAAACAGATACCAAAAATGCTAAAACCTTTTCTGAAATTTATCATCTCGTTAAACCAGATGTCTTTATTGACAATCATGTAAGTAATGGTGCGGATTACCAATATACACTAACACATTTGTTTACACAGCACAACAAACTAGGTGGTGTTTTGGGCAATTATTTACATACCGAAATGATGCCGCAATTAGAGCAAAAACTAGAAGCTAAACAATGGGACATAACTCCATATGTCAACGTTTTTAACAGCACACCAGAAAACGGTTTTTCACAATTTAAAGATTCGCCTCGTTATTCTACAGGCTATACAACATTGTTTAACACATTAGGCATGATGGTAGAAACACACATGCTTAAACCTTACAAACAACGTGTTGAAGGTACTTATGAATTAATGAAAAGTATGATTGAAATTACCGAAGAACAGGGTGAAAAAATTTCGGAATTAAGACAAAAACAACAAAAAACATGGTCTTCAGGAAAAATCTATCCACTTGAATGGAAAATAGATACTACAAAATTTTCGACATTAAGCTTTAAAGGTTTTAAAGGCAATAGAATTGAAAGTGCATTAACAGGAGGAAAACGCTTAAAATATGATGCAACAAAACCATTTACAAAACAAGTAAAATATCAGAACTACTTTACTCCTGTAACGCAAGTTACAATACCTTCAGCATATATCATTCCGCAGGGTATGTATCATGTTATTGAGCGATTAAAACTAAATAATATTGAATTAACCAAACTTAAAAATGACACTATTATTAAAGTTGAAGCCTACATAATAAAAGATTTCAAAACGCGGCAATCGCCATATGAAGGTCATTATTTGCATTACAATACTTCAGCAGAAACAAAGTTAAGTGATGTGAGTTTTAGAGCTGGTGACTATTTTGTAAACACCAGTCAAGATGGAATTAGATATTTGCTTGAAACCTTAGAACCAACGGCGCCAGATTCATTTTTTAATTGGAACTTCTTCGATACCATTTTACAGCAAAAAGAAGGATTTTCTCCTTACGTTTGGGAAGACAAAGCACAACTCATGCTTAAAGCTAATCCAAGATTGCAAGTCAAATTTAATATGAAAAAAAGTCTAGAACCAGACTTTGCAAATAATTGGTATGCCCAATTAGATTGGCTACACAAACAATCTGATAATTATGAGAAAGCACACATGCAGTATCCTATTTACAGATTAAAATAATTTAGATTAGTAATTTGATGTTTGCGTAGCTATTTTCAAGCGCTTTTTGGGTTTTCTTTTTTCCTTTCCATTTTACTTTGGTAATACCTTCTTTTTTCTGAGGTTTTAATTTGCCTTTAGATTCGGTATGCATTTCAAACCAATAGGTGATTTTTATTTTATATCTGCCATTTCGCTTAAATATGTGATACGTTGTTGGTAATGGTTCGCCAAGCTTAAGCCCTTTAACTTTGGTTTCTTCTTCAACTTCTCTTATAGCCGTTTCTTCAATAGTCTCGCCTTTTTCAGTTTTTCCCTTTGGTAAATCCCATTTTCCGTTGCGGTAGATAAATAAAATTTTTCCTTTTTTATTGAATACTTTTCCGCCACCAGCAACTACGTTCGGTAACTTTTTCAGAAATTTTTTAAGGAGTTTTTCTTCATTTTTATCAACAAGATAAACAGCTTTAACGTCTGTTCTATTGAGCATGCGTATAACTTTAGGCAAGTTTACCGACTTTAATAAATACACCTTAAAATCTTTTTCTTTATCTACTTTAGTTGTAAGATAGATGGGCTTGTCTCCAACAAATATGGTATGCATTAATAAGATGAAATTTTATATTAGCTTTTGTAAATGTATACTTTTTTTATAATACTTAACTCTGATTAAAATATTTTGAAATTAAAAACTAGTCATCTTAATTTTCGTTAATTTTACCGCATGATTTTTAATAAAGACATCGCCAAGCAAACGGCAGAAGTTTTACTTCAAATTAATGCCATTAAACTACAACCAAACAATCCATTTACTTGGGCTAGCGGTTGGAAATCGCCAATTTACTGCGACAACAGAATTGTGCTATCATATCCACACATTAGAAATTATGTTAGAGAAACTTTAGCAAGACAAATTGAAGACAAATACGGAAAAATAGACGTCATTGCTGGTGTAGCTACTGGTGCCATTGGTGTTGGAGCTCTTGTTGCAGACTATCTAAATTTACCATTTGTTTACGTAAGACCCGAAGCTAAAAAACACGGTCGCCAAAACCAAGTCGAAGGTTATATAGAAAAAGGACAAAATGTTGTTGTTGTAGAAGATTTAATAAGCACAGGAAAAAGTAGCCTTAATGCCGTTAAGGCTTTAGAAGCGGCCGGAGTCAATGTAAAAGGAATGGTTGCTATATTCTCTTATGGATTTGATGTGGCAAAACAAAATTTTAAAGATGCTAACGTAGAATTACACACATTAGGTAATTACGAAAATTTATTAGAACAAGCCTTAGATACCAAATACATTACTCAAAAAGAACAAGAAATTTTAGCAAATTGGAATGCAAATCCTAGCGAATGGAACGCTATTTGATTATCCGAGACTAAATAAAAAACTATGAAATTAGAATCACCAAAAGTAACTATAGATAAATCTGCAGAAAAAACCTTTGAGTTTTTATCAGAAGTAAAGAATTTTGAAAAACTAATGCCCGAAAACATTAGTAAATTTGAAGTTTTAGACTCTGACAAATTTTTATTTGCCTTAAAAGGAATGCCCGAAATTGTATTGAAGAAAAAGGAGGAAATTCCACATTCAAAAATTGTTTTAGGTGCTGCTGGCGGCAAATTAGATTTTTCTTTATCTGCCGATATTACAGAAATAGAAGACAATCAAAGCGAAGTAAAACTTAATTTTGAGGGCGAATTTAATGCCATGATGGCAATGATGATAAAAGGTCCTATTAATAAATTTTTAGAAACTTTAGCTAAAAATATGCCAGAGGCAGTTTAGTACAATAACTGTATTTCTTTAAGATCAAATTCTTTAACGATATCATCTTCAAGAAGTAAAACTAATTTACCATCATCTGTTATACCTTTGATAAAACCAGAAAATATCTGTTCTGTCGAAGATTTAAAAGTTGACGGTTTTTTTATGCGAAATAACAAAGCTTCGTAATCTTGCTTCAGTTTTGTAAAATTTGGCTCATTTACTTTTTTTAAATAATACTCAATGTGTTTTAAAATAGTATGTAACACTTCGTCTTTATTATAAACAACACCAGTGATAAGCTGCATCGAAGAAGCATTAGGTAAATCGTTAAAAAATTTCTGGTTTACGTTAAGCCCAACGCCAATAACCGAACCATATAACTTATTATTTTTAATAACGTTTTCTATAAGTATACCAGCAATTTTTTTATTTTCTGACAAAATGTCGTTAGGCCATTTAATTTTAATTTTTGGTATTTGTAATTCTAGTAATGCTTTAGAAATCGCTAAAGCTACTGCTATACTTATATAAAACTGGTCTTTTATTTCTAAGTTAGAAACCTCTTTAAATACACTAAACGTAAGGTTTTTAGATGCTTCGGCTTGCCAAGATGTTCCCATTTGCCCACGACCCTGTTTTTGTTCGTCTGCTACAACAACGGTAAAATCTTTTTGTGTTTGCTTAAGGCTCAAAGACTTTAAATAAGCATTAGTAGAGTCGATGGCATTAAGTTTGATTATATACATTAAATCAATGGTATTATTTTATAGATTTCTTATGAGTATTTGGCTTAGCAAGAACTAAAAAAGTAATAACTTTGTATAAATTTAAAACATTTTAATGACAGAAAGAAATAGCAATGCTGATGAACTTATTACAACGATAATAAGCGCTATCGAGGACGTTAAAGGAAAAGAGATTACACTTTTAGATTTAAGAGAAATAGAAAATACCGTTTGCGATTATTTTATAGTATGCGAAGGCACATCTAACACACAAGTTAACGCCATCGTAAATTCCATACAAAAACAAGTTAGCAAATCCATTAAAGATAAACCTTGGCATGTAGAAGGTACAGATAATGCCGAGTGGGTTTTAATGGACTATGTTAACGTAGTTGTGCATGTGTTTCAAAAGCATATCAGAGAATATTATGATATTGAAGGTTTATGGGGCGATGCAAAAACAACTCAAATAGAAACAAGTTTATAAAGAATAACCAATAAAGATTTCCGCAACTGCGGCAGTAATATGGCAAAAGAAAATAAAAATAATTTACCAAATAAAAAACCAAAAGTTAGCCCTTATTGGATATACGGAATCATAATTGCCGTTTTCCTAGGGCTTCAAATATTTGGTGGCAGTGCTTTTGAAAATTCCAGAGAGATAAAAACTTCAGAATTTATTACTTATCTAGAACAGGGTGATGTAAAGGAAGTTGTTATTGTTAGTAATACAAAAACAGCACGTGTTTATCTAACAAAGGAAGCTTTACAAAAAGAAGTACACAAAGACGTTGCGAATAAAAAAGGATTTTTACCTACTGGAAATGTTCCTAATTACACCTTAAAATTTGGTGACCTAGGTAATTTTGAAGATAGAATTGATGAAATCATAACTGAAAATAATCTATCAACATCTAGAAATGCTGATATAGAAAGTAGCGGTTTTAGCGACTTCTTATTGTCTTTATTACCATTTGTTTTAATTATTGGTGTTTGGATATACATTATGCGACGCATGTCTTCTGGCGGTGGTGGCGGAGCTGGTGGGCAAATTTTCAATATTGGAAAATCTAAAGCCAAGCTTTTTGATGAAAAAACAGATACTAAAACTTCTTTTAAAGATGTTGCAGGTTTAGAAGGTGCTAAAGAAGAAGTACAAGAAATTGTAGATTTCTTAAAATTTCCAGAAAAATATACCTCACTTGGTGGAAAAATACCAAAAGGCGCTTTACTTGTTGGACCTCCAGGAACAGGAAAAACCCTATTAGCAAAAGCCGTTGCTGGTGAAGCTAAGGTGCCATTTTTCTCTTTATCTGGCTCTGACTTTGTAGAAATGTTTGTAGGTGTCGGTGCGTCTCGAGTTAGAGATTTATTTAAACAAGCCAAAGAGAAATCTCCTGCAATCATATTTATTGATGAAATTGATGCTATCGGTCGCGCAAGAGGAAAAAATAATTTTTCAGGCTCTAATGATGAGCGTGAAAACACACTAAACCAACTTCTTACAGAAATGGACGGTTTTGGTACAAATACTAACGTTATTGTTTTAGCAGCTACAAACCGTGCTGATGTTTTAGATAGTGCTTTAATGCGTGCTGGACGATTTGATAGACAAATTTACGTTGATTTGCCTGACGTTCGTGAGCGTAAGGAAATCTTTGAAGTACATTTACGTCCGCTGAAAAAAGAAGAAACATTAGATGTTGACTTTTTAGCTAAGCAAACACCTGGATTTTCAGGCGCTGATATTGCAAATGTTTGTAACGAATCTGCTTTAATTGCAGCTCGTAAAGGTAAAAAAGCTGTAAACAAACAAGATTTTTTAGATGCTGTTGACCGTATTGTTGGCGGACTAGAAAAGAAAAATAAAATTATTACACCAGACGAAAAGAAAGCCATCGCTTATCACGAAGCTGGTCATGCCACTGTGAGTTGGATGCTTGAGCATGCTGCACCACTGGTAAAAGTAACTATTGTACCAAGAGGCCAATCCTTAGGTGCAGCATGGTACCTACCAGAAGAACGCTTAATAGTTAGACCTGAGCAAATGCTTGACGAAATGTGTGCCACGATGGGTGGACGTGCGGCAGAAAAGGTGATTTTTAATAAAATATCAACAGGAGCATTAAGTGATTTAGAAAAAGTAACAAAGCAAGCTAGAGCTATGGTAACTGTTTATGGTTTAAGCGATAAAGTTGGTAACGTTACTTACTACGATTCTTCAGGACAACAAACTGGGTTTACAAAGCCTTATAGTGAATTAACTGCAGAATTAATTGATAAAGAAATTTCTGATATAATAGAAACTCAATACCAACGAGCTATTAAATTGTTAGAAGACAACAAAGACAAGCTCACACAACTTGCAGATGTTTTATTAGAAAAAGAAGTGATTTTTAAAGATAATCTTGAAAAAATATTTGGAAAGCGTCCTTTTGAAAAGAATGTTTTAGCTACAGAAGAAGAAGAATAAACACTATATCTTTTCTATGAAAAAACTTAAATTAACCTAGAGTTAGTTTAAGTTTTTTTATATTTGACTAAATCGTCTTAACGATAGATATCAATAGTATTTGTAAATGAGTTTATTCAGAAAACTTTTTGGAGGAAAAACCCCTGATTCCGAAGAAAAAGCTCCCAATGAAGGACGTAGCAAATATATGCCCGAAATTAAACTTCCTGTTGATGAGCGCTTCACAATAAACTTTAAAGCTAACGGAGGAAAATTTCTATACTGTGAAAATATCGAAGAAGTTTACAACAGTTTTGAAAACATACTTGAAGAAAATGATTGGGTAGATAAAAAAGTATTTCTTTTAGACAATCGACTCAAGGATTTATTTAAAGGCTTTGATTTAACACCAACGAAGAAAACTTCTGAAAGCACCTATTTTTTTACAACCTGTGAACATCTAATTTCAGATGATGGTTCTTTATTAATTTCCTCAAAACAGATTGCTGAAAAAAAACTAAAAGAATTACCTGCTAATTTTGTGGTGTATGCCACCACTAGTCAATTGGTAGAAAATATTGGCGAAGGTCTTAAGGGTATTAAAAACAATAATAAGTCTAAAATTCCTACAAATATTACAACAATAAAACACTTTAAAACTACTGGAGATAAAGACTTTTTAACTTATGGAAGCAGTTCCAAAAACTTGTACCTCCTGCTTTTAGAAGATTTATAGATGAAAGAACTTCTAACCCGCGGTATTTCTGGGCTACTATATGTTGCCCTGCTTATTTTAGCCATGTATTGGGAAAATGCGCTAATCGTTGTTCTTTATATTTTCGGTTTTGTAAGTTTAGCGGAGTTTAGAAAGCTTATAAAGCTTAATTCAATACTAATACCAGCTATAATATTTACACTTCTTTATTTTGGTTTCTGGTATTGGTGTATGGTACATAGCTCTAATACAGGTACCAGTGAGGCTATTCAAATATTATTAGTCATTACTATTTTTGTAAATCTCTTTTTAATTAAAGATTTATTTACATTTAATAAAATTCCACTGTTTGAATCTAAAAGATATATTGCAACGACTTTTTATTTATCTAGCGGATTTGTATTTATGTTGCTAATTGCTAACTATCAATCTTTATTTTCGCCAATATTACTTTTGGGGAGTTTTATTTTAGTTTGGGTTAACGATAGTTTTGCATTTATAGTTGGAAAGAATTTTGGAAAGCAGAAGCTTTTTCCAAGCATTTCTCCTAAGAAAACTGTCGAAGGTTTTTTAGGAGGTTTATTTTTTGCATGTGTTGCAAGTTATTTTATTGCCATGTTTACAGACACGTCTTTAAGTTTTACCAGTTGGCTCATTTTATCAATCATTATAAGTGTTTTTGGCACTTTAGGTGATTTAATTGAATCAAAATTTAAGCGTCAGGCCCAAGTTAAAGATAGTGGTGTTATAATGCCGGGTCATGGCGGATTGTTAGACCGATTAGATAGTATTATCTTTGCAGCACCTTTTATTTATTTATTCTTAAGAATTTTAACCTATGTTTCATAAAGAAGGACATAAAATTATACTCATTACACTAGTTGTTGTAGTGCTTGCCATATTTGCAATAGATTATTTTATCGTTAATATAGAGTGGCTTCGTAAAACTCTAATGCTAGTTGTTGTTGTTTTCTTTTTACTTATTCTTCAATTTTTTAGAAACCCTAAGCGTTTTACAAATCTAAATGAAACCCAAGCTGTTTCTCCTGTTGATGGTAAAGTAGTTGTTATAGAAGAAGTTTTTGAGAAAGAAGTATTTAATGAAAAACGAATACAAGTTTCTGTATTTATGTCGCCTTTAAACGTTCATGTTACTCGATATCCTATTTCTGGAAAAGTAACGTATAGCAAATATCATCCAGGAAAATATCTAGTTGCTTGGCATCCTAAAGCTAGTGAAGAGAATGAACGTACCACGGTTGTTGTAGAAAACAGCAATTTCGGAAAAGTACTCTATAGACAAATAGCTGGTGCCTTAGCAAAACGTATTGTTAATTATGCAAAAATTCAAGATGATGCTATACAAGGTGCAGACTCTGGATTTATAAAATTTGGCTCAAGAGTTGATTTATTTTTACCTTTAGATGCAGATATAAAAGTTAGCCTAAATCAAAAAGTTAAAGGAGGCGAGTCTGTGATTGCGGAAATGTAATGAGCCAAAGCGAATTAGACATAGAATTTGAAGCTGCAGTTAAAAGGGTTAATGACCACCAGCATCCTTTTCCTGCTGATTTTTTATTACGCCTCTACGCCTACTACAAAAAAGCCACAAACGACTACGGCAGACCAAGCAGTAAAAAGCAAATAATTAATGCTTTTAAAACTAATGCACTATTTCAGGTAAAAGATATCACCGAAGACGAAGCTAAACGCCAATATATAGATTTGGTAAATCGTTACTTTTTATACGGTAAATAACCCTTAATTTTTACTTACTATGGCATTACCAGATGCACCACTGCGCTTTAAAAATGGAGCGCAAATGAAAAACCGTTTCATGCTTGCACCAATGACCAATACTCAAAGTCATGAAGATGGTAAACTTTCTGATGACGAATACAATTGGTTAACCATGCGCGCCAAAGGTGGTTTTGGTCTAACTATGACCTGTGCATCACATGTGCAATTTATAGGTAAAGGTTTCCCTGGACAACTAGGGATTTATGATGACGCTCAGATTGAAGGTCACCAACGTTTAGCAACAGGCATTAAAGCACACGATAGTTTGGCAGTCGTACAACTACACCATGCAGGTATGCGAACGCCCGAAGAATTAATTAGACAGCAACCCGTTTGCCCATCGCCTATCGAAAAACACAATGCAAGAGGCTTATCTCTAGAAGAAGTCTACCAATTACGAGATGACTTTATTTCAGCAGCTGTGCGTGCACAAAAGAGCGGTTATGATGGTGCAGAAGTTCACGGTGCACATGGTTATATATTAACCCAATTTTTGAGTGCTGAGATTAATAAACGAAACGACCAGTATGGTGGTAGTCTAGAGAATCGTGCACGTTTACTATTTGAAATTGTTAATGGAATCAGAACCGCTTGTGGCAAAGACTTTTTGTTAGGCGTACGTTTGTCGCCTGAGCGTTTTGGTATGCAACTAAGTGAAGTAAAAATCGTTTGTGAGCAATTGATAAACGAGCATGATATTGACTTTTTGGACATCTCACTTTGGGATGTATTTAAACAACCCGAAGAAGCGCAACACCAAAATAAAAGCCTACTTCAACATTTTGTTGATTTGGACTATAAAGATGTAAAATGGACGGTTGCAGGAAAAATTAATACGGGCAAGGACGTATTTGACGTCTTAAATGCTGGTGTAGATTTTGTCTCTATAGGTCGTTCTGCCATTTTACACCATAACTTTCCTAAAAAAGTAATGGCTGACTCAAACTTTAAACCCACCGAAACTCCTGTAAATAAGGACTATTTATACAACGAAGGACTAAGCGACAAATTTGTGACTTACATGAAACATTGGCCAGATTTTGTCAAATAGTTAATTAAAGAAATTAGTCTCTAATCAAAGGCATTGTACTACAACGTAGCAAACCTTCTTGTTTAGCAATCTCAGCATAAGGCACTTCTTCAACTGTAAAACCCTGCTCGCGTAACCATGTGTTTAGACGTGTAAAGTTTTGCTCGGAAATAATCACATCTTCAGAAATGGAGAAGATATTACTATTCATATCGTACATTTCGTCTTTAGTAATTTCAAAAACATTATCTTTTCCAAAGAAATCAACCAACCATTGGTATTCTTTTTCAACTAAAAATCCATTTTTATGAATGATGGCTTTGTCTTTACCTATCGGTTGAAAACAACAGTCTAAATGCAGCGCATTTTCTTTTGGATTTGTGTTCGATTTTCGAAGTTCAAAAGCCTTTACTATTTTATGAGGAAATAATTTTTTTAGCGCCTCAACCGCAGCAGTATTAGTTCGGGCTGTAATAAAATCTGAATAATCTTCACCGGAGTATGTACCCACAAATATATAGTCGTTCCAAGGCATAATATCACCACCTTCAAAATGACATGATTCTGGTAATTTTATAATATTCTCTTTTTTTACTGTTGACCAAATATACTTTGTTGCTTCTATTTCTCTATCTCTATCTGGTAGTATGTTGGCTATAACAATTTTGTCGTCAATGACAAATGAAATATCTCTTGCAAAAATTTGATTGTAATCTTTTATAATTTCTGGCCTGTAAACAGTTACGTCGTACTTAAGCAAAACGTTTTCAACCGCTTGCATTTCTTTAATCATATCCTCTTCTTTTGGATATGTACCTGCCAAAACATGAAGTCTACTTTTTGGGTCATAGCAGTCTTCAACTTTTGGAGTTGGCCCGTTACTTTCTGCAGTACCTAATATCACAGCTCTTAAGCGTGACGTTTCATTTTTAATGTTAAGTTTCATAGATGAAATATTCAGTTTTCACAAAACTAAATTTATAGATGAGAACATGATTGAACAGAAAAAAGCTCCATAATTTCTTATGAAGCTTTTTAAAACTTTTTATCTTTTTTCTATTGGTGTAAAAGACCTTAATGTCTCACCAGTATATAATTGACGTGGACGGCCAATAGGTTCTTTACGCATACGCATTTCTTTCCACTGTGCAATCCAACCTGGTAAACGACCTAATGCAAACATTACAGTAAACATTTCTACAGGTATACCCATAGCACGGTAAATAATTCCAGAGTAGAAATCTACATTTGGATACAGTTTACGGTCTACAAAATATGAGTCTTCTAAAGCTTCTTTTTCTAAACCTTTAGCAATATCCAAAATTGGATCTTCAACACCTAAATCGCTCAATACTTCGTCTGCAGCAACCTTAATAATTTTTGCTCTTGGGTCAAAGTTTTTATAAACACGATGACCAAAGCCCATTAAACGGAAAGGGTCGCTTTTGTCTTTAGCTTTAGCCATATATTTTTTAGTATCTCCACCATCTTCTTTAATTGCTTCAAGCATTTCTAAAACTGCTTGATTTGCTCCACCATGAAGTGGTCCCCAAAGCGCGGAAATACCAGCAGATAAAGATGCGAATAATCCTGCGTGCGAAGAACCTGTAATTCTAACCGTTGAGGTCGAACAATTTTGTTCGTGGTCTGCATGTAGAATTAATAATTTGTCTAATGCGTTAACAAGTATAGAACTTTGAGTGTAATCCTTATTTGGGTTTTTAAACATCATCTTTAAGATGTTTTCTACATATCCTAGATTATCATCGCCATATTCTAACGGTAAACCATTCTTTTTGCGCATTGTCCATGCAACAAGAACAGGAAACTTACCTAAAATACTAACGATTGCCTTATACATGTCCTCTTCTGAATCTACATTAACGGAAGATGGATTAAATGCGGTTAAAGCACTGGTTAAAGAAGATAAAACACCCATTGGGTGAGCTGCCTTTGGAAATGCATCTAAAATCTTTTTTACATCGTCATCAACAACAGCCTGAGATTTAATATCAGAATGAAACTTATCTAATTGAGATTTATTAGGAAGTTCACCAAAAATTAAAAGATAAGCCACCTCTAAAAAATCAGCTTTTTCTGCCAACTCTTCAATAGCATATCCACGATATCTTAGCACACCCTTTTCTCCATCTAAAAATGTAATAGCGCTCTCGCAGCTACCTGTATTTTTATAACCTGGATCAATAGTAATAATACCATTTGTAGCTGCTCGCAAGGCTTTAATATCTATTGCTACCTCATTCTCTGTACCTCTAACCAATGGGAATTCGTGCTTTTCTCCATTAATCTCTAATATCGCTTTATCTGACATCTATAGTTGATTTTTTCTTAAATTTTTCGGATTACGAAATTACGAAATCTACATCGATTTCGAAAGCGTATTTATAACGGTTTTAACAATTCTAGTATTCTTAAAACCTATATAAAATAAGAGCGATTGCCCAATACAGACAATCGCTTATATTTAAAGATAAGAAATTTTAATTCTTAGTTTAGTTTAAAAGCATTTTCTTGAGGAAAATATGCTACACTACCAAGCTCTTCTTCAATGCGTAATAACTGATTGTATTTAGCCATACGGTCGCTTCGAGAAGCTGAACCAGTTTTAATTTGCCCTGTATTTAATGCTACAGCCAAATCTGCAATGGTATTATCTTCGGTTTCCCCAGAACGGTGAGACATTACAGAGGTATAACCTGCATTATGCGCCATGTTTACAGCAGCTATGGTTTCTGTTAATGTACCAATTTGGTTCACTTTAATTAAAATTGAATTGGCTATTCCTTCAGAGATACCTCTACCTAAACGCTCTACATTAGTTACAAATAAATCATCACCAACCAATTGGACTTTATCGCCAATTTTGTCTGTTAGATACTTCCAACCTTGCCAATCATTTTCATCCATACCGTCTTCAATAGAAATAATTGGGTATTTTGAAGCCAGTTCTGCTAAGTAGTCTGCTTGCTCTTGGCTTGTTCTTACTTTTCCGCTGTCTCCTTCAAAAATGGTATAATCGTACTTTCCGTCTTTGTAGAATTCTGCCGCAGCACAATCTAAAGCAATCATAACATCATCACCTAAGTTGTAACCTGCGTTAGCTACTGCTTTTGCAATAGTTTCTAAAGCATCTTCAGTTCCACCAGCAAGGTTTGGTGCAAAACCACCTTCGTCTCCAACGGCAGTACTTAGATTTCTGTCGTGTAATACTTTCTTAAGATGATGAAAAATCTCAGTTCCCATTTGCATAGCATGCGTAAAGTTTTTTGCCTTTACTGGCATTACCATAAATTCTTGAAATGCAATTGGTGCATCTGAGTGAGAACCGCCGTTAATGATATTCATCATTGGTACTGGCAATGTATTTGCCGAAACACCACCAACGTATCTGTATAGTGGCATATTAAGTTCATTAGCTGCTGCTTTTGCGGCTGCTAAAGACACACCTAAAATAGCATTGGCACCTAACTTAGATTTGTTAGGTGTACCATCTAAATCAATCATCATTTGGTCAATGGCATTCTGCTCAAAAACAGAAACGCCTAATAGTTCTTCAGCTATTATAGAATTGACATTATTTACTGCTTTAGAGACACCTTTGCCCATATAAGTATCGCCACCATCACGTAACTCTACAGCTTCGTGCTCGCCAGTCGACGCTCCAGATGGTACAGCAGCACGACCTAAAACGCCGTTTTCTGTAATAACATCTACCTCTACGGTTGGATTTCCTCTACTGTCTAAAATTTGTCTGGCGTGAATGTTGATTATGATACTCATGGGTGATATTTTTTAATATTTATTTTATTATTTATTTGAACGAAATGCTGATACAATCTCGAATTCTCGGAACAGTATGGCAAGCTTCATTTGTCAAATTTACAAAAATGAAGTCCTTAAATTAGGAGATTGATATATTATTACGATAAATTGCTACGAAACGGTTTTCGTAATTGAAAAATGGTAACAAAGCGCTTGATTTGTTACCATTTTTTCATCACTTATTTCTTTATTCGTTCGATAAACTCATCAAACAAATAGGTAGAATCGTTTGGTCCGGGACTTGCTTCTGGATGGTATTGTACAGAAAATACATTTTTGTTTTTCATTTTAATACCTGCAACCGTATTGTCGTTAAGATGCACGTGTGTTATCTCAATATCTGGATGCTTTTCTGTTTCTTCTCTATTGATGGCAAAACCGTGGTTTTGAGAGGTTATTTCTCCTTTACCTGTAATTAAATTTTTTACAGGATGATTTATTCCTCTATGGCCGTTGTGCATTTTGTATGTTGAAATTCCATTTGCTAAAGCAATAATTTGATGCCCTAAGCAAATACCAAAAAGTGGTTTATCTTTTGCGATAACTTCTTTAGCAATAGCTTGAGCTTCTACTAAAGGCTCTGGGTCGCCAGGTCCGTTTGATAAGAAATACCCATCTGGATTAAACGCTTCTAAATCTTCAAATTTTGCATTGTATGGAAATACTTTCACATAAGCATCGCGTTGCGTTAAATTGCGCAAAATATTCTTTTTTATACCTATATCTAAGGCTGCAATTTTATAGGTTGCGTTTTCGTCTCCGACAAAGTAAGGTTCTTTGGTTGAAACTTTTGAAGCCAATTCTAAACCATTCATGCTGGGTTGTTCAGCAAGTTGTTTTTTTAATTCTTCAACATTACCAACTTCAGTGGTAATTACAGCATTCATAGCGCCATTATCTCTAATATAACTTACCAAAGCTCTAGTATCAACATCGGAAATGGCTAAAGTGTTATTTTCTTCAAAGAAAGTTTCTAAGGACTTGTCTCCACCTGGACGTGAATATTCAAAGCTAAAATTCTTACAAATCAAACCTGCAATCTTTACTGAGTCAGATTCGTTTTCAGAATTTTTTGTTCCGTAATTCCCAATATGAGCATTGGTTGTTACCATAAGTTGCCCAAAATAAGAAGGATCAGTAAAAATTTCTTGGTAACCAGTGGTGCCTGTGTTAAAACAAACCTCGCCAAAAGCTGTGCCCTCTTTACCTATAGATTTACCATGAAAAATTGTGCCATCTGCAAGTAAAATTAAGGCTTTTTTTCTTTGTTTATATTTCATGCGCTGAGTTGTGTTTTAAGTTTCGATATAGAAACTTTAGTTATACAAAATTCCAAAAAAAAAGGATAAACTAAAATAGTTTACCCTTTATATTTATTAATGCTTATTAACATTTATTCTTCTTCGTTAGTAGCTTTAGTTTCTACTACTGGAGTAGTAGTAGCTTTCTTTCCACCTCGTCTACTTCTACGAGTTGTCTTCTTCGGCGCTTTATCGGCGTTATAAATCTCGTTGTAATCTACTAACTCAATCATTGCCATATCTGCGTTATCTCCAAGACGATTACCTAATTTGATAATTCTTGTGTAACCACCTGGACGATCTCCTACTTTAGCAGCTACGTCTCTAAACAATTCTGCTACAACATCTTTTTGTCTTAATTTAGAAAATACCAAACGTCTATTGTGTGTAGTATCTTCTTTAGATTTTGTAATCATTGGCTCAACAAATTGCTTCAAAGCTTTTGCTTTTGCAACAGTTGTATTAATACGTTTGTGCTCAATTAAAGAACATGCCATATTAGCTAACATTGCTTTTCTGTGAGCTGTTTTACGACCTAAATGATTGAATTTTTTTCCGTGTCTCATGACTTTTTGTTTATCATCTTGCTTCCAAATCTAGAAAAAGTTTCTAGAGAGCAAAATATGATTAGTTTAATTATTATTAGTCCTTATCTAATTTATATTTGCTTAAATCCATTCCGAAGTTAAGACCTTTTACATTCACTAATTCTTCTAGCTCTGTTAAAGACTTCTTACCAAAATTTCTGAATTTCATTAAATCATTTTTATTGAAAGATACTAAGTCACCTAAAGTGTCTACTTCAGCAGCTTTTAAACAATTAAGCGCACGTACAGACAAATCCATATCAACTAATTTAGTTTTCAATAGCTGACGCATGTGAAGAGATTCTTCATCATAAGTCTCAGTCTGTGCAATTTCATCCGCCTCTAAAGTGATACGCTCGTCTGAGAATAACATGAAGTGGTGAATTAATATTTTTGCTGCTTCAGTTAATGCATCTTTTGGATGAATTGAACCGTCTGTTTGAATTTCGAAAACTAACTTTTCGTAATCCGTTTTTTGCTCAACACGGAAGTTTTCAATTCCGTATTTTACATTTTTTATTGGCGTGTAAATAGAATCCGTAAAAATTGTACCTATTGGTGCTGAAGCCTTTTTGTTTTCTTCTGCTGGTACGTAACCTCTACCTTTTTCAATAGTGATTTCCATATTAACACTCACTTTTGGGTCTAAGTTACAGATAACTAAATCTGTATTTAAAACTTGGAAACCAGAGATAAATTTTTGGAAATCTCCTGCAGTGATTTGCTCTTGACCTGAAATTGATATTGTAACTGTTTCGTTATCAACTTCATCAATTTGACGCTTAAAGTTTACTTGTTTTAAGTTCAAAATCATTTCAGTTACGTCTTCTACTACACCAGAAATTGTTGAGAATTCGTGGTCTACACCTTCGATTCTAACAGATGTAATAGCAAAACCTTCTAATGACGATAACAAAACTCGTCTTAAGGCATTACCAACTGTTAAACCATATCCAGGTTCTAATGGTCTGAATTCGAATTTACCATCGAATTCATTAGAATCTATCATGATTACTTTATCTGGTTTTTGAAAATTTAATATTGCCATAGTTTTCTTCGTTTTAATTGTTATTTGGTTGCGCGGTTTAAAAGTTTGAAGAAGTCCAGTAAACCCTTTGGCCAAATACCAATATGATTAATTATTATTTAGAGTAAAGTTCAACGATAAATTGTTCGTTGATGTTCTCAGGAATTTGAATACGTGCAGGTACAGAAACGTAAGTACCAGATTTCGTATCGTTGTTAAAAGTAATCCACTCATAAACATTACTAGAATTAGCTAATGAATTAGTGATTGCTTCTAAAGATTTAGATTTTTCTCTTACACCAACAACATCACCAGCTTTTAATTGGTAAGAAGGAATGTTTACCTTTTCACCATTTACAGTAATATGTCTGTGAGAAACTAACTGACGTGCAGCGCTTCTTGTTGGAGCAATGCCCATTCTGTAAACTACGTTATCTAAACGAGACTCACATAATTGTAATAATACTTCACCAGTAATACCTTGTGCAGCTGTTGCTCTTTTAAACATATTTCTGAATTGCTTTTCTAAAATACCATAGGTGTACTTAGCTTTTTGCTTTTCCATTAACTGGATTGCGTATTCAGATTTTTTTCCACGACGACGGTTGTTTCCGTGTTGTCCTGGAGGATAATTACGTTTTTCGAAGGCTTTATCATCTCCGAAGATAGCTTCGCCAAATTTACGAGCTATTTTAGTTTTAGGACCAGTATATCTTGCCATTTTAAATTAATTTTGAGAGTGATTCTAGAATTAAGGTCTTAAGCTTATCCTTCTAAATCGTTTACCTCTCGTTGATACTTGTTATTATTTTCGGTTTGCAAAAATACACAAAATAAACTAATCTCAATATAGTTATCGAAATTAGTTTATTTTATGATATTCAACATCTTAAAGATGTCTTAGTTAATCAGATTTATCTGATTATATGTTGTAATTATACACGACGTCTTTTAGGAGGACGACATCCGTTATGCGGCTGTGGTGTAACATCGATAATTTCAGTTACTTCAATACCTGCATTGTGGATGGATCTTATAGCAGATTCTCTACCGTTACCTGGACCTTTTACGTATGCTTTTACTTTCTTTAAACCAGCTTCTTTAGCAACTCCTGCAGCATCTTCTGCAGCTAACTGAGCAGCATAGGGTGTATTCTTTTTTGAACCTCTAAAACCCATTTTACCAGCTGATGACCATGAAATTACGTCACCTTTTTTATTTGTTAAAGATACAATGATGTTATTGAAAGATGCTGTTATATGAGCTTCTCCGACTGCATCAATAATTACTTTACGTTTTTTTGTACTTGACTTTGCCATTTTTTCTTTTAGTTTTTAGTGATTAGTTTATAGTCGCTAGAATCCTAAACCGTATAAATTTCAAACAGATTCCTTCCAACGTCTAAAGACTAAATACTATTTTTACTTAGTTACTTTCTTTTTGTTAGCAACCGTTTTTCTTCTACCTTTTCTTGTACGAGAGTTGTTTTTTGTACGTTGACCCCTTAAAGGAAGTCCAGCTCTGTGACGGATACCTCTGTAACATCCAATGTCCATTAAACGTTTTATGTTTAATTGTGTTTCAGAACGTAACTCACCTTCAATTTTGAAAGTTCCAACAGCATCACGGATTGCTCCGATTTGATCATCTGTCCAGTCTTGTACTTTTGTGCTTTCGTCAACTTTAGCAGTTTCTAAAATTTCTTTAGCACGACTTCTACCTATTCCATAGATATAAGTTAAAGAGATAACTCCTCTTTTTTGTTTTGGTATGTCTACACCTGCAATTCTTGCCATATCTGTTTTAGTTTTTGCACTGAAGTCATTTAATCAATGCGATTTTTAGTTGTTAGAATCCTAAACCAATCGATTTCGAACAGATTCATTTCAGTCTAATAACTAAACGTTTTAGTGTTTATCCTTGTCTTTGTTTAAATCTTGGATTCTTTTTGTTAATTACGTAAAGTCTCCCTTTTCTTCGTACCAATTTACAATCGGCACTTCTCTTTTTAACTGATGCTCTTACTTTCATCTTAATTAATTTTAAAACTCTTTGTGATTTCGACGACGCTCAACCACCAGAGCATTCTTAGTATCTATAAGTTATACGAGCCTTCGTTAAATCATAAGGGCTCATTTCTAATTTTACTTTATCTCCAGGTAATAACTTAATGTAATGCATACGCATTTTACCAGAGATGTGTGCAGTCACGATGTGACCGTTTTCTAATTCTACTCGGAACATTGCATTAGATAATGCTTCTATTATCGTTCCATCTTGTTCTATTGCTGCTTGTTTTGCCATAAATAATTTTTAATGTTTAGTCTTTTTAAAACAAATACCTTGCCCAATTGAGACTAATTCATTTTGTATCTTTTATTGCGCTACTGCTTTTCTATTTTTACCTGATTTCATCAAGCCGTCATAGTGCTTATTTAACAAGTATGAATTTACTTGTTGCATAGTGTCTATTGCAACGCCAACCATAATTAATAATGATGTACCTCCAAAGAATAATGCCCAACCTTGTTGAACTCCAATTAATTTAACGACAAATGCAGGGAAAATTGCAATTAATGCTAAGAAAATAGAACCTGGTAAGGTAATTTGAGACATTATTTTGTCTAAATATTCAGAAGTTTCACTTCCTGGACGAATACCTGGAATAAAACCACCACTACGCTTTAAGTCATCTGCCATTTTGTTTGTTGGAACTGTAATAGCAGTATAGAAATATGTAAATACAATGATTAATAGTGCAAACACTAAGTTATACCAAAATCCGAAGATATCAGAAAAGTTAGCTTGCATCCATTGACCAGCATCAGTATCTTTTAACCATGATGAACCACCGATTAAACCAGGAACAAACATGATTGCTTGTGCAAAGATAATAGGCATTACACCAGAAGCATTGAGCTTTAATGGTAAAAACTGACGAGACCCAAATACGTTTTTCTCATAACCACCAGAAGCCGTTCTACGAGCGTATTGCACTTGTACTTTTCTTACAGCCATTACCAATAAAACAGAAGCTAGTATAATTAAAAACCATATTACAAGTTCTATTAGAATTAACATAAAACCTCCGTTACCTTCAGTTCTTGATGCTGCATTGAGTAAAAATGACTGTGGTAAAGTAGCAATAATACCTACCATAATTAATAGTGATATTCCATTACCAATACCTTTGTCAGTAATTTTTTCACCTAACCACATTGCAAAAATACAACCAGTTACTAAAATTACTATAGATGAGAAATAAAATAAACCTCCAGTACCTAATAAAAATGCACTTTGCGGAATACCTAAACTTGGTAAGCTTACCAAATAACCAGGTGCTTGTACTAAACAAATAGCAATAGTTAACCAACGTGTGATTTGATTAATCTTTTTACGCCCGCTTTCTCCCTCTTTTTGTAGTTTTTGTAAATAAGGAATTGCAATTCCCATTAATTGTACTACAATAGAAGCAGATATGTATGGCATAATACCTAAAGCAAACACAGAGGCGTTTGCAAAAGCGCCACCAGTAAAAGCATTTAATAAACCAAGAATTCCACCATCAGTAGTATTTTGTAAACCGCCTAATTGAGATGCATCAATACCTGGTAAAACTACTTGCGCTCCAAAACGGTAAACAAGTAATAACCCTAGAGTTAAAACTATTCTGTCTTTAAGCTCTGTAATTTTCCAGACGTTTTTTAAAGTATCTATTATTTTCATTCTAATATATCTTATAAAGTTACAGCTTCACCACCAGCAGCTTCAATAGCAGCTTTAGCCGACGCAGTAAATTTATGAGCTTTAACTGTTAATTTTGCTTTTAATTCTCCACGACCTAAAATCTTAACTAATTCGTTTTTACGAGCTAATCTTAATTCTACTAGAGTATCAAAATCTACAGTATCTTTAATTTTCTTTGCTTCTACTAACTCTTGGAGTTTATCTAAGTTTACACCTTGATATTCTACTCTATTGATATTAGTAAAACCAAACTTAGGTACACGACGTTGTAATGGCATTTGACCACCTTCGAATCCTAATTTCTTAGAATAACCAGAACGTGACTTTGCTCCTTTGTGACCACGGGTTGCCGTACCACCTTTTCCAGAACCTTGCCCACGACCAACGCGTTTTCCTTGTCTTTTAACTGAACCTTCTGCAGGTTTTAAATTACTTAAATCCATTGTTAAGTTATATTTTTTAAGCTTCCTCTACAGAAACTAAATGTTCAACTTTCTTAACCATACCAAGGATGTTTGGTGTGGCATCATGCTCTACAACTTGACCGATTTTTTTGAGACCTAAAGCTTCTAATGTAAGCTTTTGTCTTTTAGTACGGTTAATTGCACTCTTAACTTTTTTTACTTTAATCTTCGCCATCTTATCCTAATGATTATCCGTTAAATACTTTTTCAAGTGAAATACCTCTTTCTTTAGCAATAGCGCCTGCATCTCTCAATTGTAATAAAGCATCAAAAGTTGCTTTTACTACATTATGAGGGTTTGAAGATCCTTGAGACTTAGATAATACATCATGTACACCTACGGCTTCAAGAACTGTTCTTACAGCACCACCAGCAATAACACCAGTACCAGGAGCTGCAGGTATAATATTTACTCGTGCACCACCAAATTTACCTTTTTGTTCGTGAGGTAATGTTCCTTTAATAATAGGAATTCTAACTAAATTCTTCTTAGCGTCTTCTACTGCTTTAGCAATTGCTGTAGCAACATCTTTAGATTTACCTAAACCTTGACCTACTACACCTGCTTCGTCACCTACAACAACAATAGCAGAAAAACCAAAAGCTCTACCACCTTTTGTTACTTTAGTTACACGTTGCACGCCTACCAAACGATCTTTTAAATCTAAACCTCCAGGTTTTACAAGCTCTGCGTTTTTATATTTTTGATACATAATGTCTTAAAATTTAAGTCCTGCTTCTCTAGCACCTTCTGCTAATGATTTTACTCTACCGTGGTATAAGTATCCACTTCTATCAAAAGAAATAGTCTCTACACCAGCTTTCAATGCTTTTTCAGCAACTGATTTTCCAACTAAAGTCGCAATCTCAGATTTGTTACCTTTCGAGCCACTTAAGTCTTTATCTCTAGAAGATGCTGCAGCGATAGTTTTACCTGTCACATCATCTACCACTTGAGCATAAATTTCTTTATTACTTCTAAAAACAGATAATCTTGGTCTAGCTTCAGTACCAGATACAATCTTACGAATTCTGCTTTTTATTCTTTGTCTTCTTTCGTTCTTTGTTAATGCCATAACCTTAGTATTAAGCTGATTTACCTGCTTTTCTTCTGATTTCTTCACCAACAAACTTCACACCTTTTCCTTTGTAAGGTTCTGGCTTACGGAAGCCACGGATTTTTGCCGCTACTTGACCTACCAATTGCTTGTCGTGAGAAGTTAATTTTACGATTGGGTTTTTACCCTTTTCAGAAATTGTTTCTATTTTAACTTCTGGAGCTACATCAATGATGATGTTATGCGAAAAACCTAAAGCTAAATCTAATTTTTGTCCTTGGTTAGATGCTCTGTAACCTACACCAACCAATTCTAATTCTTTTGTCCAACCTTTAGACACACCTTCAATCATATTAGCGATTAAAGCTCTGTATAAACCGTGCTTAGACTTGTGTTCTTTCTTTTCAGACTGACGCTCTAATGTGATAGTAGCATCTTCTATTTTGATATCAATACCTGAGTACTCTTGGGTTAACTCACCTAATTTACCTTTTGCAGTAATTATGTTGTCTTTAACTTCAACAGTTACGCCTTCAGGAATTGAAACTGGATTTTTACCTATTCTTGACATAATTTCCTGATTTTAGTAAACGTAACACAATACTTCACCACCAACGTTTTCTCTTTGCGCTTGCTTACCTGTCATTACTCCATGAGAGGTAGAAACAATTGCAATACCTAAACCATTTAAGATTCTTGGCATTTCGTTAGCGCCAGCATACTTACGTAAACCTGGTGTACTGATTCGTTGAATTTTTTTGATTACTGACTCTTTAGTCTCTTTGTTGTACTTAAGGGCAATTTTAATAGTTCCTTGTACAGTAGAGTCGTCAAATTTGTAACTTAAAATATATCCTTGGTCGAATAATATTTTAGTCATCTCTTTCTTTAAGTTAGATGCTGGAATCTCAACCACTCTGTGATTAGCTTTTACAGCATTTCTAACTCTAGTAAGATAATCCGCTATTGGATCTGTATACATAGTTATTAATTTGCGGAATCGGTTTTCGGTTATAGAACTCTTCTAAACCAAACCTGAAACCAATTTATAATTCTTTTTTATTACCAGCTTGCTTTCTTAACACCTGGGATTAATCCTTGATTAGCCATTTCTCTGAACATTACACGAGAAATTCCGAATTGTCTCATATATCCTTTTGGACGTCCGGTTAGCTTACAACGATTATGTTGGCGAATTGGTGAAGCGTTTTTTGGTAACTTTTGTAATGCCTCATAATCTCCAGCTTCTTTTAAAGCTTTACGTTTAGCTGCATATTTAGCTACTGTTTTTGCGCGCTTAACCTCGCGGGCTTTCATTGATTCTTTAGCCATAATTAGTTCTTTTTAAAAGGTAATCCTAGTTCTGTTAAAAGCGATTTTGCTTCCTTATCAGTTTCAGCTGTAGTTACAAATGTTATATCCATTCCTGAAATTCTGTTGATTTTATCAATATCAATTTCTGGAAAGATAATTTGCTCGGTAATACCTAAGTTATAATTTCCACGACCGTCAAAACCTGTAGCCTTAATACCGTTAAAATCTCTAACACGTGGTAAAGCTGAAGTTACTAAACGATCTAAAAACTCATACATATTCTCACCTCTTAACGTGACCATAGCGCCGATTGGCATTCCTTTACGTAATTTAAAAGATGCAACATCTTTTTTAGATAATGTATGAATAGCTTTTTGACCAGATATTTTAGTTAATTCCTCTACTGCATGGTCAACAAGTTTTTTATCAGCAACAGCTGCACCAACACCTCTAGATATAACAATCTTAGTAAGCTTAGGTACTTGCATCACATTTTTGTAACCAAATTCTTCTGTAAGAGCAGTAACAACTCTGTCCTTGTACTCTTGTTTTAATCTTGCAACGTAAGCCATAACTAAATTACTTCATTTGATTTTTTAGAAAATCTCACTTTATTGTCACCATCCATTCTGTAACCTACTCGAGTAGCTTCACCTTTTCCTGTAAGTAAAGATAAATTTGAAACATGAATAGCAGCTTCTTTTTCTACTATACCACCTTGAGGGCTTTGAGCACTTGGCTTCATATGCTTTTTAACCATATTTACACCTTCTACGATGGCTTTGTTTTTTTCTTTTAATACCTTAAGCACTTTACCTTCTGAACCTTTATGGTCTCCAGCAATTACTTTTACAGTATCTCCAGTTTTTATTTTAAGCTTTGTCATTTTTTCTTAATGTATTAAAGCACTTCTGGTGCTAATGATACAATTTTCATGAATTGTTTATCACGAAGCTCTCTTGCTACTGGTCCAAAAACACGTGTACCTCTCATTTCGCCCGTTGGGTTTAATAAAACACATGCATTATCATCAAAACGGATATAAGATCCATCAGGACGTCTAACCTCTTTAGCTGTACGTACAACCACTGCTGTAGAAACAGCACCTTTCTTAATATTACCATTTGGTGTTGCAGCTTTTACTGAAACTACAATTTTATCACCAACTGATGCATAACGTCTTTTTGTACCACCAAGAACACGGATAGTTAAAACTTCCTTTGCTCCTGTATTGTCAGCTACTTTTAATCTTGATTCTTGTTGTACCATAATTACTTCGCTCTTTCAATTATTTCTACTAATCTCCAACATTTAGATTTACTTAAAGGTCGTGTTTCCATAATCTTTACAGTATCTCCGATATTGCAGTCATTTGTTTCGTCATGAGCAACATATTTCTTTGTTTTCAAAACGAATTTTCCATACATAGGATGTTTTACCTTTTTTACTTCGGCAACAACAATAGACTTCTGCATTTTATTGCTAGTCACTACTCCTATACGTTCTTTTCTTAAATTTCTTTTTTCCATCTTTCAGCAGAATACAATTATTGATTGTCTCTATTTGTTAACTCGGTCGCTAATCTTGCTACGGTACGTCTTACGTTACGTAACTGAATAGGATTTTCTAATGGAGATATAGCATGTGCCATTTTTAGGTCTGTATAACTCTTTTTAGTTTCACCAAGTTTTTCTTGTAACTCAGCTGTAGATAGCTGTTTAATTTCTGATTGCTTCATAATACTTTTTATTAAGCTTCGTAATCTCTAGCTATGATAAACTTAGTTTTAACTGGAAGTTTTTGTGCTGCTAAACGCAATGCTTCTTGAGCTACGTCTAATGGCACTCCACTAATTTCAAATAAAACTCGACCTGGTTTTACAACTGCTGCCCAATATTCTACAGCACCTTTACCTTTACCCATACGTACTTCAAGAGGCTTTTTAGTAATAGGCTTGTCTGGAAATATTTTAATCCATAATGACCCTTCTCTCTTCATGTAACGAGTAGCTGCGATACGAGCTGCTTCTATTTGACGTGCAGTAATGAACGTTGAATCTAAGGCTTTAATACCGAAAGTTCCATTTGATAACAAATGACCTCTTCCAGCGTTACCTTTCATACGTCCTTTTTGCTGCTTACGAAATTTTGTTCTTTTAGGCTGTAACATTTTTTCTTCTTTCCTTTAAAAAATTACTTTCTACGACGTTGGTTTCCACCTTTTTTGGTACCGCCACGTCCACCTTTTCCTTTTTGCTTAGAAAGGCCAACTAACGGAGAAAGTTCTCTTTTTCCATAAACTTCACCTTTCATAATCCAAACTTTTACACCTAAACGACCGTAAGTCGTATGTGCTTCAACTAAAGCATAATCGATATCTGCTCTAAAAGTAGATAATGGAATACGACCTTCTTTGTAGTGCTCAGAACGTGCCATTTCAGCTCCATTTAAACGACCACTAATTTGGATTTTGATTCCTTCAGCATTCATACGCATTGCCGCTGCAATAGCCATTTTTATTGCACGTCTATAAGAAATTCTACTTTCAATTTGACGAGCAACACTAGCTGCCACTAAATACGCATCTAACTCAGGTCTCTTAATTTCAAAGATGTTCAATTGAACTTCTTTACCAGTAATCTTTTTAAGCTCTTCTTTTAACTTGTCTACCTCTTGGCCACCTTTTCCGATAATAATACCAGGTCTAGCGGTAGTGATAGTAACGGTTACAAGCTTTAAAGTTCTTTCAATGATTACTCTTGACACACTAGCTTTTGATAAACGAGCGTGAACATATTTTCTAATCTTATCGTCTTCGGCTAACTTGTCTCCATAGTCATTACCACCGTACCAGTTAGATTCCCATCCTCTGATAATACCTAAACGATTTCCGATTGGATTTGTCTTTTGTCCCATATCTCTATCTTAGCTTTGTGTTTTGTTTAATGAATCTACCACTAATGTTACGTGGTTAGATCTTTTTCTAATTCTATGTGCTCTACCTTGAGGTGCTGGACGTAGTCTTTTTAACATTGTACCACCATCTACTCTAATTTCTTTTACAAATAAATTAGCGTCCTCAATATCTGCATCCTCATTTTTAGCTTGCCAGTTTGCAATAGCAGACAATAACAATTTTTCTAAACGACGAGATGCTTCTTTTTGGCTAAATCTAAGAATCATTAGCGCTTTATCCGCCTTTTCACCTCTTACTAAATCCGCTACTAAACGCATTTTTCTTGGTGATGTAGGACAGTTATTTAGCTTAGCAAAAGCAACTTGCTTCTTCTCCGCCTTAATGGCTTCTGCCATTTTGTGTTTACGACTTCCCATGATTCTTATTTTTTACCTTTATTTTTTGCACCTGCATGACCACGGAATGATCTTGTCGGTGAAAACTCTCCTAACTTATGACCTACCATATTCTCAGTAACATATACTGGAACAAATTGTCTTCCATTGTGAACAGCTATAGTTTGACCAACAAAATCTGGAGAAATCATTGATGCTCTAGACCAAGTCTTAATAACTGTCTTTTTGTTTGAAGCTACGTTTTCAGCAACTTTCTTTTCTAATTTATAATGGATGTAAGGTCCTTTTTTTAATGAACGTGCCATACTACTTTCTTAATTATTTCTTTCTACGTTCTACAATGTACTTATTACTTGCTTTAGTTTTAGAACGAGTTCTATAACCCTTAGCAGGAATACCGTTTCTTGATCTTGGGTGTCCACCTGAAGACTTACCTTCACCACCACCCATTGGATGATCAACTGGGTTCATAACCACTGGTCTTGTTCTTGGACGTCTTCCTAACCATCTACTTCTACCTGCTTTACCTGAAACTAATAATTGATGATCAGAATTAGACACTACGCCAATAGTTGCTAAGCAATTAGCTAAGATTAGTCTTGTTTCACCTGATGGTAATTTAACTGTAGCAAATTTACCGTCTCTTGCCATTAATTGAGCAAAAGCACCTGCGCTTCGTGCCATAACAGCACCTTGACCTGGACGCAACTCTATACAAGAGATAATAGTACCTAATGGTATTTCACTTAATGGCATTGCATTTCCTATTTCAGGAGCAATACCTGTTTCTCCAGAAACGATGTTTTGACCTACTTGCAAACCATTTTGAGCGATGACATAACGTTTCTCACCATCTTGGTAATTTAGTAAAGCAATAAATGCCGTTCTGTTTGGATCATACTCGATTGACTTAACTTCTGCAGGAATACCTGGCTTGTTACGCTTAAAATCGATAATACGATACTTTTTCTTGTGACCACCACCAATGTAGCGCATGGTCATTTTTCCTTGACTGTTTCTACCACCAGACCTTTTTTTCGGAACGAGTAAACTCTTTTCCGGCTTATCAGTAGTAATGGCGTCAAATCCATTAACTACTCTAAATCGCTGGGCTGATGTAACTGGTTTTAATTTTCTTACTGACATTGATGTCTAATTACATGTTAGCGTATAAATCTATTGTTTCACCTTCCGCCAGTTGTACAATTGCTTTTTTAACAGCATTTGTTTTACCATGTTGCACACCAGTTTTTGTAAACTTAGTCTTGCGATCTGGACGGACATTAATTGTACGAACTTTTTCAACAGAAACTCCATAAGCAGCTTCTACTGCTTTTTTGATTTCTACCTTGTTCGCCTTTTTATTCACTTGAAAAGCATATGCGTTAAGCACTTCGCTTTGCATTGTTGCTTTTTCTGTGATTATCGGTTTTATTAAGATACTCATCGTTCTATTTACTTAAATTCGTTTCAATTCCTTCTAATGCACCTTCTAAAAGAACAACTTTATTAGCATTCATTATTTTATAAGTGCTTAATTCTGAAGAAGTTACTACTTCAGAGCCTTTTAAATTGCGCGACGACAAATATACATTATTATTTGAGTCACCCAACACAAAGAGTGTTTTTTTGTTTTCTACCTCTAAGGCTTTCAATACATTAACAAAATTCTTTGTCTTTGGTGTATCAAAGTTAAAGTCCTCTAACACAACGATTGACTTGTCATTTGCTTTAATTGATAAGGCAGATTTACGTGCTAAACGCTTAACATTTTTGTTAAGTTTAAACCCGTAATTTCTTGGTCTTGGACCAAACATACGTCCACCACCTTTAAATACACCAGACTTAATAGAACCTGCACGTGCTGTACCTGTTCCTTTTTGTTTTTTAATCTTACGTGTACTACCAGTAATTTCAGCACGCTCTTTAGCTTTATGCGTTCCTTGTCTTTGGTTAGCCAAGAATTGCTTTACATCTAAATATACAGCGTGGTTATTTGGTTCAATAGCGAATACGTCTTTAGAAAGCTCAGCTTTTCTACCCGTATCTTTTCCGTTTATATCTAAAACTGCTATTTTCATTACTTCTGAATAATTACATAAGAGTTTTTGTGTCCTGGAACACAACCTTTAACTACAAGTAAATTCTTTTCTGGAACTACTTTGTAAACTCTTAAATTTTGAACTTTTACTGTGTCTCCACCCATTCTTCCAGCCATCTTCATTCCTTTGAATACTCTCGCAGGATAAGAAGCTGCACCAATAGAACCAGGAGCTCTTAAACGGTTGTGTTGACCATGCGTTGCTTGACCTACACCACCGAAATTATGACGCTTTACGACACCTTGAAAACCTTTACCTTTAGATGTACCTGCTATATCAACAAATTCTCCTTCAGCAAAATGCTCAACTGTGATAGCATCTCCTAATTTGTACTCCGCATCAAAACCTTTGAACTCAGCAACTTTGCGCTTTACAGAAGTACCCGCTTTTTTAGCATGACCTAAGTCTGCTTTAGTAGCGTTTTTCTCTGTCGCGTCATCGAAACCTAATTGTAGTGCACTATAACCGTCCACTTCTTCAGTTCTGACTTGGGTAACGATACATGGTCCAGCTTCGATTACTGTACATGGAATATTCTTTCCATTTTCATCGAAAATGCTGGTCATACCGATTTTTTTTCCAATTAACCCAGACATATTTATTATTTATTAATTATTACTATTTGTTATTCAAAATTCAAGGCTGAAAAATACGTTCCAGCCTTGAATTGTATTTTTGCCGTTTTTCCTTCGCTCGCAGCTCAGGACATGTTTAGTTCAAATTACACTTTGATTTCAACTTCAACTCCACTTGGTAATTCAAGTTTCATTAAAGCATCAATTGTCTTAGAAGATGAAGAGTAAATATCTAATAATCTCTTATAAGAGCTTAATTGAAATTGTTCTCTTGACTTCTTATTTACGTGTGGTGAACGTAATACAGTGAAAATTTTCTTGTGTGTCGGTAATGGAATTGGACCCGTTACTACAGCACCTGTACTTTTTACTGTTTTTACAATCTTATCAGCAGACTTGTCAACTAAATTATGATCGTAAGACTTTAATTTTATTCTAATTTTCTGACTCATTTTCTTTTAGTTTTAAGCTTCTATGCCTTTAGCTGCTTTAATTACTTCTTCTGATATATTTGATGGTGTCTCTGCGTAGTGAGAGAATTCCATAGTAGACGTTGCTCTACCTGAAGATAATGTACGTAACGTTGTAACGTAACCAAACATCTCAGATAACGGCACTGTAGCTTTTACAGTTTTAGCACCTGCTCTATCACCCATATCACTAACTTGACCACGACGACGGTTTAAGTCACCAACGATATCACCCATATTTTCTTCTGGAGTAATAACTTCAAGTTTCATGATTGGCTCCATAATTACAGCTTTAGCAGCTTTAGCAGCATTCTTAAATCCTAACTTAGCAGCTAATTCGAACGATAACTGATCAGAATCCACATCATGATAAGAACCATCTTTAAGTGTCACCTTCATAGCATCAACTTCATAACCCGCTAATGGACCATTTACCATTGCCATTTTGAATCCTTTTTCAATTGAAGGGATAAATTCTTTAGGAACGTTACCACCTTTAATTTCAGAAATAAACTCTAAACCTACTTTACCTTCTTCTGCTGGTTCAACAGTAAATACGATATCTGCGAATTTACCACGACCACCAGATTGTTTTTTATAAACTTCTCTATGGTCTGCTGCACGAGTAATAGCCTCTTTGTATTCAACTTGTGGTTGACCTTGACTTACTTCAACTTTAAACTCACGCTTTAAACGATCCACAATTACATCTAAGTGAAGCTCACCCATTCCCGAAATAATTGTTTGACCTGAAGCCTCATCTGTACGAACTGTAAACGTTGGATCTTCTTCAGCTAATTTAGCTAAGCCCATCCCTAATTTATCAACATCTGCTTTAGTTTTAGGCTCAACCGCGATACCAATTACTGGGTCTGGGAAGTCCATAGATTCTAAAACAATAGGATGTTTTTCGTCAGTTAAAGTATCTCCTGTTTTAATAGATTTAAATCCAACAGCAGCACCAATATCTCCAGCTTCAATAAAATCAATTGCATTTTGCTTATTAGCGTGCATTTGATAGATACGTGAGATACGCTCTTTTTTACCTGAACGATTATTTAATACATAAGAACCCGCATCTAAACGACCTGAATATGCACGGAAGAATGCTAAACGACCTACAAAAGGATCTGTAGCAATCTTAAATGCTAAAGCAGCAAAAGGTTCTTTTACGCTAGGCTTACGAATTTCTTCTTTTTCAGTTTCAGGATTAATACCTTTAATACCTTCTTTATCAATTGGAGAAGGTAAGTAACGACATACAGCATCTAATAAGAACTGTACACCTTTATTTTTGAAAGCAGAACCACAAATCATTGGAATAATAGCCATATCCATTACAGCAGCTCTAAGTGCAGCGTGCACTTCTTCTTCTGTAATTGAATCTTCATCTTCCATAAACTTTTCTAATAAGTTCTCATCGTAAGTTGCAACCTCTTCAATTAATAAAGCTCTATATTTTCTAGCTTCAGCTTTAAGCTCTTCTGGAATTTCGATAACATCAAAAGTTGCCCCTTGAGTTTCATCATGCCATACAATAGCTCTGTTTTTTACTAAATCTATAATACCTTTAAAATCTATCTCGTCACCAATGTTTAAAACGATTGGCACCGCGTTAGACTTCAACATATCTTTGACTTGTTGACAAACCCCTAAAAAATTAGATCCTTGACGGTCCATTTTATTAACGAAACCAATTCTTGGAACTTTATAGTTATCTGCAAGTCTCCAGTTAGTTTCAGATTGTGGCTCAACACCATCAACTGCACTAAATAAGAATACTAAACCATCTAATACACGTAATGAACGGTTTACCTCAACCGTAAAATCTACGTGACCAGGAGTATCAATAATATTAAAGTGGTATCCTTTTGTTTCTGGTGTTGGTTCTCCGTTTTCAATCGGGAACTGCCATGTACAAGTTGTAGCAGCAGAAGTAATTGTAATACCTCTTTCTTGCTCTTGCTCCATCCAGTCCATTGTTGCAGCACCATCGTGCACTTCACCAATTTTATGAGAAACACCTGTATAATAAAGAATACGCTCTGTAGTAGTGGTTTTTCCTGCATCAATATGTGCAGCAATACCTATATTTCTTGTATATTTTAAATCTCTTGCCATTTCTTATTAAAATCTAAAGTGAGAGAATGCTTTGTTTGCTTCTGCCATCTTATGAGTATCAACTCTTTTCTTAACGGCTGCACCTTCTTCTTTAGCAGCAGCTAATACTTCTGATGCTAAACGTTGTGCCATAGATTTTTCGTTTCTTTTGCGAGAATAGTTAATTAACCATTTCATCGCAGTAGATACCTTACGGTCTGGACGAATTTGCATTGGGATTTGAAATGTTGCACCACCAACTCTACGGCTACGTACTTCTACGTGAGGCATAACGTTAGATAAAGCATCTTTCCAAATTTCTAAAGCTGTTTTTTCGTCATCAGTTTTCTTTTCTTCTACGATATCAATTGCATCGTAAAATACTTTAAAAGCCACAGACTTCTTTCCATCCCACATCATCATATTAACGAAACGAGTTACTAACTGGTCGTTAAATTTTGGGTCTGGTAAAAGAGGTCTTTTTTTCGCTTGTCTTTTTCTCATGTCTTCTTCTTAAAGTTCTTTAATTACTTCTTAGGGCGTTTTGCACCATACTTAGATCTACGTTGTGTCCTTCCAGCAACACCTGCTGTATCCAAGGCACCACGAACAATATGGTATCTAACTCCTGGTAAATCTTTAACTCTTCCGCCTCTAACCAATACTATCGAGTGCTCTTGTAAATTGTGACCTTCTCCACCGATGTATGCATTAACCTCGTTTCCGTTTGTTAAACGAACCCTTGCCACCTTACGCATTGCTGAGTTTGGTTTTTTAGGCGTCGTTGTATAAACACGAGTACATACACCACGTCTCTGAGGACACGAATCTAAAGCAGCCGATTTACTCTTCTTGGTTATTTTGGCTCTTCCTTTTCGTACTAATTGTGAAATTGTTGGCATATATTTCTATATAAATTTTTGTTAACCTCTCTTTAGAGGGCTGCAAAGGTAGAAATATATCTGTATAATTCAAATAGTTAAGAACTATTTTTGCAAAGATTTTTTGAATATAAATAACCTACTATACATTTAACCGTATTTTTACGTTATAAATTCGTAAAAACGCATTCAAGAACAATCATGAAAAAGCAGCTATTTTATGTTTTGCTTATCTTCTGTTTTACAAGCTACAATTTATGTAGCGGACAAAATCTTTCTTTAGTTATTATAGGTGAAACAAAAGCTGCTACAAAAGTAATCGATTCATTAAATTACGCTAAACAATTTAAAGATTTTAATACTTTAGACTTAGAAGTAAAAAGTGTAAAATCTAAACTTATTAATGGCGGTTACATTGATTCTAAAATTGAAAAATTAAAAAAAACAGCCGACTCGCTTTATACAGCTCATATATATATAGGAGAAAAAATTGATACCATAAGAGTATTTTTCAAAAATAAATTTAACTCAAAGCTTCTTAAATTTTCTGAAGTAGAAATTTCAACTCACTATTTTGATGTTAGCATAAATAACCTTCAAAAAACATTGAACCAATTAAATAAACGAATTGCTGAACAAGGCGACCCGTTTTCAACCTTACAATTAAAAAATATTAGGAAATCTAGTTCTAAACTGATTGAAGCCGATTTATTTATTAAAACAAATCAAAAGCGTCGGATTGACAAAATAATAGTCAAAGGGTACGAAAAATTCCCAAAGTCTTTCATTAAGCGATTTCTAAAACTTAAAAAAGGACAATCTTTTAATCTTGAAGAAATAAAATCGAAAACTTCAGAATTACAAAATCTAAGATTTGCAAAAGAATCTAAACCACCTGAAGTTCTATTCACTAGCGACTCCACATCTTTATATCTGTATGCTGAAAAAACACGAAGTAATAATTTTGATGGCTACCTAGGTTTTGGCACCAACGAAAATACTGGTAGATTAAATTTTGATGGTTATGTTGATTTGCGATTGATAAATAATTTAAATTATGGCGAATCTTTAAGGCTTTTTTATAAAAGTGACGAAATAGACCAACAAACCTTCGATGTTAATTTAGATGCGCCATATTTATTTGGTTCGCCAATAGGTTTAGAATTAGGGTTGAAGATTTTTAGAAAAGATTCTACATTTTCTACAACGCGCCAACAAGCAAAACTCAATTATCAGATTAATCCAAACAACAGATTAAGTGCTGGTTTAGGTAGCTCGGTTTCTAGTGATTTGCTAAATTCAAATTCGATACTAATTGATGATTATAATTCAAGTTTTTATCAAATAGGATACAATTACATAAAACCTCAATATTACGACCCGTTATTCCCAATCAACTTTTGGTTTGATGTTAATGCGAATTTCGGTAACCGAGCTCAAAACAGCGTCGAAACACAGCAAAACGCTTTCAGCTTAGAAGCATATAAAATTTTCAACCTTAATACTAGAAATAGTTTCTTTATTAGACTGACTGGTGCAACATTAAATTCCGACAATTATTTAGATAATGAATTGTACAGATTTGGTGGCATAAATTCTATTAGAGGTTTTGAAGAAAATAGCTTAGTTGCCAATTTATTTGGAGTTTTAAATACTGAATATAGGTACAGACTGAGCAATTCTATTTATGTACATTCTGTCATTGACGCTGCATATTTTGAAAACGATATCACTCAGTCAAAAACAAAATTGTTTGGCTTTGGTTTTGGTCTGGGTTTGCTTACAAAGGCAGGGCTTTTTAGGTTGAATTATTCTAGCGGAAAAACTGAAAATATTCCTTTCAAATTATCAGATTCCAAAATTCATGTGAGTTTAACTTCAACGTTTTAACACATCAATTTTTTCTTAAGAGTCAATAAAATGGTAAAAAAGCATAAATAATTTAGTAGGTTTGTAAAAAAAGATTAAAATGAAAAAAATTTTACTATCAATTTTATTCATTAATTTATTTTGTAATATTTATTGCCAAAATACTATAGGGACTACATCACTAAATGAAAATGTCACAGATGGTTACACTCTTTTTACAATTCATGAAAAAACTTATTTAATTGATAATTGTGGTCAACTAATTAATTCTTGGACTAGCAACTTTCCTCCTGGAAATGCAGTTTATTTATTAGATGATGGGAGTATTTTACGCGCAGGAAAAACAAGTTCAAATAATGTTCCTATTGGAGGGCAAGGCGGCGTTATAGAAAAATACGATTGGGATGGAAATTTAACTTGGCAATATTTCATAGACACACCTACTCAGAGACAGCATCATGATATATATCCCATGCCAAATGGAAATATTCTAATTTTAGCTGCAGAATTAATGTCTGAAGCAGAAGCTTTACAAGCTGGTAGAAACCCTGCAAATCTATCTAGCTCAAACTTATACAACGAACAAATTATAGAAGTTACGCCAGTTGGCATGTCAGATGCCACTGTAGTTTGGGAATGGAACGTTAAGGATCATCTAATCCAAGATTATGATATGTCTTTAGATAATTTTGGAGTAGTTGCTGATAACCCAAACTTATTAGATATTAATTACACTTCTAGCGGGAGTGATTCAGCAAACTGGTTACATGTAAATTCTATTCAATATGACGAGACATTAGACCAGATTGTTATAAGTAGTCGAAATGTAAGTGAAATATATATTATTGATCATTCGACAACAACAGCTGAGGCTGCAACTGGTAGCGGTGGCATATACGGAAAAGGCGGAGACTTCTTATACCGCTGGGGAAACCCTGAAGCATACAAAAGAGGAACTTCTGCAGACAGAAAGCTATTTGGTCAACATTTCCCTCATTTCATTAGAAATAGTGTTGCGGATAATGGAAAGCTAATTGTATTTAACAACGGTAATGGGAGAAACCCTTCTTTTTCTGAGGTTTACGTATTAAATCCACCTTCAACAAGTCCAGGTTTCTACTCTGATCCGTCTGTAAATACACAACCTTATGGACCTTTAACCCCAGATTATATTTATTCAGCTACTAATCCAGAAGATTTTTATTCTCCAATAATAAGTGGTGCGCAAAGATTATCAAATGGAAATACATTGATAATGGAAGGTACAAAGGGTAAAATTTTTGAAATTGACGCTTCAAATAATATTTTGTGGGAATATATCATCCCAGTAAACGCAAGTAATGGTAACTCACAAAGTCAAGGAACCGATCCTGTTTCTTTTCCAAACAACTCATTTAGAGCTACAAAATATGCTCCTAGTTACTCGGCATTTTCTGGTAGAGATTTAACACCAGGACAACCTATAGAAAGCAATTCGGATATAGCTTCCTGCCTATTCGCTTTAAATAGTGAGTCTTATATTGAAAAAAATATATTGATTTTCCCTAACCCGGTATTAGATTTTGTAAATATTAGTTCAGATTTTTCTATTGAAAAAATCGAAGTATTAAATATTACTGGACAATTGATTACCAATATTAAAAATCAAAATAGACTAGATATTTCGGCTTTAAAAAAAGGCGTTTATTTTTTAAGAATGACTATTGAAGGAAAATTTATAACTAAAAAAATAATTAAAAACTAAGTCTAATCTATTAAAAAATAAAAAACCACTTCTAATATGAAGTGGTTTTTTATTTTTGCAACATGAAAAATGAAACTACCATATTTGGTTTAAGGGCTATTATCGAAGCCATAAATTCTGGAGAGCAAATTGACAAAGTATTTTTGCAAAAAGGACTTCGTGGCGATTTGTTTGGCGAATTAGAACAAGCGATTAGAAAAGTAAAGGTAAATAGTTCATATGTACCTGTAGAAAAATTAAATCGATTATCTAAAGGAAACCATCAAGGTGCTGTAGCCCAAATATCTCCGGTAGCATTTAATGATATTGAAGATTTAGTCATGTCAGTCATTGAGTCAGGTAAAACACCTCTTTTTTTACTATTAGACCAATTAAGTGACGTAAGAAATTTTGGTGCTATTGTTCGTACAGCTGAATGTACTGGTGTTTCGGGGATAATTATTCAGAAAAAAGGTGGTGCCCCAATAAATGGCGATGCTATTAAAACAAGTGCAGGAGCTATTTTTAAAATCCCAATTTGCAAGGTTGACCATATTAAAGATGCTGTTTTTCATATGCAAGCCTCAGGTATTAAAGTGATTGCCGCTACTGAAAAAGCTGATAAACATATTTTTGATGTAGATTTAAAAAAACCTTGTGCAATTATTATGGGTTCTGAAGGACGCGGAATTAACCCATCAGTTTTAAAGGCTGTAGATGAGCACGCTAAACTGCCTATTTTAGGAGAGATTGAATCATTAAATGTTTCTGTGGCTTGTGGCGCTTTTCTATACGAAGCAGTTAGACAAAGAAGTTAGTAGTCTAACTTGATAAGTAATATTCATCTTACTCTTCTTCTGAATTGTTTTTGTAGATATAATTGATATTAATTTGAGGCTTTTTATCTTCTAATTCTCCTAAGATATCATATTCATCTTCAAACTCTATAAAATTACCGTTTTCATCAAAATGCTTCATAAACGGGTCATCTTTTTCATCATAGTTTTCTTCTTCCCAAAGGTATTTTTCGGGCTTAGCGACATTACTTCGAAAAATAAAAGCTAAACACAATCCTGTTAATAATCCGCTTAAGTGTCCTTCCCAAGACATACCATCTTTTATAGGAAACACATACCAAATCATACTTCCGTACAAAAAAATAATTATTAAAGACAAGGCAATTAAACGATAGTACTTTGCAATAATTCCTTTAAAAAACAAGAAACTTACTAGCATATAAATTACGCCGCTTGCTCCAATATGGTTACCATTTTTAGCAATCAACCAAGTCAATAAACCGGAGAGAATCATACCAAAAAACAAAACACGCCAAGCTATTTTTTTGTAGAAAAAAAAGAGTGCCATTGATAGTATTAAGAGCGGAATAGAATTATTGTACAAATGGCTAATACCCGAATGTAAAAATGGACTTGTAAATATGCCTAAAAGTCCATCTACTTCTTTTGGATGAATCCCAAAATTACGAATACCAGAATCGATACGAACCTGATACCAAAACACCAACCAAATAGAAAAAACGAGTAATAGCGGATAGGCAATTACTGAGTTTGAATATCTAAATTGTTGCTGAGACATGTTTGAAATTTACAATAAGGAAGTCAAATTTAAAGCCAATACTTAGTTTTATGAAATATTGTCACACCGATTTAGTAATTTTGATGTTATGAACACGCCATTAGCAGAACGTTTACGCCCAAAAACTCTTGAAGACTATATAAGTCAGACACATCTCGTAGGAAAAGACGGTCCGCTTTACCAACAAATTAAAAGCGGAGTTTTACCATCATTAATCCTTTGGGGTCCACCAGGAATTGGCAAAACCACATTAGCAAATATTATTGCAAACGAATCTGACCGACCATTTTTTAAGCTTAGCGCTATAAATTCTGGTGTAAAAGATATAAGAGATGTAATTGATAAAGCGAAAAAAAGTGGCGGTTTATTTACAGCTAAAAACCCAATTTTGTTTATTGACGAAATTCATCGTTTTAGCAAATCGCAACAAGATTCTTTGCTCGAAGCTGTTGAAAAAGGTTGGGTAACACTAATTGGCGCAACTACGGAGAATCCGAGTTTTGAGGTAATACCTGCACTTCTTTCAAGATGCCAGGTATATATCTTAAATTCATTTAGCAAAAACGATTTAGAACAATTGTTACATCGCGCAATGAAGGAAGACGTTGAGCTTTCAAAAAAGAAAATTACACTTAAAGAAACTGAGCAATTACTAAGACTTTCTGGTGGTGATGCTAGAAAACTACTAAACATTTTTGAACTGATTGTTGCTTCATTTAAAGACGATAAGATTGTAATTACAAACAACGTTGTTTTAAATCAGGTGCAGAATAATACTGCTAGGTATGATAAAACTGGCGAACAGCATTACGATATCATTTCGGCATTTATAAAATCTATTAGAGGCAGCGACCCAAATGCAGCCGTTTATTATTTAGCAAGAATGATTGAAGGCGGTGAAGACGTAAAGTTTATTGCTCGACGAATGCTTATTTTAGCTAGCGAAGATATTGGAAATGCCAACCCTACAGCTTTAGTAATTGCAAATAGCACTTTCCAAGCAGTGTCTGTTATTGGCAATCCTGAATCTAGAATAATTTTAAGTCAATGTGCTACATATTTGGCAAGTTCGCCTAAAAGTAATGCGGCTTACGAAGCTATTGGTCACGCTCAAAAATTAGTCCGCGAAACGGGAGATTTATCTGTACCATTGGCTATAAGAAACGCTCCTACAAAACTCATGAAAGATATAGGTTATGGTGAAAATTATAAATATTCTCATAACTACGAGAACAATTTTGCAGCTCAAGAATTTTTGCCAGAAGAGATTAAAAACACACAGCTTTATCAACCAGGAAACAATGCTCGCGAAAACGCACAGCGACAGTTTTTAAAACAACTCTGGAAGGATAAATATGGATATTAAAATTTAATATTGAGTTTGGTTTTTGTATCGTTTTCAGAATAATACCAGGTATTATCTTCTTTAAAAACAATAGCATCTTTCCCTTTTACAGTAAATACATTTGGTGCTGCTGTTTTTGTAATTACCATAACTACTTTTGGTGATGCGTCCACTAATTGAAATCCATTATCAATAGGCTGCGCATATAATAAGTTTGTATTAATTAAATTTTCTTCTTGCAGAATAGTCTCACTAGATTTGTTTTTTTCCTTTTTAAGATCTAGCTGTTTCACCTTTTCTTTTTCTGCTATTTCTTTATCGGCTATTGCTTTTGCAAGTTCTTTTTGTTTTTTTAAATCTTCTACTTCTTGTTTTAGCCGCTGTACTTCGGCTTGTGCTTTTTGCGTTTCTTCAGTAGTATTTTTAACTTGCTCTGAGGTTGCATTAGTTTGTTTTTTATAACCAACGTTTGGATTAAATTTATATGCATAATTTAAAGCTTTGATACTCTTAAAAGCCTCTTTAATTACTATAGGATAAGCATCAGCGAATTCTTTTACCTTTGTAGAACCTTTTTGAGACAAAAAGATAACATTTCCGTAGCAATCTTTTAATTCAATCTGTACCTTATTTTTTAAAAAACTAGATGATTTTAAAACATCAGCATAAAGTGCTAAACATCTATCATTAAATAACTCTTTTGGTAGCTCTTCTTCATCAAAATAAACTTCAAAACCCTCATTTTTAAAAAGATATCTTGTTAAAGTACTGGTTCGATATTTATCTTTTCCTTTTAGAAAATCAAATTGTAACGGCACCACTACGTATTTGTAATCGTTAATGCTATTTTGTGCAAAGCTCGGTACGGTTAAAGAAAGGGTAATTAGTACGAAAATGATTTTTTTTAACATTGGTAGAGAATTATTCGGGTAAATATAAGGTTTGTTTTAATATCGGTTTTTATAAGATATCTTGCAATGCACTTAAATTTGTTATGCGTTTATAATTATGATAATAATTTTGGTTTTTATAATCGAAATATATCGCATCTAAACCCACGTCAATTGCTCCTTGGACGTCGGCCTCTAAGCTATCTCCTATCATTATGCTTTCACTAGGTTTTGCATTAGCATTTTGCAGCGCGAAATTGAATATTTTGGGGTTGGGTTTTTTTACGCCAACCATTTCAGAATTTGTAACTGTTTCAAAGTAATGCTTCATATTAGATGCTACTAATTTTTTTTCTTGTGCTTCTTCAAATCCGTTTGTAATAATGTGAAGCGTATATCTTTTACTTAAGTAGTTTAAAACGTCATATGTACCTTCAAACACATGGTTAAACGAACTTAAATAGCTTATATAATCTTTTGACAAATCATTAATTAATTTATCTGAAGCAGAAAAGTCAATTGTATCAAAAGCCTCTTTTAATCTACCATAACGGAGTTGAGCTTTAGTTACTTTTTCTTCTCTATATAACTTCCAATATCTTAAATTAATTGGTTCGTAAACTGATAAGAAATCTTCAATATTTATTTCGACCTTATGTAAATCAAATATCTTACCAAAGGTTAATCCTGAGTTTTTATCGAAATCCCATAGGGTGTGGTCTAAATCAAAAAAAACGTGTTTTATATTATTAGTCATCTACTGAATCTAGTATTGCATTAAATATTTCTTTATAACCTGTCCATATGCCTTCATCACTAAAAGTATAATTATGAAACACTGGACTAAAAGTGCCATTAACATTCTTAATTTTATGGATAAACTGCTGTAAATACTGCATTTTATCGAGTTGAGATTTAAATTTTAAAAGAGCAAAATCCATGCAATGGTAAGTATTAATTTGTAGAGGCGTTTGCACTTCGTAATCTAAATCATAGAACAGAAAAGGTGTACATGTACCTGCTCTAAATCCAATATTTTTAATGTAACCCATGGTATGGTCTTGTGCTATCTCGAGTTCTATTGCGCTTCGATAAGTTGATGGTAAGTTTAGTTTTGAATGTGAATTCCTAATGGCCAATAAATCTCTTTTAGTAATATCTTCGAGTTTTAATTTCTCTTTTTTTAAGATTTCAATATTATCTAAAGATAAAAATGAAGCTTTTAAACCAACATTACAATAATCTGCCACTGATTTAATAAGTAATACAAACTTCTTTCTATTAATACTTACATTTTTGTCATAGGTCGAATATCCACCTATTAAAAAGAAAACTGTAAACTTAAAATTAACGCTTTTTTGTCTGTTTATAATCCAATTAAAAGTATCGTAAGGGTCTTTTTTTAGACCAAATAATACTAAAATACGCTGAGAAAATTGTTTTAATTTAAGTTTAGACAAATCGCTTACAGCTCCACCAATATTTCTCAACATTCCTTTTGAAGAGAACTTAAATGAACTTGGTACATCTATAATTGGTGAAACAATATATTTTCTAGTTGGAAATTCATAATCAGGAAAACGATTTTGTAATACTTCCTTTAATTTATATGCCCAAATATCTACAATTGGGTCTTCTAAAAACCCTTCTTTATAAGCCAAACTTTCGGTAACTAAAAAACGGCCGTAATCATCTTTTACATGAGGTAAATATTCTTCGTAACGACTTAAAAGATAAAATGAAGCTGCAAAAATATCATAAGGCAAATCGCTTTGTTCTCCAGCTGCAAAAAAACCTTTGGTATCATCCCAATCGCTCACGATAATATCTAAATCTGACAAGCCTTGCTCAAATAAAAGTGAATGACTTATTACAAAGACCTCTTTACTTAATGGTTTTTTTGTGTAAGACATCTTTAAAGAGTCGTGGGCTATAAACTCTTCAACTTTTGAGGTAAAACCCACATCGATTCCTAAAATACGCTTACAGATATGCTTAAAGGCATAAGTTAATCTAGGTGTTATTTTGTGTGTGTAAACTAAAAGCACTCGACGTATTTCTATATATTATTTTGAAAAGCTAAATTACAAAGCTTATCCTCGCCAAAGTGATAATTACAAATTTGTTTTACAACAGTCCTTCGTCAGCAAAACTAAAATAAGATTGCTCTGTAATTATCAAATGATCCAAAACCTTTATATCTAAACTAATGGCGGCGCGACTCAATTTTTCAGTTATGGCTTTATCTGCTTCGCTAGGTTTTAATGTACCAGACGGATGGTTATGACTTAATATTAAAGATACTGCTGCAACTTCTAGAGCCTGTTTTAAAACCAAACGCACATCGACTAATGTACCTGTAATTCCACCTTTACTCAACAGCATTTTCTGTATTACTTTATTAGAATTATTAAGATATAATATCCAAAACTCTTCGTGAGCTAACTCTCCAATTATTGGCTGCATAATGTCAAACACATCATTGCTACTTTTAATTTTTTCTTGTTTAATAGCATCATCAGATTTACGACGTCTACCTAACTCTAAAGCAGCAGCGATGGTTATTGCTTTTGCTTCGCCAATTCCTTTAAAAGTCATTAATTGTTTAAGAGATAATTTTCCGAGAGCGTTAAGATTATTATCAACACTTGCCAAAATACGCTTACTCAAATCTACCGCACTTTCGTTTCTACTACCAGAACCGATAATAATTGCTACAAGTTCAGCATCGGTTAAACTAGATTTTCCGCGGTCTCTCAATTTCTCTCTTGGTTGGTCATCTTGGGACCAGTTTTTTATTGAAAACGAATTTGAAGAATCTGCCATGCTCTAAAGATAAAAAATTGTAAATTTCAGAGTGAAATAAATTCAAATAATTACACTCAACATGAAATCGTTTTTTGAAAATGGAGTTTACGACGAAATAGTATCTCGGATTGAAAAGATAGACCCAAATACCTCTCCAAATTGGGGTAAAATGAATGCAGGGCAAATGCTACACCACTGCCAAATGCCGTTAAATATTATTTTAGAAAAAAAAGATTACGGCGTAAAACCGAATTGGTTAATTAATATGCTATTTAAAAAATCCATGTATAGCGATAAATTATGGCGAAAAAACATGCCAACAGCACCAAGCTTTAAAATTACGGATGAAAAGAATTTTGAAGTTGAAAAAACTGAGATTTTAAATTTAATTTCTGAACTTAACAACCAAAAAGAACGCGAAGATTGGCAACCACATCCATCATTTGGAAAATTAACCAAAGACCAATGGGGAAAAATGCAATACAAACATTTAGACCATCACTTAAGACAGTTTGGAGTTTAGTTGTTGGTTCTCAGTTATAAGTCGCAGTATTCAGAAATCGAAAATTTAAAATCTATTGTATCCTCCAAAGCAACACCAAGATAATGACATCAACCACATGGTTGACGTTATTAAAACTTATCCATTAGCCACTTTAATTTCAGTAAAAGACAATCAACCGTTTATTACACATTTACCGCTCGTTTACGAGAACAAAAAACTTGTTGGGCATATAGATATATATAATCCTCAAACAAAATTGTTGAAAAATAATAACGAAGTAACTATACTTTTTTCTGGCCCTCAATGTTACATTTCACCAAGTATTTACAGTACAACCCAATTACCAACATGGAACTATATTAAAGTACATTTAAAAGGAAAAGTCACCGCAATTGACAGTAAAGCAGCTTTAAAACAGTCGTTGATAACTATGACCGAATTTTTAGAAGCACCAGACCACAAATATGTTTTAGAACCAGACAATCCTAGGCTTGATAAAAATCTTGATTACATAAAAATGTTCGAAATTGAAATTACCGATTGGGAAGGTAAATTTAAACTCTCACAAGATAAAAAGCCAAGTGATACTAAAGCTGCACGAACCGAACTAATACGAGCTAATCAAGAAAGTGTTAAGGTATTTTTAGATAAAGTCTTCGAACAAAAAAAATAATATGCTAAAACATTTTTTAAAAAAATACTTTCTAATTTTTAAAATCAAAAATAGATTTTCACCTGAAGTACAAATTTCACAACGACAACTCTTTGCGCATTATTCAGATTTAAAAGCTAAAAACAAACCTATAAAATTAGCTAATACTGGTTTTAGAGTGTTTTCTCAATTTGAAGAAGACGGCAAACTGCTTTATATCTTTACTGTACTCGGCATGAAAAACAAAACCTTTGTAGAATTTGGTAGCGATGATGGTATTAATAGCAATTCTGCCAATCTGTATTTCAATTTTGGTTGGCACGGCTTATTTATTGATGCCAACAAACAAAGTATTGAAAGAGGTAAATATTTCTTTAGCAGATATCCGCATAGCTGGTTTTGTCCTCCGAAATTTATTTGTGCGAAAGTAAAAAAATCTAACATTAATAATTTAATTGAAAGTAGCAGCATCAACCTAGACGTTGGTTTTTTATCCATTGATATAGATGGAAACGATTATCATATTTGGGAAGCCATTACCTGCATAAAACCCGATGTGGTTATGATTGAAACCTATATAGAATTTGGTAACATTGATAAAGTAACACCCTATGATGAAAATTTTGTCCCAACTGGAAAACAGCCGCTAAATGTCGGTGCATCTCCAATTGCTATGCAAAAGTTAGCTCACAAAAAAGGGTACAAACTTATAGGTGCTAATGACTATGGGTTTAATCTAATATTTTTAAAAGAGGAATTAATATCTAATATGCTACCAGAAGTAGCTTTAGATTCGGTTTTAAAACATCCCTCGGTTAAAGACAAATCAAAAAAGCACACCTCATAAATGGATACTATCGATTGGATACAAGATTGGTTTCAACAGCATTGCGATGGTGACTGGGAAAAAGACGAAGTTATACAAATTACAAACTTAGCAAATCCGGGTTGGGAAGTTGAGATTGATATTTCTAAAACCTCAATAGCCAATCTCGAAATAAAATGGATTCTCAACGAAATTAATCGCAAAGATTGGTATGGCGTCAAGGTTGAAAATCAGAAATTTTTAGCCGCTGGAGACATTAATAAATTACCTTTTTTATTGAATTTGTTTAGAGATATGATTGAGAAGATTGAAGAAGCTAAATAAAAAAGACATCCCATAAAGTTGCCTAAGTTTTAAATTAATCCTTCTCTTTAACTTCTCGAAGGATAAACACCTTGTAATGCTATAATATAATGCATGCCTAATGTGGGTTGCGTTTTTATATTACTTGTAGCTTTATCGGAATTTACAGCTCTACCTCCACTTTTTTGTCCAAGTTTAATGGAATCCATTCCTGGACCAGTTCCTGAAGATACCGGAACACGACCTCTTAAATCGGGTAAGGCAAAGGTAGTTCTTCCATCACCTCCATAAGTTGTTCCTAAAATCGAGAATAAAGCTGTATGCTGAGAAATTGCTAATAACTGCCCTTCGCATTTAGCCCAACCACGGGGTGCAAAATTTCCTGCAAATAATTTAACCTCACCTATCATGGCATCCTGTGCTTGAGTTGAATTTGTAAAACCTAAAGCCACAAACAATAAAGCCGCACAAAAAAACTTTTTCATAATTAATTGATTTATAATTTATTAAATATAGCAAACTTTTAATAACTTAAAAAAGCAACTTTGATTTATGGCTCAAAAAATTCTCAATTATAATCCAAAAGCATAAATAGACATTTCGAAAATGTTAATAGCAATCTTGAAATAAAATAGAAAATTAACAGCAAAGAATGATATAGCACAAAAAAGGAAAATCAGAAATTATTTTCTAGTGCGATATTGACAAAAAAGATTATTGTAAAAAAAATAGGAGTATTAAAGTTGAGGACACTTTAAATAAAACTTATTATCTTTAAAATATGAAAGATTTAAAAAAAGAAGATATTAGCCAAGACGTATTTGATTTGTATGACGACTATGCGCATAACAAATTAAACCGCAAACAATTTATTGAAAAACTTGGCATCTATGCCGTTGGTGGCTTAACCGTATCATCCTTACTCAGTTTTATGTCTCCTAATTATGTGGATTCTTTACTTGTAAAATCGGATGACCCAACTTTAGATTCTGATTACATCACTTACGATTCTCCAAAAGGAGGCGGAACAATAAAAGGACTTTTATCTAAACCTAAAGGTGCTAAAAAATTACCAGGTGTTATTGTTGTTCACGAAAACAGAGGACTTAATCCATACATTGAAGATGTTGGAAGACGCACCGCTAAAGAAGGCTTTATAAGTTTAGCTCCAGACGCTTTATCACCTTTGGGTGGTTACCCAGGAAATGATGACGATGGTAGAGCCATGCAAAAGAAACGTGACCGAAACGAAATGCTCGAAGATTTTATCGCTGCGTATCATCATTTGAAAAATCATGAGAATTGTACTGGCAAAGTTGGTGTTGTAGGTTTTTGTTTTGGTGGATACATTTCTAATATGATGGCTGTACGCTTACCGAACTTAAGCGCTGCAGTACCTTATTACGGCAGACAACCCGAAGCTGAAGATGCTAAAAAAATTAAAGCACCACTACTTCTACAGTATGGTGAGTTAGACAAGCGTGTTAATGCAGGCTGGCCAGCTTTTGAGAAAATATTGAAAGCAAATAATATAGAACATACTGCTTATATTTATCCAGACGTCAACCACGGTTTTCATAACAATACAACACCGCGTTACGACAAAGAAGCCGCGAATTTATCATGGGAACGAACTATTACCTTTTTTAAGAAGCACTTGAAATAATGAGATAACACTAAAAAAGTTTCGTAACCTCATCAAACTCCAAACCACCATAATTCCCTGAACTCATTAGCAACAAAGCTTTGTTTTCAAAATGTCGAGAGAACAAAAAGTCTTTAAAATCTTGTGGATTGGTATAAATAATTAAATCGTCACGCTCAAAAGCATCAGCAATTTGTTGGTGTGAGACTTCTTTAAGTTTTTTAATTTCTACCGCGTGTGGTGAGTAAAACACGACAGCTTTGTCGGCAGCGTCTAATGCGCCTTTGTACTCTTTTAAAAATTCAGCATTGAGGCTAGAATAGGTGTGCAATTCTAGGCAAGCTAGTAATTCTTTTTCTTTGTATTGTGCTTTTACAGCCTCGGTTGTGGCTTTAACTTTACTTGGTGAATGTGCAAAATCTTTATAAGCTACAGCTGTTTTTGATTCGGCTATTTTTTCCAAACGTTTACTTGCACCTTTAAAGGTAGAAATGGCTTCGTAAAAATCATCTTCATCAACGCCCATGTGTTGGCAAATCCATTTGGCACCAGCTAAATTATTGAGGTTATGCGCACCAAAAACTCCAATTGGCATTGGACCTTCTGGAGTTTCTAAAAGTGTTTCACCATTTTCAACGGTGTACTCAGGTGTTTGGTAAGGTAATTTTCGTATTTGATTTTCAGATGCTTCAACAACACGTTTTACTTCGGCATCTTCTTCATTATAGTTTATGCTACCGCCAAGCACGATGCTATCTACAAAAATGCTAAACTGCTCCACATAATTTTCATATGTTGGAAACACGTTAATATGGTCCCAAGCAATCCCGCTTAACAAGGCAATATTGGGTTTGTACAAATGAAATTTTGGTCGTCTATCAATTGGCGAACTCAAATACTCATCACCTTCGAGTACAATAAAATCGTTGTCTTCGGTAAGTTTTACCATCACATCAAAACCTTCAAGTTGTGCGCCAACCATATAATCGACATCTCTATCATGGTAATGCATTACATGCAAAATCATGGACGTTATAGTTGTTTTTCCGTGACTGCCACCAATAACAACTCGCGTTTTTTCCTTGGATTGCTCGTACAAAAATTCGGGATAACTGTAAATTTTCAAACCTAATTCTTGTGCTTTTAACAGCTCTGGGTTATCAGCTTTGGCATGCATCCCTAAAACAATTGCATCCAAATCTGATGTGATTTTATCTGAAAACCATCCAAACTCCTCAGGTAACAAGCCCTTAGCTTCCAATCTAGATTTTGAAGGGTCAAAAATAGTGTCATCACTTCCTGTGACTTTGTATCCCTTATTATGAAGTGCGATTGCTAAATTGTGCATTGCTGCACCACCGATGGCTATAAAATGTACGTTCATAGGTCAAATATCAAATTACAATTGGCAAATTCCAAATTCCGAGAACTAAAATCTAAAAAAGGATGATGTAATTATTCAAAGTTTGTGCAGAGACTCTTAAATAAAAAATATAATAATTAATTCACTAATTAAAGTTTAAAAACCTCGGCTTTTTCATTTACTGGATAGAAAAACTGGAAGCTATAATTGAGGATTTACTGCCAAGCTATTAAATAATTTTGCTTTTGTATTAAAAAATTTATTTTGAATTTCGATAGCTTTTAATTGTCCTTCAATTAGTTTGGATTCACGAGAATTCACCAAAAACAATGAGCTTTCACCCACTTGAAACTTACGCTCTTCTGCCACTAACATTTGCTGATAATCCCCAACCATTTGTAGTGTAATTTCGTTTTGTGTGACGTAAGATTCTAGCTCCTGCTGAAGTGCGTTAATTTTATTTTCAAGAGTGACGCGTGTAGCGTCAATTTCAAATTCTGTATCACTAAGTTTTATTTTTGCCAGCTTTAAATCACCGCGCTCTTTTCTTAAAAATAAAGGCATACTAATATTTATTCCGCCTTTGTATTCGTCTGTATTTAGAGACCGAGCTATCTCCGGAGTTTCAGTAATAAAGTTATATTCTAAATCTATCTGCGGTAACAACATATTAGCTTTGAGACGGCGTTCTACATCGAGGCTTTCGCGTTTTAAATCTAAAGAACGTAATTTTGGATGGTCGTCTATAACTACATTAATATTTCTTAGTGTATTGATATCAAAAGTTGCATCAACTATTGGCTCTGTATTTACGTCTGGCACAACATTAGGCTGTAACTCCACTGGGATGTTATTATCGAGCCAGAGAAAGGTAGATAATTCTAGTGAAGCTTTCATCATTTTTACACGAGACTGCTCTAAACTTAATTTTCTGCTATTTAAAGCAATACGTGCTTCGGTAGCATCTATTTGTGCATTTTCACCAAGTTCCACACGTCTTAAAATTCCTCGATAGCGTTGTTCTGCATTGGTTAAGAAATTTTGAAATAATTGCAATTCGTTATAAGCTTGCAACCACTTAAAATAGACTTTTGAAGCTTCAAACAAAATATTGTTTACATAAATATCTCTATCTGCTTTGGCTTGTTCTCTGAATAATTTAGCTTGTTTTAAAGAAGCCATTCTAGTGTTTATTAATAATCCACGTGCTACCGGCACTGAAACACCTGCAGAATACAAGCCATCTTGTGGTACAAAAGCTTCGGGATTTAAAAATGTACCAGAATTTTCTTCAAAAGTGGCTTTTAGCTCAATACCAAACCAAGTCGGAATTTTGAATGTACCATTTAGCTTATCAAAATATTCGGTGCCTTTAAATTTCTTTCGGTCATAGTCTACTTCAACTTTTGGATCAAAAGCACCTCTAGATTTTAAAAGCTTAGCTTGACTCTCGTCAATTACTAATTCTGCTTGTTTTACAATAGGATGAAATTTTTTAACATAGCCTAAATACTCATCGAATCGTAACACGTTAAATAAACTATCGGACTGAGAAGTGCTTAAAAAACTAGCACACAAAAAAATAATTGAAAGAAAAATCTTCATGTTTACTACTTTTTTGCCGTTGCCTTGTCTTGTGGTTGATAGTAATTTGGCGGAAAACCATTTAATTGACGCCATAGCTCATACCAGATAGGCACATCTTCTAATAATGCAATTGTATATGCTCCAGAACCGGCGCGTATATCTTTTGGCCATGGATGATCATTTGGGTCTGGTTTTAACAACACTCTAAACTTACCATTAGGACTTATAAAACGTTCAACAGCTACAACTTCTGCCCCATAAGTTCCATAAGACACATTTGGCCAACCACTAAAGACGATGGCAGGCCAACCATCAAACTGAACTCGTACTTTTTCACCTTTATGAATTAAAGGTAAATCTAAAGGCTCTATAAACGTTTCTACAGCTAAGTCAACGTTAGATGGCATAATGCCAACAAGCTTTTCACCTTCTTTAAAGGTTTGTCCGATACCGCCACGGATGGCCGTATTTATAAATCCATCGAAAGGCGCTGTTATATAAAGTAAGCCATTTCTTATAGTATAATTAGTAACTTCATTATCTAATTTTTGAACTTGAGCTTCTGTATCTAATTGATTAGATTGCGCAGTAAATCTCTCGCTTTGTGCCTTTGAAATTTTATCTGCATACTCTGCTTTTAATTTTGAAATTTCAATTTTGCTGTTGATAACTTCGTTTTTACTAGCCAGTAATTTTGCTTCTTGAGATATACGTTTAGCTTCTGCATCTCTTAATTTTATACGAGCATCTTCCACAAGTTTTAAGGCAGTATAGCCATCCGCAAATAGTGATTCAGCACGCTCAAATTTTGTTTCTGCAATTTGCAAATTTGTTTTTGCTGCCTCTAAATCTATGCTGTCTGATTCTACTTTAAGATTTGCTTGAATAATTTTATTTTCTGCTTGTTCCAATTTTAAAGCTCTTTCATTAACTAGAGCTGCAATTCTAGTACCTTGTGCTTTAACCTTTCCTTCATAGGACTCTACAGATAATGCTTTAGCTTCTCTTTGTTTCTTGGTCCGTTCTATTAAGTTTGGGTCAAAATATTCACTTTTTATTTCAGCAATTCTCATAATGGTATCTCCCTTTTTTACTTCATCACCTTCTCTTTTGTACCACTCTTGAATACTTCCAGGAATTGGAGATTGAATAGTTTGAGGACGTTGCCCTGGAGTTAAAGTTGTAACTTCACCTCTACCAGTAATATTCTGTGTCCAAGGTAAAAACAAAACAATAATTGAGACTATAGCAAAACCACCAATAAAACGGCGCAAAAGTTTATAATAGTCTTTATTTAGCACCAATTTCCCAGACTTAAATTGCTCTAAGTCGACACTTTTATTTAATGCGTTACGAGATATATTTAACATAGGACGACTTAATTAATTTTTCCACCATTTAGGTTAATAACTTCAGAGCAACTGCTCACCCATTTTTCGTTAAAACTTACAACTATTAAAGACCATGGCTGATTTTTATCTGTGAGGTATTCCATTATGGCATTAGTCTCTTTTTCTTCAAAATGCTCTAATGGTTCTTCTAATATCAATAATTTTGGTTGTTTTAAAATTGCTCTAGCCAGGAGTATTTTTTTTGCAGCTGAAAATGATATTTGACGCCCTTCAGGATATATAACTGTATCTAAACCGTTTTCAGCTTCTTTGAGATAATCGCTTAATTTTACGGCTTTAGCCACTTGTTCTATATCCTTTGTGGAAACATCTTTATTGCCTAAGGTTAGGTTTTCTCTAATTGTACCTTCAAAAGGAGTTTCGTCGCTAAGTACCATGCCCAAATGTGCTCTATAACTATTAAGCAATAAGTTGCTTAACGAGGTATCATTTAAGAAAATTTTCCCTGAAGTAGGTTGAAGAATTCCTGCAATAATTCTAATTAACGTAGACTTACCAGAACCACTTTCGCCCTTAATTAAAAGTCTACTTTTAGAATCTATTTCGAAAGACACATTAGATAATATAGGCTTGCTTCTATCTGGTACCATATATGAAACATCATCGACTTCAATCTTAAAATCATTATCTATTTCAATAACTTCTCCTGTTTGAGATTCTATTTTCTTGTCTACTATCTGCCCCATTTTTTCGAGACTTGTTAAAACATCGTAGAAAGATTCTAAACCTAAAATTAATTTTTCAACTGAAGCAATTACCAATAAGATGATGATTTCTGCAGCAACAAACTGACCGATATTCATTTCTTGACTAAGCACTAGGAGTCCACCAATAAGTAACAAACCAGCAGTAACCAATACTTTAAAACCAATCATTTGAATAAACTGTATTACCAAAATTTTAAAGTGGCTTTCACGAGCTTTAAGGTATTCTTCAACTAATTTGTCATTTTTATTAACGGCTAAAGTTGTTTTTCCGGATATTTTAAAGCTCATAATAGATCTTGCTACTTCTTGTATCCAGTGAGCAACTCTATATTTCTTTTTAGATTCTAACAAACTTGTTGTCATACCACGCTGAAGAGTAAACTTAAAAACAACATAGATTAAAATGATTAATAATACTCCAAAGGCTATAAAAAATGGATGATAAAATGATAACAATATAAGTGCAAATAAAATTTGCAATACTGCTGCTGGTACATCAATTAATAATTTAGATAGTCCTTTCTGTACGGCTAAAACATCAAAAAAACGGTTTGCAAGCTCAGGCGGATAAAAATTATAAAGTTCGTCCATTCGAATTTTCGGAAAACGATATGTAAATTCAAATGAAGCTCGCATAAACAACCGTTGTTGTACTGTCTCTATAATACGCAATTGCATTAATTGTAAAACACCTACAAACGCTACTGCTATTGTCACTAAAACTACTAATACAATCCAAGATGTACTGACTTGTGCACCTTGTATTAAATTTATTATAGCCTGTATTCCTAGCGGCAATGTAAGGTTAATTAATCCTGAAAAAATGGCGTAGTAAACCACATGAGATAAATCTCTTTTTTCAAGTTTAAGTAATCCTATAAAACGTTGCCAAGGTGTTAAAACAGAAATAGGCTCTTTCATTATTTTGTAGGTTTAATAGCTTTAATAGTTAGTTCTTTAAAAAAATCGGTAGGTGTCACCTCACCATTACAGTCTGTTATAGACATAAAATGTTCGGCTAAAAAATGTTGATGCAATGCACCTTCTACAATGGTACTAGATAAACTTGAGGCAAACTTATAATTAGGATTGTTTTCGAGAATCATATCTCGTAAACGCTGAATGAGGCGCTTGTAAACCACAAAATAACCTTCTTTATTCTCAGTATCTACCTCTTTTGTAAGGTATGATTTTGAGTATTCATTTATAATAATTTGGTTAAGTTTTACCTCATTAATATGCGAAAAATCATAATCTTCCGTAATTGCTCTTGTTACAACCTCAATAGCCTTTAAAAGTTTATCTTCAGCATCAGGAATGTTTGATGTGGCGAAAACCAATTGATATTCTATCCATGCCCAATACCAAGATGTTAAGTACAATAAAAGCTTATGTTTACTTTCAAAATAACGGTAAATTGAACTTTCGTTAGAGCCTATTATTTTTCCTAGTTTTTTAAAGGTAAAACTATCAAAACCAATTTCGTTTATTAATAAAATACTATGCTCAATAATGCGCTTACCTAAGTCCGAAGACTCTGGATCTTTGATGTAAATTTTCTCCGGTACAGAAATCTTTATATTAGATAGAAGACTTTTCATTGTCAATTAATTGATTTGCAAATTTAATAGTATTACTATCATATTTGCGAATAATTAACAAATGTTTAAGTTTTTATAAATTTAGCTTAAACAAAAAGGATTGGATTAATTGCAGTTAGCTCGATAAGATTGCTTTTTTTTCTGCTAAAGCTTGCTTGAAATCTGCACGTATCGCTAACGCCTTTTCGATATAACCTAAGGCTTTTGCTTTATCTTTTCTGTGTTTGTAAATCTGAGCTAAACGGTAATAAGCCCATTCTATAGGTACGCCATCGGCGGCAGAATACTGTTTAATGTAATTTAACAAACAGCTTTCGCCCTTATCTAAATTTACACCATAATCGGCAGAAACTTTTCCAAGTTGGTAATGCAACGCGTTTCTATGATGTTTTTTGTGCGATGCTTCAATTGTTTCCATCGCTTTTTCAGGTTGATTCTGAGATTCGTACAAATTGCTCAATTTTTCATAGCAAGTAATAGAGCCACCAACCTTAACAGCGAGTTTATAATATTTTTCCGCCAATTCCGGTTCGTCATCATACTCATAAATGTACCCTTTGGCTAAATAACCATCAACTTTAGATAACACTTCAAGTTCATTGGCGTACTGCAAAGATTTTTTCTTACTGCCACCGACAACACCTGGCAAACTCATGTACAATTCTACCAAAGCCCAACGCGCATCTATGTGTTTAGGGTCTAATTCTGCTGCTTTTAAAAATGCCGCTTTAATATCGCCAATTATGCCAAGTGCTTTAAGCTTACTAACTGATAAAGCCTTCATTCCTAATGCTCCACCGTATTTGTAATGAAAATTAGCGTTATTTGAATCTAATTTAGTAAGTGCCTTGTATTTTTCTATAGCATTATCCCATTTTTTCTGGTAACCATAAGCATCACCCAAAAGTTCTAATGCTTCTTTATTTAAAGGGTTATTATCTACAAACGTTTTAATTTCCTTTTCAGCTTTTACATACTCTTTTTTTGCTAAAAACGTCTTTGTTTTTTCAATTGGCGTCTGTGCAAAAACCAGTATTGGCATGCAGGCTATTAATATTATTTTCTTTATCATTAATACAAAAATACAATTTTGAATATCAAACATAACATCATTAAATATTGAAAATTTCTTATTATAACCCATCACTCATAAAATGATTAACTTCACTCATCCAAAAGCACTGTTTACTTAATTATGAGTTTTTGGAATGCCTTTTGAAGGTAATTTGCTGAAAAATTACAAACCATGAAATCTCATTTTATCACATTGATATTTATTTGCTTCTCCACATTATTAACTGCTCAACATTCGGATTTTGACTCCGATTGGAACAAGGTTGAAAAACTAGAATCTGAAGGTCTTACAAAATCTGCATCAAAAGTTGTAGATGCTATTTATACAAAGGCCAAGGCCGGAAAAAATTCAGTTCAAATCACAAAGGCGTTATTATTTCAAAGTAAATATTTACAGATACTTGAAGAAGATGCACAACTAAAAATAGTAGAGAATTTTAAAAATGAAATTAAAACTCAAAATACCGTTACACAGCGCATTCTACAGAATCTTTTAGCCAAAATGTACTGGCAGTATTATCAAAACAACAGATACAAATTTTACAATAGGTCTAGAACAAGCGAAAAGCTCGATGATGATTTTAGGACTTGGGATTTAGAAACACTATTTGCTGAAGTTCATCATTATTATCAGTTGTCACTTCAAGATGAAAAATTACTTCAAGCTGAGCCTTTAGAAAAATATTCTGAATTATTAAATGAAGTTAAAGATTCCAAAATTTACAGGCCGACGTTGTTCGATTTTTTAAGTCAAAATGCTTTAGAATTTTACAAGACTTCAGAAAATAGTATTACTCAACCTGCGTACAAATTCATTATTGATAATTCTGATTTTTCTGCGCCCAGCTCAGATTTTATGAACCTGACGGTAGAATATAAAGATTCGGTCAATCTTCAATTAAATGCTTTAAAAATCTATCAACGATTATTGTGTTTTCACCAAAAAGATAAAACCTCAAAGGCATTTATTTCGGCAAATACAGAGCGATTAAATTTTGTTAAGCAACATGCTACATTTCCAAATGTTGATAAAAAAACATTAAGCACATTAAAAACTGAACACAAAGCAATTACGGACAACAAACACTCAAGCTTGTACAGTTTTGAAATGGCAAAACTTTTGGTGGCCCAAGCTTCAAAATACAACGCAAACGATAAGACAACCATTGACTATCGTTGGAAAAATAAAGAAGCTTTAGACATTTGCAACACTACAATTTCAAATTATCCAAAAAGTGATGGCGCAGAAAATTGTGAAGTTTTAAAAGAACAAATCCTCAATCCAAGTTTTAATCTTAAAACCGAAGCGCATTTACCAATAAATAAAGAAGCGTTAATATTGGTTAATTACAAAAATCTTCAAAATTTAAATTTCGAAATCTATCAGGTTTCAAAGTCAAAAAAAGAAGCTTACTTAAAACTGTATCAACCCGAAGAGAAACGGAATTTTCTAAATAAATTAAAAACAAACAGAGCTTTTAAAGCCGAGTTGAAAGACGAAAAAGATTATCAAAATCATAGCATAGAACTTGTTTTACCAGCTTTAGAAAATAGCAATTACATTGTTGCCGCTTATTCAAAAAATGAGGTGTTCTCAACAACAGTTATTCAAGTCACAGATATGGCGTTGATGGAATCACAAGAAGATGACCAAGTTACATATCAGGTGATTAATCGTAATAATGGCGCACCTATTTCTGGTGTAAAAGCAGAACTAAATTATTCTGCGAGGTATGACAGAAATGAGCGTTTGCAAAGGAAATTCACCACTGACTCAGACGGAAAATTTGTATTTAAAAAAGAAAGCCGGACCTATTATGACGTCGTTGTAAAATTAAATAGCGAAAATGATTCGGCAACATTTGGTAACAGTTATATTAATCGTTTTAACGAAAGAAACACCAACAAAAAACCAAATTTTCGCACACATCTAATTACTGACCGAAGCATTTACAGACCAGGACAAACCGTTTATTTTAAAGGCATTGCTACAAAAACCGAAAATAAAAAAACAAATGTTGTAGATAACGCAAATGTAATTGTGACACTTTATGATGTTAATGGACAAGAACTTGGTAAACTCGAAAAACAAACAAATGATTACGGGTCTTTCCACGGCGAATTTATTTTACCAAATGGTGGCTTAACGGGTGAATTTTCAATTAGAACAAATTCTGAAACACTTGGGTATTCATCAAATTACATTTCTGTTGAAGAATACAAACGCCCAAAGTTTAAAACCAAATTTTTACCTGTTACAGAAACCTACCAAGTTAATGATAGCGTTACCGTAAAAGGAAACGCCATTGCTTTTGCTGGTAGCACAATCACTGATGCTAATGTAGTTTATCGTGTTAAACGACAAGTGCAATATCCAAGTTGGTTGTATTGGCGTCGTCCGAGTTACAATTCGTCAGCACAAGAAATCTCTTTTGGTGAAGTAAAAACAAATGCAAAGGGCGAATTTGAAATTACCTTTAAAGCGCAACCCGACGAAAGCGTTTCAAAAGACAATCTGCCTGTCTTTAATTTTGAAATTTCTGCAGATGTTACAGATATTAATGGCGAAACCCGAAGCGCAATAACCACGGTTCGTGTTGGATATCATGCACTGACTGCTAATTTAAGTGTACCGCAACGTCTAGAAGCTTCAGAAAAAGAAGCTATAATCGGAATAAACACTAGCAATCTTAATGGCGAATTTGTTCCTGCAAAAGGCAGTATTAAAGTTTATAAATTAAACGCGCCAGATTATGTGTTGCGCTCACGTCCTTGGCAAGCGCCAGATTATAAATTGCTTAGTGAAACAGAATTTAAATCTAAATTCCCTCATTGGTCTTACAATGACGAGCAACTAATACAAAACTGGAAAAAAGGAAAATTGGAGTTTTCTACAGATTTTAATACTGAAAATTCTAAAGAAATTACTTTAAGACGTATTAAAAACTGGACGTCTGGTACCTACGTTATCATTTTAGAAACTGAAGATAAATTTGGTAACGCCGTCAAAGACCAAGCCTACACATTTTTAGAAAACAAAAAAGATAAAACACTCGCAGAAAGTAAATTGTTTTCAATAAGCTTAGACAAGGAATCGTATCAACCTAATGAATCAGCAACAATAACTTTTGGAAGCGCAGCAGAAAATATTTACGTTTCTATTGATGTTGAAAAACAAGGTAAAATTATTCAATCTAAAATGTATCGATTGAATGACAGTAAAACTGAAATTCAAATTCCAATAACACAAAATGACCTCGGTGGTTTTGTAGTGCATTACAGCTATTCTGCATTTAATAGTTTTACATCGAGTTCGGTAAGAATAAATGTGCCTTATCCAAGTACCGATTTGCAAATTGAAACGAGCACATTTAGAGATAAATTGCAACCTGGACAAGACGAGACTTGGAGCTTTAAAATTAAAGGCTCAAAAGGCGATAAAGTCACTGCCGAAGTTTTAGCCAGCATGTACGATGCGTCTTTAGACGAATTTAAATCTAACAATTGGAGCTTCAATCCTATTAATCGTCCTAACTATTACTCGAGAATAAGCAAAAACAATGTGCTTAGTTACGGAATTGCCAACTTTAGAAATATCAATTATTTTAAAACCACTAAAAACTATAGTTATCAGGGTTTTGACAGTTGGAATTGGTTTGGATTTTATTTTGGAAACGAACGCTTATCTCGTAGAGTTTACAGAAATAGTATTATCGATGCAAAGTCTAAAATAAGCACATCTTACAAAAGCTCAATAAAGAAAAATACTTTTGAAGGTATTGTTACAGATTTAAGCGGAAGCGCATTGCCTGGCGTCAACGTTATAATTAAAGGCACATCAACAGGTACCCAAACTGATTTTGATGGTAAATTTAGTTTGGAAACCAAAAAAGGGCAAACGCTTGTTTTTTCATTTGTAGGTATGAAAAACTTAGAGCATCAAATTAGCAAGGACAATTATTTACAAGTGTCTTTGGCTGAAGATTCTGCATCACTTGATGAAGTTGTAATCACTGGTTACGCTACTACAACTAAAGCAAAATCTTCTGTGAGTAGTGTTAAAGTTGAAGCTGAAATGATGGAATCGGCAAATGCAAGTTTTACACAAACATTATCTGGACAAATTTCTAGTTTAGAAATAACTTCTGATAATTCAGAATCCGAAAATAGCACATTAGTTCAACTAAGAGGAGTAGCAACAATCAAAGGAAATACAGAAGCATTATTTATCATAGATGGCAAACAAGTTAATGAAGATTATTTTAAAAGTCTAAATGCAAATGATATTTTAGAAATTAAAGTTTTGAAGAAAAATGAGGCTTTAGCAATATATGGCGAAAAAGGGAAAAACGGTGTAGTCTTAATTACAACAAAAAATGGTAAAACACGAACAGAAAATATCCAAATCCGTAAAAACCTTCAAGAAACCGCGTTTTTCTTTCCCCAGTTACAAACAGATAAAGATGGTAATGTAAGTTTTAATTTTAAAGCACCAGAAGCTTTAACCAAATGGAAACTACAACTTTTGGCACATACCAAAACCTTAGAAAGTTCTGTCGCACAATTTGAAGCGGTCACTCAAAAAGAATTAATGGTATTGCCAAATGCGCCTCGTTTTTTACGTCAAGGTGATGAAATTACAATTAGTACTAAGATTGCGAATCTTTCGGATAAAAAATTAACTGGAAAAGCGCAATTAATTTTAGAAGATGTAGTAACAGGAAAAGACATCACAGGTAAAATAGTCACTTCGACTTCGCTCAGTGACCAGGAATTTACCGTTGATGCAAAGGGCAATACTTCAAAAGAATGGACTTTAACTATACCTGACGACATTCAAGCTGTACAATACAAAATCATTGCACGCACAGAAGAATTTAGCGACGGCGAACAAAATGTCCTACCTGTTTTAACCAATAGAATGCTGGTAACTGAGAGTTTACCAATGTGGGTTCGAAGTAATCAGAACAAGACGTTTACCTTAGATAAATTAGCTAACAATTCGTCTTCGACCTTAAAAAATCATAAACTCACCCTAGAAATCACGTCAAATCCAGCTTGGTATGCCGTGCAAGCTTTACCGTATTTAATGGAATATCCGTACGAGTGTAACGAGCAAACCTTTAGCCGTTATTATGCGAATGCGTTGGCACAGCATATCACCAAATCAAATCCTAAAATTGAAGCAGTTTTTAACCAATGGAAAAGCACGAATTCTGATGAATTGATTTCAAACTTAGAAAAAAACCAAGAGCTAAAATCGTTGCTCATTGAAGAAACACCTTGGTTGCGAGATGCACAATCCGAAACGGAGCAGAAAAAACGTATTGCCTTATTATTCGATTTAAACAAAATGAACAATGAGCTACAAAGTGCAATACGTAAGCTGAAGAACAATCAGCATAATTCTGGTGCTTGGCCTTGGTTTAATGGTGGACGTGACAACCGATACATCACACAACATATTATTTCTGGTTTTGGACACCTCAAAAAACTATCTGTCACATCGAGCGAAGTCGAAATACAAATGATAGAGAATGCCATCAACTATCTTGATGCAGAATTTGTCAAGGAATACAAAAACCTAAAAAAATACAATCCTAACGTCGATTTAAATAAAGACCATTTATCCTACACGCAATTGCATTATTTATATGTACGTAGTTTTTATCCTGAAATTAAAGCTTCAAACGAAGTCTCTAAAATTATAGAGTATTACAATGGGCAAATCCAAAAATATTGGTTAAAGGGTTCATTGTACGCAAAAGGTTTAATGGCGTTAGTTATGCATAGAAATCAAGATGACAAAACAGCATCTAAAATTTTAAAATCTTTGGAGGAAAATTCTATAATTTCTGAAGAATTAGGCATGTATTGGAAAGAAAATACAGCCTCTTGGTATTGGCACCAAGCACCAATTGAAACACAAGCGCTGATGATTGAAGCGTTTTCTGAAGCAGGTTCTGTAATTCAGAATGAAACGAAGAATCTTGAAATCATTGATAATCTCAAAATCTGGCTCCTAAAAAACAAGCAAACCAATAAATGGGAAACTACAAAAGCAACAACTGAAGCTGTATATGCATTATTACTCCAAGGAAGCGATTGGCTAAGTGTTGAAGACGCTGTAGAAGTTACAGTCGGAAATGAAAAAGTTTTACCTTCAAACTTAGATAATGTAAAAGTCGAAGCAGGAACTGGATATTACAAAACCAGTTGGAATGGCTCTGAAATTAAACCAGAACAATCTAAAGTAACGCTTTTTAAAAAAGGCGAAGGCATAGCTTGGGGCGCATTGTATTGGCAATATTTCGAAGATTTAGATAAAATTACCTCAGCCGAAACACCATTAAAACTAAACAAAAAACTATTTCTTAAAACCAATACTGACCGTGGTGAAGAAATTTCAGAAATTACAAAAAATACCAAACTTAATGTTGGTGATTTAATAAAAGTGAGAATTGAATTACGTAGTGACCGCGATATGGAATTCCTTCATCTTAAAGACATGCGTGCTGCAGGTTTTGAACCTGTAAATGTTCTGTCTCAATACAAATGGCAAGATGGTTTAGGTTATTATGAAAGCACCAAAGATGCTGCAACCAATTTCTTTATTGACTATTTACCAAAAGGGGTTTATGTTTTTGAGTATGATTTAAGAGTAAATAATTCTGGAGATATGAGTAATGGAATAACAACTATCCAGTCCATGTACGCCCCAGAATTTAGCAGTCATTCCGAAGGTATTCGGGTGAAGGTTGACTAAAAAAAAGAGGCTTTAAAGCCTCTTTTTTATTTAATTCTTTTACTAATCAAAGCCAATTGACCCATGTGGTTTGCTTGATGTTCCATTACATGATACCATGCCCAATGATTAGTCACACCATTATTATTTTTAGCAAACCATTTATCGTCTTTTGTCTTTAGTAATTCTTTTGTTTTTGCCCTCACCTCATCGTAAATCATTAAATAATAAGATATTGGTTTGCCAACAAATTCCTCTCTAGCTTTTTCTCCAAGGCTTAACGCTGTTCCCCATTTCTCTTGTTCTTCAGCGTTAAATTGTCTGCCTTCAAATGTGTAAACTTGGTAATATTTTTCTGTTGCAGCTAAATGATAAATCATAGCACCAGGTGTATTTGCATCTTCATCGAGCAAAAAATCAGTGCTTTTTTGGTCCATGTTTTCAACGATTTGGGTAACTCTTTCTTTCAAGCCATCGAGCATCGAAACCATATTACCAATATCTTGAGTATAACCTTTTGGTGGTTTTACGTCGTACTGTGAATAAGAAATTGAAAAAACAGCAATACATAAAATTGTCAAAGAGTGTTTTAAAGTTTGCATTTTATTGTTGATTTAGTTTGGATTAAATATACTTCCAATTATAAATTGTTCTTATAAACTTAACACCAACTTAACGCGTTTTAGGATTTAGGCGGAAACTTTTTAAATACGCGCTCCACCAATTTATTAAAACTTTCTTCTCGTTTTTCGGGTGTATTTCCTAAGTTAGATTGTGTAGTAATTGCTTCCCAAATGACTGCATCTCTGCCGGCATCAACAAATTCAATTTTTACTTGACGCATTGGTCTATTTCCTCCAACAGGAATACCTATAGAAACACCACCACCAACATTTCTACCAGTTCCACCAATACCAACACCAACGTTGCTATTTGGCGAATTAATTACTTCTGAAGTTTGAATATCAATATTGAAACTTGGCGATTCGGATTTAGAATATCCCATCAATTTCATTTTAGAATCGATTGCTGCCAAAAGTCTATTTTCATCTAGCTCATTTAATCCAGATTTAATATCTCCAAAAAAATTATAGGTTTTATACTCGGAAAACTTTACGTTTTTATCATAGTCGTAATCCACATAGGCACCACAAGAACTTAATAAAAATAGTATTAAAAGGAATTTTAAAAATTTCATTTTTATTTTAAAGATACATAAAAATGAAACTCACTTTAAATACTTTAACTATTCTTCTTCCTCAAACAGCTCGTCATATTCGCCACTTTCTTTTAACTCTTGATGTTTTTCGTTAAAAACTTTTGTCATTGAAGATGAGATAATTCCCGTTGGAATTGCAACAATACCTAAACCAATTAGTAATATAAAAAAGGTGAAAAGTCGGCCACCCATTGTTACAGGATATACATCGCCATAACCAACTGTTGTAAGCGTAACGATAGACCACCAAAGGCTATCAAATATAGATGCAAATTTTTCGGGTTGTGCTTCGTGTTCAAAATAATAAATTCCTGTAGCTGCGAAGTATATAAGTATTAAAGTAATAGACATAAAGAGAATTATTTGCTCTTTTGCCACAATCATAGCACGACCAAAATGTTGCATAGCCCGATTGTACCTTACTAACTTTAATAGCCTAAATAAACGCAACAATCTAAATATTCGTAATGAACGTAAATCGAGACCGAAAGTTAAGTAAAATGGTAAAATTGCAAAGAAATCTATAAGCCCAAAAAAGCTGAAAATAAATTTTAATTTTTTATCTGCAATGTAGATTCTAGCTAAGTACTCAGCAGTAAAAATAATTACGCATATAACTTCTATAGAATGAAGAATTTCTCTAGTGTGAGGTTTTAAATCCGGTAAGGTTTCAATAGAAAATGTGATTATTGAAAAAATAATCAAAATTTGAATAAAAATATCGAAAGCTCTACCTAAGGTAGTATCTCTTCCGTCTATTATTTTTTTCAAAAAAGATTTCAAAACCTATGATATTAATCGTTAAGTAGTTTCCAAAGCTTGTCTTTTAACTCTGTGATGCCTTGTTGAGTTACAGATGACATAAACATATAATCTATACGAAGTTCTTTATCCAATTCAGTTTTCATTTCGGCTTTTAATTCTTCATCCAACAAATCTGATTTCGAAATTAATAAAAAACGTTCTTTATCTAACATTTCTGGATTGTAACGTCTCAATTCATCTAAAAGAATTTCGTATTGTTTGGCTATATCATCAGCATCTGCTGGTACTAAAAATAGTAATATTGAATTACGCTCAATGTGTCTTAAAAAATAGTAACCTAACCCTTTGCCTTCCGCTGCTCCTTCAATAATACCAGGAATATCTGCCATTACAAAAGATTTAAATTCGCGATATTTTACAATTCCTAAATTGGGTTTTAAGGTCGTAAATTCATAATCTGCAATCTTAGGTTTTGCAGACGTCATTACCGATAATAATGTTGATTTTCCGGCATTAGGAAAACCTACTAAACCAACATCTGCTAACAACTTTAATTCTAAAGTAATGTGCTTTTCTTCTAATGGAATTCCAGGTTGTGCGTATCGCGGTGTTTGATTGGTTGAACTTTTGAAATGCCAATTGCCTCGACCACCTTTGCCGCCTTCAGCAATAATTCTTTCTTCACCATGCTCGGTAATTTCAAAAAGAACTTCGTTGGTTTCTGTATCTCTTATTACTGTGCCAAGAGGCACCTCAAGATATTCATCTTGCCCATCAGCACCCGTACTTCTGGCAGAACTTCCGTGCTCACCATGACCTGCTCTTATGTGTCTCTTAAATTTAAGGTGCAGTAATGTCCAAAGGTTTTCGTTACCTCTAAGAATTACGTGTCCGCCACGTCCACCATCGCCACCATCTGGTCCGCCTTTGGCATTATATTTTTCGCGATTTAAGTGCGAAGAGCCTTTTCCTCCGTTTCCGGAAGAGACGTGCATTTTTACGTAATCTACAAAGTTGCCTTCAGTCATTCTTAAAGTTAAAAGTTAAGAGTTATAAGTTTTAAGTTGGCTTACTCTTACGCCTAACTTAATTGTAATTATAGAGTATCTAAAACAGTACTCAATCGCGCTGTAATCTCTTCTATGGTACCAACGCCATCAACAGCAATATACTTGTCTTGTGCTGAGTAAAAGTCTGCAACAACAGCGGTTTCATCGTAATAAACTTTAAGCCTATTTCTAATAACACCTTCGTCTGCATCATCAGCTCTACCACTTGTTTTTCCGCGTTCTAATAAACGCTTTACTAAAACTTCATCATGAACTTCTAATGCCACCATGGCATTAATTTGAGAATCTTTTGAGCTCATTAACACGTCTAAGGCTTCAGCTTGAGCGGTTGTTCTTGGAAAACCATCAAAAATAAAACCGTTTGCATCGGTATTTTTTTCAACCTCAGCGTTTAGCATATCAATAGTTACTTCATCCGGAACTAAAGCTCCTTTATCAATATACGATTTTGCTAAAGTGCCTAAAGCTGTTTTGTTTTTTATATTATACCTAAACACATCTCCTGTAGATATATGTACCAAATTGTATTTGTCTTTTAGAAAATTTGCTTGTGTACCTTTGCCTGCTCCTGGAGGACCAAATAATACAATGTTAGTCATGTGTTGTGTTGTTTTGAGTTGATAAACTGCTGGCAAGTCTCTACCTAATCCATTATAATCTAAGCCATAGCCGACGATAAATTTTGAAGGTATTTCTAAACCAACGTAATGTAATTTAAAATCTTTTTTATAAGCTTCTGGTTTGTAAAATAATGTTGCAATTATGAGTTGTTTTACATTTTCGTTCTTAAAGATGCGATGTACCTCTTCGAGCGTATTACCAGAATCTATAATATCTTCAAGAATAACAACAGTTCTGTTTGTTAAGTCTTGTGTTAAACCAATGAGCCTTTGAATATCTTCGGTTGATTTTACACCATCATAAGATGCTAATTTTATAAAAGTCACCTCACATGGATGCGGATACTTTTTTACAAAATCGCTTACAAACATAAAAGAGCCATTTAAAATGCCAACAAAAATGGGCATTTCATCCTTTAAATCTATGGCTACTTTATCCACCATTTTCTGGACGGCATCTTGAATTTCCGCTTCTGAAATAAATGGTTTAAAATATAAATCTTGTAGCTTAACGAGCATGATATTATTTTGAAAGGGCAAAGATAATCATTTGATTGACGAATGACGATTTTTGATTTATGATTTACTAGAGTTCTCTTATTATAATGTATTTTTGTTTTTAAAATAAGTTGAATCTATAAAGATTTCCACTTTCGTGGCAAATGATTATGAATTACTTCTCTTCAGATTTTAAACTCGGTATTTTAGGCGGTGGGCAATTAGGCAAAATGATGCTCTACGTTACCCGAAAATTTGATATTACTACAAAAGTGATTGATTCTAGTGCAGATGCTCCATCACGAATTGCTTGTGATGAATTTGTGCAAGGAGATATTTTAGATTATGACACTGTTTTAGAGTTTGGACGGAGTGTCGATGTACTAACTTTTGAAATAGAAAACGTCAACGTAGATGCTTTGGAAAAGCTGGAAGACGAAGGCAAAAAAGTATTTCCATCTTCAAAAACATTAAGAACCATACAGAATAAAGCAACACAGAAATTATTTTATTTAGATCAAAATATTCCGACAGCGCCTTTTTCAAGATTTGCATATACATCTGAAATTAAAACAGTTTTAGAAAATGACGCTTTAAAATTTCCATTTGTATGGAAAAGTGCACGATTTGGCTATGATGGTCAAGGTGTTAAAGTGGTGAGAAAAGTTCAAGATTTAGAAAACCTCCCAAATGTTGAATGTATTGCTGAAGAATTAATTCCCTTTAAAAACGAACTTTCAGTTATTGTTTCGAGAAATGTTTCTGGAGAAATTAAAACGTATCCTACGGTTGAGATGGAGTTTCATCCCGAAGCCAACCAAGTAGAATACGTTTTGTGCCCAGCACGCTTACCAAAACATATTACAGACAAAGCTGAAAGTGTTGCACTTCAAGTTTCTAAAGCCTTTCAGCATGTTGGGCTTTTAGCTGTTGAAATGTTTTTAACAGAAGAGGACGAAATTCTTGTTAATGAGGTGGCGCCAAGACCACACAATTCTGGTCATCAAAGTATCGAAGGTAATTTTACTTGCCAATTTGAACAGCATATTAGAGCCATTTTAGATTTACCTTTAGGGAATACCGAAAGTAAAGTCGCTAGTGTTATGGTGAATCTCGTTGGTGCCGAAAATCATACAGGTGATGTGGTTTACAAAAATATTGAACAAATCATGGCAATGGATGGCGTTACACCACACATTTATGGGAAAAAACAAACTAGACCTTTCCGTAAAATGGGACACGTGACCATTGTAGATAAAGACATAAACAAAGCACGTGCAGTCGCACAAAGTGTAAAAGAAAGTATAAAAGTAATAAGCAAATAATATGAGCAAAGTAGGCGTAATCATGGGTAGCAAAAGTGACTTACCAGTCATGCAAGATGCTGTAGATATTTTAAAAGGTTTTGATATTGAGGTCGAAGTCGATATTGTATCAGCACATCGTACACCAGAAAAATTATTCGACTATGGAAAAAATGCTCACGAGCGTGGCATAAAAGTAATTATTGCTGGTGCTGGTGGTGCAGCGCATTTACCTGGTATGATAGCCTCATTATCGCCACTTCCTGTAATTGGCGTTCCGGTAAAAAGCAGTAATTCTATTGATGGCTGGGATTCTGTTTTGTCTATTTTACAAATGCCTGGTGGCGTGCCTGTAGCAACTGTAGCTCTGAATGGTGCAAAAAATGCGGGAATTTTAGCAGCACAAATTTTAGGCTCTAGCGACAAATGCGTTTTAGATAAAGTTTTAGTCTATAAAGAAGGCTTAAAAGCAAAGGTTATTGAATCTGCTAAGGATTTGAATGACAACTAAATGCAATTGACAAAAGAAATACTACTACGTTTAATTATTTATCCTTTTTACGCACTTCTATTTTATGGTTTTTGGCAAATGACTTTTGAATCAGCAAATCGTGCCATTGATATTTATGATACCAAAGCAAAGCTCGTAGGGCCAATTGGCTTAATTTTTTCATTGATATATCCAGTAACAGATATTCTAATCGGACTCAAAAAACTTTTTAAAAAAAAATGACAATCCTAAATAAACCCTTCAAAACTCCATACAATACAGCACCATTTTCTTCGATTAAAACTGAAGATTTTATGCCAGCATTTAAAACAGCTATAGAAAAAGCTAGAGCCGAAATTGATGCTATTGTAAATAATTCTGAAGCACCTTCATTCGAAAACACGATTGAAGCATTAGATTATTCAGGTGAAGAATTAGACCGAATTTCAAGTATATTTTTTAATTTGAATTCTGCTGAAACTAACGATGAGATTCAAAAAATCGCTCAAAAAGTTTCGCCTTTATTATCAGAGTTTAGTAATGACATCACACTTAACGAAGATTTATTTAATCGTGTAAAAGCGGTTTACGATTCTAAGTCCAATTTAGAATTAACAACAGAGCAAAGCACACTTCTCGATAAAAAATACAAGAGCTTTTCTAGAAACGGCGCTAATCTTTCTAAAGATAAGAAAGAACGCCTTCGCGAAATTGACAAACAACTGAGCAAGCTAAAATTGAAATTTGGCGAAAATATTTTGGCCGAAACTAACAAGTTTGAAATGTATCTTACGGATGAATCGGATTTATCTGGTTTACCTGATGGTGCAAAAGAAGCAGCAAAACAATTGGCAGAAAGTAAAGACAAAGACGGTTGGCTTATTACTTTAGATTACCCAAGTTATATCCCATTTATGACCTATGCGGATAATCGTGAGTTGAGAGAGAAGCTTTCAAAAGCATTTGGGAGCAAAGGGTTTAAAGGTGATGAACTTGATAACCAAGACAATGTTTTAGAAATTGTAAAACTAAGAAACGAGCGTGCTCAATTATTAGGCTACAAAACACATGCGCATTTTGTATTAGAAGAACGTATGGCAGAATCGCCTAAAAATGTCACCAATTTTTTAAAAGAATTATTAGAAAAAGCGAAACCAGCTGCTACAAATGAATTCAAAAAATTAGAAAATTTCGCAATAGAATTGGACGCCATCGACCAATTACAAAAATGGGATTCAGCTTATTATTCCGAAAAATTAAAACAGAAATTATTCAGTTTGGATGACGAACAATTAAAGCCTTACTTTAAACTAGAAAATGTCATTGATGGCGCTTTTACGGTTGCTGAAAAATTATTCGGCTTACAATTTGAAGAAATTGATACTATAGACAAATATCACGAAGACGTTTTAACCTATAAAGTTGTAGACGCTGATGGCGAATTGGTTTCCGTTTTTTACGCCGACTTTTTCCCAAGAGCAGGAAAACGAAATGGCGCTTGGATGACCTCGTATAAGCCACAAATGATTAAAGATGGTGAAAATCATCGTCCGCATGTATCTATCGTTTGTAATTTTACAAAGCCTACAAAAAGTAAACCTTCGCTCCTAACCTTTAATGAAGTAACGACACTGTTTCATGAATTTGGTCACGCGCTTCACGGTATGCTCGCCAACACAACTTACCCAAGTTTATCAGGTACGAGCGTACACTGGGATTTTGTAGAGTTACCAAGTCAGATTTTAGAAAACTGGTGTTATGAAGAAGAAACACTAAAACTTTTTGCCACACATTACGAAACTGGCGAGGTCATCCCCATGGAACTGATTGAAAAAATAAAAGCGTCTTCAACCTTTCATGAAGGTATGCAAACCCTACGTCAATTGAGTTTTGGACTGTTAGATATGGCTTGGCATGCGCATGAAAATCCATCGGAAATTACTTCTGTAAAAGATTTTGAAGAAAAAGCCTTTGGCGACACTAATTTATATCCTGACGTAAAGGAAAACTGTATGAGTACAGCTTTTGCACATATCTTTCAAGGTGGTTATTCATCTGGTTATTACAGTTACAAATGGGCCGAAGTTTTAGATGCCGATGCGTTTGAGTATTTTAAAGAAGAAGGCATATTTAATAAAACCGTAGCTCAAAAATTTCAGGCATACGTATTATCCCAAGGCGGCACAGAGAAACCAATGACCTTGTATAAAAAGTTTAGAGGTCAAGAACCAAAACCGGAGGCTTTGTTGAAACGAGCTGGATTGTTGAAGTAGTGAATGGTGGAAGTTTTAAACTTTAAAAATCTATTATTTATAACTTCAAAAAAAATTAATGTTGAATTTAAAATAATTAATCTACAACCTCAATAACTTCGCAAGGTTCTTTAAAAACTCGTGTTTTTCCAACTTTTTCAAAGCATTTATTAAATGGTGCTTTATCAAACCAATCTAACGGGTCTTTTCTATGTTTTTTAAACGTTGGAAGCACACCTTTTTCAAGACGTTTTAAAACTGAACGATGTAAATATATTTTTCCATCATTATAGTTTTCGCCATTCTCAGCAAGATATAGTGGAATATCTCTATTCTTTCGTCTGTAAATAAATCCAAAGAAGCTATTTTCTGCGTCGTGTATTTTTCCGTAAATATTTCTTTCGCTAACTTCTACATTATTAAACAAGTCATACGATTTGGCTTTTAACTCATTAATCATCCAATTGATGGACACATCCGAAATCTCATAATTATCAGGATAACCACCACCGACATCGGTGTGCGCTCCCGAAAACCAAACTTCTTTTACAATATCATCTAAAGTTGTGTTTCGTTTCAGTTTTATGTTATTACAACTTGCTAAAACCGGCGTAAAAGCATGAGCCCGATTGTCATCGAGAGATACAGCGTGTAGAACTCTTTTAACGTTGACAAATTGATTGAGATGATTGTCATTTGGCGTACAGAACTTTTCCTTAAAATCTGGAGCAGCCAAAGCTTCGACGCTATCAAACATCCCAAGAACTTCAATATTAACATTTGGTGTAAATTTTATAGCAATTTCGTTTTTGGTTTGCCATGTTCTTATGACGTCGTAAACTCGACGTTGCCTTTCGGTATGTGTGTCGTTATTTCTATAAGCTTTGTACATTTTCTTTATTAACCGAATTTGAGTCATACTATCCAATTCTTTTTCAGGCTCAATCATTCCTGCTGTATGAATAAAATCAGTTAAAATTTGAGAAGTGTAAGCACCACGACTAAAGCCAAAAAGAAAAATTTTATCTCCTTGATTTCTGCGATAACGTTTTATTAAAAAATCGTAAGCTTCTACAACATCACGTTTAACACCAACACCAAAAGCTACACCAGTAAATTTAAAATCTCGTCCGCCACCTACACCAACTGTATAAAAGGTTTCGAGACTGTCACTGACCTTGGCTAAATTTCGTAGCTTATTAATGTTTGTGTTATTTTTTGGGGTATTCCATGTGCCATCAATTAAAACAATCAAATTTTTTGAAATTTCTGTTTTAGCTATTGGCGTCATTAATGGCGCTGTTGACTTGCAACTAACAACGCAAAAAACAACAAAAGATAGAATTACAAAGCGTCTCATTTGAAATAAAGAAGTATAACGAAAAACATTTAATTTAAACTAATGTATAAAAAGTAGATGAAATAGATTGAAATAACTAAACAAGATAAAATCAAGGTTTTTGTAATCATTGTTAAAAGTTTATACTTTCTATCTAACAAAAAATCGATTTTATTTTAAAAATAAACTTTCAAATATTATTGAAAGTTTAAAAATTATAATATATTTGTACTATGGATTATACAGAAGCAAAAGAAAAATTTATAAGTACTTGGGGAAGTTTAGGTTCGCTTTGGGGCATAAATAAAGCCATGGCGCAAATACAAGCTTTGCTTTTTGTATCTACAAAACCCTTGTCTATGGAAGATATTATGGATGACCTTAAAATTTCAAGAGGGAATACCAGCATGAATTTAAGACAACTTATGGATTGGGGAATTGTTACTAAAGTTTTGGTCTCTGGCGAGCGTAAGGAATTCTTTACGACTGAAAAAGACGTACAAGAATTAGCACGAATTATCGCAAAAGAACGCAGTCGCCGTGAAATAAAACCTGTAATTAAAGTTTTAGGCGACGTCTCTTCTATTAAAGATGATGGCACAGAAAAAACAAAAGAATTGATAAAACAAACAAAAGCTTTGCACAATTTAACAAAAGATGCAGACAGTATCATTAACAAGCTTGTAGAGCAAAAACAAAACTGGTTAACGAAGTCTGTTTTTAAAATGATAAAATAGTCTTCTATTTTTTTAAAATTAACTTTCAATAATTTCTGAAAGTTTTAAACATTAAAAACTATGAAATATTTACACAAAACAAACAAAATATTTACCATTCTTGGAATTGGTGTTTCGCTCACATTTTGGGGCGCAATGATTGCATTGCCTGTTCTCGGCTTAGCACAAATAATAATGTGTATCATCATATTTTATCACAGAAAAAACCTAACCAAGAAAACGCTCAAATTGTTTTACGCCTATGTTATCGCGACAATAGGATTAGCTGGAACGTTTAAAACATTAGAAGTTGTAAAAGCTTTAGACACCTTGTCATTAATGTTTATCTGGATGTTTGTTTCCGCTGGGTTGGCTTTTTTTCATCTATACGTTACTTATTTAATAAATAAAGATTATGAACTTTAACCTCATCACATATTGCATCTACTTACCCATTATCATTTTTATAATGGTAAAAATTGGTTGGTTATTCTATAAAAATGGTGAAGTGTTTTTACTCAATCTCTTTCAGAATAACGAAGAACTCGTAAAAAGCATAAATAATCTATTATTAATCGGTTACTATTTAACCAATATTGGATATGCCATTATAACTATTTCAAACTGGGAAAGAATTGACAATCTAATAGAAATGCTCAACTCATTATCCGCAACCATCGGAAAAATAATCTTGCTTCTCGCCTTAATGCATTACAACAATATTTTTTGGCTAAAGCATCTAAATAAATCAAAACTTTTAAATCAATAATTATGGAAAATTCAAAAATTATCATCGGCTACATTATCTATTTACCAATAGTTATTTTTCTAACTATTTACATTTCTAGAATGCTTTTTAAAAACGGAAAACTATTTATGATAGACATTTTTAAAGGCAAAGAAGATATTGCATTGGCAACCAACAAATTATTTGAAATTGGATTTTACCTAATTAATATAGGTTTTGCATTGTATATCATGGAGATATATTATTACAATGGAAATACTGGAATGAGTTACCAAACCCTAATGGAAATTTTGAGTAAAAAGATTGGTGGTTTCACCATTTATTTGGGAGTTATGCTATTCTTTAATCTCTTTTTATTCTTTAGAGGAAGAAAGAAATCTCGTCAATTTACTACAAGAACTTCTAAAATACTTTAATTATGAAAACTATTATCATCGCTGGTGGCACAGGTTTTTTAGGGCAGGTTTTAGAACGGTACTTTGAAGCAAAAAAATACAAAGTAAAAATCTTAACTCGTCAACCAAAAAAAGAGAACCATTTGTATTGGGATGGCAAAAATTTAAATGATTGGCAACATAGTTTAGAAAATGCAGAAGCACTGATAAATCTTGCTGGCAAATCTGTAGATTGTAGATATACCGAAGAAAATAAAAAGAAAATTTATAACTCTCGTATAGATTCTACCAATGTACTTGGTTTAGCTTTAAACTTGTGTGAAAATCCACCAAATTATTGGTTCAATTCATCTACCGCAACCATCTATGAAGATTCCTATTCCAAAGAAATGACTGAAGAAAATGGTGACATTAGCGATGATTTTTCTATGAATATTGCAAAATCTTGGGAGAAATCGTTTAATGAAATTACAAACCCAAAAACACAAAAAGTGGTTATGCGCACATCTATTGTATTTGGGAAACAAGGTGGTGCATATATACTACTAAAACGTTTGGTACAATTAGGTTTGGGAGGAAAGCAGTGGCATGGCAAACAAAAGGTAAGTTGGATTCACGAATTAGATTTTGCTCGTGCTATCGATTTTATAATGACTGAAAATTTAGAAGGTACGTTTAATATCGTCGCTCCCAATCCAACAGACAATCAAACATTGATGAAAACATTAAGAAGCGTGTTAAAAGTCCCTTTTGGGATTTCGCATCCAAAATGGTTATTAGAATTTGGCGCAAAACTCATCGGTACAGAAACAGAACTTGTTTTAAAAAGCCGAAATGTTATTCCTGATAAACTATTAAAAAGCGGCTTCAAGTTTAAACATGACACAATACTTTCCACATTAAAAGCAATATCAAAATAAACATGCGCTATTAAATTTTTATTCTATTTTTGAGTTTCAAATTAATGTCAAAAAATGGCAGAACATAAAATAAATCCTAATACTTGGATAAAGGATTATTCTGATTATCTATTCAATTACACCATCACGCGTGTAAGCGATAGAGAAATTGCCCAAGATTTGGTTCAAGAAACATTTTTGGCCGGACTCAAATCTATGGCAAACTTTAAAGGCGAAGCGACTGAACGAACCTGGTTGGTGGCTATTTTAAAGCGAAAAATTATTGACCATTATCGTAAAATAAATAGCAATAAAGGTAAAGCTGAAGTCCGGATGTCTTACAATAGTGATGCCGAATCTGAAGGCGATTGGTTAGAAGAACGTGTAGCAGACCCATTTGATAAAACAGCCGAAGACACGATTGAAAACACAGAACTTGGTATTGCCATACATAATTGTTTGGGCAAACTTCCCGCGAAGCAAGCCGAAATTTTTAAGATGAAAACACTTTTAAATTACGAAACAGAAGCCATTTGTAATAAAATGGATATAACTGCGTCTAACCTTTGGGTAATTATCCATAGAGCAAGAACTGCTATGGCCAATTGCATGGAAGAAAATTGGTTTTAACTATGACTAAATTAAAATTAAACTGTCACGAGGCAAATCATATTTGTGACAAAAATCAGTATAAAGAAGCTACGTTAAAAGAGAAAATTATTTTAACGATTCACCTAATGTATTGCCGTGCTTGTAGAAAATATACTGCACGAAATACAAAGTTGACAAAACTCATAAAAAATCCTAAAGTAGAAGCTCTAGATAATTCTGCAAAAAGCAAATTACAACAAGCTTTTGATGCCGAATTAAGCAAACAAAAGTAGAGCTAATAACCAAAATACAGGGATAGATTCTACCCAAAACGAGCTATAATATTTAGTTTGTTTTTTTGAAGCAAAAAGAAGACTTAAAAGCGTAAGGCTAATTAAAATAAGAGTTGACAAAATTGGATTGCTACTAGTTTCAGGTTTTAAAAGCTCTAAAAAACAAAAAACAAAAAGTAATAGAACACCTATAATTTTGGTTTTTTTAATGCCAATTTTTTGAGGTATGGTTGCAAGTTTCAAATTATCGTATTGTAAATCTCTAATTTCAAAAGGCAACATTAAAACTATGACCAATACAAATCTTTGAACTAAAGAAATAATCACTTCACTATCTATACCAAGTTCAAAATTTAATAACGGGATTAAAACAGTTACAAAACTCCAAACTAATGCAATAATATATACTTTAACACCTCCTATTTGTCGTAGATTTTGTTGATTATCGAATAACAAACGCTTTGGAACAAAAGGAACTGCATATAAAAAAGTTATTGGCGCCAGAACACAAAGCAGCCACCAAACTTTGGAATTTAGTTGAAATAAAAAATAGCACATCAACACAAAAGCAAATGCAGAAAATAGTTGTATGATTTTCAACTCATTAGTTAAACTTCTATGATGAAATTTTGCCAAACCAAAATACTTTACAAAATTATAGGCTGTGATTGTTGCAAAAAACACGAAATACAGACTATTTTCATCGTAAGGCAAACGGTATTTTAAAAGCGTAATCCACGACATCGCAAAAACCGCCAAAGCCACGTGAATACTACTATTTATATAGAAGCTAAAAATAGATTTAAATACCTTCATCGTGTAAAAATAACCAAAGTGTTAATAACAAGTGGTTTCAGTTAAAAACTTTAATAATCCTTAACTAAAAAAAAGGGCATATTCCGTATTTTTGTACTTCAAAAAAATAAGCTACTTAAAAGAATGGACACAACATCTTTCGCATTAAGACATATCGGGCCAAACCCTGATGAACAAAAGGAAATGCTCAACACTATTGGAGTAACGAGTATTGAACAGCTCATATCAGAAACGGTACCAGCTGACATCAGATTAAAACAAGATTTAGATCTTGAGCCCGCATTGAGCGAGCAAGAGTATTTATCGCACATTTATGAGTTATCTAATCTCAACAAAGTGTATAAATCTTACATCGGCATGGGTTATCATCCAGCTAATCTGCCATCGGTAATTCAGCGTAATATTTTAGAAAATCCAGGATGGTATACTGCCTATACGCCTTACCAAGCAGAGATTGCACAAGGCCGTTTAGAAGCTTTACTTAACTACCAAACTATGGTTATTGATTTAACCGGTATGGAAATGGCAAATGCTTCTCTCCTAGACGAAAGTACTGCCGCAGCAGAAGCCATGAGTTTGTTATATGCTGTAAGAGAAAGAGAACAAAAGAAAGCTGGAGTTTGTAAATTTTTTGTATCAGATTTAGTTTTACCACAAACCATTTCTTTATTGGAGACAAGAGCTATCCCAATTGGGATTGAATTGGTTATTGGTAACGAAGCAGAATATAATTTAAGTAATGAATTTTTTGGTGCTCTTCTTCAATATCCAGGAAAAAACGGACAGATAACAGATATCAAAGGATTTATAGAACGTGCAAATAACGAAGGTATAAAAGTTGCTGTTGCTGCAGATATTTTAAGCTTAATAAAACTCGAAGCTCCAGGAAAGTTCGGTGCTGATGTTGTTGTAGGTACAACACAACGTTTCGGAATTCCGATGGGTTATGGTGGACCACACGCAGCATTTTTTGCAACTAAGGAAAAGTATAAACGAGACGTTCCTGGGCGTATAATTGGCGTAACAAGAGATATTGACGGTAATCGTGCCTTGCGAATGGCACTGCAAACAAGAGAGCAGCACATAAAAAGAGATAAAGCCACTTCAAATATTTGCACAGCACAAGTTTTATTAGCAGTCATGGCTGGAATGTATGCTGTCTATCATGGTCCAAAAGGTTTGGATTTTATTGCAACTAAAGTTCAAAATTCGGCTACAACACTAACCAAAGCGTTAGAACGTTTGGGACTAGAGCAAGCCAATTCACATTACTTCGATACAATTAATATCAAAGCAGATTCTGTCGATGTAAAATACGAAGCTGAAAAACAAAATGTCAACTTTTATTATCCTGATAGTAATACGGTAACAATTTCTTTGAACGAAACCACAACAATTGAAGATTTAAATGTTATCATCTCAATTTTTGAAGCTGTAACAGATAATAAAACTGAAAAAATCACAGAACTTTCTGAAGACAAAACGATACCTGAAGCTCTAAAACGCAAATCAGAATATTTAACTTTTGAAGTCTTTAATTCTTATCATTCCGAAACAGAATTAATGAGATACATAAAACGTTTAGAACGTAAAGATTTAGCGCTAAATCATTCAATGATTTCGTTAGGTTCATGTACAATGAAACTAAATGCTGCTTCAGAAATGCTACCTTTAAGCTGGTACAATTGGGGCAATATGCATCCATTTGCACCACAATACCAAGCCACTGGATACAAATTAATGCTTAATGCATTAGAAAATCAGTTAACAGAAATAACTGGTTTTGCAGGCACGTCATTACAGCCAAATTCTGGTGCACAAGGAGAGTTCGCAGGTTTAATGGTTATTAGAGCATATCACGAGTCTCGTGGTGACCATCATAGAAATATCTGTTTAATTCCATCTTCTGCACACGGAACAAATCCTGCAAGTGCAGTTATGGCAGGCATGAAAGTCGTCGTAACAAAAGCCTCGGAAAATGGAAATATAGACGTTGATGACTTAAGAGAAAAAGCTGAACTTCATAAAGACAATCTTTCTGCTTTAATGGTAACGTATCCATCAACTCATGGTGTATATGAATCTGCCATTAAAGAAATCACGCAAATTATTCATGATTATGGTGGACAAGTTTATATGGATGGTGCAAATATGAATGCCCAAGTAGGACTAACAAATCCTGGAAATATTGGCGCAGATGTTTGTCACCTTAATTTACACAAAACTTTTGCCATACCTCATGGTGGTGGTGGACCTGGTGTAGGGCCAATCTGTGTTGCGGAGCAATTAGTCCCATTTTTACCAGGAAATCCGTTAGTAAAAACTGGTGGACATCAATCAATTACAGCAATATCTGCCGCGCCATTTGGTTCAGCTTTAGCTTGTATTATTTCTTATGGGTACATTAAAATGCTTGGATCTAAAGGTTTAAAAAAATCAACTGAGGTTGCTATTTTAAATGCCAATTACATTAAAGAACGTTTGGAAGGTTATTATCCAACATTATATACTGGCGAAAACGGACGTGCTGCTCACGAGATGATTATTGACTGTCGTGAATTTAAAGAAAAAGGTATTGAAGTTGTAGACATTGCAAAGCGTCTGATGGATTATGGCTTTCATGCCCCAACTGTATCTTTTCCTGTTGCAGGAACCATGATGATTGAGCCAACTGAAAGCGAAAGTAAAGCTGAGATGGACCGTTTTTGTGACGCGATGATTTCTATAAGAGAAGAAATTGATTTAGTTAACAAAGATGAGCCTAACAACGTGCTAAAAAATGCACCACATACCTTACAAATGTTAACTTCTGATGAGTGGTTACTTCCTTATTCAAGAGAAAAAGCAGCGTATCCGCTAGAATTTGTAGCCGACAATAAGTTTTGGCCAACTGTAAGACGTGTAGATGAAGCCTACGGAGACAGAAACTTAATTTGTAGCTGTGCTCCAATTGAAGCTTACGCAGAAGCATAATATCTTATATTAAATAAAAAAAGCATCCAAATACGGATGCTTTTTTTTGTATTGTTTTCAAAGATTTAAGAAATTATTAAGAATTTCGAAAAAATACTCACTTTTATTACTTTATCTATCTTTAAAACATATAATTAATTAGATTAGTTGATTAGATTAAAAATAATAAGTAAACCATGGCGATTAAGATTACAGGAACGGGAAGTTGGATACCAAAGAGTATTGAACGCAATGAAGATTTTCATCAACATGACTTTTTAAATGTTGATGGGTCAAAAATTGAACACCCTAATGAAGTTATTGTAGAAAAATTTAAAGCCATTACTGGTATTAGTGAAAGACGATATGCCGATGTGCAACTAACCTCATCGGATTTGGCGTTTTTGGCGGCACAAAAAGCTATTGATGACGCAAATATAGATATGGAAACGTTAGACTATATCATTTGTGCACATAACTTTGGCGATGTTAAACACAATACTATTCAGAGCGATATTTTACCTTGCTTAGCATCAAGGGTTAAACATAGCTTACGCATAAAAAATCCAAAGTGTGTGGCTTATGATATTCTATTTGGTTGTCCTGGTTGGGTTGAAGGTGTTATACAAGCACAAGCTTACATTAAAGCTGGCATGGCAAAACGTTGCCTTGTCATTGGTAGCGAAACACTTAGCCGCGTTGTAGATAAGCACGATAGAGATTCTATGATATATTCAGATGGTGCAGGTGCTACAATTGTTGAAGCTGTTGAAGGTAATGACGGCATTTTAGCTCACGAAACTGCTTCGTTTACTTACGATGAAGCCTACTATTTATTCTTTGGTAAATCTAACAACAAAGATGACCAAAGTGACACGCGTTACATAAAAATGCACGGTCGTAAAATTTATGAATTTGCGTTGACTAATGTTGCGCAAGCCATGAAAGATTGCTTGGAAAAGAGCGGTGTACCTGTTGGTGATGTCAAGAAAATTTTAATTCATCAGGCTAATGAAAAAATGGACGAAGCCATAGTAAAACGCTTTTACAGATTACATAAAGAAAAGGTTCCTGATGGTGTGATGCCAATGAGCATTCATAAACTCGGAAATAGCTCAGTAGCAACCGTTCCTACGCTATTTGACTTAATAAGAAATAACAAATTAGAAAACCAGCAAATAAACAAAGGTGATGTTATTATTTTTGCAAGTGTAGGTGCTGGTATGCATATTAATGCCATAGTCTACAGGTATTAATAACAAAAATATGTATAAAAAACTTCCTAATAAACGCTATAAACATACTTTAGAGTTTTTAGAAAAACACATTTCGACTTCTGAAACTATTTTAGATTTGGGTGTAGAAAACCCATTTACTAAAATCATGAAAAACCATGGCTATAAAGTTGAAAACACATCGGGTGAAGACTTAGATATTGATACCTCTAAAATCGAAAAATCAGAAGCTACGGTAGTCACTGCTTTTGAAATTTTTGAACATCTACTTTCTCCGTTTACGGTTTTAAAATCGATTAAAGCAAAAAAAATAGTAGCGAGTATTCCTTTGCGTTTATGGTTTTCGCCTGCTTACCGAAGTAAAACAGATAAATGGGATAGACATTACCATGAGTTTGAAGATTGGCAATTAGATTGGTTGCTAGAAAAAACAGGCTGGAAGATTATTGCATCTGGAAAATTCACGAATCCAACTAAAAAAATTGGAATTCGTCCTATTTTACGATGGTTTACGCCGCGATATTATATTGTCTATGCAGAACGCATAAAAAATTCCAATAGTTAAAATCCAAATTCCACAGTCTTATCGTTAGATTTGTGTTCTTGAATTTATCTTTTTTAAAATTTGAAATTTTACATCGTCATACCTGCACATAACGAAGCTGATTGCATTGGTCTTACTTTAAATTCATTAGTCAATCAATCGCTTTTGCCTTCAAAAATTGTGGTGGTTGATGATAATTCTTCAGATGAAACTTCTGAAATTGTAAAGTCTTTTGCTTTAAAATATGATTTTCTTGCGTTCATAAAAACAACATCTTCAGATTTACATTTACCTGGCGCAAAGATTATTAATGCGTTTAACAAAGGACTTCAAAATCTAGATGATAATTACGACGTTATTTGCAAGTTTGATGCAGATTTAATTTTTCCTGAAAATTACTTGGAGCAACTTTCTTTTCATTTTAATTCAAACAAAAAATTGGGAATGGCTGCTGGTTTTTGCTACATCGAGAAAGATGGAAATTGGATATTAGAAAATCTCACCAATAAAGACCACATTAGAGGCGCTTTAAAAGCTTATAGAAAAGAATGCTTTAAAGAAATTGGGCAATTAAAATCGAGTATTGGCTGGGACACCATTGATGAGTTACTTGCTAAATACTATAAGTGGGAATTAAAAACGGACGAAACATTACATGTAAAACATCTAAAACCAACTGGCGCATCATATAACAAAAAATCGAAATACCTTCAAGGTGAAGCGTTTTACAAAATGCGTTATGGTTTTTTGATAACGTTGATTACAGCCTTAAAAATGAGCTATAAAAAGAAAAAGCTAGTCATACTATTTGACTATTCTATAGGTTATTTTAAAGCAATGTTTGGAAGCACAAAACCACTAATTACAAAAGACCAAGGAAAATTTGTCCGCAAATTACGTTGGAAAGGTATGTTCAACAAATTTTCTTATTAATCCAAAACAAACTCTAAAGGCATTCCAGTTGCACCATTCGGAAAACTAATCCCTAACAATGCTGAAATCGTTGGTGCAATATCAGGAATTACTGTTTTTTGTAATGTTTCTCCATGTTTTATTCCTTTTCCAAAGAATAAAAGCGGTACGTGTGTATCGTAGTTGAGTCCACTGCCGTGTGTTGAACCTGTTGGTCCATAAGCAATATGTGCAATGTCGTTGACGATAATAACATCACCAGAACGTTTTTGATTATAACCATTTTGAAGTAAAGCTTCAATACCCGTTGTAAAATTAGTTGAGTTCATCGTTGTAGCCGTATATACTTTTGCGATGTTTGGATAACTTATTTGTTCATCCACCAAATCTTGTTCAACCTTGTGCAAGTCAAAACCGAGTTCTTTTAACTTTGCTTTGTTGAAGAAAATTTGATTATTACTTATGTTTTCAACAATATCAGTTGTGCCGTATTTTTCAATTAAAAACTTAGAAAACTTTTCTTTTCTTGAATTAAAATCTAAATATCCTGATGGTATTTTATTTGACTTTAAATAATTAGGCACGTGAATTGCTCCATGATCCGCAGTTAGAAAAACCGTGTATTCGCCTTTCCCTACAGATTCATCCAAAAATTTAAAAAAGCGTTCTAAATCTTTATCTAGTCTTATGTATGTGTCTTCAACTTCCTTAGAATTGACCCCAAAATTATGACCAACATAATCTGTAGATGAAAAACTTACAGTTAAAATGTCGGTTATATCGTCTGCACCTAAATTTTCACCATTTACTGCTGCGATTGCAAAATCCGTAGTTAAACTATTTCCGTAAGCGGTGGCTTTCAAAATATCAAAACCTCCATTTTCAGATTTCAGCTTATCTAAGTCATAAGGAAAGGTTGCTTTTTCTTTTCCTCTAAAACCACCTTCAAAATTATTATCGTCAGCACCACTTTCAACATAAGTATTAATATTATAATAAGTATCCCAAGTTTTTAAATAAGATTCCGCAGTATCAGAACTATTAAAATCGTTTACCCATGTTGGTAAATTACTTCTGTAAAACGTACTTGTAATCCAGTTTCCTTCGTCTTTACCATGAAACCAATATGCTGCATCCGCAGAATGACCCGCAGGCAATATGGCGCCTCTATCCTTAATTGCTATGCCTATTGTTTTTCCTCGCATCTGCGTAAACAGTTTATTTTCATCTGCAAAAGATGTTGTCAACATTCTATGTGGTGACATTTTTCCGGCAGCAGTACTTGTACCAACAGATTCTACATTAGGGTCACCAGCGCAATACACTATTTCTTTAATGTCTTTATCATACCAATTGTTAGAGATTACGCCATGGTATTTGGGTGTTGTACCTGTAAAAACAGAGGCATGACCTGGACCAGTGTAGGTAGGTACATAATTAAAGTGATTGTTTTTACAATTAAAACCTTCATCAATCATTCGCTTAAATCCTCCATCTCCAAATTTAGAATTGAAACGTGTTAAATAATCATATCGCATCTGGTCAACGACAATACCTACAATTAATTTTGGTGATGACTCTTCAATATTTATAGTATTAGATGTCTTTACAGCTGTTTCTTGAGCATTACAAGATAAAAGCAGTAAACACATTGAAAAAACGAGAGAAATTTTCTGCATAATATTTTCTATTTGAACCACAAAAATAAAGTTTTAATACGCATGTAATTTTAATAAATCATTAATTAACGCGTAGTTTTTTATAATTTAGCATTAATATTTTTCTGAATGACGTATATACATAATATTGGTGCTTATTTTTTAATGATAAAGGACATTTTTCGTAAGCCTACAAAATGGTCTGTGATGCGAACTTTAATTTTAAAAGATATCGATGACCTTATTATTAGTTCTTTAGGAATTGTTGCATTTATTTCATTTTTTGTTGGAGGTGTGGTTGCCATACAAACATCTTTAAACATCTCCAATCCGCTAATACCTAAATACTTAGTAGGTTTTGCCACAAGACAATCAATTATCTTAGAATTTGCACCCACTTTTATATCTATAATAATGGCAGGTAAGGTTGGATCTTTTATTACTTCAAGTATTGGAACAATGCGTGTTACCGAGCAAATTGATGCATTAGAAGTAATGGGAATAAATCCCGTAAACTATCTTGTATTTCCAAAATTTATAGCACTTTCGCTTTATCCTTTTATCATATCTATTGCTATGTTTTTGGGAGTTTTAGGTGGATTAGCTGCTTGTGTTTATGGTGGTTATGGGTCTATGGAAGATTATATTGAAGGTGTACAAACAGATTTTGTGACCTTTCATATTATATATGCTTTTTTAAAGACTTTAATTTTTGCATTTTTACTAGCTACGATTCCATCATTTTACGGCTATTTTATGAAAGGTGGTGCTCTTGAGGTCGGCAAAGCAAGTACAACTTCATTTGTTTGGACGAGTGTGGTAATAATTTTGGCCAATTATTTTTTAACTAGTTTACTTTTAGGCTAATGATAGAGGTTAAGAACTTAGAAAAATCGTTTGGAGACGCGCATATTCTTAAAGGAATAACTACAAGTTTCGATAAAGGAAAAACAAATCTTATCATTGGACAAAGTGGTTCTGGAAAAACCGTTTTTTTAAAATGCCTTTTAGGTCTTTATGAATATGATGCAGGCAGCATCTCTTACGAGGGTCGAGTAATTAGCAGTTTATCTCCAGACGATAAAGGCGATTTAAGGTCTGAAATAGGCATGGTTTTTCAAGGTAGTGCGTTATTTGACTCTATGACTATTGCTGAAAATGTAATGTTTCCGTTACGCATGTTTACAAAGCAGAGTAAAAGTGAAATGGAAGATCGTGTTAACACCGTACTTAATCGTGTAAACTTGGCAGATGCCCACAAAAAAATGCCGAGCGAAGCTTCTGGAGGTATGCAAAAACGTGTTGCCATTGCTAGAGCTATAGTAAATAACCCAAAGTATTTGTTTTGTGATGAACCTAACTCTGGCTTAGACCCAAGAACTTCTATTGTTATTGACAACCTGCTTCAAGAAATTACAGAAGAATATCAAATAACGACCGTTATCAATTCTCACGATATGAACTCTGTAATGGAAATTGGTCAAAAAATCGTTTTTCTTAAAGACGGTCTAAAAGAATGGGAAGGCTCTAAAGACAACATCTTTATTACAGACAACAAAGCCGTTACAGATTTTGTTTATTCTTCAAACTTATTTAAAAAAGTACGAAAGATGTATTTAGAAGAAAATCAGTAATTACCTAATTTACATTTCTTATTACCAAAGGTTCTTTAGCTAACTTTAATTTTAACCATTCTCCAAGTTTTTTAGAATTTTTTAATCTAATCTCAGGTGAGGTTAAAGAATCATTCCATTTAAAACTAAATATTGGTATTGTATCTATTTTTTTAAAATTTGAAGTAAGCTCTTCTGCATAGCTTATAGACTCTAATTCTTCATAATTTATCTTTGCTTCCTTAACAATTTGATCAAAAGGAATTTGGTTTTGCTCTAAACGAGATAATTCTTTGACTTTATTTTCAAGAAAAATAATTTTTTGTCCTTGAGTTAATAAATCTAAAGAGTCTCTAGTACGAAGTTGCTCCATATACTCTAGGTTATTTATCACTCTATTTTTAACCTGATTAATTTCTAATTTTGTATTACCCAAGGAAGAATAAGCTTCGTCTTTTAATCTAAAATCCAGAAAATTACGACTATCTTCAGAAATTTCGTCAGTAGCAAAAGGGCGTAAATATATTACTGATTGGCCGTCTTTTACATATTCGTAAGTCGCATTTTGTTTTATATATCTACTATTTGGTAATGTCTCTAGTTCAGAATTTATAAAATTTCTTGCAGCAGTTTCAAATCGACTTTCTCTAATTACATCTATAAAAGTAAAAATGGCAGGAATCGTAACAACTATTGCTAATATTGAAGCTATCCTAGAAATATTTCTTCTCTTTTTTGAATTTGCATATTTAAGCATTGGAAATTTCAATAATTTCAACACTAAAAACGACGCCAACGCTATAAAAATAGTATTGATTGCAAATAAATACATAGCACCAAAAAAGAAAGACCAATTGCCTTTTGCTAGACCATAACCAGCAGTACACAAAGGCGGCATCAAGGCAGTGGCAATAGCAACACCAAATATTACGGATGCAATAGTTCCTTTTTTACATCTTGCAATAATAAGTGCTAAACCACCAAAAAAAGCAATTAATACGTCTCTAAAATCGGGATGCGTACGGCCTAAAAGCTCAGAAGTATCTTCACTTAAAGGAAAAAAATAAAAAAACAAAAATGCTGTAATTAAACTTAATACAATCATTATCAATAAATTAATTATTGATTTTTTGAGTGTATCGATATCATTTATTGCAATAGAAAGCCCGACACCCAATATTGGTCCCATTAACGGAGAAACTAACATGGCACCAATTACTACAGCTGTTGAATCTGCATTAAGACCAACAGATGCTACAAAAATTGAACATATCAAAATCCACGCTGTTGCACCTTGAAATGAAATATCACTTTTTATAGCATTTATAGTAGTGTCTCTATCTGTATCGTTCCTAAAATCTAAAAGTTCTCTAAAGAAAAAAGATATACTTTGAAATAAGTTTTCTGAACTATCCTTTATACTGCCTGTTGGAGTTGCTTTTACTTTTGGCTCTTTAAACTCTGATTCATCGTCAGAGAAATTAAATTTATTTTCTTCGCTCATAACTTACCCGTATTGTTCGCCGTACTTTTCTTTAACGGCTTGTAAAACCTTTTTAATATCTTGCTCTTTGGCCTTTGGATATATCATTAATACCTCATCTTTATCTACAATAATATAATCCTCTATACCGTCAACAACTACAATTTTATCTTTGCTTGTACGAATCATATTACCTGAAGCATCTTCAACCAAAGTTTTGGCATTTACTACTGCGTTTTCAGATTCATCCTTGTCTAATTTATCGTATAAACTGCCCCAAGTACCAAGGTCGTTCCAATCAAAAGTTGCAGGTATTACAAAGACATTTTTACTTTTTTCCATAATGGCATAATCCACAGAAATGTTTTCAGCTTTACCATAATTGTCTTTGATAAAATCGTGCTCATCTTCTGTATTATAAACCGGAATACCAAGTGCAAATAGTTGAAACAATTCAGGTTGATTATTTTTAAATGTGTTAACTACCGTTTTTACGCTCCACATAAATATTCCAGCATTCCACAGAAAATTACCTTGATTTAAAAATGATTTTGCGGTTTCGTAATCTGGTTTTTCTCTAAATTGATTGACACTTTTAATTTCTGAAGTACTTGTTTTATCAAATTCTATATAACCATAACCTGTATTTGGAAACGTCGGTGTAATACCCAATGTCATTAAGGCGTCATTTTCTGAACAAAAATCGAATGCTGTTTTTACATTTTGCGAAAAAGCAATTTCATCCTCAATCCAATGGTCACTTGGCGCAACAATCATTACAGCATCTGGATTTTCTTTCTGTATTTTTAGCGAAGCATATAAAATACAAGGTGCAGTATTACGCATGGCTGGCTCTAAGACCACTTGTCTCTCGGTTACATTTGGCAATTGTTTAAACACTAAATCGTTATATCGCTCATTGGTGAGAATAAAAATATTTTCTTCGGGAATAAGATTTGCTAAACGTTTAAATGTTTTTTGAATAAGTGTATCGCCAGTTCCCAACATATCATGAAACTGTTTTGGAAAATCTCGTGTACTCACTGGCCAAAATCTTGACCCAATGCCACCTGCCATAAGTATGGCATAATAATTTTTATTCTTCATTATCGTCTTATTCAATCCAAATGGCTTAGGCTTCTTCTAACAATTGAACCTCAGCGTTTGGGTTAAACAAATATAGTTTACCTGAGTTTAACTCTAAACATTCAAATCGTTTTCTTCGCTTTGGACCTTTTTTAAATATTCGTCCATTGTAGAGCTTAAATGTTACACCTTCTGGAATTTCAAAAATAAATGTTTTATCATTTTCTTCGTCATACTGCTTTAAAGCCAAAGCTAAATTTGCATCAGTATCGCTAGATGCTTTAGGATTTTTAAAATGATTGGCTAAAAGAGGCAACAAATCTAAGGGGAAAATCTCTGGATTTAAAAATGGCAAGATTAAATGCTGAAAAGTTTGCTTCCACTCTATTCCGTGTGGCTTAATTTTGTTTCCAAAAGTTTTATAAGCTTTGAGGTGCGCAATTTCATGTATAAGTGTTATCAGAAACCTATATTCGTTTAAGTTTGAATTTATAGTGATTTGATGATTACCACTAGATAGTTTGCGATAATCACCATGTCTCGTTTTACGTTCTTTTTTAACTTTTATAATGAGGTTTTGGTCTTCAATTATAGCTTGAACACCACTTCGAGATTTTATAGGAATATGATTGAGAAAATCGTTTTGCATTTTTACAAAAATAGTACAAAGCATTGATGAACAATATTGAAACAATCCTAATATTTAAATAAATTTTTTGTTGTTTTAATTTTTCTAAATTGCGTCAAACAAAATTCACTATGTCCAATTCCTTAGGATACAACTTAAACAAAACGCTTTGTGTTTATTTTACATTCAGCTTTTTACTCTGTTTAGGTTTAAATTATGGCATCTTAAAAGACTACATATTTTTAGACGCAAATTATTACTTATACACATCTAAACGCGACCCAAATTTTCATGTTGAATTTATTCAAGGCGGAAGACCTTTGTTGGGTTTATGGTGCGAATTTATTTATGGTACAATCAGTAAAACCATAAGTAACTTAAAATGGGTACGCTTATTTGCGTTAGTGACCTCAGTTATATTTTCTACTCAAGTCTTTAGCTATTTACTACAATTAAAAATTAAAATATGGACTGCGGCTCTTTTTTCAATTTTAATTTTAGCCTTACCAGCATTCAGCGTGTACTTTTCTTGGAGTGCAACGGCAGAAATACCCTTACTTTTAATACTAAACTTTTTTGCTGGATATAAGCTGCTTAAAGCGATAAAAGTCAAAAGAAAACAGATTTTGAATTATTGTCTAGTGTTATGCATTGTTTTAATATGTCTATTTTTCTATCAACCTGCGGCAATGGCGTTTCTTCTGCCACCTATTATTTTAATGATTTTTAAAAATGAATTTGAATTGAACCATTGGGTTAAAATTCTTTTTTTTACAATGGTATGTTTTGCTGTGTATTTTATAAGTTTTAAAACAATGCTCCAAGCTTTTGAAATAGAACCATCAGAGCGTACAACACTTAATCTTTTAAGTTTACCAAAAAAAATAGCGAAATTTTTCTTTTTCGAAATTCGCATCCTATTGCAAAATAGTGGCTTTTTAGTTGGTTCAATTATCAGCTTTATCATTGGTACAATTTGTTTTTTTGGCTTTTTGTATGTTAAATATTTCAAAGAAAAAGTAAGCCTATTTTACATTTTCGCAGCTATTTTAATTTTACCGTTAAGCTATGCGCCAAATATTTTATCTAGTCAAGACTATTTTTCAATGCGTACCATCGCACCTACAGCTATAATTATTCTATTTTACCAATTATACTTTGTCCAGTATTTTATAAAAAAAGAGAGCAAAACAAAGTTTGTAATAATTATTCCAATACTATTATTGGTTTTAAGTGCTTATAATCTCAATAGCTATATATGTAATATTCAAGCTATAGAATATAAAACACTCAAAATGAATTTTGAAAAATTCGATATTAAGCCTAATGAAAATTTTAGTATGATTAGACCAGAACGTAATTTCTTGGAAAAAAATGAAATAATTAATAGAAGATTTTCTACTGAATTTGGTTGCCTTTCATCAGTAAATGATTGGTCCGCTCCTTATTTATTCTGCCAATTAAAATGGGAAAACTCTAGGAATTTAGATAAATCTGAAGAATTTTTTTCTCCAAAAAATATTTCTATTTATTCAGAGTCTGAGGCTTACAAAATAAAACCACAAGAAAAAATAATAAATTTGGTAGCTCTATTTAAAACTTCTTTTTCTGTTAATTAATATTATCATTAATATAAAGCCAATCATTTTGCAAGCAACTTACTTTTCCGTCATGACCAAACGTATCTAAAACGGTATGTTTGTAAGGGAAGAAATTAACATGTAAATCAAAAGTATATTTGTAATTTTTTTGTCTAGGAACAACTATTATAAGACGCTTTTTACAAACGCGCTTCAGTTCTTTGAGTGCAAGATTAATATTTACAATATGCTCAATCGTATGCGTACAAATTACGGTATCAAAAGAGTTGTCATCAAATGGAATAGCTTCAATTGTTGCTTCAACATAATTGATATTTTCAGAATTTTCAAGAAAATCAGGAATATTAAAATCAACACCTGTAACAATTAGGCTTTTATCTTCGGCAATTTTTTTTACCAAATAACCACGACCGCAAGAAATATCTAAAATTGTCTTCCCTTTTAAATTATTCAAAATAAACTTAATAGATTTTGTATTTAAATCTGTTTCTCTTTTAATATGTAAATCTTCGGTGGTTTTGTAAAAGTTTTGCATTTCTTCAACGCTAAATTGTGAAGCTTTTGATTTAAACGTCATAAATTTTTTATAATCTTTTTTAAAAAGAAGATAGAAAAATGGAGCCATAAACGCTTTTGAATCTCTTAATAATGGCGGAATAAGATTATCAAAAATCCAATTTATCCGGTTTGTGATGTTTCTAGATAATCTCATTATTTATACTGTTTTAAAATATGATAACGAAATGGCAAACTTATAACATCGATAAACATTCTAATAGAAGAACTAAACAAATTAATAGTGGAAATTTTATTGCCTTGAAATTGTACAGGACTTCTTTTAATTGAAATATTAAACTTATAACATAGATAAATACTCTCTACATCAAAAGCAAATCCATCAATTCTCGTTTTTGAAAAAATTTTATTTGCTGCAAATGCAGTAAATCCTTTAATACCGCATTGGGTATCTCCAACATTCTTTATTGTAAAACTTTTTACAAAAAACGTAAACAATTTACTAGACAGTTTTCTGAGAAATGTCATTGTTACATGATAATCTGAATCTTTGTCTAATCGATTTCCAATACAAACTTCGTAATTATCTTCAAGTAAACTTTGAAGAATTTTGTGTATAACATCTAGTCCATAAGGAATATCGGCATCAGTAAAAATTCTTACTTCACCTGTTGCTGCCAACATACCAGATTTAACAGCATAACCTTTGCCTCTATTTTTTGAATATGAAATGAGTTTGAAATCGTCATCATCAGGTGGAATAATCTTTAATACGGTTTCCGTTTCGTCCGAGCTACCGTCATTCACGATTAGAATCTCAACATCAAAGTCTTGTTTTTCTTTCCAGCGCTTAAGTTTTTCAACTGTATCTTCAATAAACGAAGCAGCATTATAAACTGGGATAATAAGACTTAAATGATGTTGTTGCAATACGATTGAATTAGTTAACTATCAAAAACAGTTTTTATTATTTAACTGCAACAACTTTCGATGATGTGTTTACCTTTAAAACATACAATCCAACTTCAGCATTATTGAGTTTAATTGTTGTGGTTTCAGAGAGACTATCAAAATTTAACTTAGTAAAATTAATTGCTCGACCTCTCATATCAAAAACGCTAATTGACTCATTACCATTAGTATGACTAATATTGAATTGTTGGTCACTTGTTGGGTTTGGATAAATCCTATGTTCTACCAATTCAAAATCTTCATTTGCTAAACTAGCTTGAAAATAAGGTACTGCAAATGCAAAAGCATCATCAGCCACTTCCTGACCTATAAAACGACCTGGTAAATCATCAGCTGGTGGATGAATTCCGCCCCAAATACGAGACAAACTAGTTTGATCAGAAGCATCTCTATAAGTTGCCCATTGTAAGGTTACATCAACAGAAGGTCCTTTTTCAAATACTAAAAATTCATCTTTTTTTGCTACAAATTCTCCAACGCCACCAGGGAAAAATGGGTCACCAGTTAATTTTGTTAAAATTTCTGAGGCCGCTCTTGAAAACGTTGAATGCCCAGAAACATAACCCGCAAATGGTGGTGTTACAAAAGTTGGACGCTGATACGGATACCAATCTTCAGCTAAAATCCAACCAACACCTGCAACATCTGTTGTTGGGTCAGTAATAAAGTCATGACCGCGCCATGTGTATAATTTTATTTTCCCGATATTCTGCCCAAAAAAACCAGCCAATGGGTCGCCTGCTTCAATTTGTTCTATAAAACCAGGTATTAACTTAATTCCTGAAACACTGTAGTTTGGTGCCATTGGGTCAGAACTTTGACCTTGTTCAGCAGCCATATATCGTATTGCGGAGATTGGCCTAATGTAATCATGCCAACCTTTAACACTCCATGCTGAAATTGCTGCATCATGCATGGCACCACCTAGAATAAAATAAGCTTTTACATCCCATTCTAATCCATCTAATATGGCACCTTGACCCTCAAATTGTTTCACGAATTGCGGATGGTCATTTACATAATTTAATATGGTAAACCAATGACCTGGTGGTGTTTCAGAATCTGGACCATCTGCCCAAAATTCAGCTAATACTCTCGCATAATCAGCACGCGGTACAATATTTGGATTATATGGTGTGGATGTGACTGGATTTACAGAATGTCCTGTACTATTATCTCCTCCACTTTCAAAATTATAGAATGAGGGATAGTTTGCAAAATCCGTTGGAAAATTAGCAATATCTGTATTACCAATATTCCCTGGCGAAATATCAATCATCACGCCATCTGTCGGGTCCATATGAGACTGCCAAACAGATACCATTGAAAAACCCCATTTGTATTGTTCGCTCTCAGTATCTTCAGTCGTTGTATTTATTTGCGGTGGTGCTTGCGGATTATGATACACTTTATAGATGTTGCCATCTCTAGTTAGCGTAACAGCATCTTCATCTTTAAGTGCAAAAGGCGCTACATTTCCCCATTCTGGGCTTAAAAATTCTGGCACATTTCCACTAACCACATTTCCTCCTTGATCAATAAATGTATCTAATCCCAAAGGTTGCCAACGGTTTGGGTCAACAACAGGAGGATTATTATTTGATTCTAAATCATACGGTTGGTTAACGGGTTCGTAATAATCATTATCATAACCTGTTAACTCTCGTGAGCCATCTTGTAACCCATAATCTATTAAAGTCTGAGCGACATAATTACCAAATTCTGCTGCATCACCCGAAGTGTAGTCTAAAGAAGTTAATGTTGTATCGTAACCTAAACTATTCATTAATAAATCTATTCTTTCTTGTGTGGCTTCTGCACCAGGAGAATTTTGAAAGCGATAAGAAATTAAGCGATACATTGCATAACTTATTGCTTTTTTAATAGATGCTTCATCTGATTCTAAAGGAGTAAAATCGTCCAAATTACTTGTAAATCCTTGTACAGTATTACCAATTAAATATGGTGTTGCTTTATCATCGTTATATACTGCCCAGACATCATACATTGCAACACTTGTATGAAAAAGATTTCGTGCATGGACTGTAGGCCGAGCAAAATCACCTCTAATAGCGGAAAGTAACACCTCATTCCATAATCTTGAAATTGAAATATTATCTGGTAAATTGTTTGCAGAAAGCGTCACACTCAATGACTCAGATAAACTCGAGCAATTAGTATCTGTCTCAGTAACAGAAACTGTACCTTGAGGTTCAACTTCCCAAAGTACCGTAATCTCATTCGTGCCTTGACCATTTAGAATTTCACCACCTTCAACATGCCAATTTGCTGTTGAACCCGAAGCAATATTATACGAATAAGATTCAACACTGTAATATGAAGTGTTTGCACTACCAATAATAGCTTGAGATGGTAAATATGTACAAGAACCATCATCAATTGTTGCCATCGGATTATAATTACAGGAAATCTCATCGGTGCAACCATACACTTTTTGACTTGGTGTTATATTTAAATTTGAAATTGAAGAACCTTCAACTGCCAAAAACGTAGCATTAATTACTAAAGTACTGTTTGTGTTATCATAAGTTTCAACCAAACCAGAAGGCCAAGTAATTTCTATAGAATTAATAACTGTATCATCATCTAGCCCAAAATAAAGCGCTTGTTGACTCTGACTTAAAAATCCAACACCAGAATTATAACGAATTAAAGTTCTTGCTGGAGTACTCAATTTTACTGATGCTCCAACAGCATTCCTGTTAGATGTTGAACCTTGTAAATTAAGCTTAAAATAATTTTTTGCAGAGGATACATCATCGTAATTAAGTAATAGATTTTCGTATAAAAATATCTTTCCATTACTGTTAGTCACCAGCAAATCAATATCACCATCGTTATCATAATCAAAATCTATAGCTTCAACGCTTACAGAATTTTCATCGAGTCCTAAAGCTGAAGAAACATCTTGAAACATATTACTTCCTTGTGTATTTAAATTGCTGAAATACTTGTTTTGTTCTGCGCCTCGCGAAACTGTTTCAAAACCATTTGCAAAAAATATATCTTCATCTCCATCTAAATCAAAATCCGCAAATCGAGCCAATTTTGACCATTGCGTATTACTGATTCCTAGAGATGCTGAATTTTCTGTAAAGGTATTATCACCATCGTTTGTGTATAAAGCATTATTATCAACACCAGTTACTAGAAAATCAAAAAAACCATCATTGTTATAATCCCCAATCGTTATTCCGGTTTCTCCATTAGTTGTATTGACACCGTAGGCTGCAGCTGAGTTTGAAAAAGCTCCTGATGCGTTTAAAAATAAATCGTTTGTTTGTAATAAGTGATTTGGAGCTAATAAATCCATATTACCATCTAAATCAAAATCGAAAGGTAAAGATGAATAACTGGCCAAGTTTGAATTTATAGGAGCCTGAAGTCCCGTGTCAACCGTGACATTTGTAAATGAGTTATTACCATTGTTTTTATAAAGTTGATTGCTACCGCATGTATTGTAATCATTAATATAAATATCTAATAGCCCATCATTATTATAGTCGAACCACGTTGCGCTCATGTTGCGGCAACTATTTAAATCATCGAAACCAGCAATTGAAGTAATATTTGCAAAAGTACCATTGCCTAAATTTCGCCATAATTGTACTTTAAAAGAATAGGTTAAAAATAAATCTGGATGTCCATCATTATTATAATCACCCCAAGAGGCGCCATTTTTCTGGCCATCTAAACCGTCAAAATCTGCTCCAGCTTCTGCTGGCAATAACAAGTCTGAAAAACCTGCTACTTCGGTAACATCTGTGAATGAGCCATCGTTGTTATTTCTAAATAATCGGCTTAAAGTTTTAGGGGCATTTTCATCATCTGGAGCTTTAGCAACTACAAAAATATCTAAGTCGTTGTCACCATCATAATCTGCAACAGCAACACCGTTATTTTCTTCAAGAATATCTAAGCCAACGTTATCTTCGACTCTACTGAATGTTTGCGCATTAAGTATTTGAGATAAACACCCAAAAACAATGCAAAAAACTAGATGCTTTGTGAGTAATTTCTTCAACATAAAACAATTTTTGACTAATATAAAAATTAGTCTTAAATAATTGTTAATGTCTCGCTTTAATTAACATTGTATCAGACCAAAAACCTAATTTATCGGTAAAGGAATTTACGGCGTAGAATTAGAAACTTGAAGTACTTTTCCGTTGTAAAATTTATTGCTCTTTAAAGCAAATTCTGAAATGTATTCAGCCATTTCTAAAGCCGTTGTTGGAGCTTCGTAACCTGGAAAGGCTTCTTCTAACATTTCGGTTTGTACAGCACCTAATGCCAGTACGTTAAATTGTGGTCCTGTTTCTTTATATTCTTCGGCCAATAATTCAGTTAAAGTTATAACCGCACCTTTACTAGAACTATAGGCTGCTAAACCCGGAAACTTAATACTTCCTTGTATGCCACCCATTGAGCTAATTGTTACTATATGTCCATTACTTTTCATAAATGGTAATGCAATCCGTGTCATTTCTGCAACGCCAAACACGTTGGTTTGGTAGACTTTTGTAAAATCTAGAATCGTTGTCTCCGCAAATGGTTTATTAAGCAACATACCAGCGTTGTTGATGAGGATGTCAATGTGTTTCCATTCATTTTGAACAAAAGTTTCCACTTTCTTGTAATCATCTTCATTGCTTAAGTCAAAAGAAAAACTTGATACATTGTCTAGTTTTAAATCTAAAATTGGTTGACTATTTCTAGATAAAGCCAAAACCTTATGACCTTGATTAGCAAAAAGCTTGACCATCTCAAAACCAATTCCTCGGCTAGTTCCTGTTATTATAATGTGTTTACTCATTGGTTAAAACAATTTCTTTAGCAGGTGCATTAATTAGTTTTTCTAATCCTGGAATAGCCTTATTTATAAAATTAGACATAAAGGTGTAATCCATTATATTAGCTTCATCTCCGACTTTATGATATTGGTCAAAATTAGTGAGGTCACAAGAAGAAATAGTATGACTTGGCACATTGAATTCTTGTACAAATGCGTAATTATCTGAACGTTGGTATAAACTATATTTTTTTGAAACTTCAGAAAATCCGATGAGATTAGAACCTTGATATGCATTAAATTTCTCAGCAAAATTAGACTTATCAAAACCAGTTAAAAATACTTCGTAATCTCTATCTTTAAAAGGCACACCAAGCATTTCAAAATTTATCATGGTATACAAATCTATATCTTGAAATTTAAGTCTTTCAGCTAATGCTTTGGAACCACGTAAACCCATTTCCTCTGCAGAAAATAAAGCAAAAATTACGCTGCGTTTGTTATTTCCTTTATCAGCAAAATATTTAGCAATACTCATTACAGTTGCTGTACCAGTGGCATTATCATTTGCACCATTGGCAATTGAATCGTTCTCCACTTTTTTACCAAAACCTATATGGTCGTAATGGGCACCTATAACGATAAACTCATTTTTCAATTTGTCGTCCGTACCTTCCAAATAACCAACAACATTGTAGCCTGTAATACTGTCTTCTGCTCTACCTTTAAATTTAAATTCATCTAAAAACCCATCAAAATAAGGCTTTACACCGTAAGATTTTAATTGCTTTTCTATATAACTTGCGGCTTTATCAATGCCTTCAGTTCCAGTATTTCTTCCATTTAATTCATCGGAAGCTAAATAGGTGACAATTTCTTTGACTTCTTCTGTAGTAATGGTTATCCCTTCTTTTTCTGCATTTTTAGACGAATCATCTTTCTTGGTTTTACAGCTAAAAACCAGACTAGAAATTACTAAAAGCAATATTATTTTTTTCATATTAAAAATTTTTAAAGACTAAAGATAAAAAAACCTGAATTGAATTAGTTTCAAATCAGGTTTTATGTTTTATAGATTCTAGAACTAATTCAGAATCACATATTCTGAAGGTTTTATTATACCAACATCGTAACAGGATTCTCAATGTATCCTTTTAAAGTTTGAAGAAATTGTGCTCCTGTTGCGCCATCAACCGTTCTGTGGTCGCAAGCTAAAGTTAGTTTCATAGTATTACCAGGTACAACTACTCCGTTTTTAACTACTGGTTTTTGAACGATTGCACCAACAGATAAAATTGCTGAATTTGGCTGATTGATAATTGAAGTAAAACTCTCGATACCAAACATTCCTAAATTAGAAATGGTAAACGTGCTGCCTTCCATTTCCTCTAAAGTCAATTTTTTGTTCCTTGCACGACCAGCATAATCTTTAACTGCTGCGCCAATTTGAGGTAAACTTTGCTCATTTGCAAAACGCACTACTGGTACAACCAAACCGTCTGGTACCGCAACTGCAACACCAATATGTACATGATTATTCATACGCATTTTATCATCAAACCACTGCGAATTAACTTGTGGATGCTGACGTAATGCTAATGCGCAAGCCTTAACAATCATGTCGTTAAAAGAAATCTTTGTGTCTGGCAAAGAGTTGTATTGTGTACGGAATGCGATAGCATTGTCCATATCAAACTCTACATTAAGATAGTAATGTGGTGCTGTAAATTTAGACTTCGCTAAGTTTTTAGCAATAGCTTTACGCATGTTGCTGTTTTTCACCTCATCGAAATCTTCTTGACCTGTAGCCACAAATTTAGCAACTGGTGCAGAAGAAGCTCCTGCCGCAGTTGGCGTAAAGTTTTCAATATCGCGTTTTACAATTCTACCATTTTCTCCAGAACCATTAACTTGACTTAGATTTATACCTTTTTCTTCGGCCATCTTTTTTGCTAATGGAGATGCGAAAATTCTACTATTTGAAGATGAAACCGAAGATGCGGAAGATGTTGAAGTTGTCGTTTCTTCTTTTTTAGTTTCAGCTTTTGGTTCTTCTTTTTTCTTTTCTTCTTTTTTTGACTCAGACTTTGATTCTGATTTTGATTCTGATTTTTTCTCAGAACCGCCACCAACTTTAAAGTTTTTAGCGACATCTGAAACATCTGTTCCTTCGGGTCCAATAATAGCTAGCAGGTCATCAACTTTTGCAGAATCACCTTCTTGTAAACCGATGTGTAATAAAGTTCCTTCGTTAAAAGACTCAAATTCCATCGTTGCCTTATCTGTTTCAATCTCCGCTAAAATATCTCCTTCTTCAACTTTATCGCCTACATTTTTTAACCACGTTGCCACGGTTCCTTCTTCCATTGTATCACTTAAACGTGGCATTGTTACTACAACAACACCTTCAGGTAATTCGACTTCATCAGACGATTCTGAATCATTTTTTGATTCTTCCTCTTTTGAAGACTCAGCATTTTCACTATCATCTGAAACTTCTTCATTACTTTCATTGGTATCGTCTTCTTTTTTTGAAGAACCACCATTTAATAAATCTGAAATATCTTCACCTTCGTCACCAATAATAGCTAAAAGCTCATCAACTTTAGTAGTTTCACCTTCTTGGACACCAATATGAAGTAAGGTACCTTCATGAAATGATTCAAATTCCATCGTGGCTTTATCTGTTTCGATTTCGGCTAAAATATCGCCTTCTTCGATTTTGTCTCCAACGTTTTTTAACCATGATGCAACGGTACCTTCTTCCATGGTATCGCTTAATCTTGGCATGTTAATTACTTCTGCCATTTCTTATTTGATTTTATGGTCTATAAATGGATAATCTTCTTGCTCATAAACAGCATCGTACATAACGTTCTTCTCTGGATATGGGGAATCTTCTGCGAATTTCTCACATTCAGATACTAAGGCTTTTACACGTTTATCGATGACTTTTATTTCATCTTCCGTAGCATATTTTTCTTCGAGAATAATATTCTTAACTTGTGTAATTGGGTCAATTTTCTTGTATTCATTAACCTCATCTTTAGTTCTGTAGTGCTGTGCATCAGACATAGAATGGCCTCTATATCTGTAAGTTTTTACCTCTAAAAATGTTGGTCCACCACCATTTCTTGCTCTTGAAATTGCTTCATCAAAAGCCTCAGCAACTTTAACAGGGTTCATGCCATCAACTGGTCCACAAGGCATTTCGTAACCTAGACCTAATTTCCAAATATCTGTGTGATTAGCGGTACGCTCTACAGAAGTTCCCATTGCATAACCATTGTTTTCACAAACAAAAACGACAGGCAAATTCCAAAGCATAGCTAAGTTAAAAGTTTCGTGAAGTGAACCTTGACGCGCCGCACCGTCACCAAAACAGCAAATAGTTACCGCATCTACATCGTGGTATTTGTCTCCAAATGCAATTCCTGCACCTAAAGGAATTTGTCCACCTACAATTCCGTGACCACCATAAAAACGATGTTCTTTTGAGAAAATGTGCATAGAACCACCAAGACCTTTTGATGTTCCAGTCGCTTTCCCATAGAGCTCAGCCATAACACGTCTTGGGTCAACGCCCATGCCTATTGGCTGTACGTGGTTACGGTAAGCAGTAATCATTTTGTCTTTTGTTAAATCCATTGCATGTAATGCTCCGGCTAAAACAGCTTCTTGTCCGTTATATAAATGAAGAAAACCTCTTACTTTTTGTTGAATGTAAACTGCAGCTAATTTGTCTTCAAACTTTCGCCAAAACAACATGTCCTCATACCATTTTAGGTAAACTTCTTTTGTTACTTTTTTCATCTATTTATTTTCTAAAAATGATTTCCTAGCTTTTATTATAAAGCCGAATAACAAAAATAATATTTTAAGATTTAACCTTTCCTAATATAGAGGTAAAAAATGAAAGGATTTGATTAAAAAAAGTTACGAAAACGTTACAGTACAGAACTTTCAAAAATTAGTGGCAAAAGATTAGCCAATGAATTTGATTTTACCACTTTACCTTCGGCTCCCATAAAATAAATTTCTATAGGTAAATTTTGCTTTACCTCATATTCTGCAATAGCTTGTCGACAAGCGCCACAAGGAGGAATTGGTTTTGAAGTTACTTGATTTTGAGAAGATGCTGTCAATGCCATTTTTAGCATCTTAGCTTTTGGGTATTTTGCGCCAGCGTAATAAATAGCGGTGCGCTCTGCACACAAACCTGATGGATAAGAAGCGTTTTCTTGGTTACTTCCTGAAACTGTTTCACCATTATCTAATAGTATTGCTGCTCCAACATTAAATTTTGAGTAGGGCGAATATGCATTGTTTCGAGCATTAATAGCCTCATTCATTAACTGCTGAACTTCATTAGGAACTTCATCTAAATCTTCATAAACCTGCAACGTTGTTTCAATTTTAAGTTCTTTCATCCCGAATGGTTTTAGACAAAAAAACTACTGCTTTTGGCAATAGTTTTTCTTTTTGTAATTTATTAGTTAAGATTAATACTCTGTGTATTCTCCATCTCCAAAATTAAATGTTAGAGAAAATCGTAATGTATTTTCTAAAGGGCTTTGCACTCTTGAAGCAGAGAACAAATATGATAAATCTAAGTTTATGGTTGTGTACTTAAAACCTGCACCTAAAGCAAAAAATTTACGAGCACCTTTCTCTTCGGATTCATTAAAATACCCAGCTCTTAGCGCAAAAGACTCGTTGTAGGTATATTCTGCACCTAAAGAATAAGTGAATTCTTTTAACTCTTCACTAAATCCGCCTGGCGCATCTCCAAATGATTGAAATATACCAGATAAAAAGCTAACATCGTTACTCTGACCAGCAGTAATTATAGTTGGCTCGTCAGTATCTTGCTGACCATCTCCATCGGTGTCAACAAAACCTAATTCTGGTGGTGTTGGCACCAACAATTTTGAAACTTCTGCTGTAACAGCCAATTTGCTGTTTTGGTCAAAAATAAAATCAAATCCTCCACCTAATCTTAAGTTTGAAGGTTGAAACACATCTTGACCACCATCATCATAACTAAATTTTGGACCTAAATTTTGCAAAGCAAAGCCTAATCGCCAACGGCCGTTAAAGTCATTGTACGCTTCTTCTTCACTTTGATAATAGCCTGTAATGTCTGCACCAAAAGAACTTCCTGCGTTTGCATTTGGGTCAACTTGACCAATACGTAACGCTGATCTAAAATAACGTAATCCAACAGCCATTGAAAACTGATCTGCTAATTTTAGCGAATAAGCAACGTCAACTGCAAATTCGTTTGGTTTAACAGGAATACCTGGTGTTGTAGCATCTTGTGTTAAGACAATTTCACCAAGGCTAAAATATTTAACACTCGCCGAAACTGCACTAAAATCGCTCAACCTGTTATAATAAGTTAAATAACTTATAGAAATATCATTAACTAAACGTGTTAAGTATGGTGTATAACTAACACCTATACCAGATTTTGATTCTGAAAAAGCATATTTTGCAGGATTGTATTGTTGCGAAAATCCATCGACAGATGTTGCAACTCCCATATCGCCCATAGATGCAGAACGCGCATCTGGCGCAACCAACATAAAAGGTATACCTGTGGTAATAACTGAAGATTGATCAGGGAATACAATAGTTTCTTGTGAAAATGAAACATTTGCTGCTACAAATGCCATACATATAATTAAGATTTTTTTCATTCTAGAATTTTCTTTTTCTACTATGGCGATTTGCCAAAAATGTTAACAAATATAATTTAATATTATAGGATTACAAGTTTTTCAATTTTTTCGACCTGCTTATTTAAACGCTGAGATTTTACTTTTAGTTTATAAATGTACACGCCTTTTCCTATTTTATCTCCAAAGTCATCTAATCCGTCCCAAACAATATCTCTAGATAATGTACTTGTAGATTTCCCTGAAGTATTTGTTTGTCCGTTTAAAGTTTTTACAATTTTTCCTGAAACGGTAAAAATTTGTACTGAAATATCTAACACATCACTACTGTTATGATTGAACCAAAATTCTGTATAATCTACAAACGGATTTGGATAATTAAGTACGTTATCAATGACTAGTTCTTCATTATTGTTAAAGACTTCGAATTGAATTTCTGAAGTAGATGAATTATTATAGACATCCCATGCTTTCACTGTTAAAGTATGCATTCCAGGCTCTAAATCTCTAAAAGCAAATGTTACCGTTCCGTTTGTAAAGTCATCTAAAGAAGCTTCATAATAATCATTTAATACAAAGGGATTAGTTTCATCACCATCTAAAATTGCAGTAATGTCATGACCAATTCCACTAGCGGTATTAATGCCATTATCATCTTGAAGTTTTGCTAGTAATGTCGGTGACTCGTTTGTGATTCCGCCAGAAACAAAATTTTCGTCATTCATAAACAGGTTAATTACTGGACCAATATTATCTTCTTCGGCATTTTCATTAATACCACCAACTTGAATATCGAAACTATGACCGGTTTGGTCCTCTAATACATTAGTTCGCTTTGCATAAAAACTTACTTTTCCTTGTCCTACAGGAATACCTACATCTCGAGGCACAACGAAATTGAAGTCGAATTGCCCATTGGTAATAGACGCCTGACCTTTAAATAAAATTTCGCCAAGCGTTGTAAAATCCATAAAAATCACACCATTAGAATCGGCTGTATTATCGTTAGCTAATGTTCTTCGCTGGATATCTTTATCAAAAACGGTCGCTGTTAAAACACCATTGTAATTATTGATGACGTTACCACTTAAATCTACCACTTCACCAGATAATTTTACACGACCCAAGGCTTGTAGCACATCTGTAGTTTGCGTAATTGGCACATCATTAATTCGTGTTAATCGTATACTAGGTCTCGGTACGGCTAACTTCATTGCTGGGTCACCAATAAAATGAACCAAACGTTTTTGAAAACTCCCAGCAATTTGCGGGTCGAGTTTAGTTTGTCTCAAAGCTTCGGCCATTGAAGGATATTCATTTGAGCCATAAGCAAACAAATAATCCTCTAAAACTTCATTATAATTAGTACCAACGGTAACAAAAATTTGGCGCGTCGTGGTTATTAATCCAATAGCACCTCCATTTTTATTCCAATAGGTAAACTCTCCTGCGGTTTGTAAATCAGGATTATCGTATTTGGTATACTCGCAAGTAACCGTTATAAAGCAATTAAATCTACAGTTATTGTTTAGACTTTGTGAGTCATTAATATCGAAAATTCGCTCGTCAGCTAAGCCAAGTTCTCCACCATGGCCAAAATAATTAACCACCAAAACACCAACGTCTATCGCATTTTTAAAGGCATCATTTACATCTGGATAACGGTCTCCGCCAGAAGATGATAATTGCTGAAATGAATCAGCATGCACTTTTATAGAATTGAAAAACGGTTTTTGGGCTCTAACATCAGTTGCAACATCGTCCGTTGTTTGTTGAAGTATGCGCTCAAATGGCTCGTCCACATCGTCTGAAACTAAAAGAATGTTATTTCTCCAACTACCATAAGAGTCATCAGCATAATAAGCTTCAATTTTATCGACAACCACTTTTGCTCGTTGCGGACTATCCACTAACATTCTACCTACAGCAACATCTAGTCTATTAGACGTTGCAAGTGTACCTTCGTTTTCACCCATAACACCATAAAAGTCGTCTGAAATTAAAGAACTTGTTACGCTAGAGCTATTAAGCGAAAACCAAGATGGCACAAAGTTGGTATTATTTCTAATTCTATCTTTATAATCATAAGATGCGTCACCAAACAATCCTAAATATTTTACGCGTTTATCTGGTGAGCTGGCATTGTTGTATACATATCTCACAAAATTTCTAATTGCTGCAATATCTTGACTGCCGGTGCTAAACTCATTATAAATTTCTTGAAGCGTTATTACTTTAACTGTAATATTATTATGTAATCTATTAATATCAGCTAGTCTTTCGGCTTGACCTAAAAAAAGTTGAGGCGTTATTAAAAGATAATCTACATCTTGAAATTGACCTTGCGAATCGGTAAAAATAGTTCCTTTTAAATTCTGGTTTGCAAGTTGCGTATTTACATCTCCTTTAGGGTTTAAAAAGTCATTAACAGAAAATGCTACGTAATTTCGAAGCTCACCTGCTGAAGTTTTAAAGGTAAATTCTGCCTCACTATTTTCATTTTCAAATGTAGAAATATTAAACACATCAGTAACATCCCAAACTTGTCTTACAGCTGAAGCGTTTCCAACATTATATTGCACTACTCCCGAGTTTGTAGCAACATCATCATTTATAAAAAATAGTTGCTCATTTGCATATTGTAGTTGACGCTTTGATTCAACCTTTATATAATCAAGGTAAGCAGAAGCTACAGGATTACCACCGTTATTATACTCTAAGTCAATCTCTAATGTTTCTGAAGATACATTGACCGAATTGTTATAAAGTGCAGTGGTAGCATAAATAAAACTATCTGGATTTATAGGCGAAATATTTACAGTTGTGGATGCACCAGCTGCAGTTACATTCATTGAACTTGGCAATTCGGAAACAGAACCAAAAGCAATTTGAATATTTACAGGTTCTGTTGTTACAATATTAGGAATATCAAACGTGTAGGTCCTTTGTGTTTCGACATCAAATTTATCTCCAAACCAGCGTCGCCCTAATTTTACAAGATTAAATTCATCAACTTCGTAAAAATCATAATTATCAAATGTGTCTATGGTTATATCTGCTGATTGACTTGGTTGCATTGTAGACGTAATTCGCTTTCCTGCACCAGCACTAATATTTATATAATAATACGTTTTGTCTGTATACAGATTTACGTGCGTGTTCTGTTCTTGGTTGAAGCCTTTTGGGCCAACAGCATAAAATAGGATATAATCTTGGTCATCAAAACTTCCATCAGACTCGCCTATTATTTGAATGGCATTTTCTTGTGGGTCTAAAAATTCAGTTTGCGAATTTAGATAAGGTAGCATTTCGCCACCATTTCCATATATTTTAATAGTTCTCGGGTCAACTGAATTAACATCGATACCTAATTGACTTAAAAAGTTTTTAGACAAACGATGCACTCCTGTTGTATCGACATAAAAACGATACCAATCGCCTGAAGCTAAAACAGAATTACTAATATTTGAAAATGATGAATTAGAAGTTCTATTAGCTGAACCCGTTGAGTAATTTACAGTAAAACTAATAACCTTTTTGTAATTGTTACCGTCTTTGATAATAGGATTAATTTCTAAGTAAGCAGAGCGCTTTCCTCTTGCATCAGTGCTCACTAAAAGAGGTTCTACATTGGGTTTTAGATTTTTCAGATTTAAATCTTTTAGTTCAGAAGAAGAAATAGGTTGAAATCTGACATTACTCAATGTTACAGAACTACTGCTTATTTGCGAAGACTCACTCCATTCTGCAAAGTATGTTAATCCCTTATCCTGAGAATAACTGAAATGATTAGCATCAAAAGATGGCACAACTATCTTAGCATAACCAGCTTCTAGAGTTTGTTCACCAATCCAATCAATAGTAAATTGTTTCTGTTGAGCAAAAGCAAATAAACATAAAAATAAAAGTGAAATTGTAAAGCTCCTTTTCATGGTAAATAAACGCACAAGTTCAGTCCTTATTATAAGGCCTTATTTTTTATTTCAAAAGTACAACAATAATTTATTTTACTACTCGTTATTGATGTGTGAATAAAACGGTAAAACAGAATAAAAATCCGTTGTAAGGAACAAAAAACAGGATGAAATGCATATTTTTTTACACTTTATCGGTAAAAAATGTTGTTTGTTTGTCTTTAATTGCTATATTGCACGTCAATTTAAAAAAGAACTTACTTAATCTATAGTTATGAGAAACGTCATAAATTTTAAATTATTAGCAGCTGCTGCCCTAATCGTTACTGCTTTTAGTTGTAAACGCTCATCAAATTCTAGTAATACAGACAGTGCTACTGGTTGGGCTATAAATGACAAACAAGGTGGTTTTCAATACAACACTAAATTTGAAGAACAAGAAACTCCTCCAGGAACAGTTTTTGTAGAAGGTGGAACTTTTACCATGGGTAAAGTACAAGATGACCCAATGCATGATTGGAACAATACGCCAACCCAGCAGCACGTCCAATCATTTTACATTGATGAGGCAGAAATTACCAATGCTAATTATTTAATGTATTTAGATTATCTAAAAAGTGTTTATCCACCAGAAAATCCTGAGTATACAAATATTTATTATGGCGCTTTGCCAGACACTTTGGTGTGGAGAAATCGCTTAGGGTATAATGAGATGATGACAGAAAACTACTTGCGTCACCCTGCATATGGAAATTACCCAGTTGTAGGTGTAAGTTGGATTCAGGCTGTTGAATACGCTAGCTGGAGAACTGACAGAGTTTCTGAAATGACTCTACAAGAAGCAGGTTATTTAGAAAGAGATTCTCAATACACAGCTGAAGCTGGAAGTACATTTAATACAGACACTTACATAAACGCACCTAGTAGAACTTATGGTGGAAATGATAGTATTATCAACCCTGTAAAATCTAGAAGACGTGTACAAGTTAATGCTAAAGGTGATACAATTAATACTTACGCTAAAAGAGAGTCTGGTTTAATCGGACCAAAATATAGATTACCTACAGAAGCAGAATGGGAATATGCTGCATTAGGTATGAGTGAACTTAGAAATTACAATATTTACAGAGGCCGTAAAAAATATCCTTGGGATGGTCAATACACACGTTCTGGTTCAAGAGCTACACGTGGAGACCAATTAGCTAACTTTAAACAAAGTAAAGGAGATTATGGTGGAATTGCAGGTTGGTCTGATGATGGTGCTGACATTACACAAGAGGTAAAATACTACGAGCCTAACGATTTTGGAATTTACGACATGGCAGGTAATGTAGCCGAATGGGTTGCAGATGTTTACCGTCCAATCGTTGATGATGAGTTTAACGATTTCAATTATTACAGAGGTAACACTTATTATAAAAATGAAATCAATGATGATGGAACCGTTAAAATCGTACAAGAAACAGTTTACGACACTTTAAGTAATGGTAAAATTGTTGCTCGTGTTCTACCAGGTGAAATTGCAACTACTGAAATTGATGGAGATGATACTTATCTAAGAACAAATTTTGACCGTAGCGATAACAGAAACTTTAGAGACGGTGACCAAAAATCATCAAGATATTACAGAGATAATTTTGAAGATGGTGAAGATGGAAAATTTGATACACGTAAAATGTACAATTCTCCAAAACACAGAATTGAAAGAGATTCTGCTTCTGGAGAAATCATTAAAGAGTATGACGAGTCAAGTAGAAGAACATCTTTAATCAACGACGAAGCTCGCGTTATTAAAGGTGGTTCATGGAGAGATCGCTCTTATTGGTTAGACCCAGCTCAGAGACGTTATTTCCCACAAGACATGGCAACAGACTACATCGGATTTAGATGTGCTGTTTCTCGTGTAGGCTCAAAAGCTAAAAACGATAAGAAAACAAGAAACTAAATTCAGTTTTAATTTATATAATTTAAAGTCCTAACATTTGTTAGGACTTTTTTATTTTTATAAGATGAATATAAAAGCGCTTTACGAGATATTTTTAGAATATAAATCTGTTTGCACAGATACTCGAAAAATTAAAAAAGGAGATATTTATTTTGCATTAAAAGGAGATAATTTTGATGGCAATACATTTGCGCATCAGGCTCTAGAAGATGGCGCAAATTATTGTGTTATTGACAATGAATCAATAGCCGATGAATCTGAAAAATTTATTCTGGTAAAAGACGCTTTAGCAACATTACAGCAATTAGCTAATTATTATAGAAAAACTTTCAAATTTCCAATCATCGCACTTACAGGAAGCAATGGCAAAACCACGACTAAAGAATTAATAAATAGTGTTTTGTCATCAGAATATAAAGTACGAGCAACCAAAGGCAATTTAAATAATCATATTGGAGTACCACTTACACTACTTAGTTTTGAAACTGATTTAGATTTTGGAATAGTTGAAATGGGTGCAAATCATCAAAAAGAAATTGAATTTTTGTGTAGCATTGCAGAACCAGATTATGGATTAATCACCAATTTTGGAAAAGCCCATTTAGAGGGTTTTGGAGGTGTTGAAGGTGTAATAAAGGGCAAGTCTGAGTTATATGAGTTTATTAAAACAAATAACAAAACAGCCTTTATAAATACAGATGATGCAACACAATTAAAACAAATTAATGACTATAGAAATGTTTCGACCTTTGGAAGCAAGGCAAAAAATGATGCTTACATAGAGTTTAAATCTGCAAATCCTTTTGTTAATGTCATCTATAAAAATTTAGAAATTAAAAGCCAACTTATAGGAAGTTACAACTTCTCTAACATTGCTGTCGCCATAGCAATAGGTCAATATTTTAATTTAAAGTTGTCATCAATAAAATCTACAATTGAAAGCTATAAACCAAACAATAATCGGTCTGAAATTAAACAAATTGGCAGTAACAAAGTTATTTTAGACGCTTACAACGCCAACCCAACAAGTATGCTTGCTGCTCTTTCTAATTTTAAAAATCTAAAAGAAGTTAACAAGTATTTATTTTTAGGAGATATGTTTGAATTAGGAAAAACGGCTAATGAAGAACATCAAGCAATAGTCAATTTTGCACAACATAACTTTGGTGAAAATATCTATTTTATTGGAGAAAACTTTTTTAAAACTAAAACAAATACATCTTCATTAAAATATAAAACGTTTGAAAATTTAAAAAAACATCTTGAAATCACGAAAATTGAAAATGCTTGTATACTTATCAAAGGTTCACGTGGTATGGCTTTAGAAAGGATTTTAGAAATTCTTTAAACTCAGATTTTAATAATTTTTCTTTTGGATAATTATGTTTATTCAAAATAGAAAAACCGATGCTAAAGATAGAAAATATAAAATTTCAGTTTATTTTAATTTAAGCCTTAAAAAATTGAAATTCAAATCTATTCGTTATAATTTATAAATGCAAAAATCTGAACTAATGTTCAGATTTTCTACTACTAGTGGGTCATACTGGATTCGAACCAGTGACTTCTACCCTGTCAAGGTAACACTCTGAACCAACTGAGTTAATGACCCTAATTTGTAATTGTAAATGTAACACAATTGAATAAAATTTGAAGATAAAATTAACAAAACTCTATATTAAGTTTTTTAACTTCAAAATGTTCAAAAAACGAAATACATGGTTCAAAAAGATTACATATTTAGATTTCTCAGAGACTTAAGAAATAACAACTCGAAAGAGTGGATGAACGAAAATCGAGAACGTTACCATACCATGAAAAAAAGATGGTTAGAAGAAATTGAATTAATACTTGAAAGATTCTCTAAGCATGATGATTTTTTTGCAGGTGTTAATCCTAAAAAAACATTAAGTCGTATCAATAACAACAGAAGATTTCATCCTAATAAACCTGTTTACAAAGACCATATTACTTGTTCTCCTGCAGGCAGAAAGCGTTATGACCATTCGACATTTTTTATATCCATAGGTCCTAATAACTCTTTTATTGGTGGTGGCATCTATCACCCATCAAAAGAAAATTTAGATAAAATAAGAGATGCTATTGATTATGAAGGTGTAACACTTCAAAAAATTCTCAACACAAATTCTTTTAAATCGTTTTATGGCGGTTTAAATGAGTACGAGGATAAATTAGTAACATCACCACAAGGATACAATAGCGACCATAAATTTATAAACTTAATAAACCACAAAAGCTATACAGCAACTATAGAATTGACCGAAGACCAAGTGGTTTCAGATAACTTTGTAGATTTAGTTGAAGAAGCCTATCTAAAATTTAAGCCGTTAGATGAATTTTTAGTAAAAGCTATATCTTTTGAAAACTAATTGAAGAATCTTAAGTACCAAGCAAAAAAAAAGTCCATTCAAAAATTTGAATGGACTTTTAATGTTGTGGGCGCGAAGGGATTCGAACCCCTGACCCCTTGGGTGTAAACCAAGTGCTCTGAACCAACTGAGCTACGCGCCCGATAATTGGATTGCAAATATATACTAGTTTTTAATATCTCAAAAGAATTTCAATAAAAAATTTATAAAATTTCTGCAACAACAAATGTGCTACCTCCAACATATATTACATCGTTATTTTTAGCCATATTTTTTGCATCACTTAATGCTTGATTTACTGAAGAGTATACTTTATGATCAAGTTTATTCTTATCAAATTTTGCTGCAAGAATTTCGGCTTCTAATCCTCTTGGGATATCTGGTTTAGCAAGATAATATTTAGCATTTTTTGGAAGTATAGGCATAATCTCATCCAAATTTTTATCCTTTACTACTCCAAAAACAATATGTAATTGTTTATATGCTTCATTAGACAGCTGCTGCATCGTAATAGATAGACCTTCTTTATTGTGCGCTGTATCGCAAATAATTTTTGGGAACTCGCTTAGAACTTGCCACCTTCCTAATAAACTGGTATTTCTGACAACATTTAATAAACCCTGAGATATATGTTTATTTGAAATTTTAAATTTGCTTTCCTTCAAAACATCAACAGCTTTTAATACGGTTTTAATATTATGTTCTTGATATAAACCTTTTAAGTCACTTTCTAATGGTTTAATATCTGATGTGTCTGCAAAATAAATTGAGACACTTTGCTCCTCTGCTTTGGCTTTAAAAACTGGCTTGGTTTCTATATGCGTCTCGCCAATTACAACTGGCGTGTTTGGTTTGATTATACCAGCTTTTTCAAAAGCAATTTTTGCGTGTGTATCTCCAAGAAATTGAGTATGGTCTAGACCAATATTAGTAATTACAGACAACTCTGGCCTAATAATATTTGTAGAATCTAGTCGTCCTCCAAGACCAACTTCAATAATTGCTACATCTACTTTTGATTTGGCAAAATAATCAAAAGCGAGACCGACAGTCATCTCAAAAAAAGAAAGCGTATGCTTTTCTAAAAACAACTTATGCTTTTTTACAAAGCCCATTACAAATTGTTTCGAAATTTCTTTCCCATTAATTTTAATGCGCTCGCGGTAATCTTTTAAATGGGGTGAGGTATACAGGCCTACTTTATAATCTGCTTCTTGAAGTATTGATGCCAACATATGGCTACATGATCCTTTACCATTAGTGCCACCAACATGTATGCTTTTGAATTTTTTATGTGGGTTTTTAAGATGATTTGCCAGTAAAATGGTATTAGACAAATCTTTTTTATAAGCCGATTTTCCTTGCTTTTGGTACATCGGCAATTGGTTGAATAACCAATTTACAGTGTCTTGGTAATTCATTTAATTACTAACATCAAAATTGATACTTACAAAGCCCACTTGTTTTGAAGGCGCATTAGAATCTGCAGGCCATTTATGAGACAAAGCTATTTTTTTTGCAGGCTCTAATAAGCAAGGATGCGTGTTTGTTGAACCTTTTGCACCGGCAGTAGCAGAAACAACTCTACCACTTCTATCGACTTCAATTCTTACAATGACTAAACCATACTCGTTACAATCTTGCTTAAAAATTTTCTTGCTTGGTCTGCCTCTTCCACTTAATCCATATCCTACTCCACCTTTTCCTGGACCTGGACCTCCAAAATAGCTTGGCGCATAAGGATTTCCATCTAATTGTCCTTTATTTCCCGATTTACCATCTGGACCTTCTCCACCTTCATCGTTTCCCTTTGAATTTTTTACACCGCCAATAAGATTGTCAAGTTTTTTTCGTTTTTCAGCATCTTCTTTTTTCTTTTTTTCTTTGGCTTCTCTTTTTAATCGGGCTGTGCGTTCGGCATCAGCTTTTGCTTTGGCTTCTAAAGCTTTTTTCTTTTTTATAGCAATGGCTTCTTCAGATTCTTGTGTAATCACTTCTTCTGATTTGGCCTCAACTTTCTGAGGTTCTGCTTTTTCTGGTTGAGATTCTTGTGCTTCTGCTTTTTTAGGGATATCGGCTTGCTTTGGTTTACTTAACGGTTTATTTCCGCTACCAAAATCATTTGTTCCAAAATTTACCGCAACTCCATATTCTTCTGGTGGGTCTAAGTATTTATGGCCAACTACGAAAAAAAGCAATAGCATAATCAATACAATTAGCGTGGTGACTTTAGCTGAATTCTTTTCGTGTTTTGTTTTTAAATACTTCATTTATAGCATTTTTAAATTTTAAAACGGATGCTACAATTAATCTTTTATTTCTCCGCTTTAAAACGAACTGATGTCGAATAAGGTGCCGTTGTTGGTTGTCCTTGTTGCATCGCTGGCTTTATTTTTGGCAACAAATTTATCACTCGTTGTGTTTCCTGCTCGAGTTTTGGGTGTGCTGCTTTAGCTCTTATATCAATAATCTGACCAGTTTTACTAATCTTAAAATAAATTTTAATTGTTTGGTCAGAAGAAAAGCCTAAAGTTGCCGCTAATTCTTTGTCGAAATTTCGTCCGAAGAACGAACTAATTTTCTGATTCATACAAACTTTTCGGTCTACGTTATTTTTGCCCTCACAACCTGGATAAATTGGGCCTTGTTGGCTCAACTTGAAACCACTATTATCACTGCCGCCACTTTTATTTTTTTCGGCTGCTGCCGCAGCTGCTGCTTTTCTATCGGCTTCTGCTTTTGATGCTTTTGCCGCTGCTGCCATATCTGCACGCTCTTTAGCTTCTCTTGCAGCTTTGGCTTTTGCTAGACGCTCTCGCTCTGCTTTCGCTGCAGCTTCGCGTTCGGCTTTTTCTCTGGCTGCTTTGGCTTTCGCTATTCGGTCTGCTTCTGCCTTACGAGCTCTGTCTCTTTCAGCTTCAGCTTCTTGTTCTTTTTTTGCTTTGGCATCTGCGATGCGTTTGGCTTCAATTTTTTCTTTTCGTTCTTTTTCTAAACGCTCAGCTTCAGCCTTTTCTTTAGCTTCTTTTATTCGTAACGCTTCTTCCTCTTGTTGTGCTAATAATTCTTCCGCAGCTTTTTGTTTAGCCGCTTCTTCTCTGGCTTCTTCTTGTTTCGCAGCTTCAAGTTTTGCAGCTTCAGCTTTAGCTGCCTCTTCCGTTGCTTTTTGTTCTGCTTGCTCTTGCTCAAATTGTTCTTGAGCTTCGGCTTCAGAATTGTCTTCAACTTCTTCTTCAGGAACTTCTTCTGCAACATCATCAATTTCTTCATCTTCAACTTGTTGTTTTGGAGAAACTTCTTTTTCAATATCTTCAGTATTAGAATCTGATTTTGTAGGATTATCAAAAGCTTTAGAATCGCTGATTTCGCTTGGTTCTCCAAAATTTATAGCCACACCATATTCATCAGGAATTTCCTTGTAAGGCGCACCAACCACAAATAATAACAAACCTATAATCAAGATAATTAATCCTGTTATTTTGGCTGAATTACGCTCATGCTTGGTTTCGAGGTATTTCATTTTGGTGGTTTTGAGTTACGGCTAATTCGATTTTACCGCAAGTGTCGATTTTATCTTATTTCTGTTGGCAATATCCATGATAAAAACCACATGTTTTAAGTCTACATCTTGGTCTGAACGAATAGTTATTGTTGGAGAATCTGTCGTACCTACTTTATCTAAAACTGCAGTTTCTAACTGGTCTTTTGGTACTTGTTCTAAATCTACAAAATATTGTAAATCTTTATTGACGCTTACTGATACGTTTTTAGTTTGTGTGGTTTTACTGGTTGAATTTGGCAATAACAAATCAATAGCTTCTGCCGAAACCAATGTGGACGCAATCATAAAAAATATCAGTAACAAGAATACAATATCTGTCATCGATGACATATTGAATTCTGGTGTAACTTTATTTCTTCCTCTTAAATTCATATTAGCTAGGCTCGTTTAAAAGGTCTAAAAACTCTAAAGAATTTGCTTCCATTTGGTAAACAACTTTATTTGTTTTTACCACCAAATGATTGTAAGCAACATAAGCCACAATACCAACAATAAGACCACCAACAGTAGTAGTCATTGCCGTATACAATCCGTCTGCTAGTGTTTTAATATCTATTGATCCACCAGAATTGGCAATTTCAAAAATGGATAAAATCATACCAATTACAGTCCCGAGGAAACCAATCATTGGCGCCGCACCAGAAATGGTCGCTAAAACACTCACATTTTTTTCTAATCCGTAAATTTCTAAACGACCAGCATTTTCTATGGCCATATTAATATCTTCGAGCGGTTTTCCTATTCTCGAAATTCCTTTACTAATCAATCTTGAAACAGGTGAATTTGCCGTTGCACAAAGGTTTTGCGCTGAATCTATTTTACCGTCACTGACGTAATCTCTAATTTGATTCATAAAATTTGAATCGACTTTAGAAGCTTCTTTTATAGCAAAAATACGTTCGAAATAAATGTAAACGGCCGCTATAAATAAAATGAAAAGAATAGCAATAATGATGATTCCTGCTGTTCCTCCAGTAGTTATCAACTCTATAATTGATAATGTTTTTTCAACCGATTCGCCTTCTACTAAAGGCTCTGTTTCTTGAAAAATTGTGTTTAACATAAAAGATGATTTGGTTTTTGTTTAGTTATAACGGTAAAAATTAAATTAACGTGTGTTTAAAATAAAGTTCTTGTAACCATAAAGGCAGCAGCACCAGCAACAAAGCCAATTAAAGCCAACCAAGATATTTTTTTTAGATACCAGAAAAAGTCAATTTTTTCCATACCCATCGCTACAACTCCAGCAGCAGAACCGATGATAAGCATACTTCCACCTGTACCAGCAGAATAAGCTATAAAGTGCCATAGTTGATTATCTAATGGCTCAGAGAACATACCTAAACTTGCTGCAACAAGCGGCACATTATCAATAACCGCAGAACCTACACCGAGCAGCATAACTACTAAATCTGATACAACTGTACCATTGGGTTCTGTGCCAATAAGTCCTACGCTTGTTTTTAAACTGTCAGCAAAATTGAATAGAATTCCAAGAGATTCTAAAGCAGCAACCGCCATTAAAATTCCTAGGAAAAATAAAATACTTGGCATTTCTATTCTAGAGAGTGAGCTATGTACTGGACTGTGAGAATGCTGTCCTAAAGAGTCTTCATTATCTGCTCCTGCTTGTGTCATTGTAAAACGCGAACTCGTATAAATTTCCGCAAAAACAGCTACGACCCCAAGTGCTAACATCATACCAACATAAGGTGGTAAATGCGTTACCACTTTAAAAAATGGTACAGAAACGATAGCTCCCAAGCCTAAAAATAACATTGGAGAACTGAATCTGTGTTTTGGTTTTCCATCGTCTGGTTGTAATTCTAAAGTTCCTTTAAATGGTTTTAAAAATGAAGCAATAAATGTTGGTACGACCATACATAATACTGATGGAACAAATAAGTATAGGAATAATTTTCCTGTAGAAACTTTATCGCCAATCCATAACATTGTCGTCGTTACATCACCGATTGGAGACCATGCACCACCAGCGTTTGCTGCAATAATAATAAGACCAGCATACCAAATACGAACATCTCTATCTTTAACAATTTTCTGTAAGATTGAAATTAAAACAATAGTTGCCGTTAGGTTGTCAATAATCGCAGACAATACAAAAGCTAAACCAGAAAATAACCACAATAATTTTTTACGACTGTTGAAGTTTACTGCCGATTTTATAGTCGAAAATCCATCAAAATAGTCAATGATTTCAACAATAGTCATTGCACCTAGTAGAAACACTAGAATCTCAGCCGTTTTGCCAAGATGATGCAATAATGTTTCTTCCATCATATGCATTTTTTCGTCGTGACTTAGCAATCCAAAATTTTCCATTAATGCATGCTTAGCAGTATCGAACCATTGCGGAAAAGCATCAATACCTAACGAAATTAAAGCCCAACTTATAGCCATCATCACCAAAGCAGGAATGAGCTTATCAATTTTTATAGTATGCTCTAACGTTATGGCCAAATAGCCGATTACAAATACAAGAATTATAATAGTTTCCATAGAATTATATTAATTGTTTTAGTGCAATCTCAAAAGCAGATGCACTGATTTTAGTTTTAGTATTATTTATTGAATATATATTTTGAAGGGCTTTTTTAATAATCTCTGACGTATCTTCGAAAATAGCATCGTCTGTCATTTGCACTTTACGTTCCATAAAATATGCAAAAACTCTTGCCATTCCGCAGTTTGAAATAAAATCTGGAATTAAACTTACCTTTTCATCGGTATGCTCCATTATTGGTCCGAAGAAAATTTCCTTATCCGCAAAAGGCACGTTAGCTCCACAGGATATAACTTCTAAACCAGTATTAATTAATTGGTCTATTTGATTTTGTGTGATTAATCGAGAAGCTGCGCAAGGCGCAAAAACTTCGGCTTTTAAAGACCAGACACGTTTGTTCATTTCTTCAAACGGAATGAGGTTTTCGTTTCCTAAAGTATTTCCGTTTTTAGATAAATACATATCACGAACTTCTTCAAAAGAAAAACCGTTTTCATTAATCAATCCGCCAACACGGTCAATGATACCAACTACTTTTGCACCCATTTGTGCTAGATAAAAAGCTGCTGCGGCACCAACATTACCAAAACCTTGTACTATGGCTCGTTTACCAGCGATACTTTCGTTATGTATATCGTAAAAATGTTTTGTGGCAACTGCAACACCGTAACCGGTAATCATATCAGCAACAGTGTATTTTTTTGAAACGTCTGGAGAATACTGTGGATTTTCAATCACTTTAATAACACCATGACGCAACTGCCCTATTCGGTTGATTTTATCTGCAGCTGTTGGTTTAAAATGACCTTCGAAAACACCTTCTTGCGGATGCCAAACGCCACTATCTTCAGTAATAGGAATAACCTCGTGAATTTCGTCAACGTTTAAGTCGCCACCGGTACCGTAATAGCTTTTCAATAAAGGCGAAACGGCCGCATACCAACGTTCTAAAACGCCTTTTTTTCGTGGGTCGTTTGGGTTAAAATTTATTCCCGATTTTGCACCTCCAATAGCCGGACCAGATACGGTGAATTTTACTTCCATTGTTTTTGCTAAGGATAACACTTCATTCATATCTAATCCTTCACGCATGCGCGTTCCGCCGCCTGCGGCACCACCGCGTAATGAGTTGATGACTGTCCAACCTTCAGCTTCGGTCTCAGGGTCATTCCAATGAAAAACAATTTCAGGAGATTTATTTTCGTATGTATTGAGTAAATCTTTAATTAAAGACATTGATTAGTTTTAGTGGTAACAAATATAAAAAACTCTATTCGCCATTTTGTAAATTATATATTAATTTCTGGGGTGAAATATAACACCTGATGAATGGTCTTTATAAGCTCCGGTTACACTTTTTAAACAGTTGACTTCATTACGAGATTTTAAAACACCTAGCAAACCAAAAATTAGGGCTTCTTTAAATTCTATTATTTCGTTGGAAGGAATGATGATTTTAGACTTTGAGAGTGCTTTAATTCTTTCAATTAAAAAAAAATTATAAGCACCGCCACCCGTGACGATTGCTGAAGATTTTTCAACATTTAAAAATTTTGAAATTTGAAAAGCTACATGTTCAATAACTGTTCTTAAAATGTCTTTGATTTCAAGATTAAAGGAATCAATTTTTGGAAAAACTGAATCTTCAACCCATTCGAATCCGAGAGATTTTGGTGGTTTTTGGTTGTAAAATTTCAAACCATTCAATTCATCTAAAAGCGAAGTTTTTATTGTTCCGCTTGATGCGATTTTGCCTTTATCATCATACTTGAAGCCTAAATTTGAAACGTAATGATTCAATACAATATTTACTGGACAAATATCGAATGCAATGCGTTCTTCATTTTCTTCAAACGAAATATTTGCAAAACCTCCAAGATTAATACAATAATCGTATTCTGAAAACAATAGCTTATCGCCAATAGGCACTAATGGTGCACCTTGTCCACCAAATTCAACATCTTGAACTCTAAAGTCACAAATTAATTTTTGTTGAATTATATCGGCAACAATTTGTTGATTTCCTATTTGATAGGTAAAACCTTCAGCAGGATTATGAAGTGCTGTGTGCCCATGAGAAGCTACGAAATCTAAATTTTCGATTTTGTTTTTTTGTATAAATTCTAAAATTCTTTCGGCTAGGTATAACGAATATTCATCATCTAATTGATTTAATTCACCCTTTGAAAACTTTGTTAATTGCTTTAATTTTTTATTCCATTTTTCAGAATAAGAAACGGTTTCAAATTTTAAAATTTGAAACTTCCACTTTGAATTACAACTAAATTTCGCATATAAAATATCGATTCCGTCAAGAGACGTGCCGGACATAACAGAAACAACATTATAGCTTTTCGTTAACATATATGTAAAATTAATATTATCCATTGAAAATAACACAACAAACCACTATCTTTGCATGGAATTTTTAAGAAATCAACAATAATACTTTTTATATGGACTTTAGCTTAACAGAAGAACATTTAATGATACGCGACGCCGCTCGCGATTTTGCACAAACGGAATTACTTCCTGGTGTTATAGAACGTGATGATAAACAGACGTTTCCGCAAGAATTAGTTCGCAAAATGGGCGAACTTGGTTTCATGGGAATCATGGTTGACCCAAAATACGGCGGAAGCGGAATGGATACTATTTCTTATGTTTTAATTATGGAAGAATTATCTAAAATTGACGCTTCTGCTTCGGTTATGGTTTCTGTAAATAACTCATTAGTTTGTTACGGTCTTGAAGCTTATGGAACAGAGGAGCAAAAACAAAAATACTTAACAAAATTAGCGACCGGTGAGCAAATTGGCGCATTCTGTTTGAGTGAACCAGAAGCTGGTAGTGATGCTACTTCTCAAGCGACTACAGCGATTGACAAGGGTGACCACTATGTAATTAACGGTACAAAAAATTGGATTACAAACGGAGGACGTTCTGACGTTTATTTAGTCATTGCGCAAACCGACAGAGAAAAAGGGCATCGAGGAATCAACGCTTTTATTGTTGAAAAAGGTATGGAAGGTTTTGACATTGGACCAAAAGAAGATAAACTGGGTATCCGAGGAAGTGATACACATACGTTGCAGTTTAACGATGTAAAAGTGCCAAAAGAAAATAGAATAGGTGAGGATGGATTTGGATTTAAATTTGCCATGAAAACATTATCTGGTGGACGAATTGGTATCGCTGCACAAGCGTTAGGAATTGCTTCTGGAGCTTATGAACTAGCTTTAAAATATTCTAAGGAACGTAAAGCTTTTGGTACAGAAATTTGCAACCACCAAGCTATTGCTTTTAAATTGGCTGATATGTACACTGAAATTGAAGCTGCTCGCATGCTAGTAATGAAAGCTGCCTGGGACAAAGACCAAGGAAATAACTACGATATGGCAAGTGCAATGGCGAAGCTTTATGCCAGTAAAGTAGCTATGGAGCAAACGGTTGAAGCGGTCCAAATTCACGGTGGAAACGGTTTTGTAAAAGAATATCACGTAGAGCGTTTAATGCGTGATGCAAAGATTACTCAGATTTATGAAGGTACTTCTGAAATTCAGAAAATTGTAATTTCAAGAGGTGTTATTAAAGGATAATTTATTCTGAAAATTATATATCAAAAAAAGCTTCAAAATTATTTGAAGCTTTTTTTATTGGTTTGAAAGCTCATTAACAACCAATCTAAGTTCTCCATAGGAATATTTATCATCTATTTGATGTTTTAGGTCAGAAAGGTTTTCGAATTTATGTTTGGGAATTAGTTCGAGTAATTCATTGTAATGTTTTTTTGAAATTAAATCCAATGTTTTTACTTCTCCTGTCGGAATGAAACTTGCTAAGTGTCCAAAGATTGTATTTACATTCAATTCGCGTTCTAAAGCTATTTGCTCAGGTGATTTACCAGATTTAAATAATTCTAGAGACAAACGTTTTGTATCTCCTTTTTGACGTTTTGGTTTTTCTTGATGAAAGATTTCAACTTCTCGTGAGGTTAAGATATCGTTTTCATCACAGTACTCACGGATTATTCTTAAAATATCACTGCCGTACTTTTCAACTCGCGTTTTACCAAAACCGTGAACTTCTAATAATTGGTTTTTATTGGTTGGTAAAGTTTCACACATTTCATAAAGAGCTTTTTGCGAAAATATTTGATAGTGAATTAGGTCTTTTTCTCTGGCGATCTCATTTCGGAGTTCTCTAAGCAATTCGAATAGCTCCACATTTATGGTTCCGTCGATGACAGTTTTTCGAGCTTTTTTAGGTTTTTCTTTCTGAAGAAATACAGCTTTTGCTCGTGCTTCTAAAAATATTGAAACATCAAAACCAGTTTTCAATTTTGAAAAGAATAGTGTTTTGGCTGAAATTAATTCTTCAATTGTATCTAAATGCTTTACTAAATCTTTTTCAATGGTTTTATTATCGGTTGTAAAACCTAATTTTTTGAATGACTCTGTAATTCCTGAATTTGAGTGTTCTGAGAAGTAAGAAATTGCTTTTTTGAAACGCTCCTGAATGTCTCTATTTTCCTCAGGTGTTTTATCAGGAACGGAAATAGACTTCAGTTGAGCTTTAAAAGCATTTGCTACTTTTAGAAAATTTGTAACGCTATCTTTAATTGTCAATAGCGACTGCTCTATATTTCCTTCGATACTGCCTCTATTTTTGTAATAGATATCTAAACTTCGGCTTATTGGATATAGAAATTTGAAGTAATCAAAAATTTCAGCAATTAGATTATGTTGAAACTCTGATTTGGATCTCAAAAGTTCTTTTTCATCTGGTTGATTATTTTCAGCATTTTTAGTGAAAGAAAGAACACTACTATCTGTTATGATTTGGTTAGAATCAATTTTACTTTTTAGAACTAAACCCTCTAAACTTTTACATCGACTGAGAGCTACATAGGTTTGTCCATGCGCAAAAGCCGCTTGTGCATCTATAATGGCTTTCTCAAAAGTTAATCCTTGACTTTTATGTATCGTAATTGACCAAGCTAAGCGTAATGGCATCTGAGTATAGGATCCAATTTTATTTTCTTTTATGGTCTTTGTTTCTTTATCTAGGGTGTAATTGATGTTTTCCCACTCCTCTGGAGTAACGGTAATATTGTAATCATCACCTGGACATTTAACGATAATTTCGTCTTTATCTAAAAGAATGACTTTACCTATTTTTCCGTTGAAGTAGCGTTTATCAGGTGAGCTATCATTCTTTACAAACATAACCTGTGCTCCTACTTTGAGAACTAGTTCTTCTTTATTGGGATATGAAAACTCTGGAAACTTCCCTTGTATTTTTGCTTTATAGATTTTCGATATTCCTTTTAGCTTTTCTAATTCTGTATTGTTAGTTTTCTCTGCTCTATTGTTGTGTGTCGTTAATGAAATATAGCCTTCATTCTCTATTGGAGTAAAATTAGGCTTGAATCTTTTGTTTAATTCATCTGCAGAAGATTGACTGAGTGTATTTGTTCTAACCTCATTTAAAATATCTATGAACTTAGGATTATCCTGTCTATAGATATGCTTGAGCTCAACTGTGATTGGGTTAGATTGTTTATATGAAATACTACTAAAGAAAAAAACATTGTTGTAATGTTCCTTAAGAATATACCATTCGTTTTCTTTGACAACTGGAGAAAGTTGTTGTAAATCTCCAATCATTAAAACTTGAACACCACCAAAGACTTTAGTTTTATCTCTAAATCGTCGTAGTGTTTTATCAATTCCATCAAGCAGGTCGCCTCTAACCATACTGATCTCATCAATAATAAGTAAGTCAAGTGACCTTAAAATATTAATTTTTGTTTTACTAAACTTTCTATTGAATCCTGAAGTATTTATTTCCTCAGTGGGAATTATAGGTCCAAATGGTAATTGAAAAAAAGAATGTATGGTAACACCTTTAGCATTAATAGCCGCGACACCAGTTGGGGCAACAATGACACATCGCTTTAGTGACTCCTTTTTTAATTTATGAAGAAAAGTGGTTTTACCAGTTCCTGCCTTACCGGTAAGAAAGATATTACGTATAGTATTATTAACGAAGTTCCAGGCTAATTCTAATTCAATATTTTTTTTAATAATATTCATTAGACAAACTTAATAGATATAATCTAAAAAAAATTAAGGCTTTAAAAAATAGTTGTTATGTTAGATTATTGAATAAAAAATCCCCAACAGTTATCTGTTGAGGATTTGTAAATACTGAAGGTATAGTCAGTACAAAAAAGGCGGCGACCTACTCTCCCACGAGTGCAGTACCATCGGCGCAAACGGGCTTAACTTCTCTG
>NZ_JBHTJL010000015.1:0-119789 GCF_042675765.1 Winogradskyella litorisediminis | reverse complement strand
ATTCACATACACCATTACAGATGCTAATGGCGCTACGGATACTGCTACAGTATATATTACTGTTGCTGTTCAACCTTCTGTGCAAATAGCACTAGTTAAAACTGGTGTATTTGAAGATACAAATCAAAATCAATGCTCTAATGTGGATGAGACTATAATTTATACCTTTACAGTGACGAATGAAGGTAATGAGCCTTTAAGTAATATTACTTTAACAGACCCATTATTTGAAGCTCCAAATCCAAGCGTATTAATCACTTTTGTTGATGGTGATACTAATAATGATAATATTTTAGATCTAACAGAAACTTGGATATACACAGCGATATATACCATTACTCAAAATGATATAGATAACGGTAGTGTTTCAAATCAAGCAACAGTATCAGGAAGTTCATTTAGTGTTGTTGTTACAGATTTATCAGATGATAATTTAACAACTGAAAATGACACAACTGTTACCGCATTATGTAATAATGCTTCGGTAAATATTGTTAAAGTTGGTGTTTTCAACAATGAAAATGGAAACCAATGTTCAGAAGTTGGTGAAACAATTACTTATACAATAACTGTAACTAATCCAGGTAATACAAGTTTAGAAAACGTAGTCGTAACAGATTCGTTATTAGATAACGCAAATCCTGCAATACCTCTTAATTTTATTTCTGGAGATACTGATAATGATAATGAATTAGACCCAACAGAAACATGGATCTATAGCGCAGATTATCCTGTTACAGAAACTGATGTAACAGCTCTTGAAGTTGATAACACAGCGATTGTTAATGCTGTAGATGTTGCCAATGGAGGCAATGTTGATAATATGGTTGAAGTTACTACTGATCTTCTAGAAGATACTACGCCACCGGATGCAACATCATGTGAGCCATTAGACGATACTATAGAATGTGATAGTGACAATAATGAAACATTAGCAGACGCTTGGAACTCAACTAACATAACTACTATAGAAAATTGTGCTACTGAAAACTGTACAACATTTACAGTTACTTCAAATTATCAATACAGTAATTTAGTTGCTGGATGTGGAAACACAGGGACAATAGACGTTATTTATACTTTGACTGATTTGGCAGGAAATTCTAGTACAGTTGACGCAACACTTACTATAGTTGACACAACTGCACCAGTAATTGCTACGCTACCTGATGAATCTACGATAAACTGCCCTTCAGAACCTGTTTTTGCTGAAGCAACAGCTGAAGATGCTTGTAGTGATTTCGAATTAACTTTCGAAGATGTTAGAACTGAAGGTGACTGCGCAGGAGAATATAGTATCACTCGTACTTGGACAGCTACTGATGTTTGTGGTAACTCATCTACAGCATCACAAACTATAAATGTTGTTGATGTTGATGCACCTGTATTTAATGATCTTCCTGCAGAAACAACAATAAGCTGTACTGAAAACCCACAAGATGTATTTGTAAGTGCAACTGCAACAGATGCTTGTGCTGGAGTTACATTATCCTTCAATGATGTGAGAACTGATGGAAATTGCCCAAGTAATTACAGCATAACTCGTACTTGGACTGCTGTTGATGCATGTGGAAATATCTCTACTGCGTCTCAAACAGTAAATGTTGTGGACTCTGAAGCTCCTGTATTTGATGCACTGCCTGATGCAACTACAATTAATTGTCCTGCAACGCCAGAATTTGCTCAAGCTACTGCAACAGACGCTTGTGGTTCTGATTTTGAATTAACTTTTGAAGATGTGAGAACTGATGGTAATTGTGCTGGTGAATACAGTATAACTCGTATATGGACAGCAACTGATACCTGTGGAAATACGTCTACAGCTACACAAACGATAAATGTTGTTGATGTCGATGCTCCTGTTTTTGATGCACTGCCAGATACGACTACAATAAATTGTCCTGCAACACCAGAATTTGCTCAAGCTACTGCAATAGACGCTTGTGGTTCTGATTTTGAATTAACTTTTGAAGATGTGAGAACTGATGGCAATTGTGCTGGTGAATACAGTGTAACTCGTACCTGGACAGCAACTGATACCTGTGGAAATACCTCTACGGCTACACAGACAATAAATGTTGTTGATGTCGATGCCCCTGTTTTTGATGCACTACCAGAAACGACCGTAATCAATTGTCCTGCAACACCAGAATTTGCTCAAGCTATTGCAACAGACGCTTGTGGTTCTGATTTTGAATTAACTTTCGAAGATGTGAGAACTGATGGTAATTGCACTGGTGAATACAGTGTTACTAGAACTTGGACAGCAACTGATACCTGTGGAAATACGTCTACAGCTACTCAAACGATAAATGTTGTTGATGTCGATGCCCCTGTTTTTGATGCACTACCAGAAACGACCGTAATCAATTGTCCTGCAACACCAGAGTTTGCTCAAGCTATTGCAACTGATGCCTGTGGTTCTGATTTCGAATTAACCTTTGAAGATGTGAGAACTGATGGTAATTGCGCTGGTGAATACAGTGTTACTAGAACTTGGACAGCAACTGATACCTGTGGAAATACGTCTACAACTACGCAAACAATAAACGTAGTTGATGAGACAGCACCAGAAATAACTGTACCGGCAGATGTTACATTAGAATGTTCTGATGATTTATCAACTGCAGCAACTGGCGAAGCAACAGCTACAGACTCTTGCAGCTCTAATGTAAGCATTACATCGAATGATGTAACAACAGCAGGTGATTGTGATGGAGCTTTTACAATAACTCGTACTTGGACTGCTACAGATGAATGTGGTAACTCTGCAACCGGTGTTCAAACGATAAATGTTATTGACACAACAGCACCAGAAATATCTGTACCTGCAGATGCGACTGTAGAATGTTCTGATGATTTATCAACAATTAACACAGGTGAAGCAACTGCTACTGACAATTGTAGCCAAACTGTAGAAATTATATTTACGGATGCAACAACTCCTGGAGATTGTGAAGGTTCGTTTATCATTACTCGTACTTGGACAGCAACGGATAGTTGTGGTAATGTTTCAAGCGATGTTCAAACAATAAATGTTAATGATACAACTGCACCTCAAGTGACTGATGCAGATGGTAGTTTGGATGTAACTGTAGAATGCTCTGATGCAGATGCATTAAACGATGCACTTAGTTTCGAGCCTACTGCAACAGATAATTGTTCTACAGACATTACTTTAAACTTGGTTAGTGACGAAACAGTTACAGATGCAAGTTGCCCTAATGCTTCTACAAGAACTAGGACGTGGACATTTACAGATGCTTGTGGTAACGTTTCTGAGCCATTTATTCAAACTATTTCTATCGTTGACACAACTGCTCCGATATTATTAACAACTTTCGATCAGGCTATTACTGTAGACTGCGATGCTATACCTGAAATTCCTGAATTACAATTTGAAGATAATTGTTCCTCAACAGTAAATATAGATTTTACAGAAGAAATCAACTTCTTTACAGACACTGACAACTATGAAATAATAAGAGTATGGACAGTAGACGACGGTTGTGGCAACATAACAATTGTAAGGCAAATAATTCTAGTTGCTACTCCTACAATTATCGCAGAAGATGGTGATAGATGTATTGATGATGGTGTTATTGATTTATTCGATTTCTTACAGCCAAATGTTGATACTAGTGGAACATGGTCAATTGTAATAGGAAACACCATTTCTATCGATAACAACCTCTTCAACCCTCAAAACGGTGGTGAAGTTGGAGAGACTTACACGTTTAGATATTCACTTGGCGAAGATTGTAATGCGCAAGAGGATGTTAATATCACGCTAAATGGAGACTGTATAGTTTTACCTTGTGGAAAAGATGACGTACAGATTTCTAATACCGTAACTGCTAACGGAGATGGTGTAAATGAAGCCTTTACAATTTCTGGAGTTGAAACTTGCGGATTTGTATACGAAGTAGAAATCTACAATAGATGGGGTGCAGTCATCTATAAAAATTCTAATTATCAAAACGATTGGAGAGGACAAACAATTGGTTCTTCAGTTGGTAATTCAAATAATGTCCCTACAGGAACTTACTATTACATAGTAAGATTAAGAAATAGTGGTTTAGAACCATTCGCTGGTCCTCTTTACATAATGACTGGTAACTAATAAAGAAAAGTAAAAACTGATACCTATGAAGTTAAATAAAATTTACGGCATTGCATTTTTGCTACTGATAACCTCAGTAACTTTTGCTCAGCAGCTTCCGCAGTTTACGCAATATATGTTTAATACAATATCTATTAATCCCGCTTATGCAGGTAGTAGAGAAACATTAAGTGTTGTTGGACTGCACAGAAGTCAGTGGGTAGGTCTTGAAGGTGGTCCCCAAACCCAGACCTTATCCATTCATGCACCATTGAGAAATGAAAATGTTGGACTTGGATTATCTGTAATTAATGATGAGCTCGGTTTCGAAAATTTTCAATATGTATATGCTGATGTATCTTATACCATTCAAACAGGAATAAATTCTGAATTAGCTTTTGGACTAAAAGGTGGCGTTACAGCTTACAATTTAGATGCAGATTATCAGCAATCACAAGCTAACGACCCATTAATATTTGGTTTTCAAGACCGTTTAGATTTTAATGTTGGTGCTGGTGTTTATTGGCATAGCGAAAGATGGTACTTAGGTTTATCAGCTCCAAGAATATTAAATAATGATTATTCTGGAGATGGACAGTTTGAAGCTTTAGAACGTGTAAGTTATTATTTTACAGGTGGCTATGTCTTTGACTTGTCTGAAAATATAAAGTTAAAACCATCCGCTTTAGTAAAGGCTACAAATGGTGCACCTCTTTCATTTGATGTATCTGCAAATTTTCTATTTAATGAGAAATTTTGGATTGGTGGTGGATACCGAATTAACGAACAAACATCGGCTCTAGGTGGAATTATAGATTTTCAAGTTTCAAAACAATTTAGAGTTGGTTATGCTTACGAATATGAACTTAGTGATTTAAGAAATTTCAATTCTGGTACTCACGAAGTTTTAATAATATTCGAATTATGGAAAAGTCGTAGAATTAAATCACCGAGATACTTCTAAATATGCAGTTTAATATGAAAACAAGATTAGTTCTTATAGTATTTACCCTTTGTTTTTCTTCGAGCTTCGCACAGTTGAAGTTAGCAGATAAATTCTTTAAAAGTTATAGTTACATAAAAGCTATAGAGCTTTACAAAGAAGTTGTAAAAGAAGGTGACAGTTCAATGCACGTTTTAACACGTTTAGGCGATGCACATTATAACAATACACAAACAAAAGAGTCAGCGCTTTGGTATGGCTTAGCTGTAAACAAATACGAACGTAAGATAGACCCAGAGTATGTGTTTAAATATATTCAATCTCTTGTAAGTATAAAAGATTACGAAAAAGCTGAACTTTGGGCAAACAAATTAAAAGCTATGCAGGCCGAAAATCCTGCTGATACCAAATATATTGGAGATAAGTTTGATGTTTACAAAATTTCGGAAGAAGCAGACCCAAGAAGGATTGTAAAACTTAATAATTTAGATTTTAATACAAAATATTCAGATTTTGGTGCATTTGTAATAGACGATGTCATGTATTTTGCTTCCGCTAGGGACGACTCAGAGCGCATTTATGATTGGAATAAAGAACCATTCTTAGACATTTACCAAACAGAAATTATTAGAAATGGCGAAACCATTAGCTTTGATAATGTTGTAAAAATTAAGGCGAATGATGTTAACTCTAATTATCACGAATCTTCTGTAGCTATTACAAAAGATGGTAAAACTATGTATTTTACTAGAGACCATTTAACCAAGAAAAGAAGGCTAGATTACGATAAAGAAGGAACAACACACCTAGAGTTGTTTAGAGCAACTTTTAACGAAGAAAATCAGCAATGGGACGATTTAGAAGTCTTACCATTTAATGACGATGTATTTTCGACGGGTCACCCAGCTTTAAGTCCAGATGACAAACAACTTTACTTCGTATCAGATAGAAAAGGTGGGTTTGGAGAAGCAGATATTTATGTCGTAGATATCAATGACGATGGTACGTTTTCTGAACCAAGAAACCTTGGAGAAAACATCAACACTCCAGGTCGTGAGTTGTTCCCTTCAATAGATGAAGCTGGAACACTCTATTATTCCTCTGATGGATCAGTAAATTATGGACTATTAGATATTTTTAAATCAGATATTATTAATAATCCTAATGCGGTCAGTGAAAACATTGGTGAACCCTTTAACTCTAGCTATGATGATTTTGCATACATCTTTAATTCTGAAACAATGGAAGGTTATTTATCTTCTAATCGTGAAGGCGGAAAAGGAAGTGATGATATTTACAGCTTTAATACATATTTGTGTGAACAAAGCATCGAAGGTGTCGTTACAGACGAGTTGACAGCAGAACCATTGCCAGAAGCTACTGTTAGATTAATAGATGAAGATGGTAAAGTCATTTCTGAAGTAATATCAGATGCTCAAGGTCGTTACCAGTTCCCTAACCTACTTTGCGAAAAAACATTTACAGTCGTAGGAAGCAAAAAAGATTATAAAAACGACCAAAAAACGGTAACTACAACTGATGAAAACAAGAAAATAAATAATGCTGACTTGGTGCTGATTCCTTTAATTATAGATAACCAAATTGTAATTAATCCAATTTTCTTCGATTTTGATAAGTGGAACATACGTACGGATGCACAGTTTGAATTAGAAAACATTGTTGACGTTATGAGAGAACACCCTACTATGGTCATTAAAATTGAATCTCACACAGACAGTCGTGGTAGCGAAAGATACAATATGAGATTATCTGATAGACGTGCAAAATCTACAAGAGATTATATCATCTCTCGTGGTATTGAAGCAGAACGAATTGAAAGTGCTATAGGTTATGGAGAGTCTCAGTTACTAAATAGATGTTCTAATGGTGTGCCATGTACCGCAGAAGAACACCAGCTCAATAGACGATCTTACTTTTACATCCTAAAAGAGTAAATGGAATTTAATAGTATATAATATAAAAAGCTCAGCAAAAATGCTGAGCTTTTTTTTGGAATTATTTCTAAGCTTTTAAAACGAATATTAAAGCAATAACGCTTCAGTGTTTGTAGGTAAAAATCAAAAGTATTTTAATACAAAATTACTTTTAGCACATAATTGTAACCAATTTTAAATAACTGTTTTTAAAACATATGAGCAAAGAAATATCAATTCAACTAGTAATGAGAATCCTATTTATAGTGTTTGAATTATAACAATTAACAAGTTGGCTTACTTTATGCTTAAAGGATTTTATAATGTTTTATCTTAAATAGTTGAATACATCTAGCATATTATTTATGAAGTTTAAAATTATAATACAAGTTTTATAAATTTTAAACACATGCTGATTCAAAAACCTAATCAAATATTATTTAACAAAAAAAGACCGCAACAATGCGGCCTCTAATTACATAATTAAAACTCAATATAATTATCTCTTAATGAAAATGTTTGTATAGTACCAATCGCCTTCTTCGTCTTGCTCTGCTGAGATATCAAAGTGTGTATAATCTCCCTCAATATTACTTCTATGAGATGGACTATTAATCCAAGCATTAACAACAGATTGTGCAGATGTATAACCATAGGCTACATTTTCTGACACGATTTGAGCGTTTTCGTTTTCTTGTAGGCTTTGCTTTCTTACATAAAAATTATGATGAGAGACATCATTAGACTCTCTCATATAATCTGAATGTGTAAATGCTACAGCTTTTACTGTATTATTATTAGATAAAGAGTTAAGACCTTTTTCAATTCTATAGGCATTTATTAATTCTAAAACTTCAATTTCTAATGGCTTAGCCATTGGAGCTTCTCCAATTTCAGCAGTAATAATTTCGTCTTCATTGAGACTGTCTGTAGAACATGAGGTCAGTGTTAAGAATACACAAAACATAACAATTGGTGCTAATGTAGAAATTTTCATAAGTAGGTATTTTTGTTTGGGATTACTAATCTAAATACCTACGTTTAAAAACAATGTTAATAAAATGTTAAAATCGATAAAAAACATGCATTTTAACGATTTTATATACGTTTTATCTGATTTGAGTGTTAAAATATAATTTTTTACCGAACAAATATGCATTTAAACGATTATAAATTATGTATTTTTTAGGGTGCTAACCTATCTATACTCCAATCAAAATTGTTTCCTAACTTATACCGGATTCTATCATGTAAACGATTTGGTCTTCCTTGCCAAAATTCTATTTCTACAGGCTTTACAATAAATCCACCCCAATTTTTAGGTCTTGGAATTTCTTTGCCTTGAAACTGCACTTCTAAATCTTTTAATTTTTGTTCTAATACTTCTCTACTTTCAATAACTTCACTTTGGTTAGACACTATAGCTCCTAAGCGACTTCCACGTGGTCTAGATTCAAAATAGCCATCGCTTAAATTTTCAGCTATTTTTTCAGCTTTACCTTTTATAATTACTTGCCGCTCAGCAGCTGGCCAAAAAAACGATAATGATACATTAGGGTTATTTGATATTGCCTTTCCCTTTTCGCTATGGTAGTTAGTGTAAAATATAAATCCTTCTTCGTTATATTTTTTTAAAAGCACTACTCTACTCTTAGGATAGCCATCTATACCTATTGTAGAAACTGTCATTGCATTGGTTTCTCCTTGGTTAAAATGCTCGTCAACCTCTAAAAACCAATCTCTAAATAATTCTATGGGATTATCTGAAACGTTTTCTTTAAGAAGCTCTCCTTTTTCGTAAGATTGTCTGTAATTGCTTAGGTCTTTTTCCATAATAACTTTTTTGTAAAGTTACTATTTTGAAAGTACTCTTATTTTAAAATAAAGTAAAAATTAAAATTCAAAAACCTTACCGTCATCGGCGAGTTCAACATTTTCAAAAACGGTTTGTGCTTCTTTTTTAAATAACGACAAATCATCGTAACGTGTAGAATAATGTCCTAAAATTAGTGTACCTGCTTCTGCTTTTTTTGCAATGGTTGCTGCCTCAATGGCAGAACTGTGTTTTGTAGGCTCGCAAAGATTTGCATTTTTTTCTAGAAACGTAGATTCGTGATACAAGACATCTACATTTTTAATTATTGGCAACTTTGCTTCATCATACTTAGTGTCACTACAAAATGCATAGCTTTTTGGTTTATCAGGCGAGTTTGTCATTAATTCATTTTTAACGATTTCTCCTTTTTTATTGACAACATCAAAACCCTGCTTCAATTTCCTGTAATAAGCAACTTCTATGTCCTCGTTAAGAACAGCATTCATATTTAATTTACGCTCGCCTGGTTTTTCTTTAAATAAAAATCCGTTGGTATAGATACGGTGCTGAAGCGGAATTGTATGCACTTCAACTTTATCATCTTCAAAAATTAATTCGGAGGTCTTAGAGGATAATACGTGAAAATATAAATTATAATTGGTCCAAGAATCGGATAATTTTAGTTGCAACGTGATGACTTCCTTTAAACCTTTAGGACCGTAAACATGTAAATCTGTTTCGCGTTTTAATAGTCTAAAAGTTGAAATTAAACCAACCAAACCAAAATAATGGTCGCCATGCAAATGCGAAATAAAAATGTGCTTAATTCTTGAAAATTTGATTTTGTTTTTTCGCAGCTGTACCTGCGTTCCTTCACCACAATCAATTAAAAACAAATGATTTTTAATTTCTAAAACTTGAGAAGTAGGGTTTGTAAATGTACGAGGTGTTGCGCTGTAGCAACCGAGAATATTCAATTTCATATTAAAAACCTAAATCGCGCTCTATTTCTTCCATTTCAATAATATCGTATGCTTCTTCAATTGTAGGTACGACTACTATTTCATCTGGCATTTCATCAATATTTACTTGACTAGATACTACAACAAAAGACTTTTTGTCTGCTCTGTGGTTATTGCTTAAGCGTAAGAATTCAATAATATCGTGAAGTTCAAAATCTTCTAAACTAGATAATCTTACAATTATATGGTAGGCTTTGTACTTATTGTAAGCTTGCTCGATATTATTTACTAGCGTTTTTACGGATGCTTTTTCTTGAGCTATGATAACCGTATTTTCGTTTTTATCTATAATCATTTTACTGCTTTATTTTAGATGCCAATAAATATATAACTGCCATACGAATAGCAACACCATTTTCTACCTGATTAAGTATTATGGATTGATCAGAATCTGCCACCTCACTAGTAATCTCCACTCCTCTATTTATAGGACCTGGATGCATTATGGTAATTTTTTTATCCAAGCTGTCTAACAGTTGTTTTGTTACGCCATATTGCTGCGCATACTCTCTAGTTGAAGGGAAATAACTTATATCCATTCGTTCATTCTGCACGCGAAGCATATTGGCTACATCGCACCAATCTAAAGCTTTTTTGAGATTGGTTTCTACTTTAACTCCCAAATCTCCGATGTATTTTGGTAGCAATGTTTTGGGTCCGCAAACCATGACATTAGCACCTTGTAGTTTAAGCGCATAAATATTAGATAGCGCTACACGACTGTGTAATATATCGCCAACAATTACCACATTTTTACCCTTTACACTGCCTAGTGCTTCTCTTATTGAATATGAATCTAGAAGAGCTTGTGTCGGATGTTCGTGTGCACCATCGCCAGCATTGACAATACTTGCATTAATATGCTTAGATAAAAATACACCTGCGCCAGGACTTGGATGCCTCATTACTACCATATCTACTTTCATTGAAAGTATATTGTTAACAGTATCTATTAAAGTTTCTCCTTTCTTTACTGAAGATTGTGCAGCTGAAAAGTTAATAACATCCGCAGATAATCGTTTTTCGGCAAGCTCAAAAGATAATTTAGTACGTGTAGAATTCTCGAAAAATAAATTAGCAATAGTGATGTCTCTTAGTGAAGGTACTTTTTTAATAGGCCGATTAATAACTTCTTTAAACTGGTCTGCAGTTTCGAAAATAAGCTTAATGTCTGAAGTTTTCAGATATTTAATTCCTAGTAAGTGATTAACACTTAATTGACTCATGCTCTTATTATTTGCTTTACTTATTTATAAGGTAAACGGTGTCCTCGCCTTCGTTTTCTTTCCAGTTTACAATTACTTTTTCTTTATTTATGGCATCTACTTGTCTGCCTCTATAATCTGGCTGAATTGGTAAATGTCTACTAAAACGCCTGTCTATTAACGTTAATAATTCTATATGTTTTGGTCTTCCAAAAGACTGTATAGCTGTTAATGCTGCTCGTATACTTCGTCCTGTATATAAAACATCATCAACAAAAACTACATTCTTGTCTTCTACAATAAAATCTATATTCGTTTTATTAGCTTCTAACGGTTTATCGCCACGACGAAAATCATCTCTAAAAAAGGTGATATCTAAATCGCCATAATTGAGGTTATTAATATTATAATCGTCTTTAAGAATTTTAGCTAAGCGTTGAGCTAGATATTTACCTCTAGGTTGTAATCCTATTAGTGCGGTATTTGAAAAGTCGTTATGGTTTTCAATGAGTTGACAAGCCAATCGATGAAGAATGATATTTACTTCTTTAGAATTAAGTAATATTTTTTGACTCATATAACTTCCAAACGTATTTGGGATGCAAAGTTAAACTAAATAAATTAAAGATCAAATCACTCTTTAATGATTTTAATAGTAGCAATTGTTTCAAAACTATTTTTAATATTCATAAAATAAAGCCCTGATTTAGCATTTAAATGAATTTCAAATTCTGAAACATCATTATATCTTTTATTTAATAAGACTTCTCCAATAACATTAACGATAGAGACTTCTAATTCATCATAAACCTCTTGTAGTTCAACATTATAGCTATAACTAGATGGATTTGGAGAAACAAAAATATTTTGAAATCTAAAATTATTTGAAGATAAATTTGAATTAATTTCAAACGCATAGGCCGACCCAGCATTGAATACCACCGAATTATCATTCGGATTAAGACCTTCACTAGCAAATGCTCCTACTATTATTTGCCCTAAATGAAGGTCTAAATCATAACCAAATATATCATCTTCTTCTCTATCACTAGCTTCTATTGTTTCCTGAAAATTCCATTGATTTAAAGTATCTCTATTATATATGTAAACGAGTCCAGAATTTGATAGAAAATTAGTTCCATTTATATCCTTATCATCCAAATGTGAACCTATTGCAATATAATCTTGACTTACAGCCACGCTTTTCCCAAAGTCATCGGTAAGATTAGAAATATTTGGTAAAAGTTTAGAAGTTTCTGACCAATTTCCGGTAGTCAGTTTTTCAAAAACATAAGCTGCACCAGTAGCTTGGGAAGAATCGTCTGTACATCTTACACAACCTATAACAATACTACCTTCAAATATAGAAACATCATCTCCAAAACTCATATCATTAACTCTATCACTTGGGGTAAGCTTGATAATTTGGTTCCAAATATTTAACTCATCTAATTCAAATACATATACTGCTCCAGAGCCAAACAGTGTATTTGTCTCGTTTGCATCTTGATCCTCACCTCTTGCTGCTATGACAATTGTATTATTATACAAGCTTACTCTTTGTCCAAATAAATCTGCGTCAGTTCTTATATTTGAAACAAGTTTTTGTGTTTCTTCCCATTGATTAGAAACCATACTTATTTCATAAACATAAGCCGCACCAAACAAGTTGTTAGAGTTTGGACCTTGAAATGTAGCTCCAACTACTATATGATTTTCTGAAATAGCAACAGATTCTCCAAACCTATCGTTAGAAGTTGTATCAGAGCCTACCAATTCTTGAAAGCTACTCCAGTTTCCAATACCATCATTTTTAAATACATAAACTTTGTCCTTACTCAAAACACCAACTACTATATAATCGTTTTTAATATCTATAGAACTTGGTGTTTGACGTCCAGGAGTTCCATCTGCAATGGACAATTCTTGAATTAAATCCCAATCATTAGTACTGCTTTTTTTATAAATACTAATACTCCCCGTTGATGTATCATTCTTACCCGCATTAGCAGCAATAACCATATAATCTCCGTCAACAGCAACTCTTATTCCAAAATTGCTATTAATTAAAGTATTTTCTGGTACAAATAGATTGGTTTCTAACCAATTCTGGGCAGATACTGGAAGTATAATTAATAAAAGTAATAGTGTTATATTAAGTTTCATGATAAATTAAATCGAATGCAAATTAATACTTTTAATAATAAAAAAGCCTCTCAAAAATGAGAGGCTTTTAATTTTATAAAAATCTGGAAGAATTACTTCTTACCGTCCATTTTATCTTTAAGCGCTTGTAACGCGTCATTAGCATCACCTAAAGTTGGCTTTGCTTCTGCTGCTTGAGCTTCTGCTTTACGTACAGCTTGCTTTACAATTTTTGCTTCTTCTTCTCTAAATACAGCAGTATGAGATGCTACAACTCTCTTGAATTCTTTATTGAACTCAATGATTTTAAATTCAGCTTCTTCACCTTTCTTTAATTTAGAACCGTCTTCTTTTTCTAAATGACGTTGTGGTACAAATGCAACGATATCTTCGTTAAACTCAATAGTTGCACCTTTATCAACGATTTCAGAAATCGTAGCTGTGTGTACAGACTCTAAAGCAAATTCAGACTCATATTTGTCCCAAGGGTTTTCTGTAGTTTGTTTATGACCTAAAGATAATTTACGTCCTTCTACGTCTAACTCTAATACAACAACATCTAATTTGTCTCCTACGTTACAGAACTCAGATGGATGCTTAATTTTCTTAGTCCAAGATAAATCAGAGATGTAAATTAATCCGTCGATACCTTCTTCTAATTCAACAAAAACACCAAAGTTTGTAAAGTTACGCACAATACCTGTGTGTTTAGAACCTACAGGATATTTAGATGTAATATCTGTCCATGGGTCTGGCGTTAATTGCTTAATACCAAGAGACATTTTACGATCTTCTCTATCTAATGTTAAAATTACTGCTTCAATTTCATCTCCTACAGAAACAAAATCTTGAGCAGAACGTAAATGTGTAGACCAAGACATTTCAGAAACGTGTACTAAACCTTCAACACCTTCTTCAACTTCGATAAATGCACCGTAATCAGCGATTACAACAACTTTACCTTTTACTTTGTCTCCAACTTTTACGCTTTCACCTAAAGCTTCCCAAGGATGCTTAGATAATTGCTTAAGACCTAATTGAATTCTAGACTTGTTCTCATCAAAATCAAGAATTACAACATTTAATTTCTGATCTAACTCAACAATCTCGTTTGGATGGTTGATACGTGACCATGATAAATCTGTAATGTGTACTAATCCATCAACACCACCAAGATCAATAAACACACCGTAAGAAGTAATGTTTTTAACAATACCTTCTAATACTTGTCCTTTTTCTAACTGGCCAATGATTTCTTTTTTCTGCTCCTCGATATCTGCTTCGATAAGCGCTTTGTGAGATACAACAATGTTTTTAAACTCGTGGTTGATTTTTACAACCTTAAATTCCATTGTTTTGTTTACGTACTGATCGTAATCTCTAATAGGCTTCACATCGATTTGAGAACCTGGTAAGAACGCTTCAATACCAAATACATCTACAATCATTCCACCTTTAGTTCTGCATTTTACAAAACCGTTTACGATTTCGCCAGTGTCGTGTGCGTTATTTACGCGGTCCCAAGCTTTGATTACTCTTGCTTTTCTGTGAGACAATACTAATTGACCTGTCGCGTCTTCACGTACATCAATTAATACCTCAACTTTGTCACCAACTTTTAAATCTGGATTGTAACGAAACTCGTTAAGAGAAATTACACCTTCAGACTTAGCGTTGATGTCAATAATTGCATCACGGTCTGTAATAGAAATTACAGTACCTTCTACAACCTGATCATCTAAAGTATCTACAAAGTTTTCTGCTACTAATTTCTCAAATTCTTCGAGTTTAGTGTCTTCAACTTGCTCAATACCTTCTTCGTAGTTGTGCCAATCAAATTCTTTTAAGAATTTTTCTGGGTTTGCCTGAGCTTCAGATACTACAGGTGCTTGGGTTGCTTTTGCTTCAGTTGCTTCAACAGCTACTTCTGCATCTTTTGTTTTGTTTTCAGCCATTGCTGATAAAAATTTGTATTCTGTACCGCTTTAAAGTAATACGGAGAAATTGTACAGAAGTTATTAGTTATGATTTGTTTATTATCCTTTTTATACTTTTTCTACTCCGTTAAAAAGGAGCGCAAAAATACAACTTTTAATACAAATATCAAACTAATAATTACTCTCTTTAAACAAACTAATTTAAAGTATAACCTACTGAAGCCCAAAATGGTAAAAATTCTTTTAGTCTTGAGATTTATTTTGGTATATTTACAAGAAGATATTAACTATTAAAACAAATTAAAATTATGTACAAAGCAAAATATCAGCCTGTTTTAGATTTAGGCGAAAAATTAAATATTAAAGACGGCAAAGTTGAAGAAACAAACGATAAATTAAAAGTTTGGGGAACAGCTGCAAACCAATACGAAAAAGATTTAATGTGGAATAAAATTAAAGAAATTGGTGGCGAGAACCCTGATGATATCATGGCAGATATTAAAGTGGAAGACACTTCTGTTTACGCTAAACACACTGTTTCTTCAGGAGAAACTTTAGGAAAAATTGCAAAACACTACTATGGTGATGCATCTAAATACAATGCTATTTACCAAGCAAACTCTGACAAATTGAAGAGTGCGGATTTAATTTATCCTGACCAAGAATTAGTGATTCCTAATATTTAATAGGAAAGTAAATTTATAGAATGAAGCATCGCGTAAGCGGTGCTTTTTTTATGCCAACTTCTCTTTAACCAATTGTCTTATACTAGATAACTGTTCTTCAATTGACATTTCAGAGTTATCAAATTCTATGGCATCATCAGATTTTACTAATGGTGAATCTTCACGTGTAGAATCGATTTCATCTCGTGTGATTACGTTTTTTAAAACATCATCATAACTTAGATTGTGCCCGCGTTCCAGCAATTCCTTATAGCGGCGTGTCGCGCGTTTTTCAGCTGTAGCTGTCATAAAAATCTTTAATTCAGCGTCAGGAAAAACAACCGTTGCAATATCTCTTCCGTCCATAACAACGCCTTTATCTTTGCCCATTAATTGCTGTTGCTGCACCAATTTGCGACGCACTTCTGAAATTTCCGCAATATGACTAACGTGCTGAGACACTTTAAGTGTGCGGATATCGGCTTCAATATTTTCGCCGTTTAGATAAACTTCAGCAAAACCTAACTCTTCATTAAATTTGAAAGTAATATGAATGTTTTCTAATTCTGAAATCAGACCTTCTTTATCCAATTTATGTTCTGAAATAAAACCATTTTCTAAAGCAAAATAAGTCACCGCACGATACATAGCACCAGTATCTACATAGATATAGCCCAATTCTTTAGCTAATTTTCTAGCAACTGTACTTTTTCCTGTTGAGGAAAATCCATCTATGGCTATGACGATTTTTTTTGACATGTTTTGTTTATTTGCGAAAATAAGAATTATCTATTCAAATCAATCTGAAGTCCAAAAAAGCTAGCATTTGCAGAAGCTGTATATCTGGCGTGTGTGTAGCTGAATTTCATCTTATTTATCTTTAAACCAATACCAAAAGATAAGCCTGAAAAGTTTCTTTGGTCTAAAATACGGAGTTCTTCAGCACGTCTAAAATTATAACCTAATCTGATGTTAAAACCTCTGTCTGGCCACAACTCAGCACCTAAAATGGTATGACGCATGACGTTGTTTAGAAAACCTACTTTTTCTTCAGTTTGGTTACCACTTAAATCTGTGGTTGCTCTTGCTGGATTTGAAACTCCAATTGGCCATTCTTGCAAATTTTCTAAAGTTAAATGCCAACGTAGCGGAATGTACTCCAATGTTTGAGACATCCCAAAATTGACTTCAAATGGTAAACTTTCATTTAAACCGTTGTACGTTTTAAATTGTGTACCGAAATTCCGAACCGTTAACGCGGCATGAAAATCTAGCTTTTCATTAATATACATCACGCCCAAATCTAAAGCGCCACCAATAGAATTGTATTGTTCTAATTGTGACGTAATCACTTTTGCATTCGCACCGACATAAAAATCGGTAAACGGAATGTTATAATTGTAACCAAAAGATAGTGCGACTTCATTTCCTCTAAACGAACCTGTGGATACGCCGTTTAAATCGTAACCATCAAATTCGCCATAATTAATATAAGTGACACCAAAATGAAAGGTTTGTATGCGTCTGTCCCAAGTGTAAGCATACGCTGCTGTTCCGTATGTTATTCCGCCTAAATAACTCGAAAAATTGAGCGCAGCTTGATTGTGCATGTCGCCATTTATAGATGCTGGATTGTACAAAGCTTCCGTTACGTCTTTATCGAAATTGGTAATAATTTTACCACCTAAAGCCGCTTGTCTTGGAGATGAAACAAGATTAAGAAATTGATAGGTAGACTCGCCACCCAATTGGGCAAAGCAAAGCGACGCAAATCCTAAAAAAAATAGAGCCGTAAATCTCCTAATCATAGCATGCAAAATAACGGAATCTATCTTAAAACGCAGTTGTTAATCTTTTATTTTTTGAAAAGCAAAAACCTCAGTTAATTTACTGAGGTTTTTGTTATTTACAGTGTCTTAGGATTTTTAACCTTCTGCTTGGTTATAGCTAATTCTAACACTTCATCCATATCTTTTACATAATGAAAGGTCAAACCTTTTAGATATTCTGGTTTAATTTCATCAATATCTCTTTTGTTATCAGCACACAATAAAATCTCTTTAATTTTTGCACGTTTTGCAGCTAAAATTTTCTCTTTAATTCCGCCTACTGGTAATACTTTACCTCGCAAAGTAATTTCGCCTGTCATAGCAATGCTCTTCTTAACTTTACGCTGCGTAAACAAAGACACTAAAGAAGTTAACATCGTCACACCTGCACTAGGTCCGTCTTTTGGTGTTGCGCCTTCTGGTACATGGATGTGGACGTTGTATTTTTCAAACATTTCAGATTTAATCCCGAATTTATCTGCATTTGCCTTAATGTATTCCATAGCAATCGTAGCAGATTCTTTCATCACTTTACCTAAATTACCTGTTATAGACAACGCGCCTTTTCCTTTAGATAAAATAGATTCTATAAACAAAATATCACCACCAACACGTGTCCATGCTAAACCTGTTACGACACCAGCAACGTCATTATTCTCGTATTTATCGCGCTCCAGACGAGGACTACCTAAAATCTCAACAATATCATCATTTGAAATTTTGATATTATAGTCTTCTTCCATAGCAATATTTTTGGCTGCGTAGCGCACCATTTTTGCAACTTGTTTCTCAAGACCACGAACACCAGATTCTCTAGTATAACCTTCGACAATTTTTTCTAATTGTGGCTTGGCTATTTTTAAGGCCTTATCGTCTAAACCGTGCTCTTTTAATTGCTTTGGTAATAAATGACGCTTAGCTATTTCTACTTTCTCTTCAATAGTATACCCTGTAACATTTATAATTTCCATACGATCACGCAATGCTGGCTGAATGGTATTTAAACTATTAGATGTTGCAATAAACATCACCTTGGATAAATCGTAACCCATTTCTAAGAAATTATCATAGAACTCACTATTCTGTTCTGGGTCTAAAACCTCGAGCATAGCCGATGATGGGTCGCCTTGATTTCCGGTTGATAGTTTATCAATCTCATCTAAAACAAAAACAGGGTTAGAAGTTCCTGCCTTTTTCAAACTTTGGATAATTCGTCCTGGCATAGCGCCAATATATGTTTTTCTGTGCCCGCGAATTTCGGCTTCATCACGTAAACCACCTAAAGAAATACGCACGTATTCTCTACCTAAAGCTTCGGCAACAGACTTACCTAATGAAGTTTTACCAACGCCTGGTGGTCCGTAAAGACAAAGGATTGGCGACTTCATATCATTACGTAATTTTAAAACTGCTAAATATTCGATAATGCGTTTTTTAACATCATCTAGACCAAAATGGTCTCGGTCAAGCACTTTCATGGCGCGTTTTAAGTCGAACTTATCTTCACTAAACTCATTCCAAGGCAAGTCTAAAAACAAATCTAAATAGTTACGTTGAATTGAATATTCTGCAACTTGCGGATTCATTCGTTGCATTTTAGACAATTCTTTATCGAAATGCTTTTTTTGTTTTTCGTTCCATTTTTTTGCTTTTGCACGCTCGCGCATTTCTTCAATTTCTTCGCCAGATGATACACCACCACCTAGTTCTTCTTGGATGGTTTTCATTTGTTGGTGTAAGAAATATTCGCGCTGTTGCTGGTTCATATCACTTTGAACCTTAGACTGAATATCGTTTTTAAGCTCAAGTTTTTGATATTCGAGATTCATATATTTCAAGGTCGCTAGAGCACGTTCTTGCAAGTCATTAATCGTCAATAATTCTTGCTTCTCCTCTACTTTTAAGTTCATGTTTGAGGAAACAAAATTGACAAGGAAAGAATTACTCTCGATATTTTTTATGGCGAAGCTTGCTTCAGATGGAATGTTTGGACTTTCCTTTATAATCTCTAAAGACAAGTCTTTTATAGATTCTATTATTGCTTTAAACTCCTCATTGTCCTTTGCTGGTTTTGCTTCAGGAATATCTTGAATAGTCGCTGTTAGATAAGGGTTTTCAGAAACAACTTCTTTGATTTTAAAGCGTTTTTTACCTTGAATTATCACAGTTGTATTTCCATCAGGCATTTTTAACACCTTCAGAATTCTCGCGACCGTACCAATTTTATAGACATCTTTTTCTGTTGGGTTTTCGACTTCTTCATCTTTTTGAGAAACTACACCAATTACTTTTCCGCCGTTATTGGCATCGTTGATAAGTTTTATAGACGAGTCGCGTCCTGCAGTAATTGGTATAACTACACCAGGAAATAATACCGTGTTTCGTAATGGTAAAATTGGAAGAGATTCTGGTAAAATCTCATTGTTAATTAATTCTTCATCTTCGGGTGTCATTAACGGAATTAACTCAGAATTTTCATCAAAATCCTGAAATGACAAACTGTCAAGCCCCATAAATTTTCTTTTCGCCATAGTATATTATAAGCCATTCTGTCATTAAAAAAATGCAAATGGACTTTTGTTTCGTTATACAATTTCTAACTTTATGTTAGATATCAATGAATACGGCTGTTTTATAGCTATATTCATTACATAAAATTCAATAGTTGTGCCATTCAGAAATAAATATTAAAAACTTTTTTTTCTGAAACTGTAACACTTCAAATTAAAAACCATCTATAAATAAAGCAGTAATTTTTGTCATCAACCAATCAAGATACCGAACAGTTACTAAAGCTTTGTAGTACGGGCAACCAACGTGCACAACTTGAGGTTTATAACCGCTACTATAAAGCTATGTATAATACGTCTTTAAGAATTGTAAAAGATTCTTTTAAAGCAGAAGATATTATGCAAGAATCATTTTTAACGGCTTTTGGTAAACTAAATAAATTGAAAGATAAAACTGTTTTTGGCTCTTGGTTAAAACGTATTGTCATTAACAACAGCATTGCAGAATACAATCGCTTAGTAAAAGAAAATACGGTGCAATTAGATACTGTTCTTTATAAAGTTGAAGATTGTCAAGGAGTTGTAGAAAGTACTATTGCAAATCCTAAAGTAAATCAAATTTTATCAATGATAAAAGAATTAAAATCTAATTACAGTTTAGGCTTAACGTTGCATTTAATTGAAGGTTATGATTATGAAGAAATTTCTGAAATAATGAATATCTCATATGCCAATTGCAGAACATTAATCTCAAGAGCTAAAGAAAGTTTAAGACAAAAATTAAGTGTAAATGCTTAAAAAATTATGAAAGAAAAAGATGAAATAGATAATTTGTTTGATGACTTGAAAGGACAATTTGATATTAAAACTCCTGATGATAGTCATGAAGCTCGGTTTTTAAACAAACTCGAAGCGCAAACTATCTCTGATAATACTAAAAATTCCTTTTGGAAACCTTTTTTAGCTATTGCAGCAAGTGTAATGATTTGTTTAAGTGTGTTTCAGCTTTCAGATAAAACGGAAGAAAAAACAGGTTTAGCAAGTGTCTCAGAAGAAATGGCCGAAACGCAAGATTTTTTCACAGCAACCATTAATGAAGAATTAAAAAAATTAAATGCTGAGCGCTCACCACTTACTCAACAAATTATTTACGAAGCGGAGCGCCAACTTAAAGCTTTAGAAAAAGACTACGCACAGCTAAAAATAGATTTAAAACAAAGCGGAAATGACAAACGGGTTATTTACGCAATGATTTCTAATTATCAGAGTAGAATTGATATCCTTAACAACATTTTACAACAGATTGAAGATTTAAAACAAACCAAATATGAAACCCAACAAACCTTATAAATTTATCAGCTTACTACTGCTGCTACCTACTTTTATTTTTGCAAATGTCAATACAATAGCAAATGAAAAGATAACCACTAGAGAACGTATCATCGAAAAAACCTATAGTGTTAGCAATGACGCCACATTAAAAGTGGTCAATAAATTTGGAAATGTAGACATTATTACTTGGGAAGAAAACACCATTGCATTTGATATTTTAATACGCGTTAGCGGTAACGACGAGGATAAAGTTATTGACCGATTAGAGCGTATTGATGTCGATTTTTCTGCAACAAACAACTATGTTTCTGCTATTACACAAATGAATAAAAATGAAAGAAATTGGTGGAATTGGGGAAAAAAAATGAATTTGCAAATTGAAATAAATTATGTCATTAAAATACCAATAACAAACAACATAGACATCAGTAATGATTTTGGAAGCGTAACAGTAGATACATTAAAAGGTGTTGCTAAAATCAATTGCGACCACGGAAATATTAGAACTAAGGAATTGATGGCAGATGGCAACCAACTCAATTTTGACCACACAAAAGACTGCTATTTTGAATATATAAAAAGTGGAAAAATTAATGCCGATTTTAGCAGCTATACTGTTGCAAAAGCGAAGAGTCTAAGTATTAATGCAGACCACACATCTAGCCATATTGAAGCTGCAGAGAACATTACTTATAATTGCGATTTTAAGTCTCTTAAGGTAGATAACGTTAATAATATTAGCGGTAATGCAGACCATCTTTCGTTAATATTAGGCAATGTTTACAAAAAAGCAACCATCAAATCGGATTTTGGAAGCGTAAAGATCGGAAAAATTGCCTCAAACGCGCAAAATGTAAATATTACAGCAGAACATGCAGGTATTAGTCTAGGATATGCGTCTGATTTTAATTTCAATTTTGAAATTACTTTAGAACATGCATCATTACGTAATGCAGACGATTTTAATTATTCAAAACGAATTGTTGAATCTTCAGATAAATTTTACGCAGGAAATTATGGAAATCAAACCACACAGAATTTAGTAAAGATTAATTCTGAATTTGGTAGTGTAACTTTTAACAAACAATAATCATTAATCAAAAAACGGACGCTTTATGTCCTCATAAACAATCAATTATTATGAAAACTTTAAAATTAACTTTCAGTACTTTATTTTTATTAGCAATTACCTTTTCTCATGCCCAATGGTGGAGCAGCGGAAAAGGAATTAAAGGCAATGGAGACGTCACAACAATTACAAGAAATGTTGGTGGATATGATGGCGTAAAATGTTCCGGTTTTATGGATTTTAAACTAGTGCCTGGAACAGAAGGAAAAATTACAATTGAAGGTGAATCTAACTTGCTTGAATATATTATTACCGAAGTAAAGGGTGGAAACCTCGTTATAAAAGTTGAAAACGGAAAAAATTTAAGAACATCTAATAACAAGCCATTAATTATTACAATTCCTTATAAAGATATAGAGAACGTGTCTTTATCTGGCTCTGGTGATGTATGGAATGAAGGGACGATAAAATCTAGAGATTTTTCTGCGGCATTAGCAGGTTCTGGTGACTTAATCTTAAATATAGAAGCTACAGACGCTAATGCTAGTATATCTGGTTCTGGAGATTTAACTTTAAGAGGAAAGACAGAGAACCTAAAAACAAGTTTAGCTGGCTCAGGCGATTTTCATGGATTTAAATTAGACTCTAAAAACGTAAATGCGTCTTTAGCTGGTTCAGGTGATATTTCTATCAATTGTTCTGGCGCATTAAAAGCAAGAGTTGCTGGTTCTGGAGATATTGAATATAGAGGAAACCCTACGAGTACAGATACTAAGGTTGCTGGTTCTGGAAGTATTGAGAATTAATATAAAACAAAATTAAAAAAGCCGCAGAAAGCGGCTTTTTTTTTTATTGTTTGGTATAGACAAATGTTAAATCTTGTATTGTATTAACTGTTGCGTCATCTGTATTTATAACGGTAAAACCTTCAGGAATAGTTGTTGATAAAGTGTTACCCACTAAAGTCCAATCAAACGTTCCAAAAGCATCAGTTGTGGTCACAATATTTCCAGACTGTGTCCATGTAAAGGGAGTAGTTTCATCTTCAAGAATACAATCTACTGTAAAATCAAATTCTTCAGAATTATTTGGGTCAAGAAATATTTCTATATCAGCGTAAGATGTACTTATAGAATTCCCTGTGCCATCATTATTAAAGACGAAAGTTTCATTGTTATAACAATCCATTTCGTCTAAAAAATTAATACTTTCTTCTCCATCATTATTTAAATCGATTGGTTCAGTGCCATTCCAAGCTGTAAGCAGCCACGTACCTTCAATAGTTTCAGGATTTGTTGTCAATATACAATTTCCTAAACCATCTAATTGGCTTTGTAGTTCTGCCGTTGTTCCACACTCGTCAATAACTGCTTGTATGGCTAATTTTAAGGCATTACAAGTTTCAGTGTAATTAGCATCAGTCGAAGCATTAAATTGAGCCTCAGCTTCATTTTTAGCTGCAATAGCGGTTTGACAAGCCGCATCATTTGGATTATCATTGTTTACACAATCACCAAGTTCTTCGATAATAGCTTGTAAACTTCCGTCAGCATCACCACAAGCTATAATTTGAGCCTCTAACGTAGCTCTATAATTTGTACAAATTTCAGTGTAATTTTCATCGTCCGCAGCCAAAAAAGCTAATGCAGCTTCTGCAGTATTTAAACTTGCAATTTGACAAGCAGCCTCTGTATCTGTAACAAACTCGCCTTCTAGAGGTTCATCATCACATTGAAATGCAGAACACAATAAAAAGACACATAAAAGTGAAAGTATTTTTTTCATAATTATAAATTGAAATGATTTGGAATTACAAACATAACATAAATTAGCTTGTTTTATTTTCTGGTACTCTAAAAAGCATAACAATACCTATTAAGAAAAACATAAAAAGAAATAAAATAGCATATCTCATTGAACTGACTTGATCAACAATTGCAAAAATCAACATTCCTATAACGATGCCTATTTTTTCAGCAACGTCATAAAAACTAAAATAAGATGTTGTATCTTCTGTTTCTGGTAAAAATTTAGAATACGTTGAGCGACCTAAAGACTGTACGCCACCCATTACCAATCCAACAATACCTGCCGCTATGTAAAATTGGCTTGGAGTTTCCATAAAAAACGCATATATACAAACTAGCATCCAAATAGCATTTACACCAATTAAAGTTTTAATATTTCCAAATTTAGCTGATGCCTTAGATGTTAATATTGCTCCTAAAATGGCTACCAATTGAATTACGAGAATACTAACTATTAGACCTACGGTTTTTTCACTATCAGAACCCCACAAAATTTCTTTTTCACCAAAATACACAGCCATTAGCATTATAGTCTGAACAGCCATACTAAAAACAAAAAAAGCATTGAGGTATCTTTTTAGTCTTAAATTTCCTTTTAGTTCTTGCCAAACTGCTTTTAATTCTCTAAATCCATTAAATAAAACTTCCTTAGTAACTTTGTGTCCATTAGAAACACCTTTTGGAAGAACATAAAATGTATATTGACTAAACCCTATCCACCAAAGACCTACAGTTATAAAAGAAATTTTCATTGCTTTTACAGCAGCTATATTTTTAGCACTTTCTGTAGCCTGAGTAATTGCCATTTCATTACCAGAATTGGCAATGTCTTCTGAAATACTAATATCAAAACCAAAATATTCTGGAAACATAACCATTCCTAAATTCAGTATTAAAAGTAATACACTACCAATGTAACCTAAAGAAAAACCTTTAGCGCTAGCAGAATCTTGTTGTTCTTCAAAAGCAATATCTGGTAAGTACGAATTATAAAACACGAGACTACCCCAATATCCTAAAAGTCCCATAAAATAAAATAACAAACTCGTATGTATTAGGTCCAAATTAAACCAGTACAATCCCATACATCCAAGACCGCCCATATAACAAAAAAACTTCATAAAACTTTTCTTGTTACCGACATAATCTGCAATCCCAGAAAGAATAGGAGATGACACTGCTACGACTAAAAATGTAAACGCAGTAATAATAGAAATAAGAACTGTTTGCTTCATTTCAAAACCAAAAGCACTTACTAATTCATCCTTATCAACAAATAATGTCGAATAAAATATTGGAAAAATAGAAGATGCAATTGTAAGCGTATACACCGAATTTGCCCAATCGTAAAACGCCCAAGCGTTTATTAATTTTTTGCTTCCTTTTTTAAGTTCTGCCATATAAATATTAAATAAAAAAACCGCTCAAGTTTTATTTTGAACGGCTTCTAAAGTAAACAATATATTTCTAAAATTAATTTATAGGTCTAAAACTTGTGACCCCAAATTTTTCAGCTTCTGCACGAGCTGCTGGCGCCCACTTTTTTAAATTATTTATTCTGGTATCATTACTTGGGTGCGTGCTTAAAAATTCTGGTGGCGCTTGTCCGTTACTTTTTGCCTTCATACGTTTCCATAGTTCAGAGGCTTCGCTTGGATTATAGCCAGCAATTGCCATAAGACGCAATCCTATTTCATCTGCTTGCGTTTCATGAGAACGACTAAATGGTAATGTTCCCAGCACCGTTGATCCAATACCGTAAGATTGGTTAAAAATGTTTCTAGATTTTGCATCATTTGCTAATGCAATATTTCCTGCTAAAGCTATACCTTGTTGTAAGTATGCAGCACTCATACGTTGCTGACCGTGATTGGCTAGAGCATGGGCAACTTCATGACCCATAATGGCTGCAATACCAGTTTCGTTTTCTGCAATCGGTAAAATCCCAGTATAAAAAGCTATTTTTCCTCCTGGCATACACCATGCATTAACTTGGTCTGAATCTATTAAAGTGTATTCCCACTTATAATCATTTAAATATCCTTGATAGCCGTTTGCATTTAACCAGCGCTCTGAAGCAACTGCAATACGTTGACCGACACGTCTTATCATCTCGGCTTCACTTCCAGAATTTATAACTTTATTTTCACTTAAAACTTGGTTATATTGAGCAAAAGATGATGGAAATAGTTGGTCGTTAGACACAAACGCTAAAGTCTTTTTTCCTGTAAATGGATTTGTTGCACAAGCTACCATTAACAAAAACAGCGCTGCAAATGAAATGTATTTTTTAATTTTCATGATGGTTGAGTATTTGATTACTAATTTACAAATAAATTATTCAATTATATTTTTTGTAAAAGTAATACAAGACGCTGTTTTAATTTAATTCATTTCCTTTTAAATGTAGCTCCGAAAAGTTTTTATCAACGACAAGACTGTAAATTCCATCATTGCTTAATCGCTCTAAAGAAATTGTCTGGTTGTCAATTTCAATTTCTTCAATAGTAAATGGCAGACCATGAATAATTAGTCTAAAATCCTGATATTCGGTCACATATTTTCCTTCTTTAAATTGATTAATGATTAATTCGTTTTTTCGTCCCGTTAATCTAAAATTTCTTAAACTGTAACGTCCCTTGGTGTAATCATATCCATCGTTTGCATCGCTATAAAGTTCAGAATCTTCTTTTCCTTTTTTATAGTAAACGTCTAATGTAATTTCGTTGATTTCTTTTTCACCGACGTATTGCTGTATTGGGTATTTAGGTATAATAGCACCTTCTTTTACAAAAATTGGCATACTATCTATATCTGCATCTACCCACATTTCTTTTCCACCTTTTACAACTTCATCTGTCCAATAATTAAACCATTGTCCTTTGGGTACGTACATGCGTCTTCCTTTTGCATTTGGCTCTAAAACTGGACAAGCTAGAATGTGTTCTCCAAAAACAAACTCGTCTGTTCTGTAATGCGTATGAACATCTTCTTGGTCGTACAACACTAGAGATTTGAGCATAGGCGTACCATGGTCTACATAGTTCCAAAAAGCAGTATATAAGTATGGTAATAATTGATAACGGATTTCGATAAATTTTCTAACAATATCAGTAACGTCTTCATCAAAAGCCCAAGGTTCTTGGTCGCCATGGTCACCAGATGAATGCACTCTAAAGAAGGGATGAAAAATTCCTAATTGTATCCAACGTGTAAATAATTCACCTTGTGGCTGTTCAGCAAATCCACCAATATCACTTCCTGCAAAACCAAAACCAGACATTGCCATACGTTGAGCCTGAATATTGGCAATCCAGAGATGTTCCCAAGATGCAATATTATCTCCTGTCCATGTGGAAGTATAGCGCTGAGTACCGGAATAAGCTGCTCGCGTTATAACGAATGGGCGTTTTGGATATCTAAACTTTTTAAGTCCGTGGTAGGTTGCTCTGGCCATTTGCATGCCGTAAACATTATGAGCTTTTCTATGACTACATGGATTGCCATCATAATCATGCCTTACATCGTCAGGAAACGTTTTATTTGGAACTTCCATTACTGCAGGCTCATTCATATCATTCCATACGCCTTTTACTCCAATATCTTCAATAAGTTCTTTAAATAGACCAGACCACCAATCTCTAACTTCTGGCTTTGTAAAGTCTGGAAAGTAACATTCGCCTGGCCAAACTTTTCCTTTCATATGTGCACCATCAGCACGTTTACAGAAATAATCGTTTTCTAAGCCTTCTTTAAACACCCAATAGTCCTTGTCTATTTTAATACCAGGATCAATAATGACTACGGTTTTAAAACCGTCATCTTCAAGTTCTTTCACCATACGTTTTGGGTCTGGAAAATGCTCCTTGTCCCAGGTAAAACATCGAAAACCATCCATGTAATCGATATCTAAATAAATGGCATCGCATGGTATTTTAAGTTTTCTAAAGGTAGAAGTAATTTCTTTGACTTTTGCTTCAGGATAATAGCTCCATTTGCATTGATGAAACCCAAGTGCCCACATTGGTGGTAGTTGGTGTGGCTTTCCTGTTAAATCTGTATAACTTTCAACCACATCGGTCATTTTTGGACCATAGAAAAAGTAATAATTCATCTCTCCACCTTGTGCCCAAAAACTAGTGACATTGCGTCGTTCATGTGCAAAATCGAAAAAACTCTGAAACGTATTGTCAAAAAAGATACCGTAAGCTTTGTTATTATGTAAACCCGTATAAAACGGAATGTCTTTATAAATTGGGTCTGTATCTTTACCGTAGGCATATGAATCGGTTACCCAATTGGTGTAACGTTTTCCTTTTAAATTTAGATGATTTGGTTTGTCTCCAAGACCGTAATAACTTTCGCCATCTTGAGACACTTTACTCATTTTTACAATATTTCCACCGTATTCGTAGCTTTCTTCCCAATGAAAGCCAATTTCATCTTCATTAATAAGCGTATTGTCTTTTACATCGTACATGCTAACGCGCATGCCCTGTTTAAGGATTTCGCAACGTAATTTTGAAGTCGTGATGATGTATTTGTCTTCTTCGCCTTTAATTTCTAATTTATTATAACCTGTACTTGCATATTTGGTTATTGCATAAGAAAAATCATTATCAAAATTTCCGACAGTTGTATATCTAAAACGCAATACACTATCTCTTACTACTTTTAGCTGAAGAATAACATCGTTATCAGTATAAAAATAGAGCGTGTCAACGTCTTTTTTAAAGTTTAATATTTTAGTAGGAAATAAATTTCCTTTATTTTCTAATTCTGTATTCGTTATCATACAATTTTATTTGGAGTATATAAAAAAAGGTAAAAAAAAGGAGTATTAAAAGAATGAAGACTATAAGTTTATAGCAGTTTATTAACTATAACGTTTTCGTTTTAAAGATTCTGAATTTATTGGTATTTAAAGACTAAAACAGCTAATGCTGGTAAAGAAATTTCTACAGAAAAATCAAGACCGTGACTCGATGTTTTTTCGACTTTAATGGTTTTATTTTTAAAATCTCCAGTACCAAAATACGACTTGTCATTTGTATTAAAAACCTCTACTAATTTGCCTTTTCGTGGCACACCTATTTTATAAATTTCTTTAGGCACTGGTGTAAGATTTGCAATTACAATAACATCATCTTTTTGCTGAATACCTTTACGGATAAATGCTAAAACCGAATTTTCGGCATCTTGATAATCTATCCACTCAAAACCCTCGTCACTGAACTGTTTTTGGTATAACGCAGGTTCGTGCTTATAAAGTTTATTTAAATCTTTTATAATATTCTGAATGCCTTGATGCGGCTTAAATTCAAGTAAATGCCAGTCCAAACTTTTTTGAAAATTCCATTCTTCGTATTGCCCGATTTCAGCACCTTGAAATAATAAATTTGCACCTGGATGCATAAACATATAAGCATATAAACATCTTAAATTTGCAAAACGTTGCCACTCATCACCAGGCATACGACCCAAAATTGATTTTTTGCCGTAAACCACTTCGTCATGACTTAATGGTAACATAAAATTTTCGGTGAATGCGTAAGTTAAACTGAAGGTTATATCATTTTGATGATGCTTTCTGTATATAGAGTCTTTTGCAAAATACTGAAGTGTATCGTGCATCCAACCCATCATCCATTTCATACCAAATCCTAAACCTCCAATAGAAACCGGTTTTGAAATCATTGGAAACGCAGTAGACTCCTCTGCAATAGTTTGCACATCTGGATAATTGCCATAAACAGCCGAATTCATTTCTCTTAAAAAAGCCATAGCCTCTAAATTTTCTCTTCCACCGTAAATGTTTGGTTCCCATTGGCCTTCTTCTCTACTGTAATCTAAAAACAACATTGAAGCAACAGCATCGACTCTTAGACCATCTACATGATATTGGTCTAACCAAAATAATGCATTACTTATGAGAAAGGACTTAACTTCATTTCTACCATAATTAAAAATGAGACTTTTCCAATCTTGATGATAGCCTTTACGTTTATCTGGATGTTCGTAAAGGTGAGAACCATCAAAATAACCTAACCCATGTGCATCTTCTGGAAAATGCGATGGTACCCAATCTAAGATGATACCTATTCCGTTTTGATGAAGAGCATCTACTAAATATTTAAATTCTTCAGGATAGCCAAAACGTGAGGTTGGTGCAAAATATCCTGTAATTTGATAACCCCATGATGGGTCGTAAGGATATTCCATAATAGGCATAAATTCTACATGTGTAAAATTCATGTCTTTGACGTAGTTTACTAATTCTTCTGCTAATTCAAAGTATGAAAGCGACCTATTCTCTTCGGCTTTTTTTCGCCATGAAGACAAATGCACTTCGTAAACTGAATAAGGCGCATCTAGAGCGTTGTGTTTGGCTCGTGTTTTCATCCACGACGTGTCTTTCCAATTATAATCATCTTCCCAAACTACTGATGCTGTTTTTGGTGGATGTTCTGCTCTGCGTGCGTATGGATCGGCCTTTTCGGTAACAATACCGTTATGGTGACTTTCAATTTTATATTTGTAAATATGGCCTTTTCCAACATTTGGTATAAAACCTTCCCAAATACCACTTTCGTCCCAACGGACAAAAAGTTGATGTTCTTCGTCATTCCAAAAGTTGAAATCTCCAATTACAGAAACTCTTTTTGCACTTGGTGCCCAAACCGAAAAATAGGTGCCTTCAATACCATCTACGTTGCATACATGCGACCCAAAATGGTTGTATAATCTGTAATGCTTCCCAGATTTAAAAAGGTTAACATCAAATTCTGAAAAACGACTGTGTGAAATTACATCTGCCATAGATTAAAGCGTAAAGCCTTTAGGCAAAACTGCACCTTTTTTAATTACTACTATTCCTTCTTTAATAACGTATTGGTCGGTTTCCGCATCTTCAAGATGTTTTCCGCCATTGATACGCACATCATCGCCGATGCTTACATTTTTATCTAAAATGGCATTTTTTATAAAGCATCTTTCGCCAATACCAATGAGAATTTCGGTTTTGTTTTTGTCAATATCCTCTAAATTTTCATAATCATCGTTACCCATCATATAGGTGTTTATAACTGTGGAATCTTTCCCAATTCTAGAACGAATACCAATAACTGATTTTTCGATTTTTGCGGCACTAATAATACAGCCTTCGGCAATAACGGCACGGTCTAATGTTGTGCCAGAAATTTTAGATGTTGGTAGAATTCGTGCATTTGTAAATACGCGCTGCTTGCTATCGTATAAATTGAATTTTGGAATGTCGTCTGTAAGACCAAGATTGGCTTCAAAAAAAGAATCTATGTTTCCGATGTCTGTCCAGTAGCCTTCAAATTGATAACTTAACGTTTTATGAGAATCAATAGATTGCGGAATTATTTCTTTACCGAAATCTATAGTGTCTGGGTTGTCCATTAAATCAATAAGAAGCTGTCTGTTAAATATATAAATACCCATTGACGCCAAGTGATTTCTACCTTGTGCTTTCATTTCGTCACTTGTTTCAGATGTCCAATCTGGTAATAAATCTGTTGATGGCTTTTCAATGAATGAAGTAACAACGTTGCTTGAGTCCGTTTTTAAAATTCCGAAAGAGGTAGCGTCTTTTTCATTTACTGGTATTGTAGCTATTGAAATTTCGGCATTGGCTTTTATGTGCGCTTCAATCATCTCGTTGAAATCCATTTGGTATAATTGGTCACCTGAAAGAATTAAGGCATATTCAAAATCATGTCGTAAAAAATGGTGCATGCTTTGCCTTACAGCATCTGCTGTGCCTTGAAACCAAGATTTGCTTTCTGGTGTTTGCTCTGCGGCTAAAACATCCACAAATGCTGAACTAAAAAAACTAAAATGATAAGTATTTTTTATGTGTCTGTTTAAGGAAGCCGAATTAAACTGAGTTAACACAAACATGCGTTTTATATCTGAATTGATACAATTTGAAATAGGAATATCTACCAATCTATATTTTCCTGCAATTGGTACTGCAGGTTTTGAACGTTTTTCTGTAAGCGGATATAAGCGTGTACCTTGACCACCACCAAGTATAATTGATAAAACTTTATTATTAATCATTTGTTTGTGTTATTGATTGGTATAAATTTATGTATGTTTTTGCTGATGCTTCCCAAGAATGGTCAATCTGCATCATGGTTTTTCTGTTTTGTTTAAACAGTTTATTGTCTTTATAAAATTGTTCAGCTCTTTTTATGGCTTTAAAAATATCTTCAACGGTTGTTTCCTTATGTACGATGCCAAAACCGTCATCATTAATATCTGTTACGGTATCTTTTAAGCCACCTATTTCTCTAACAACTGGCACGGTTGCGTAGCGTAAAGCATACATTTGGTTTAATCCACAAGGCTCAACACGAGATGGCATCAATAAAAAGTCAGCACCTGCATAAACAATGTGAGACAGTTTTTCATCGTAGCCAATATGGCAATTATAATTGCCCGTATTCTCTTCTCGTAAATGTAGTAATTGTTTTTCGGTTTCTTCAAAACCAGAACCTAATAAAAATAACGAAACGTCCAATTCTTTTAATACCGCTTTAAAAACTTCTGGTAATAACTCTGCGCCCTTTTCGCCAACCAATCTACCAATAAATGCAATTAATGGTTTATTTGGGTCTAAATTAAAAGTTTTACAAAGCCAATCTTTATTTGCTTTTTTACCGCTAACGATTGAAGTTATATTAAAGTTTTTAACCAAATGTTGGTCCGTTTTAGGATTCCAAACTTCGGCATCAATACCATTTAAAATACCCACAAATTTTTTATTTTCAGCTAAAAGTAAATGTTCTAAACCATTTGCGTTTTGCTGTAATTCTTCCATATAACTTGGTGAAACTGTTGTTACACGCCAAGCACATTTTATAGCAGCGGCTAGCGGATTTATAACACCATTCCAATCTAACAATCCTCCATTTGATAAATTAAATTCTGGAATTTTATGTAAATGCTCATAAGGCATCCAGCCTTGATATTGAGCATTATGTATGGTTGTAATTACAGGTATTTTATTCAACAATTCATACTTATAAGATTCTTGCAACATAAAAGGGATTAATCCTGTATGATGGTCGTGGCAATGTATATAATCTGGTTTTTTATCTAGTTGCAAAATCCAATCTAAAGCCGCAATCTGAAATGCTAAAAATCGGTCTGTATCATCTGCAGAGTACACGTAATCTTTAAAAAGTAATTCTTTTACATGAACGAAGTAAGTATCAAAATCTAAAACAAGATTTTTTAGTACTTTAATTTGAAAACCGAAATCTGTTACACCTAATTTTAGTTGACCATCATGTAAGGTTTCAAATGTATTTTCATTTACAAAAGCATTATTATACATCGGCATAATTACCGAACTTTTTGCTCCAATCCTATTTTGATATTTTGGCAAAGCACCAACAACGTCTGCCAAACCACCAACTTTGGCTACTGGAAAACATTCGGCACTAACGTGAAGTATATTCATATTAATTATAATCTTGCTTTAAAATTAAACATTTAGATGGTAATAATTCCGTTTTTAATTCAACTTAACGTAAAATTAAAAAAACAACGTTTTCGTAATTAAAATATAATTAATGCGACCTAAGAATTACTCTATAATTTGTAAATTTACATTATGAAAAAGATAAGTTTATTACTGGTATTAAGTTTCATGTTTGCATGCAATGGTACCGCACAAAAAAAAGAAAATAAAGAGAAAGAAAATTTTGAAGTCACAAAAACAGATGCCGAATGGAAAGCACAACTTTCTGACAAAGAATATTATGTGCTTCGTGAAGCTGGAACAGAACGACCATTTACAAGTCCGCTAAATAAACTGTATAAAGATGGTACTTACCATTGTGCAGCGTGCAATACGCCTTTATTTAAAAGTGAAACAAAGTTTGATTCTGGTACAGGTTGGCCAAGTTTTTACAAAGAAATTGAAGGCAACGTAGCGTTTTCAACAGACTATAAATTAGGTTACGCTCGTACCGAAGAACATTGTGCTACTTGTGGCGGTCATTTAGGGCATGTTTTTAACGATGGACCAAAGCCTACAGGAAAAAGACATTGTATCAATGGTGTTGCATTAAAATTTGTTCCAGCAGATAAATAAACAACGATAAAAACTTATATAAAAGCTTCTAATTTAGAGGCTTTTTTTATAGCTTAATTTATTACTTTTGTTTTTTCAAAATTATAAAAATCTTACGCATGAGTAAATACGATATTATTGTTTTAGGAAGTGGTCCAGGTGGCTATGTTACAGCAATTAGAGCTTCTCAATTAGGCTTTAAAACTGCAGTTATTGAAAAGGAAAGTCTTGGTGGTGTTTGCCTTAATTGGGGTTGTATACCAACAAAAGCTTTATTGAAGTCTGCTCAAGTTTTTGAATATTTAAAACATGCTGAAGACTATGGACTAAAAGTTAAAGATGCTGAACATGATTTTGATGCCGTTGTTAAACGAAGCCGTGGTGTAGCCGAAGGAATGAGTAATGGCGTTAAGTTTTTGATGAAGAAAAACAAAATCGATGTCATTGAAGGCTTTGGAAAACTGAAGCCAGGAAAAAAAGTTGATGTTGATGGTACAGAGTATTCTGCAGACCACATTATCGTAGCGACAGGTGCACGTTCTCGTGAGTTACCAAGTTTACCACAAGACGGTGAAAAAGTGATTGGCTACAGAAAAGCAATGACCTTAGAAAAGCAACCTAAGAAGATGATTGTTGTTGGTTCTGGTGCCATTGGTGTTGAGTTCGCTTATTTCTACAACTCAATGGGTACAGAAGTAACCATAGTAGAATATCTCGATAAAATTGTACCTGTTGAAGATGATGAAGTCTCTAAGCAACTAGAAAGAAGCTTTAAAAAATCGGGCATTAAAATTATGACATCTTCAGAAGTAACTAAAGTTGATACTTCCGGTGCTGGCGTTAAAGCAACAGTAAAAACAAAAAAAGGAGAAGAAATTCTTGAAGCAGATATCGTTTTATCAGCTGTTGGAATAAAATCAAATATCGAAAATATAGGATTAGAAGATGTGGGTATTGCCGTAGATAGAGATAAAATCTTAGTAAATGATTATTACCAAACCAACATTCCTGGTTATTATGCCATTGGTGATGTTACGCCTGGTCAGGCTTTAGCCCACGTTGCTTCGGCGGAAGGTATTCTCTGTGTCGAAAAAATTGCAGGTCAACATGTTGAAGCACTAGACTACGGAAACATTCCCGGTTGCACATACTGCTCACCAGAAATTGCAAGTGTTGGTCTTACTGAAGCGCAAGCCAAAGAACAAGGTTTGGATGTGAAAATTGGAAAGTTTCCTTTCTCAGCATCAGGAAAAGCAAGTGCTGGCGGTAATAAAGAAGGATTTGTAAAAGTAATATTTGATGCTAAATATGGCGAATGGTTAGGTTGTCATATGATTGGCGCTGGTGTAACCGATATGATTGCTGAAGCTGTTTTAGGACGCAAACTTGAAACTACTGGTCATGAAGTTTTAAAAACTGTACACCCGCATCCAACAATGAGTGAAGCTGTTATGGAAGCCGTGGCTGATGCTTACGATGAGGTAATACATTTATAAAAGCCCATCCTAACCTTTCCAAAGGAAAGGAATTCTTACTCAGATGGCAAATTATAATACCATAAAGAGCGATAATTTTTAAAAATTATCGCTCTTTTAGATTGAAATTATTTCTTGTAAAAATTTAACTTGCCAAACGCTGGAAACTAAATACTGAATACTAAAGTCTATAACCTAGCCCGATAAATAATACATTAGGCGATATCTCTTGAAAACCGATAGTATATTTTAAGTTAATATCTAAGTCACTAGTAATATCATAAGCTATACTAACATCTGCTCGAATTTTAAATTTATTATTGAAAAAATTAAAAAAGTAGTTGAGACTTGGACCAGCTAAAATATGAAAGTTGTTATCTACATCGTATTTTAAATAAATTGGCACATTTAAAAATTCAAAATCCCCAATACCTTTATAAACTAATTCTGGTTGAATATGAAATCCTTTATCGATAACAATATCTAAAAAAATACCTCCAAAATAACCAACTTCTGTTTCTGGATTTTCACCAAAAACACCATTATCTTCATTAAAAAAGGTCAAACTAGTGCCACCTTTGATTCCAAAATCTGTCTGACTTTGAATTGTAGCTAAAAAAGTAAATGAAAATAAAAAAGATAAAAACAACCTCATAACCAAAGAATTAGTATTATCGAAGATACAATTATTCTTTGGTTTTAAATTAATTTATTAACTAAGCAAAACTTTTTAAAGCAAGGTCGTAACTCTGTAATCCAAAGCCTATAATAATGCCTTTTGCATTTGGAGCTATAAAAGATTTATGTCTAAACTCTTCACGTGAGTACGTGTTAGAAATATGCACTTCAATTACTGGTGTTTCGATTCCTGCAATAGCATCTGCAATACCAACAGACGTATGTGTGTAAGCTCCAGCATTAAGAATTATGCCATCGTAACTAAAACCAACTTCGTGTAGTTTGTTAATGATTTCGCCTTCAATATTGCTTTGATAATAGTCTATTTTATATGTATCGTATTTTGATTTAAGCGCTTCAAAATATTCCTCAAAAGAAGAATTACCATAAACCTCAGGTTCTCGTTTACCTAATAAATTTAAATTAGGGCCATTAATAATCATCAGTTTCTTCATGAAGTAATTTTTTATAAGTCGTAATTCTACTTTATTTTATATTAAATATTAATTTATTATAATTTTAAAATATCTATTTGCGTGGTCTCGCCTTTTTTAAGATTAGTCATAGCCTTAATCGTATTTTTGCCATCTAAAACCTCAATAATTGCGGTATTTGAGCCAATGCTTCCTACCGATTCTGATAAAATTTTAATTTTTGTAATTTTATTTATTACAGGAATTTCTATCGTTTTTCTTGCTTCTGTAATTCTGTACTTTGTTAATATTGGTTTATTGTCTTGGTAAACGGTAATGATATCATCATCAATCTGGCCACCATCGTAAATTAATAACTTTAATATTTTTGAAGCCGTTGGTATAGATGTAATCTCGTTTTTCTTAAGCACATTTAAATTTAAAGTATCAATAATCTTTATGTTTTGAACCTTTTTTTTGATACTATCTGCAATACGTTTTGACTTGGTGACTTTTTTAGAAAATTTGGCCACGCGCTTCTGTATTTTGGCAACTGAACTCATAGCTATTTCGCCATTTAAGCATTTAGTGCCATCACTAAATGTACCTTGAAAATCACCATCTAATTTATCTGAGCCTATTTTAAATCTATTAGAAGTAAAATTAACATTACAAAAATCAAAATCGTCTAAAGACACTGGAGATTTTGTATAAATGAGACCAACCTCTTTAAAAGATATTTGTTTTGCATCTTCATTATAAACACCTTCAATTTTAGATTTCGTTTCGTGTTCTCCTCCAAAATCAGTTAAGCTATAACCAGAAATTAATCCACCATTTTCGGTGAAATCTACTTTATATTTAATAAAGAGTGAATCTTGAAGTTTTATAAATCCATCAAATTGATTTTCTTTCTGTGTATGTGCATATTGACTAAGCAGAACAAAAATCAAAATAAATTTTAAATATTTCATTGATAAAGAGATTGTTATATAATTTTAAGAAATAAATTAAATAAGATACGTTGTTGTATAATTATTATTTTTAATTTTAAGGTAAACTTAAACCAATTTTTATGAAAATTAAACTTTTACTTTCGGCTTTTGCAATCATGCTAAGCTTAAGCGCTGCTTATGCATCTTTCCCTGTGAAAAGAGCAGCAGTTTCTATTGAAAACAATGTTATTAATGAAACATCATCAGAAGATGTTATGATGGCTGTACCTGCTGCAAGAGCAGGAAAAGATAAATGGGTGGCTGCTGCACTTTGGTTAGTGCTTGGTGGTTTTGCTGCGCATAGATGGTATATTGGTAGCCCATGGTATTGGAACGTGCTATACATTATCACATTTGGTTTCTTTATAGTTGGTCACATAATAGATATTGTCCAAATTTTAACGGACTCTTATCCTGGACTTTAATAGAAAAAAGTAATAACAAAAAAAAGTCACCAATTTAAAATTGGTGACTTTTTTTTTATTTAAATTTTAAATTAATTTCCTATAAATATATAGAGATACCAACTCCACCTCCAAAATTAGAGTTCTTAGTTTCTAAATCACTGTTACCTTTATTAATAAAGGAAGTAACACCTGTTTCTTCACGAAGTGCAAAACTGCTAGATTTTTCTGAATCTTCACGACCTGAGCTTGTTGATACCAAATCAACACCTAGACCTAAAAATGGTCTAAAACTACTTTCTGGGCTAAAAAAGTACGTTACATCTAGAATAAAAGCAAAAGCATTTGACGTATTCTCAAAACTACTTTCTTCTTGTTTTTTATAAGTAAAAGAAAAGTTAACTCCTAGAGATAAGTTAACTCCTAGAGATAAATTATCAGCAACAAAATAAGCAACATTTGGCGTTACAGTAAAAATACTAGATTCAAAATCTTCAGAAACGAATTGTCTGTCAAAGTCAAATTTTGAGTTAGTAGAACTGAAAGACAATATTGAATTGTCTCGAAATGTCCATGTTCCCTTTCAGTTTGAATATCTACTTCAGCAATCATCAAAAATAGAGTAACTATAAAAAAATTGATTTTATTAAAAAGTCGAAAAATCTAATACTTTTCTTTAAAATTAATTTAATGACAAAAGTTCAGACATAAAAAAACCGAGGCGCTTGCCTCGGTTTTATTGTTTTTATCTATACTATATTAAAAGAATAATGTAAAGCCAATATTGAATTGAAATACACCTTCATCAGTAAAATCTTCGTTTAAAGATAAGTTGTAACGAAGACCTGGCTCAATAGCAATGTTATCTGCAACAAACCAAGCGTAACCACCTTGAAGACCTAACCATAGAGGAGTTTCTCCTGCACCATTTTCTACTGCATCACCAGAAGCACCAGTTAAATCTACTCCAAGTGGGAATTCACCACCTAAATAATACTTCGCACCTAATCTGTAAGAAAAAGAAGTTTCATTATCTCCTACATCAGGATTAAAACCACCAAAACCTAAACCAGCTTTAATAGCTAAGTTGTCAGATATGAAATATCCTCCATCTAAACCTAAGTTGTACTGAGAAGTTCCATCTGAAGATGCAAACATAAAAGAAGTAGAACCTAGCATCGCATTACCAGTATTAGCCTCAATTAACCATGTACCTTCTGAAGTTGCAGAACCAGCTTCATCTTGAGCATTAGAAAAACTAAACGCACATACTGCTAAAGCAGCAATAAATAATTTTTTCATAATTAAAAGTTTTTAAATTGATAATGCAAACTAAATACTTTTTTGCTTAAGTATTTATAAATGTTTAGACATTATTAACATCTTTATTAACAAAATGAAAAATACAAACTGATTATCAGGTATTTGCGTTTTTCATTATTAACAATCTTGGAAAAAAAAGTTCTTACTTCACCCTTAAAAAAAAGAAAAATAACCATCTATTATAACTAAATTTACATATGAAATGGCGTGAAGCAATAAACGATTATGAAACTTTTTTAAAAATTGAGCGTGGACTACTACAAAACTCAATTGATAGCTATGTATATGATATATTGCGAATTCAGAAATTTCTTAACGAAAATGATATAAAAGAATCTCCTATTGAAATCTCACAAGAGACCGTACAAAATTTTGTTTATCAAATTTCAAAGGAATTAAATCCGCGTTCTCAAGCCAGAATCATTTCTGGTTTACGTAATTTCTTTGATTATTTAGTGTTTGAAAAGTACCGTGAAGCCAATCCTGTAGACCAAATAGAATCACCACGTTTAGGTCTAAAACTCCCAGATACATTATCTATTGCTGATATCGACCTTATCATTTCTGCAATTGATTTAAATTATCAGTTTAGAGGCGTAAATCTTGGTCATCGTAATAAAGCTATTTTAGAAACCTTATACAGTTGTGGACTTCGTGTAAGCGAGCTTACCAACCTTAAAATTTCAGATTTATTTTTTGAAGAAGGCTTTATAAAAGTAAAAGGTAAAGGAAATAAAGAGCGCTTTGTACCTATTGGAAAAAACACACAAAAACTGATTGATATTTGGTTAGACATCAGAAAACATATTGATGTAAAACAAGAATCAAAGGATGTTTTATTCTTAAATTACAAAGGTAATCAGCTAACTCGTGCTATGGTGTTTACCATTATAAAGAAATTGGTTGAGAAAGTTGGTCTACAAAAAACAGTCTCTCCGCATACCTTTAGACATTCATTTGCAACGCATCTTCTAGAAAATGGTGCCGATTTGCGTTCTATACAAATGATGTTAGGCCATGAAAGTATCACTACTACAGAAATTTATACCCACATTGATAAATCGCAATTAAATAAGGTAATTAATACGTATCATCCGAGGAAATAGTAAACAGTTCTCAGTAGCTAATAGTTAGTTGCAATCTAAACTTCCAACTGCGTACTTCAAACTTCAAGCTTGAGCAAAAAAAAACCTCAAACTCCAAAGAATTTAAGGCTTTAAGCATGTTTTTAACTATAGACTATTTCGCAATGTTTACTGCTCTAGTTTCTCTAATTACTGTTACTTTAACTTGTCCCGGATATGTCATATCCGTTTGAATTTTCTGAGAAATTTCAAAAGATAAGCTTGCTGCTTTATCATCTGTCACTTTTTCACTTTCTACGATAACACGTAATTCTCTACCTGCTTGTATAGCGTATGCTTTCTTTACACCAGGAAAACCAAATGCCACAGCTTCTAAATCTTTTAAACGCTGAATGTAAGAGTCTAATACTTGACGTCTTGCACCTGGTCTCGCACCAGAAATAGCATCACAAACTTGAATAATTGGCGACAGTAAAGTTGTCATTTCAATTTCATCATGGTGAGCACCAATAGCATTACAAACCTCTGGTTTTTCGCCATGTTTTTCAGCCCATTTCATACCTAAAATAGCGTGTGGTGTTTCTACATCTGCTTCAGCATCTGGTACTTTTCCTATATCGTGGAGTAATCCTGCACGTTTGGCAAGTTTTGGATTTAACCCTAATTCTGCAGCCATTACACCGCAAAGTTTTGCAACTTCACGAGAATGTTGTAGTAAATTTTGTCCGTAAGACGAACGGTATTTCATACGACCAACCATCTTTATTAATTCTGGATGTAAACCGTGAATACCTAAATCGATAACCGTACGCTTACCAACCTCAATTATTTCTTGTTCTATTTGTTTCTGGGTTTTCTTCACGACTTCTTCAATACGCGCTGGGTGAATACGTCCGTCAGTTACCAATTTGTGTAAAGATAATCGTGCTATTTCACGTCTTACAGAGTCAAAACACGATAAGATAATAGCTTCTGGTGTATCATCAACGATAATTTCGACACCTGTTGCTGCTTCGATGGCGCGAATATTTCGACCTTCGCGGCCAATAATCCTACCTTTTACATCGTCAGATTCAATATTAAATACGGAAACACAATTATCAACTGCTTCTTCTGTACCAATACGCTGAATGGTATTAATAATAATCTTCTTAGCTTCTTGCTGCGCGGTTAATTTTGCCTCTTCTACTCTATCTTGAACAAATGCCATGGCATCTGTTTTTGCCTCTTCTTTTAAGGATTCTACTAATTGATGCTTTGCATCATCAGCAGATAAACCTGAGATTACCTCTAGCTGTTTAATCTGACTTTTATGAGCCTTTTCGACTTCTTCAGCCTTTTTTTCAAGAAATTCTAATCTGTAATCGTAATCTTTAATTTTATCGTCTAAGGATTGATTTGATTTTTTAGCTTTTGATAACTCACTAGAAATTTGAGATTCTTTGTCTCTAATACGCTTTTCGGCTTCTGCCATTTTTTTATCACGCGATAAGATGACTTTTTCGTGTTCTGCCTTGAGTTCTATGAATTTTTCTTTAGCCTGAAGTATTTTATCTTTCTTAATTGATTCACCTTCAGATTTGGCGTCTTTTAAGATAGATTTGGCTTCTCTTTCTGCTTCGCCAATTATTTTAGATGCCTTTCCTTTTTCTAACGATTTAGCAATGATAAAACCAATTATCAATCCTAAAACCGCAGCGCCGGCAATGTATAGTATGTTAGTATCCATATATTTAGTTTAGTTGATGTATTTATATAAAAAAAGCCTACACCAGTTCTGTGTTTTGTATAAACTCCTTAAAAACAAGTTTAGGGCTAACAAGCTGCTCAAAAATCTGCCTAGAATTAATACTGAAACAAGTTCAGTACAAAACAGCAGCACGGTTTTACAACTTCAACTCACCCTTTTTAAAGAATTAATCGTTGAGTTTATCAAAAAATATAACTAATGTAGGCAGTAACCTTATTTTATTTTAAAGAACGTACGAGTTAAATATGTGATTGTAAAAGTTCATTTAAAGCTTCTAACTTCTCTTGTACTTCTTCATTCACATACTCTTTATCTATCGACTTTTGCTCTACTTGAGCAGCAAATTGTAAGGCACACATTGCCAAAACATCTTGCTTATCTCTAACAGAGTAACTTTGCTCAAATTGCCCAATCATTGCCTCTATCTTCTTTGCGGCTTTACGCAACCCTTCTTCTTGGCTTGGGTTTATGGTTAACGGATAAACTCTGTTAGCTATTGATAATTTAATTTTAAGCTGATTAGACATCCGTTAATTTTCTTTTCGCTACTCAGACAATTGCGCAATACAATGGTCAATATCTCTTATTAGCGAATTTATTTTGAGTTTTGTTTCTCGTTTATTTTCGTCACTACCAAGCATTGCATTTGCAGTTTTGAGCGTTTCATATTTGTCTGACCAATCGCTAATTTGCTCTTGATAATTTAAGACTTGTTTTTGATATTCTGCTAGTTGTTCCGAGAGTTTTGCATTTGTTTGTTTTAGCACTTCTTGCTTATGCAAAACCTTTGAAATTCGGTTCTCTAACGTATCAACAATATCTTCAATTTTACTCATTTGCGTTATACAACACTATGTAACAAATTTAAGATATCTAATGGATAAAGCCAATAGTTTTATGATTATTTTTGATTGAGTTAATTATAATGAAATTAATTTGTTACCAAAAATTATACAGTTTTAGCGTTTGTAAATCACATTCAAAATTCTATTTTAGCTACTATATAATTGCAAATGAAAAAAATAATCCTTCTTTTTTTAATTTCTAATACGCTTTATGCTCAAACCGAATATCCGCAAGATTACTTTAGAGACCCTTTAGATATTACTTTAATACTTTCTGGAACTTTTGCAGAACTACGCTCTAACCATTTTCATTCCGGTTTAGATATAAAAACACAACGAAAAACAGGCTTAAAAGTTTATACCGCTGCGGAAGGTTATGTTAGCCGAATTAAGGTTTCTCATTACGGATACGGAAAGGCTTTATACATTACACATCCAAACGGGTATACTACAGTTTACGGACATTTAAAAAAGTTTTCGCCTAAAATTGAAGCCTACATTAAAAACTGCCAATACGAAAAGGAAAGTTATGAAGTGGAAATGTTTCCTAATAAAATAGAATTACCTGTTTCCACTGATGAAGTCGTCGCTTTTTCAGGTAATACCGGCGGTTCTGGTGGACCACATTTACATTTCGAAATTAGAGATAATGCCGAAAGGCCAATAAATCCAATGCTTTTCGGAATTAATATTAAAGATTCAAAAAAACCTTTTATAACATCAGTCTATGCGTATCCTAAAGATAAAAATGCATTTATTAATGTTAAGAATGAGCGCATTCCTCTTCGATTAATCCCGCAACAAGACGGTAATTATAAAGTTGAAAAAATTAAAGCCTATGGCAATATTGGTTTTGGTATCGTGAGTTATGATAAGCAAGATTTGGCTCCAAACAATAATGGTGTAAGTAATATTTCATCCTATTACAATGGAAACAAAATTTATGAAATGGATTTTAAACGTTTCAGTTTTAGCGAAACCAAACACCTAAATCGTTTTATAGATTTTGAATTGTGGAAAACAAAGAAAACACGCAGTCAACAACTATTTGTTAAAGAAAATAACCCATTAAGTATGTTTAAAAACATTGTAGATAATGGTTATATTAAAGTTGAAGATAGTACCTCAACGCTTTATAAAGTTGAAATAAAAGACTACGCAGATAACACTACAACACTTTCTATTCCTATCATTGGTGCTCCAAAACCTATAGTTGAATTTGAAGATGTTAACGAGGAAGATAAATACCTTGTGAAAAACCAAGAAACTACCGTTTTAAAAGATGGGTTGGCATCTGTAACAATTTATCCAAATACAGTTTATGAAGATGTATTGATTGATTTTAAAGTCAGCTCGGACAGCATATATTTACATAAAGATGTGCTTCCGCTTCAGAAAAATTTCGTGGTTAATTATGATATTAGCAATTATAAAGATGTTGATAAAAGCAAATTATTTATTGCACGACTTTATGGATATTACAAAAAACCTAGTTATGTCGGCACAAAACGAAAAGGTGATACATTAACCGCTCGTAGTAAAACCTTTGGCATTTATACACTTGAAGCTGATACAATTCCCCCAAAAATTGAGCCCATTAACTTTACCAATAAAAAGTGGCTAAGTAAATACAGATATCTAAAAGTTAAAATTTCTGACGACTTATCTGGAATTTCAAAATATAGAGCTACCGTTAATGGAAAATGGATTTTAATGGAATACGATTATAAAACCAATACCTTAACACACGATTTTAACGATGACGTCGTTACAGATACAGAAAATAATTTGAAAATTATTGTCACAGATAATGTTGGAAATAGTTCTACATTTGAAGCAACATTTTTTAGAAAATAAAACCCATACTTTTGAAGACCGCTAAACCGTTACTCACAGGACTACTTCTTCTTATTTCGCTAAGCATTTTTGCCCAAACCGCGGTTTTACGAGGTGTAATTTTAGGCGAAAATAATTTACCAATTGAAAATGTAAATATTACCGCAAGCACTGGCGAAGGTGCAACGACTAATAAAAATGGATTTTATAAAATTAGAATTCCGTCAGAAACTGAAGTAACATTAACCTTTAGTCACGTGTCTCACAAGCGTGTGGAACAAAAATTCAATTTAAAAAACGGTAGTGAACTAGAATACAATCCGGTGTTGAAAGTTAGTGTTGTCCAAATCGCGGAAGTTGTTATTACACCAGAAACTAAAATTGAAAATTCGGATGTCACTACTATTCCCGCTCAAGTTTTAAGACGTATTAAAGGCGCACAACCTGGTGTAGAAAATATTCTGAAAACCTTACCTGGAGTAAATATTTCAAACGAGTTAAGTACGCAATATTCCGTTCGTGGTGGAAATTTTGATGAAAACCTTGTTTACGTCAACGAGATTGAAGTCTATCGTCCATTTCTCATTCGCTCTGGTAATCAAGAAGGCTTGAGTTTTGTAAACACTGACATGGTAGCCAATGTCGATTTCTCTGCTGGTGGTTTCCAAGCACGTTATGGCGATAAATTGTCTTCGGTTTTAGATATTACTTATAAAAAGCCTTCAAAATTTGGTGTAAGTGCAGATTTAAGTTTGCTAGGCGGAAGTGTTGCAGTTGAAACCGCTTCAACCGACGGAAAATTTTCTAGTATTTCTGGAATTCGTTACCGCGACAATAGTCTGGTGCTTAACAGTCTTGAAACTAACGGAAATGTGGAACCTGTTTTTGCGGATGCACAAACTTATCTAACGTATCGCTTTTCAGATAAATTTCATCTAAATTTCCTCGGAAACATTTCTCTTAATCAGTATAATTTTCAACCAGAAAACAGACAAACCAATTTTGGTACTGTTGACGAACCTGTAGCGCTTTTAGTGTTTTACGAAGGCCAAGAACAAACCGAATACCAAACCTATTTTGGTGCATTTAAAGCAAATTATTTTCTGAATGATAAAACAACCTTAAAACTTATTGGTTCTGCTTATCACGCCACAGAACAGGAATACTTCGACATTTTAGCACAATACCGCTTAGGCGAAGTCAACACTAATATTGGTGATGAAAATTTGGGTGAAGTTGAATTTAGTGAAGGTATCGGTTCTCAATTTACAAGAGCAAGAAATGATTTGGATGCACTTATTTTTAATTTGGAGCATCGAGGTGATTATAACATGGATGACGATAGTAACCTTGAATGGTCTGTAAAATATACACGTGAAGATATACGCGACCGTTTGGTAGAGTCTGAAGTTATTGATTCGGCTGGATTTTCCATTCGTCCGCCAGGATTAACTGGACCAAATTTTCAACCAGACGTACCATTTAATGGTCCGTTGACAGCTTTTCAAAATATTAGAGCGTTTAACGAAGTGCAAATCAATAGACTTCAAGCTTTCGTTCAGTATAAAAAAACAACGCAGATTGGAGAACACGAAGCCTATTACAATATTGGTGTACGTGCACATAATTGGTCTGTAAATGGTAGCGGAATTGAGGGCAATAACCAAACTGTTATTAGTCCACGAGCGCAATTTGCTATTAAGCCAAATTGGGATAAAGACATGCTTTTTAGAATTGCTGGTGGTTTGTATTACCAACCGCCGTTTTATCGCGAATTACGAGATTCTTCTGGTGTTGTGCAACCTAACGTAAAAGCGCAGAAATCGTTTCATGTGGTTTTAGGAAATGAGTATAGTTTTAAACTTTGGGACAGACCTTTTAAATTAGTGACTGAAGCGTATTACAAAGGTTTATCCGACGTAAATCCTTACACACTAGAAAATGTCCGTATTCGTTATCGTGCCAATAATAGTGCAAAAGCTTATGCTTACGGTTTAGATTTGAGATTGAATGGTGAGTTTGTGCCAGGAACAGAATCTTGGTTTAGTTTCGGTTATTTAAAAACCGAAGAAAACATTAATAATCGTGGCTATATTTCTAGACCAACAGACCAACGTTTAAAGTTTGGTGTATTATTTCAAGATTATGTACCTAACATGCCAGATTTAAAGATGTATCTCAATTTGGTGTATAATACAGGATTGCCTGGCGGTTCGCCGAGTTATGCTGACCCTTATGATTTTCAATTTAGATTACGAGATTACAGACGTGCAGATTTAGGTATTTCTTACGAAATAGTAAATCCTGAAAAAACTTATACGTCTAACTGGAAAAAACCATTCAGAAGTTTGTCGCTTGGCATTGAAATTTACAATATGTTTAACAACCAAAACGCCATCACTAATACTTGGGTACGTGATGTAAATAGTCAGAGACAATTTGCGATTCCTAACTTTTTAACGCCACGAGTTTTTAATGTGAGATTGTCGGCGAGATTGTAACATGCATATGAAATATTTGGTTTTCGTTTTGTCAGTTTGGTTTTCGTTTTTGGCTTTTGGACAGAAGAAAAAGCCTATTTATTATTGGGATGTTGACAATAGTATAATGACAAAACGTAATTTTCTGAAAAAAAAGACAGATGGAATAAAAAATGGCACGTATTATTTATCACTTGCTTTTGAAAATGATACTTGTTACATCCGGAAACTAGAATCAAGAAAAAATTATGGCAAATTAAATAAAGATGAGCTAATCGTCCTAAATAAATATTTGAACGAGCTAGAGTTCAAGCCGTCTGCTCGCTTAAGTATCATACAATTTCATCCAGGAAAAGATAGATGCAACAGCGGAAGACTTTATTTTAAAGGACAAAACAGTTCTTACGGAAATTCTTATCTAAAAAATTTAAAGAACAAAATTAGCCTTAATAACTACAGAATATATAAGAAAGATTCGACATTAGATTATTCTGGTTTCAATAGGTTTAAATGGAATTTCGATGAGAAAAGACTAATTGAGAATATGTTTTTCAAGTATCATTATCCTTGCGGAAGCTTTGTTGTTATAGATAATTTAACACATAAATACATTTCAATTTACGGAGAATATGGATCATCTTCTGTTACTAAGATTGTTGAAGAAATAGCCGGCAAAAACTAATTCCTAGCAAACTCACAAATTGTCTCCACGACATAATCAATCTCTTCTTTGGTATTAAATTTACTAAACGAAAAACGCACAGAAGGTTTCTGTAATAAATCGTCATTTAAAATCTGAGACAAGACATGTGATGCAGATGTGCTTCCACTTTGGCAAGCACTACCTTTAGAGCAAGCGATACCTTTTAAATCTAACTGAAATTGAAGCATTGCCGCTTTTTCTGGTGGTAATGGCAAGCACACATTGACTAACGTGTATGTGCTTTTATCAGGATTACAGCATTCGCCATTAAAATGAACATCTGGTAATTTTTCTAATAAACTATCTATAAAATATTGCTTTATTTTTTTTACGTATTGGCTTTCTTTTTCAAGATTTTCGTAAGAAATCCTCAAAGCCTCATCTAAACCAACGATATTGTGCAAACTTTCTGTACCAGCGCGATAGCCTCGCTCCTGCTCGCCCCCAAAAATTAAAGGTTTTAGTCCTGATGCTGCTCTAACAAAACAAAAACCAACTCCTTTTGGTCCATGAAATTTATGTGCGCTTGCTGCTAAAAAGTCGACTTTAATGTCTTGTAAATCTAACTTAAAATGTCCAACAGATTGTACCGTATCTGAGTGAAATAAAGCACCATAAACTTTGCACAAATCAGCAACTCGTTTAATATCTAAAATGTTACCAATCTCGTTGTTAATATGCATTAAGCTTACAAGTTTTTTTGTGTCAGATTTTAGTAATTCTTCAAAATGCTTGAAATCGACAGTACCTTTTTCGTCTAGTTGTACGTAAGTGACATCAATATTGTATTCGGCTTGTAACTGTGCTGCAGTATGTAATACAGCGTGGTGCTCAATACGAGACGTGATAATTTCTGTAACACCTAAATCTCTAACGGCGCTTCGCATTGCGAGATTATCGGCTTCTGTTCCACCAGATGTAAAAATAATTTCAGCAGCAGATACATTAAAATAAGAGGCAATATTTTTACGGCATTTTTCCATAATGGATTTTGCCGAACGCCCAAAACTATGAGTTGATGAAGGATTACCAAAATTCTGATTTAAAACTTCAGTCATTTTTTCCACAACTTCTGGTCGTAATTGTGTTGTCGCTGCGCTATCGAAATACATATTTGTCATGCTGCAAAAATAAAGTATAAAATTATTCTTTCGAAGCGACGTTATAATTTTATAAATGATTTATTTTTGTTGAAAACAAACGACCTTATGCGTAATATTTTCTTGGTTTTAGTAGCATGTGTTTTATTTTTTGCTTGTGACGATGGTGATGTGATTACTGCCGAATTGGATTTTAGTGAAACACTTTCGCGTTGTGATGATAATAATTCCTCTTACCTCATCTATACAACAAGAGTTGACCCAAGCGAATCGCTCACTATTTTAATTCCTAGAAACGCAACAACTGAAGGTATTTTTACAGAAGGAAATCCAGAAACTTTGGAAACAAATTCGAGCACTATTCGCTTTAATTATAGAACTTACAACAGAACTATTGTTGGTGATGAATTGTGCAATATTGTGCCACCAGCAGATTTGATTCTGCAAGAAGATTATGAAGCTGAAGAAGGTGCTGAAATAATCTTTACGTCAATCGTTATTGATGATGATTTGGATGGTATTCCGTCTGAAGATGAAGGTCGTGGCCAGATTGATGCCGATGGCAATTATCCTGATGCGCAAGATTTTGATGGTGACGGCATACCCGATTATTTAGATCAAGATGATGATAATGATAATGTTTTGACCATTGATGAGTTAGATAGTGAAAATGCTGATGGTGACGATAATCCATTGACAAATCCGCTAAATACTGATGGCGATGAGTTTCCAAATTATTTAGATACAGACGATGATGGTGACATGATTCCTACTATTGAAGAGGATGAAAACCAAGATATGAGACCAGAAAATGATACTGTTCCAGTAAATGGCACATCAGTTGCTTTTTATCTTTTACCAGCAGAAAATACATCCTACGGAAATCCTGGTGTTAGAACTGATAATACTTATGAGCGTACTGTTTTTACAAATGTTGAAATACGAAATTTTAATATCGAAATTCTTAGACAAGATATTTACAATATGGGTGTTTTTGAAAACACTTTTATGGTAGAATCTTTTAATTAAGGCTCAACATTCTGAAATATCTTAACTTCAGTCGCACCTAATCCAAATTCCCTGTAATCGGCATCATAAAACGTTACATTATTGTAACGTCTTAAAACAGTGTACAATTCTTGCCGCAATACACCTTCACCAACACCGTGAATAAAAACCATTTTAGGCATGCGCTGTTTTATTGCAAAATCTAATTGACGACGCGCGGTATCGAGTTGTAAATTAAGCATATCAAAATTTGTCATACCACGTGTAGAATCTGTTAAATGATGAATGTGCAAATCAACAATAAATGTAGGTTGATGACGTTTTTTGGCTTTCGGTTTATGGTAATTTGGCTTTTTTCCGCTTTCTTTTTCTCGGGTAATTTCAGAAATTGATGAATTGGCTAATGAACCTAAATTGATATTATCTTCTGAGTCGAGGATAATCAGTTCGTTTGCTGAAAATTCAAACTCAAATCCATCTTCAGATTCAACAAAAATAGAATCGCCACTAATTTTAAGAACTTTTCCTTTTATAGCATCATCGATAGTTTCAACTGTATCTCCTACTTTAATCATTGTCATTTTCTGTCTTTACAAAAGTTTCTTCTTCTCGATTTTCAAACTTACTCGGTACATTTCGAGATAATCGATACAATCCAAACATCAAAAGTACGATTCCGCCAATAAGCAAATATTCATTCTGCTGCTTTTCGGCTTGAGAATATATGGCAATTGCACCACCTGTGACAATGCAAAGAATATTTATAAAACGAGATAATTTCATATTTACAAAAGTAATCTATTCTCTAAAACATTTATATTTGACTCATGAAATTGCTGAAAATTCAACTCGACGATTATATGTTACCATGTCTTTGGAAAAAGAACTTTGGCATTGATTGTATGGGTTGCGGTATGCAACGCTCGCTTAACTTTTTAATTCAGGGCGAATTTGTTGCCGCATTTAAAATGTATCCTGCGATATATACGCTTATCATCATGTTTGCATTTTTAATTTTACATTTAAAATTTAAATTTGAACAAGGTCACAAAATAATATTAGGCCTTTTTATTTTAAATATTAGTATTATTGTAATCAGCTTTTTATTAAAAACCTTTTAAACCAACAAAAAAATGGAACAAAGACAATTACCAAACGCAACCCTTGTTTTAGTAATGGGTATTTTATCAATCGTAGGTTGTTGCTGCTATGGCGCGCCAGGATTAATTTTTGGAATTATAGCTATAGTATTAGCAGGCAAAGCCACTAAAGTTTACCAAACTGAACCAGAAATGTATACAGGCTACGGAAACGTAAAAGCAGGAAAAATTATGGGTATAATCGGTGTTGTACTTAGTATTTTAATGGTTGCATACCTTGTTTGGATTGTATCTTACTTTGGATGGGAAACTTTACAAGACCAAGAGGAATTACAGCGTAAGATTCAAGAAATGATGGGTCAATAAAAATTTAACTAATCAACTATATTTAATATGACTGAACACAAGCCTATAGAAACGGGCAACCTTCAACAGCGACCAAATAATTATTTGGTATTAGCAATTATTACCACTTTTTTATGTTGCCAAATTACAGGCGTTGTGAGTATTGTTTACGCAGCTAGAGTAAATGCAAAATGGGATGGCGGCGACCATCAAGGTGCTATTGCAGATTCTAAAAATGCAAAACTTTGGGGACTTATTGGTCTTATTGGCGGATTTGTAATTATAGCGTTAATGATGTTGTTTTACGGAGCAGCAATGTTTGCAGCTTTAGGCTCTGGAGGTTATAATTATTAAGATTTTGCTTAAACATAAATATTTAAGATATGGGTATCTCCTTTTATTGATACCCATATTTTTTTTAGTAAAATACTACTACTTTAACGACCCAGAAGTGTCTAAGGGCGAAGGTATTTTTCCCAAATGTCCTTTTTATGTCGTTACCGATTTTCACTGCCCAGGTTGTGGCAGTCAGCGTGCTATTCATGATTTACTTCATCTAAGAGTTCTAGATGCGCTTAAACATAATGTCACTTTAATCATAGTGGTTATTGTTTTGCTGGCAAAATTATATGCAATCATTACAACCCGATACAAAAAAAAATACCATTACAACTTAACGTATAAACCTTGGTTTACTTACGCTATAATTGTAATAGTATTTCTCTACTGGATATTACGAAATATTCCTATTTATCCATTTACAGAATTGGCGCCTTAGGCTTCAAATTCTTTAAGTGTCTTAGTAATAATAGATACACAATCCAAAAGCTGTTCTTTGGTCATAACCAAAGGTGGTGCAAAACGAATTATGTTTCCGTGTGTTGGTTTTGCTAACAACCCGTTGTCTCTAAGTTTTAAACAAATATTCCAAGCCGTATCGCTATCTTCGCTATCGTTTATTAAAATGGCATTTAATAAACCTTTTCCTCTGACTGCATTAACGATATTACTATTCTCTATATATTTTGAAAGTTCCGCTCTAAAAACTTCACCCAATTCTTGCGCGTTATTAGCTAATTTTTCGTCTTTAATAACTTCTAATGCAGCAATGCCAATAGCTGCAGCAACAGGATTTCCACCAAATGTACTTCCGTGATTTCCTGGTCTTATGACGTTCATAATAGAATCGTTAGCTAAAACCGCAGAAACAGGATAGGCTCCACCAGATAAAGCTTTACCCAAAATTAAAATATCTGGTTTAACTTCTGGTGTGCCAGAACAATGTTTGTCATTACAAGAACAATTACCACAAGTTGCTAGAAGTCTACCTGTACGTGCAATCCCTGTTTGCACTTCATCAGCAATAAACAGAACGTTATGCTTTTCGCACAAAGCTTTTGCTGCTGCCAAGTAACCTTCAGATGGTACATAAACTCCTGCTTCGCCTTGAATTGGTTCTACCAAAAATCCTGCAACATTCTTATTATTCTCTAAAGTATCTTCTAGAGCTTTAATATTATCGTATTCAATTTTAATGAATCCATCTGTATATGGACCAAAGTTTTTACGTGCTACTGGGTCGTTTGAGAATGAAATGATAGTTGTTGTACGTCCGTGAAAATTATTTTCGCAAACAATAATTTCTGCATTATTTTCATTAATACCTTTTACTTCGTATGCCCATTTTCTACAAATTTTTAACGCCGTTTCAACTGCTTCAGCGCCTGTATTCATAGGTAGCAACTTATCAAAGTTAAAAGTTTTAGTTGCATACTTTTCAAAACTGCCAAGCATGTCATTATAAAAAGCTCGTGAAGTTAATGTCAAGGTTTTAGCTTGTTCGGTCATTGCGCTAACAATCTTTGGATGGCAGTGTCCTTGGTTTACAGCAGAGTAAGCCGATAAAAAATCATAATATTTTTTTCCTTCAACGTCCCACACATAAACACCTTCGCCCTTACTTAAAACTACAGGTAAAGGATGGTAATTATGCGCTCCGTATTTGTCTTCTAATGCAATCGCTTGTTGCGATGTTAATTGGTCTAAAACAGCCATTCTAAAAATTTTAGTTAAAAATTAAACATTAGCCAAGCGAAAAAATGAGTGTTTTTAGATTTCGCTTAGCGAATTCCTGTTCTACCTTTATCCTTTCGTGTCTCGATAAGTATCGGGACGAAAATTCAGCGTGGGAAAGAAATCATCCTTAGAGCTTGCAAATTAAGGATTACTGTCAAATTAAAAAAATTGAAGTGTTGTAAATAAACATAAATTTGTTTTGTCCTCAAACCCAATTTCAATCTTGCAAGAGCCCACAAATAAAGTATCTTTGCATTCTAATTATTACGCCAATGCCAAGAAGAGAACGAAACAAGTTTGTAAAACGTGGACAAATCCTAGAACTAAAGATTGAGGATTACGCTTTCGGCGGAAAAGGAATTGGAAGAATAAGAAACGAACATGGAGAATTTGTAGTTTTTGTACCTAACACTTTACCTGGACAATTAGTAAAAGCACAAGTAAAAAAATCGAGTAAAAAGTACGCAGAATGCAAATTGTTTGAAGTTTTAGAACCGTCTGAAGATGAAGTTGAAGTGCCGTTTCAAGAAATTCCTGGTGCACCTTATATAAAATTACCAATTGAAAAGCAGCATGCTTATAAAAAGCAAAGCACGATTGAGTTGTTTAAGCGCATTGGAAAAGTCACAGATATCGAAGCTAAATTTGATGAATTTGTCACTTCGCCAAACACCTTTCATTACCGAAACAAAATGGAGTATGGTTTCTCAGCCATTGGTTACAATCACGAACTTAAAACCGATGTAGACGAATTTACACTTGGCTTTAAAAAGCGTGGCACTTGGTGGTGCGGCGATGATTTAAAAAAAGACTCTGGATTATTTGATAAAGAGTTTGAAGATAATTTAACCCAGATTAAAGCTTATTGTCAAGACACAGGTTTAGCACCTTGGCATGCTCCAAAACGTGAAGGTTTTTTCCGTTATTTCGTTGTTAGAAAATCGTTTAAAACCAACCAATTACTCTTTAATTTAGTCACTACATCTTACGATCTATCAAAATTTGATTTAAATAAATTTGCTGAATTTTTAGTTGAATTGTTTGGCACTCGCGTAGCTGGATTATTGCACACTGTTAATGATGAAATAGGTGACAGAACCATTGCTACAACTGGCAAGATTGATTTGGTTTATGGCGACGATAAAATTGTTGAAGCGCTTTTAGGCTTAAATTTTGAAATTAGTATGAAAAGCTTTTTTCAAACCAATCCAAAATCGGCTGAAAAGTTATATTCTAAAGTAATTGATTATGCCTTAGAGGATAAATCTGCCATTGATAATACTGTAGTTATGGACTTATTTTGTGGTACCGGAACTATTGGACAAATATTAGCATCTCGAAGCAAAAATGCTAAAATAGTTGGTGTAGATATTGTAGCCTCTGCAATTGAAGATGCCAAAGAAAATGCCAAGCGAAACCACATTGAAGATCTTAGATTTTACGCTGCAGATGTTGGTAAATTCTTAAACGAACATCCTGAATATACCAACAAAATAAAAACCATTATTCTTGATCCAGCTCGTGCAGGTATTGCTCCAAAAACGCTTAAAAAAATAATAAACCTTAATGCAGACCGTTTGGTTTATGTATCTTGTAATCCTGCAACGCAAGCAAGAGATACTGAGCAATTAATGCAAGCTGGGTATGCAATTAAAAAAATGAGTTTAGTAGACCAGTTTCCACACACGGCGCATATAGAAACTGTTGTTTTATTTGAGAAAAATAATGAAAAATAACAAATACATTTTAGTAGTTTTAGCACTAATTTTATGGACTTGCGAACGCGATGATATCTGTGCGGAAGGTACACCAACTACACCACGAATTTTAGTGGAATTCTTTGACGTTACAGATACAGATGAATTAAAAAATGTACCAAGACTATCGGTTTACGCTGCAGAACTTATTACGGATGAAACGACAGGCGAAATAATATTTCCCGAAACTGTTACAGAAGCTACACTTCGATTTAATGAAAACAGCAATTCAGTAGAATTACCTTTAAAAGTTACAGAAGAATTACAGGAAACTACGATTAGATATTATTTTGAAACCAATACCAATTTGCGTTTAGATGAGAATGCCGCAACAAATTCTAATATCGATATTATTGATGTTACCTATACGCCAGAATTTGTTTACGTATCACGAGCTTGCGGTTTTAAAAGTATTTTTAATAGCGTAAGTGTTATTGGTAATGCTGGTGACGATTCTATAGATTGGATACAAAACATTACGTTTACAACATCAATTGAAAACGAAGACACGACACATGTACAGATATTTCACTAAAATTTTAGTCGGTTTTATACTTTGTACTTCTTCTGTATTTTCTCAGTCCGAAGAGCAAGAAACAGCAACAGACACTATTGTTTACAAACAAAAATACGGAATCCGCTTAGGTGCTGATATTTCTAAAATTGCACGTAGTTTTTTTGATGATAATTATCAAGGGTTCGAAATAAATGGCGATTACAGGTTAACACAGACGTTGTACTTAGCTGGCGAATTAGGAAATGAAGAACGCACTTTAGAAAATGAAGTACTAAATACGACATCAAAAGGAAGCTATTTTAAAGCAGGTGTAGACATTAATCTTTACAAAAACTGGCTAGATATGGAAAACATGATTTTTGCTGGTTTTAGAGTTGGTGCAAGTACGTTTAGCCAAACCTTAAACAGCTACACCATATATGATGTAAATAACCAATATTTTGGAGAACAATTTACCGTAACAAATCCTGAAGAAACCACTGGACTTTCTGCTATCTGGGGCGAATTAATTTTTGGGGCAAAAGCTGAAGTATTTACAAATTTATATATGGGCTTAAACGTACAATTAAAGTTTTTGGTTACAGATACGAGTCCAGATAATTTTGAAAACCTTTATATTCCTGGTTTTAATAGAACGTATGATAGCGGCAATATAGGCGCAGGTTTTGGGTATAATGTTTCATATTTAATTCCTATTTATAAAAAGACGAAAAAAATAAAGGAAACTGAATCCGAGGAGGAAACTGAAAATAATTAGTAAAAATTATCATCCAAAAATCTTAACCAAAAGCTCCTTCAACAAATCACCTTGAGGTGTTGCATTAGCGCCGACACCTTTTCCTTTAACATCAAATTCTCTACAAAGGGCAACTGCTCTACTCACATTTTTCATTGGGAAATTTCTTGCTGCTTCAGAATATTCACTTACAAAATAAGGATTGACTTTTAAAGCCGAAGCGACACTGCGTGGTGACTTATCGTTTAGCCCGTGATAATGCAATAACTGCGAAAAAAAGTTAAATAACAAAGATACCGTAACCACCATTGGGTTGTCTTTTGGGTTATCTCCAAAATATTTTACAATTCTAAACGCCTTGGCCATATTGCGTTCACCAACTGCTTTTCGTAACTCAAAATTGTTGAAGTCTTTGCTTATGCCAATGTTTTCTTCAATCGCTTCGGGTGTAATTTGAGAGCCTTTTGGCAAAACAATCTTTAATTTATTTAGCTCATTTTCAATTTTAGACAAGTCAGTACCTAAAAATTCAACCAGCATTTGTGCTGCTTTAGGTGTTATTTTATAACCTTGACCAGCAAGCACGCGACGAATCCAATCTGGTACCTGATTATCATAGAGTTTTTTGCTCTCTAGGACAATTCCGTTTTTCTTTAACGCTTTGTACAACGCTTTACGCTTGTCTATTTTCTTGTATTTATAATTAATTACCAACACAGTTGTTGGTTGCGGATTATTAACGTAATCGGCTAATTTTTCGATATGTCGACTTAAATCTTGAGCCTCTTTTACAATAACCACCTGGCGTTCTGCCATCATAGGATACCGTTTAGCATTACTCACAATATCATCAATAGCCACATCACGACCATAAAGCACCATTTGATTAAAACCTTTTTCAGATTCATCTAAAATATTGTCCTCAATATACTCAGAAATTTTATCGATATAATAGGCTTCTTCTCCCATTAAAAAATAAATGGGACTAATTTGACCATTTCTAATGTCTGTGACTATTTTTTTTGCTTCGTCCAAGTGTTTGTAAAATTTCAAATATCAGAATCTAAATTCCAAAAGAATGAATTTGAGATTTGGTATTTGAATATTGAAAATTACCTTTGTGGTGTGCAAAACCTTAATTTTCCAAAGTTCGACTACCGTTTCAAAAGTACAGAAAATAAAGTTTCTATTTTTGATATAATACGCAAAAAATTTGTGGTTTTACAACCCGAAGAATGGGTACGGCAACATTGTGTGCATTATTTAATATCAGTAAAAAAATTTCCTAAGTCATTGATAAATGTTGAAAAAGAATTGACTGTTAACGGCTTAAAAAAACGTTATGATATCGTGATTTTTAATTCTGATGGTTCTATTTTTTTAATTGTAGAATGCAAAGCACCAAAAATAAGTATCAATCAAACGACTTTCGACCAAATTGCGCGTTACAACATGGCTTTAAATGCTACGTTTTTAATGGTTACCAACGGATTAAATCACTATTATTGTCAGATGGATTTTGAAAATGAAAAATATAGTTTTCTTCAAGATATTCCAGATTATAAATTATGAATTTTGAAACAAAAGATATTGCCGTTGTTATTCTTAATTGGAATGGAAAAGCACTTTTAGAGCAATTTTTACCTTCGGTAGTAAGCTTTTCAAAAGATGCAAATATATATGTCGCAGATAATGCATCTACCGATGATTCTATAGGTTTTTTAAAAACTAATTATTCTGAAATTAAAATCATTCAGAACTTAGAAAATGGTGGCTATGCCAAAGGTTATAACGAAGCGCTTCAACAAGTAAATGAACCTATATTATGCTTATTAAATAGTGATATTGAAGTTACAGAGAATTGGCTTCAACCTATTTTAAATACTTATAATTCTGATATTTCAATAGGAATTATTCAGCCTAAAATTTTAGACTTCAAACAAAAAACACATTTTGAATATGCTGGCGCTGCTGGTGGGTTTATTGATAAATATGGTTATCCGTATTGTCGAGGACGTATTTTTAACGCGATTGAAGAAGATAATAATCAATACAATCAAAATTCGGAGATTTTCTGGGCATCTGGCGCTTGCTTATTTATAAAAAACGAGAATTTTAAGTCTTTAAATGGATTTGATGAGCATTTTTTTGCCCATATGGAAGAGATAGATTTATGCTGGCGAGCATTTAATAATGGGATAATGTGCTTTTTTGTTTCGGATTCAACCATTTATCATGTTGGTGGAGCTACTTTGAGTAATACCAACTCAAAAAAAACATTGTTAAACTTTAGAAATAGCCTATTTACGTTAGTAAAAAATACAAACAAAAATTTACTAGGTCGCGTTATAATTAGGATGTCTTTGGATGGCGCGGCGGCACTAAGATTTTTATTCTCAGGAAAATCTTCACACTTTTTTGCTATTCTAAAAGCGCATTTTCAATTTTACAAGGCATTACCTCGTTTAATAAACCAACGGAAAGCAATTTTACACTCTAAAGATTATTGGCATACAAATTCTATAGTTTGGTCGTATTTCGTTCAAAAAAAGAAAACCTTTGACCAATTATAATAGTGTTAAAATTTGTGTTAATCGAGTTATGATTAGGCTTGGTTTTGTATAGCTTTGTAACGACTATTTAAAACTATAATAAAAATTATGAAAAAATCAATCATTCTAGGTTTAGGAGCATTGTTAATCTTAACAGCATGTGTTTCTAAAAAAGATTATTTAGCATTACAAGAAAAACAAAAAGAAACTCAAGATTTATTAAATAGCGCAACTGTAAAATTAAATGCGTGTTTAACGGATAAAACTGCGGCACAAGCACGTTTAGAAGGTTTAAAAGAGCAATTAGCAGACATGCGTCGTAGCAACGAAGCTTTAATAAAAAGCTCTCAAGATTTGACTGAATTAACAAGCAAAGGTGCACAAAATCTTGAAAAATCTTTAGAGTCTTTACAAGAACGAGATTTAAAAATTACGCGTTTGCAAGATGCTTTAAACAGAAAAGATAGCGTAACATTGGCAATAGTAACTAGCTTAAAGAAAGAAGTTGGTATTAACGACCCAGATATCGAGGTTAACGTAGAAAAAGGTGTTGTTTTTATTTCTATTGCTGATAAATTATTATTTCAAAGCGGTAGCTATAATGTAACTACAAGAGCAAAAGAAGTTTTAGCTAAGGTTGCAAAAGTTATTAATAGCAAACCAAACTTTGAAGCCATGGTTGAGTCTCATACAGACAATGTACCATATAACAAGCCACCATTAGTAGATAACTGGGATTTAAGTGTAAAGCGCGCAACATCTGTTGTTAGAGTTTTAGAAGACTTAAAAGTTAATCCACAACAATTAATTGCAGCTGGTAGAAGTTACCACGTACCTTTAGTTGAAAATGATACTGCCGAAAATAGAGCAAAAAACAGACGAACAAGAATTGTAGTTTTACCTAAAATTGACCAATTTTACGAAATGGTTGAAGAAGAGATGAAAAATCTTTCTGCTGGAAACTAATATTTTTAAGAAGTATAAAAAAACCCGATGCGATTGCATCGGGTTTTTTTTTGTTAGATGATTAATGTCTTAGCTTCAATATTGCCTTCTTTGTCTGTAAGTCTATAAACTTTGACTTCTTTAGTTTCGTTGGGTTTGCCGTAGTTTCTAAAAACTGTAACCTTGAGACTTGTTGGGCCAATAATTTTCTGAACATCATCCGAAAAGTAAACCACACTAATCTCATACTTGCCTTTGGTAGCTTTTTTAAGCTTAAAGGTTTCAGGACCATATCCATCAGTAAAATCATCAGATATTATGCCTCCAAATTTTGATGTCTTTTTTCCATAGTACAACTCGTCTCCGTTTGGATTTTTGATATGTAAGTCTAAGTCTGTATTATTGTGATTCCAATCGATAACGACTCTTATGTCCGAATCTAGCTTTGCTATTTCATCACGATATTTACTTAATTCTGATTTAGTATGTACCAATCTACTCATCTCTGTATAAGCAATCTTTTCTATTCCGCTGAATCTGTTTCTTTGGTCTTTTTCAAGTAACTCACCTTCTACAATAGCATTGAACATATCATAAGCACTTTTGTAATCTCCTGCAGCTTCATAAGCTAAAGCTAAATCTCTGTAAGATTGTGGCTCTTCTGGTCTTAAATTGAGGACTTCTTTATAGACATGAACAGCCAAATCAAATTCTTTATAAGCCTCTAATTTATATGCTAATGCTCTAATTAATTCGTGATTATCTAATTCAATTTCAATTAAATTAGAAACAATACGTAATGCATATTCTTTGTTGTTTTTTGTTTCAAAATATTCAGCAACATCAACAAAAAATGATGGCATGTTATGGTATTCTGCTCTTAATTCTAAATACAAATCGTAAGCCGTATCTATATTTGTTTGCTCATTTAACAATGCCAAATAAGGTGCGTTTTTTTGCCAAGATTTAAGTTTAGTTTGTTCTCCAATTTTTTTCTCTAATTGTGAAATGGCTTCTGCATTATTTTCAGCTCCTTCTTTTGTACTAATTACTATTACTCCATTTGCACCTCGACTACCATAAATTGCAGTTGCTCCTGCATCTTTCAAAACTGATATACTTTTTATTTCATCTGGACTTAAATTTCTAAAATTATCTTCCGAAACTGGAACACCATCTACAACGAACAATGGTTGTATATTACCACTTATGGAACCAACACCTCTTAATTGCACTAAACTACTTCCACCAGGTTGACCACTAGATTTTGTTATATTCAACCCAGGAACTTGACCAGAAAGTGTTTGTACAAAACTAGCATTTGGTCTATTTTGGATAGTCTCCGATGATACCCTAACCGAAGATACAGAAGATTTTGCCTTCGTTGTTGTAGAATAACCTGTTATTACAACTTCATCCAAAGACGCTGAATCTTCTTTCATGCTTACATTTATAGAATTAAGATTTGTAAGTTTCATTTCTAAAGTCTCCATACTTACAAATGAAAAAACAATAGTTTCACCAGTTTCTGCATTAATCTGGTATTTACCATCAAAATCTGTCTGAGTGCCTCGAGTAGTTCCTTTTACGTAGACGTTTACACCAGGCAACGGCAATCTATCAGTTTGAGATGTCACAGTACCAGAAATGTTCGGTTTACTTGCATCAAAATTATTTCTATTAGCAGAAATTGATGTCGAATTTATTTCAGTAGAATTTGTAGTCATCGATGTGGTTTTTTGAGAATGAGATTTTACTTTTGGCTTAACAGAAAAATCTTTATTGTACCACGCAATAATATCTTCATATTCATCTTTTAAATCTTCTTTTCGTTCATTAATTCTTTTATTTTCAGCAACTTCTTGCTGCTTATTATTTCTAATAAGTCTATTATATTGTGCTAATAATTCTTTTGGAGGCTCAATCTTATATCGTGCATAATCTTCTACTCTATCTAACACAATCATAGATGTGTATGGAGAAATTAAATGATGTTCTTGGCAATGCATAATAATTAAATCTTTGTTTTCCTCTTGATTATTTAGTAGCGTTTTCAATTTTTGCTTAGACCAAAGTCGTTGTGCGATATCAGACTGAATACCGTTTTCAATATCGATAAAAGCAGAATCTGTTACTTCTCCGTTGTAACCAAATAGTAACTGAACAGCACCAGAATTAAAGTGTTTCCCAGCAATTGAAAAATTACCATTTATAATTGTTCCAGATTTTGGATAGACTTCAAAAACTCTATTATTGTCTTTAACACCTAAAAATTGTAATGGTTCATTTAGGAGTTTGTTGATAGCATTCGATGTTGATTCTCTAACGAGATTAACATAGCTTCCGCCAAGAGTATTAGCCTCTTTTTCAAGAATTTGATGATTAGCAGATTTTACAGAATTAATGGCGTATAATCTTTTGATATTTTTGGTAGATAATCCACCCAAATTAAACATACCATCAGAAACCAAAATAACCTCTTCATTATTTACGATTGGTAAATTGCTGTACCATGTTCCGCCATCATAGACTACGGCTTCAAGACTGTTTTTAAGTGCTTCCCAATTTCCGTTTTTTACGACAAAAGATTGCTTTTTAATAATGGTATTACTGAAAACAACCAAATCAATTGACACGTTATTCAATTTCTTCAAGTAAGCGTCCAATAACTCAATTTCCTTTGCTTTGTTTTTGTACAACATTGAATAAGATGAATCCCAAAGTAGTGTTAGAGATTCTGGTTTCTTTTTTACTCGAGGTTGTGCAGTAATGATTTGATTGAAATAAAAATAATCGTCCTTTACTAATACTGAACTTTCAGTTTCTATAGGAATAGAGAGCTTTAAACTCTTTTTTACACTTGCATTATCTTGCTTTAACTTGGCAATTAATTTTCCTTTAAATTTTTTAAAATTCAATTTATTTTCAAAATAACCATCAACGATTGGCATCTGAGTTTTTGAATTTTGAACAACATTCAACTCAAAATTATCTAATCGCGTTTTAAAATCGAATGGTAATTCTAATAAATAATTATCGTTTTCAGATTGCAGACTCTGCTCATAGCTTAAAACGATACGTTTGTAGCCTTTAGCAGGAATCGGATACACTCTAACTTTATAATTATTCCCTTTGGTTTGCTCTAAGAGTGCTGGGTCAATGCGTTGCTCAATCGTGTTTTCATAGGCAACGCGTCCTAATTCTTTTTCGACTATGACAGCATCACGAAGATATCCGTTTAAATCCATAGACAAATGAGAAACGGTCTGTCCTTGACCTAACGGAAAAGCCAATTCACCTTCCAAAATTCGGTTCAATCCGTTATAAAATGTCATATCATAAGTCACTTTTGCGTACTGACCAGAAATCTCAGCGTTCACAGAAAGTTTACTAAGTTTTAACTCTTTGTTCTTACCTATGTTAACTTTTGGTGAATTTTGCGCGTTGAGGCCAAAAGCCACAAATAGAATTGTAATAATCTGTAATAATCGTTTCATATTGAGTGTATTTATTGGTTTTTAATTTTTAATAACTTGAATGATGTCTGGAAGTAAGGCCAAAGCAGATAAAACTACTGCTGCGCCAGTACCTTTGGGTTTTGTAGTTGTTAAAGTTTCTGCGTTTTGAGTTGCAGACAAATTTGAAGCAACTGAACTTTTACGTTCTGGAAGACGAATCATTATTACTTTATTATCATAGTCTTCCTCGTAGTTAACATCAGCATATTTATAGGCAAATTCAATACCATCGCGTGCAAAAGCTTCAATGCTTTCCTTTGGATGTTCAACAGCATATAACAATTTTTTTAAGTCTGTTGCTGATGTTTTTGTTAGGGCAATTCCGCTATAATGATTATAAGTCGCAATGCTAATAAAATCGTCTTCGGTAAGGCGTTTTGAAAGTATTTTGAAGGTTTGTTTCAATACAAATTTATCTTCATCAGAAAAATTACCTTCATGAGTTTTTAATAAAAACGTAACATTTTGCGGATTGCCATCTTCTTCAAAATGGTCTACAACAAATGTAAATAGGTTATCTAAAGTTACAGATTCGGTTTCGATTTGGCGTTCTTGACTGCTGAGTTGCACTGATGTTATCAGTAAAACAACACATTGAATTAGTTTTTTCATGGTTCTGTATTTTTAAGTTGAAGTAAAACTAACAGCAATGCTAGTCTTATAAAATACAGAATGAGTGAAGCTTAGGGTTTAATGAGTAAACACCTATAAAATAGAGTTTATGGTTTTTTGCCTTTGAATTTTTCCGCTTGTGGTTTCAACAAACGACTTTACAAAGAAAATGTCTTTTGGTATTTCGAATTTTGAAAGTAGACCAGAATTTGAGATTTTTTCTTTTATTTCTAAGGTATCTAAAGCTTCACTTTCAACAATAAGAATAACTTTTTCCCCAAAAATAGAATCAAATTTTGAAGCTATTATAAAACGAGACGATATTAATGGTTGGAGCTTTTTCTCTATTTGCTCAGGAAATACCTTGATTCCTCCAGAGTTGATAACATTATCATATCTGCCAAGCCATTTAAATTCTGTTTCAGATTTTAAATCGACAATATCATTGGTAACCAATACATCTTTAGAAATTTTTGGAGCTTCAATCTTAAGGCAATCTTTATCGTCTTGATAAAATTTTACGTTTGGTAATGCTTTAAAATAGTCTTGACTATTTTGAGATTTAGATTTAAGTCGCTTTAAGGCAATGTGCGTTACGGTTTCTGTCATTCCATAGGTTTCATAGAATGAAGAAGAAGCAGACTCAATAGTTTTTAAAAGTGTTTTTGGAATACTTGAACCACCAATAATAATGGTTTTAATATTTGAAGTTTTTTCTATAACATTAGCCAGTTGCAATGGTACCATTGCCGAGAAATCATAATGCTTTTTTGTATCAAAAGGCGGATGAGATGTTGGTGTAACCACATCCATATCTAAACCTAAAATCATTGCACGAATCCACATCATTTTACCAGCGATGTAATGACTTGGTAAAACATTTAAGATACAATCTCCAGGTTTTAAGTTGAAAAAATTACCAGTTGCTATGGCAGAATTCACCATGGCTTGTTTGGCTATCTTAATTTTTTTTGGAGTTCCTGTTGAGCCAGATGTATTTACAAAAATAAACTCACTGTCATCTAACCAATCTATTAAAAATTTGCCTGTAGATTCTTCAAAAGCTTCATTACTTTCGGCTAAACTATGTGCAAGATTTTGAAATTCTTTTCGGCTATAAATTTTACCGTTATATCTAAAACGAGCGTGGATATTTTTGTAGCTAGGCGCCATTAATCTAATACCTTATAATCTTCTTTTGGTGGTGGCGCAACTTTTCCAAAGAGTCTGTCTCTCCAATTGGTCCAGCCATACTTTTTAGATAAGATTAAAAGCATAATTGGATATACAATTAGAACAGGCGCAATTATTTCTGCAACTGTACTAACACCTTGTTCTGCTGTGTTCTTAAAAATAGCATCGGTTTGCAGTGCTGACCAATCTGAAGTTATAAGCAAAGCAGCCATTAAATTATTACCAAAATGAAAGCCTAAAGCGAGTTCTAAACCTTCGTCCATTAAGGTCATTATTCCTAATAATAATCCTGTACCAACGTAAAAAATCATCATTTTAAAATAACCTATTTCAGCAACTTCAGGATTTGCACTGTGCATAATTCCGAATAAAATTGAAGTTAATATCAAAGGAAACCATCTATTTTTAACTATTACTCCAATATGCTGCATCAAATATCCTCTAAATAAATACTCTTCTAAACCAATCTGAAAAGGAAATAGAATAACACTAATTATAAATAAAATGGCGAAACGTCCAGGATTAAATTGCATTTCAATATCGGACGAATCGTAGTAGTAACCGATTGCGAATGTTCCTAATGTAAAGACAACAATCATAAAAAACGAGAAGAATATCCTTTTAAAATCTACCTTTTTTCTGGATGTTGTAAGAGATACAATACTTCTTTGATGTATGAATTTTACAAACACAAAAAGTAATAAAATTAGAGGCACAAATAAGCCCAAATTAAGAACTAGCATCAAATTTGAATCCCATTGTTTCATCATCTCGTATGATGCATCAAGTTCTTCCGGTGATACAAACAAATAGAAAATAAAATTGAGTACAAATACTCCTGAAACTATGGCTGTAGTTAAAATTACCATCCATATTTCTAGTTTTCCTTTATAGGCTTGTTGTATATAATTCATTATTAAATATTAAAATTCCAACTTAAGTTTTTATCGTATTGCAAAGTACCATTTTTTACTATTAATGGCGTATCAAAATTATTGGTAAACAAACAACCTGTACCTAGGCCTTGTGGCATTTTATTTTTTAAAGTAAACGTCCATTGCGCAATTGCATTTAATCCAACATTACTTTCTAAGGCGCTGGTTATCCACCAATTTACACTATGCTGTTCAGCTGTGTTTATCCATTCTTGACTGCCTTTAAAACCTCCTATTAAACTTGGTTTTAAAATGATGTATTGTGGCTGTATAATTGAAATGATTTCTTCCTTTTTATCTAAAGTAAAAACGCCAATCAATTCTTCATCTAAAGCAATGGCTAAAGGCGAAGTTTCACACAAACGTGCCATATCTTCAAACTGATTAGGTTTTATTGGTTGTTCTATAGAATGTAATTGGTATTCTGAAAGCCGCTGGAGTTTTTCTAATGCTTCATTAGGTTGAAAAGCACCGTTAGCATCAACGCGTAATTCTATATCTGAAACTGAAAATTCTTTTCGGATAGATTTTAAAATATCTAACTCAGTTTGAAAGTCAATTGCTCCAATTTTTATTTTTATGCAGTTAAAACCGGACTCAATTTTTTCCACCACTTGCTGTCGCATAAAAGCTTCATCTCCCATCCAAATTAAACCATTAATTTCGATATTGGCTTGAGATTTTGTGAATTCTGAAGGGAACAATTCAAATTTATTATTGGCTTCTAAAGACATAAATGCCATTTCTAAACCAAACTGGATACTTGGAAACTCAATAAGTTCTGCCAACAGAAGCTCTAAACCTAAATTTATATTATGGCAAGCCCATTGTAATTTTTCTTCGTAATCTGGTCGGTCATCTACCGAAAGTCCTCGAAGTATGCCACATTCGCCAATACCAATTTTTCCATTTCTTTCAAGATAAATAAACCATGTTTCTTTAGTAGACATCACACCTCGCGATGTTCCGCTTGGTCTTTTAAAATTTAAAATATATTGCTGGTATTTTGCTTTTGTCATAGAAAATCAAAGATAATTAATTTCAACTTCAAAAATTGAAATTTACAAGTCAGAAATAAGAGATAATTTCTACTTTTAAAATCTAAAATAAAGAAGATGTTTTTTAAGGATAAAGTCATTTGGATAACAGGCGCGTCTAGCGGAATTGGAAAAGCTTTAGCTTTAGAATTATCTAATCATCAATGCAAACTTATTTTATCCTCGAGACGAGAAGATGTTTTAAAAACTGTAAAGTCGCAATGCAGTTTTGTTTCTGAAGTAAAAATTCTTGCCTTTGATTTGGCCGATTACGATATGATGAAACCGGTTGCACAAAATGCCATTCAGTTATTCGGAAAAGTTGATATTTTAATTAACAATGGCGGCATCAGCCAACGTTCTCTAATTATAGATACAGATATTTCAGTTGATAAAAAACTGATGGAAATTGACTATTTAGGTACTGTTGCATTATCTAAGGCCTTATTACCACATTTTATAAAAAATAAGTATGGTCAGTATGTTACAGTTACGAGTTTAATGGGTAAATTTGGTTCGCCCTACCGTTCTGGCTATTGCGGCGCAAAACATGCACTACACGGTTTTTTTGATGTTTTGCGCATGGAGCATGAAAAGGATAATATCAAAGTCACTATGATTTGTCCTGGGTTTGTAAACACCGACGTGTCTAAAAATGCACTGACAGGTGATGGCTCAAAATTAAATACTTTAGATGAAGCTACGGAAAATGGATTGTCAACAGATGAATTTTCTAAACGTATGCTCAAAGCGATTTCTAAGCAAAAGTTTGAAGCTTACATTGGTGGAAAAGAAACTATGGGTATATGGTTAAAACGATTTTTTCCAAGATTACTACATAAAGTTGTTACCAAGAGTAAAGTACGCTGAAAAAAATGATGCCCATTTTTGGCATCATTTTGAGAGGTTTTATTTTAGATTTTTTCGATTATTCTTAAATATCATTATGTGAATTGTTTTTAATACTTTTCTGAATAAAGACATTGTTAGGTAGAGTAATTTCACTTAAATCGCTAGTTTGTAAGGTTACAAAAAACAAACCTATACTTACCACTTTTCCTTCTAAGATATAATCTTTTACTTCTAAAATAGCTATTTAATCATTAAGCCTTACAGGATGGTTAAAGAAAATAATTATACTCGATGTAATATTTGATAACAAAGACCATTGTGCAAAAAAAGCTACGCCAACAACGGCTAAAATAGACCCAAGAAAAACGAGCAAATCTGATTGCCTAACGCCCCAAATAACAAGCACAAAAGCAATAAGTAAAAGCGTAAAAGCACCGTTTAAAACTTTTTTTATGATTACGCCTCTAGATTGGTGAATCGGTTTATTTAGTAATGTTTTGGCTATGATATTAAAGACAATACGCCGCAAAACTATAAATATAGCTATTGCGACGATTGTCTCTATGAATCTTACATAGCGTAATTCCATGGAAAAATGTTATTTGATAAACTCTACTTTTCCAGTTTCCATGTCGTAAACTGCAGGAACAATTTTTATAGTTCCTTCTTTTTCTAGAGCTGCCATTTTTGGAGAACGTTTACGTATATCCTCAACAGTCTGAATGGCATTGGTTGTAATTACATTATTAGTGTACTCAACGTTTTTAGAAGATTTTTCACCTTCCTTAAGTTCGGTTCTTACAATTGATGGCTTAATTTCGTCCAATAAATTTTGAAGAGAATTCATTTCCATAGAAGCGGCATCAGTATTATCAACTGCATGTTTAACAGCACCACAAGAAGTATGACCCATAACAATTACTAATTTTGAACCTGCAACAGCTGTCGCAAATTCCATAGAACCAACAATATCAGCGTTTTCTATATTACCAGCTACACGCGCTACAAATATATCTCCAATACCTAAATCAAATACGTCTTCAACTGGCACGCGACTATCTACACAAGATAACACAATAGCCTTTGGATATTGACCTAACATGGCATTTACGCGTTGTGCAGAGTGGTCTCTGCGTGTTAAATTATTACGCATAAAGTTTTCATTTCCTTTTTTAAGACGACCAATGATTTCGTCTGGTGTCATGTCTGCCTGCTCTTCTGCAGTTAAAATACTTTTTATTGGGTTTTGCGGTATTGCTGTATTCGAAGTATCTGATACCTCAACAACTTTATCAGATTTACTTGTTGTATCCGCTGAAACTTCTTTACATGATGTGTAACCAATTGTTAAGGCTACGATAGCCACTAAATTTAATATTTTTTTCATTTTGATTTTGGTTTAAATTTTTTTAAAAATTGAATTAACTGTTGTTTAAAAATTGTGATGCATACTGAATTGTAATTGGCCTTTACCCCAATTATCGGTTTTTTGGTTCATCCAGCCTAATTGAAATCTTATCTCATCATTGAGCACATAACCAAATCCGAGATAGGTTCGGTTTCTGTCAAAAAGTTCAACTGTTCTACCATTACCTATATCTTGTTGACCATTGATAAACAACTCATTGTAGAGCGCTGCATAAATTGTTTTAGGACTAAAATCCTTATTTGTTATTGGGATATTTAAAAACAAATTATAACGATAACGTGTTCTAAAATCTTGGTTTTCGACAAAGCGTTGTTCGTATCTAAAACGATGTGTTAAATGAAAACGACCAAATTTTGAAGGAAATAAAGCTTCTTGATAAATACGATTTTCATTGCTTGTATCATCATTTTCGCCAGGAACACCAGAAGTAATATTTGCAAAGCCTAAAGTAAACTTCAATTTGGTATCTTTTGGAGTAAATGTGAAGCCCGAGCGTAATAGTAATTGCTCCATGTCACCTAATCCTTGCCAATCTCGATATTGAAAATCACCTTGAATACCAAACTGACTGTCTTTAAATTGATGATTGTAAAAGTACATATACCATGTACCAGTCTGTGATTCATCTACATTTGTTTGAGCATTTAAGCTTGTAGATGCAACAAACAATAAAAGTAATAATATTTTTAATTTCATATACGATATATTTTACCGCAAATATAATAGTATTACTATCATTATTTTATATGACATGTTTTGTTTAACTAAAAATTAACTATTTTAAACAATTTGATTAATAAAGTAAATAACCTACTCCTAATAGAATTGAGAAGATAAAAGTAGTAAGCGAGATAACCTTTAATTGACTATCGAAATCTGATGGCACTTTAGCATTTTTAATTTTTAAAAGATGCTTTATTAATGGGATAAATGCTAATGAATACAAGAAATTATAAGGTTCAACATAATACAATATGCTAAAGAGAATCGTAGTTACCATTGCTCCAATTATCAAAAAATAATGATAGTTTTTTGCTTGGTTTTTTCCCAACTTTACGGCTAGTGTTATTTTTCCAACTTTTTTGTCTTCTTCTAAATCTCGCATATTATTGAGATTTAAAACTGAGACGCTCAGTAAGCCTAGTGCTGTTGCGGGAAGAATTAAAATATGGTCAAAACCTTTTATATTTAATAAATAGGTACCAAAAACACTTACAAAACCAAAAAAAATAAATACAAAAACATCACCCAACGCTTTATACCCGTAAGGAGAATCTCCCATTGTATAATTTATAGCAGCATAAATTGATAAGCCTCCAAGACCAATAATAAGTAATGCATACAAAAAATGTTGATGACCGAGACCAACGTATACAAGAGATAATGTCAGCCCAATAACTATTAAGATATTTTTTTTAATAGCTTCAAACATTTGTTCTGGTGTAATCTCTCCACTTTGGATAGCTCTCTGTGGACCTACTCTATCATCATTATCAGTGCCTCTTACACCATCTCCATAATCGTTTGCTAAATTAGATAATACTTGCAAACTCATAGTCGTTAGTATAGCTAATATGAGAACAAAAATATTGAAACGTCCATTGTATGCCGCAAAACAAGTTCCTAAAATAATTCCAGATACAGATAATGGTAAAGTGCGCAAGCGCATTGCAGAAATCCAAGGTTTTAGATTATTCATAAATTTTGAAATCTAAGGAATCCATTTTTTTGGAAAGTTTGGTTTACGTTTTTCTAAAAACGCATCTCTTCCCTCTTTTGCTTCGTCTGTCATGTAAGCTAAACGTGTAGCTTCTCCAGCAAACACTTGCTGACCAACCATGCCATCATCAGTTAAATTCATTGCAAATTTTAGCATTTTTATAGACGTTGGAGATTTTGCCAAAATTTCTTGAGCCCATTGGTAAGCTGTAGATTCTAATTCTTCATGTGGAATTACGGCATTAACCATTCCCATTTCATAAGCTTCTTGAGCTGAATAATTTCTTCCTAAAAAGAAAATCTCTCTTGCCTTTTTCTGACCGACCATTTTTGCTAAATATGCAGAGCCATAGCCGCCATCAAAACTTGTAACGTCTGCGTCTGTTTGTTTAAAAATGGCATGTTCTTTACTTGCCAATGTCAAATCGCAAACTACATGCAAACTATGTCCACCACCAACTGCCCAACCAGGTACTACAGCAATAACAGCTTTTGGCATAAATCTTATTAATCGTTGAACTTCTAGAATATTTAATCTATGATATCCATCGTCTCCTACATAACCTTGATGACCTCGAGCCTTTTGGTCGCCACCTGAACAAAAACTCCAAATACCATCTTTTGTTGATGGACCTTCGGCACTTAGAAGTACAACACCAATATTTACATCTTCATTGGCATCGTAAAAAGCATCGTATAATTCAGAGGTTGTTTTTGGTCTAAATGCATTTCTAACATTGGGTCTGTTAAAAGCTATACGAGCAACACCATCACATTTTTGGTATGTAATGTCTTCGTACGTTTTTGCTGTAACCCATTTTATATCACTCATAGCAATTAAAGATTATTAACGAAATGTAAAAATAAGAAGAATTAATGTTTTAAATCTTTGAATTATAACTAAAATAAGAGATAATATTTTTGATAAGCATTAGTTATTAACTTAAGACAACGTTGTAGTAAAACCACATACAACACATTGCTTACCAATAAGTTATGTTTTATTTAAATTTTTACATTGAATTTTAAGAAATTCTCAACAAGCGCCTTTAAGTCATTCAATAAAATTTATGATTTACGTTAAACTTGATAAAATCGCTAAATATATTATGCTTGCATAGTAAATTTGCATGCTGAAAAATAAGAAACTATGTCTATAACAGAGTATAAAAATTTACCGAAACTGATTGATTTTCAGGATGTAAATATTGGTAAATTATACTTTTTTGAAAAATTTGTTATTGGTGAGTTTAACGAAGGCATCACCATTGATTTTGAAAATTTCAAGGAAACCTCAAGACTTATATCAAAACATTTTTCAGATAAAGATTTTGGTTTTATAGCTAATCGTACACATAGCTATTCTCTTAATCTAATCGACGCAAAACATTTTAATAGGTTATTTCCTAATTTAAAGGCTTATGCCGTTGTTTCGGACGCTTTGTTTGCAAAAGGTGTTTTTGAAGTCGAAAATCAATTTTTTACTTACAATCGTAAAATTTTTAAAGTGCTAGATGAAGCAATTATGTGGGTTGAAGAAAATTTAAATCACTCTATTTAAGATAAATACCATCATCTTTAATTTCAATCTTACGAGATTTATATAATGAGCCAATGGCTTTTTTAAAGCTTTTTTTACTCATTTGCACCACATTTTTTATGGAATCAGGCGCAGACTTATCATTTAAAGGCAAAAAGCCGTTGTTATCCCCCAAAACAGTTAAGATGGTCTGCGCATTTGGTTCTATAGCGCGGTAACTTGTCTGACTCAAAGAGATATCTAGTTTATTTCCTGGTCTAATTTTTTTGACAATTCCTTTTAGCTTATCACCAACACTGATGTCTTTAAATATTTCATCTCTAAAGACTAATCCCAAATGCTTTTTATTAACAATAACATTCATACCAATATCTGACGGATGAGAAACTATTAAATCTACCTCTTCAAATACCTCAACAGTCAATTCTTTATTATCCAAAAAACGCATTGTTTTGCTTGATGCTACTAAGCGTTCAGTCTCATCATCTAAATAACAATGCACTAAATACCAACCACCTGCTTTCATTTTAAAAGCTTGCTCTTTAAACGGACAAAATAATTCTTTTACTAAACCCCAATCTAAGAATGCACCAAACTTGGTAACCTGATTGCAACGTAGCAAAGCAAAATCCCCTCGTTTTATGTATGGTTTATCAGTTGTGGCTACGGGTCTTTCTTCATTATCTAAATACGCAAAAACTTCTATCTGGTCTCCTATTTCGAAAGTTTCTGGAACATAACGGTTTGGTAAGAGAATTTCATTTTCTTCATTATCTCCCAAAAATAAACCCGGTTCAGTATCACGTAAAATGGTTAGTTTATTGTATTTGCCTAAATGTATCATGTCGCAAAGGTATTCATATATATGATATACTAAAAGAAAATTGTATGATACTAAAGAGAAATTAGCGCAAATGAAAAAGCGCTAATGAATAGACATTAACGCTTTTAATTTATATACCTAAAAATCTTAGTAAACAGACTCTTTATTAAAGTGCTTTGTCAACATATAATAGATAACAGCCCTGTATTTATTTCGGTTAGAGCGGCCGTAGGTTTCAATAACACTATCGATAGCTTTATCTAAATCTGGACTATCTTTTAAGCCCAGTTTTTTGATTAAAAAATTATTTTTTACTGTTGCTAATTCCTTTTCATCAGAGCCAGAAACAGTAGCTGAATCTGCATTGTAAATAGATGGTCCTAAACCTACAGTGACTTTAGTTAGTAAATCCATATCTGGCGTCATACCACATTTTTCTTTAAGGTCTGCAGCATATTTTACAATAAGGTCGTCTCTTTTACTCATGTTTATATTTTTTTGGTTAATACTATTATCTTTTAAAGATAGTAATTTTGGCATTCAAAATCAATGAGTTAAAAAAAATTAAGAATTTTACTACTTTATAAATTGAAAATAATCCAACAATATTGAATCATTCAACGCTGAAGGTGTAAAAACTTCGAGTAGTTTTGGTTGGTCCGAAATCGAATAAAAACTCTTTAAAGCATTTTTCAAATCATCTTGATTATGGGCTGCAACATATTCAAAACCAAACATTTTACTTAAATGCGAAGCGTCTAGTTGGTGTTTTGTTTCAAAAAATTTATCGAAATTTTCAGTGTTTTTGTGTCCCGGCAAAATTCTAAAAATTCCACCGCCGTTATTATTAATAACAATTATTCGAAATGAATTTGGGATATAATTATTCCACAAAGCATTACTATCATACAAAAAACTTAAATCACCAGTGATAAAAGTAACACGCTTGTCAGTAACTGTTGCTGCACCAATTGCTGTACTTGTACAGCCATCAATACCACTTGTACCTCGGTTACAAAATACTGTGATTGTGTCTGATAATTGAAACAACTGCGTATAGCGTATAGCAGAACTGTTTCCTACTTGTAATTGACTATTTTCTGGTACCGATTTTAAAACAGAATTAAAAACCGTAAAATCTGAAAACGGAATACTTTTTAAATAATTATCGTGCATTAAACGACGTCTAGCTCTTGTTTTTAACCAGTACGGCTTATAATCACTTTTTGTAGTTTTTGATATGCTTAAAAGTAATTCTAAGAAAGTGTTTGGCTTTAATTGTATATGTTTTTTTAAAGCGAAAAAGGTGTCATTTGCATGGTGTAAGTCCACGTGCCAATGGCTTACAGGTTTGTAATTTCTTAAAAAACGTTTAATACGTTTCGAAACTATTAAACCTCCGAATGTTACCAATATTTCAGGTTGAAATTTTATAAAATCTTCTTCGTCAAAAGCAGAAATCAATTTATCAATTCCAGGAAAAATATCGTTATGGTGTAAATTTGATGTCGTTTCGGTAAGAATAATTACACTATCATCTTTAGCCAATTCATCTAACCAACGTTGTTCAATACTGTTAGGTTGCAAAACTCCTACCAAAACCAATTTACGTTTGGCATTTGCCCATTTTTTTCTGCAATCTTCAATTAAAACTTTATCAATATCTTCTTCAAGATTTGGCAATCTAAAAGGTTTTGGACTAATGGTTAAGGCATTGACACGTTCGTATAAAGGTTCATCAAAAGGAACATTGATATGAACTGGGCCAGAATTTATAACAGCTGCGTGTAAGGCTTTGTGAATTTTCGTTTCGTTTTTTGACTGAACAGTGTTTTGTTGACTAGAAATTTTACCTAAACTTTTTTCTAATTTATTAAAAAAAGACGCATTATCATTTTCATTAGAATTTTGAGCTTCTGATATGTCTAATTTTAAATTGGCATTATGAAACACATGTTTACCGTAAACATTTTTTTGTTTTATGGTTTGTCCGTCTCCAATATCTACCAAATGTGGCGGTCTATCTGCTGAGATGACGACCAAGGGTATTCTGCTATAATAAGCTTCTGAAACTGCAGGAAAATAATTTAATAATGCACTACCAGAAGTACAAACAACCACGGTTGGCTCTTGAGTTTGCTGCGCAATACCCATTGCAAAAAAAGCGGCACAGCGTTCATCTACAATGCTGTAACATTTAAAAAAATCGTCATGAGTAAAACCAATTGTTAAAGGTGCGTTTCTGCTTCCTGGAGAAATAACAATATGCTTAATATTATGCGTTTTGCATAAGGTTACAACGGTCTGCGCTAATGGAATTTTGGAGTAGTTCATCTACAGTCAAAGATACGGAATTTCTTACTGTCTTATCCCAAAATATTACCCATAGTTTTGGCTTTGTTTTGGGTTTCTCTCCATTCTTTTTCTGCAATAGAACCTTTTGTAATTCCTCCACCTACATAGATTCTTGCTTTACTGTCAAGAATTTGCATACAGCGCAAATTGACATAAAAATTTGATTGTTTTTTAACAACTGTGTAAGCATTATTCTCAACATTGCGGCGATTGGTGTTTCGAGTCTTTGATAATTTTAAATTTAATTCGCCTAAAAAACCAGTATAGAATTCGCGATTATAATTTTCATTTTGAAGTATAAACTGTTTTGCCTTAGATTTAGGAAAACCGCAAACTGCTGGTGTTGGATGCAAAGCTTCAATAATTGATTTTAAATTTGAAGTTTTTTTAACACGACTTATCAAACGGCTTTTTAGATGCCACAAATTTCCAGCTCTGATGGTTTCGACATCTGAAATTTTAGTATTCTCTGTATATGGTGAAATTTGCTCAGCCAAATAGTCGGTTACAATCTGTTGTTCTTTGAGTTCTTTTTTTGTCCAATTCGGTAAACCATCAGAATTATATGCTTGTGTTCCCGCTAAAGAAATCGTAGTGAGTTGTTGACCTTCAACTTTAAATAGCAATTCTGGAGTTGCTCCTAACCACAAACCTACTTTTGGATGGTACCAACAATACACCATCGCATTTTTGTAAGTGTTGAATAATCGCTTAAAAATGACAATCGGATTTTCAGTAAACGAATGCTCCTCATAACGCGACAAAACTACTTTTTCAAGTGTACCACTTTTAATAGTATCGATGCCTTTGCTTACCAAATCTATATGAGCATCTTTTCCTTTAGAATTAACTTCGAGTTGAGTTTTGGTAATTTCGTTAACCATTAAATTCGCGATTTCTAAAACATGGTGTTCACATTTACTTTCTGGTAGTAAAATCGAAGAATTTTCAATATTAAAAGGTGAAAACACAAAACCACTTTCTTCAAAATCGGAAGTTTCATAAAGCTTTTCGTCTTTTTGTAACCAGCATTTTATTATCGAATTTATAGGTCGGCTATAAACCACAAATGGCAATTTAGCGGCATACTGTTTTTCAAGCTTATTAAAAAAAATAGCTTCTGTCATTTACTTCTTTTTTGGAAGTGAAATGGTTGATAATCGACAAATAGAAATGAGATTGTCAGCTTCGTCCGTTACACGAATGTCTAATAATTGCGTCGTACGCCCGCGGTGCAAAAACGATGCTTTAGCATAGATATAACCATCTTTTATACTTTTTAAATGATTAGCTGTAATCTCTAGTCCGCGCACAAAAAATTCATCTGTATTTATAAAAATATGCGACGCAAAACTACCAACACTTTCTGCTAAAGCTGCTGTTGCACCACCATGTAAAACACCATCTGGTTGATGCACTTTTGGTGTTACTGGCATACGAGCCGTAAGTGTATCTTCTGTAAAGTCAACAATTTCAATGGATAAAGTTTCCATCAATGTGTTTTTACTTGCGGCATTGGCTTTTAAGAGTAAGTCTTCTTTAGATATTTGCATGCTTTTTTTACCTTATTTTTTGTTATACAAAGATACTGAAAGCATGAACTAAAAACGAAAATGAAAAAAATAAAGCTGTTTTTTAATAAAATTTTAAGTGATAAAAAATAGAACTTTTAGCAAAACGCTAATCTTATGTTAATCTATCAATCCTAAATGCAATAGAGTTAATAGTCAAATCTTTAATGTAGTAAATTTAAAATGAACAATTTAACTATCAACAAATGAAAAAATTTTTTTTAAAGTGGTATCCTGTTATTCTTGCGTTTATCTGTTTACTTTACTCAGTAAGTTTGGGACTTTTAGGAATGACCGAAGAAGCGAGATATTCTGCACATTGGCCGGCAACCATATTATTATTTGCAATAGCAATTAGACAAAGACGAACGACATGAGCAAAGGATTTTTATTAATTGGGGCAATAATTTTTGCCATCTACATTTATTTTACATTTTGGAACATCAATAATTCGCACAAAAAGCAAAAAGAAAATCATTATCCAAACTTAACGGAAGAAGAAATTTTTGATGAGTATAATGAAGCTAATAGAGACAACTCTAACTAAAAGCATTTTTTTGAAGCTTTAAATTTATATTTGATACCTAATTAGAAGGTTATCAGTTATGAATAGAAAAGAGGTTACTTATTCTTCAAAAAATACTTATGAAACACTAAATAAACTAAGTGCTTCCACAAAAAACATTTGGCTTGTTTTCCATGGCATGGGCTATTTAAGTAAATACTTTTTACGATATTTTAAAGACCTAAATGCCGATGAAAACTACATCATTGCTTTAGAAGCGCCGAGTAAATATTACATTCAGCCAAAAATGCATGTTGGTGCCAATTGGTTAACCCGGGAAAATACGGAGATGGGAATGCATAATATATTAAATTATTTGGATGCTGTTTTAGAGAACGAGACAGTTCCATTGGATAAAAACTTAATCATATTTGGTTATTCTCAAGGTGTGAGTATTGCTTCGAGATATGTGGTAAAACGCCAATTACAACCTCTACAATTGGTTTTACATTCTGGCGGAATACCAAAGGAGTTAACTGCCGATGATTTTAAGTTTTTAAATTCGGATTGTAAAGTGAAACTTATTTATGGCACCGAAGATGAATATCTCGATGAAGCTCGAATTAAAATTGAGCGTCAACGCGCAGAGAATTTGTTTGGAAATAGGTTAGATATTCTACCTTTTGATGGGAAACATGTGGTGAATGTAGATTATATAAATAATTTGGTATAAAAAAACCTCTCAGATTTTTCATAAATCTGAAAGGTCTAATATTTGATATTAAAAGTCTAAGCAGGGTTCTGCAATGCTTTATTTTTTTCTTTTAGGATTGCTAATTGCTTTTCTAAAAAAATAATCGCTTGTTCTGCCTTTTGACTTGCCTTTACTTTTATATCCTCAATGTCTTCACTTAGCTTTTCTTTTCCTGAAGCGGCTGCTTTAGAAACGTCTTCTTTTACTTCTTTAAAATCTGAAACCAATTGGTCTTTAACTTCTTTACCTTCTTTTTTTAATTTATCTCTGGTATCACTGCCTTTTTCTGGAGCAATTAACATACCAATACCTGTACCAATAGCAGTACCCAATAATAATGCTGGAATATGAATCATAATTTTTGTTTTTTAATTGTTGTGTAATTATATGACGCTAAACCATAAGATTTGTTACAAGTACAAAATTAAATTTCTTATTTATCTTTCTGAAACACAAAACTTTGTCCACCTTGAGTAAAGTTAATTATGTTTTCTTCAAGATTAAATGTTAAATCAATTGTTGCTGGTTCAAACTTAAAATTATGGTTAGGATAAGCATCAAGTGGAAATGCGCCTTGTCCTTCGCCCTGTCCCATTAAAACGCCATCTTTTACAAAGAACTTTATCTTAATCGGGAAATTTTCATTGCTATACGTACCTTCATATTTTTTTAAATCTTCAGCGGATAACTCTATAGTTTTTTTGTTACCTAACCCTTCATTATTTAAAATTTTTCGAACTTCTTTTTGAGGTAAAACATTAAGTCCTGTATCATTATTCTGAAGTATAATAAATGTTTTATCATTATCTACTTGGCGCTCAATAAAGGTCAGGTTTCCTGCCCATGAACCCGAATGATTTGCTATTCGTCCATAAGTTTTTGATGTACCTATTCCCCAACCAAAACCATAACCAGACTCTTTTCCGTCGTTTGTTTTGGCAATACCAAAAATTTGTGTTTTATCATTTTCATTTACTAATTTATCTGTGTATAAAGCTCTGTCCCATTTTAATAAATCTTCTAAAGTAGAATTGACCATGCCATCACCTACAATTCCATCGAGATAGTAAAAGGGAATTTCTTTGCCATAATGCTCCGGACGCACTTTATAGCCCGTTTCGTCAGCTATATAACCTAAAGCAATATTGTCTATTTCCCTTGGCTCAAATCGGCTTCTATACACAAATGTATTAGTCATACCAAGAGGTTTAAAAATAGTTTCTGCCAGATGTTCCGCAAACGATTTTTCTGATACGCGTTCTATTATTGTTGCTAAAAGTGCATAACCTGTATTGCTGTACTCAAATTTATCGCCTGGTTGAAAATTGGCATCTGGCTTATGCTCTGCCATAAGCTTTACAATATCTTCATTTGTAGCAAATTTAGATTTATCCCATTTTTCGCTAAACAAGTTCATGTAATCTGGTAATCCGCCAGTATGGTTGAGCAAGTTTCTAATAGTTACGTCACCATAAAAATCTAATTCAGGAATGTATTTCGAAATTTTATCATCATAATCTAATTTACCAGCTTTTTGAAGGGTTACGATTCCCATAGCTGTAAATTGTTTAGAAACTGAAGCCAATTCAAAAATAGTTTCTGTATTTAACTTTACTACTGGATTTTCTGATGCGTTTCCGTAACTTTTTTTGAAAATTACTTCGCCTTTATCAGCAGCTAAGACATTACCATTAAATTGATTTTTTTCATATAGCGCTGTAAACAAACTGTCTAATCGCTGCGCTCTATTGCTTTGCGATAAAATGCTTAACGAAAAAAAAGAAACAAATAAAAAGATGAATTGCTTTTTCATTGAGTTATAATTTAAGTTGAATTTAAAGCTAAGTTAATGATTTAATTTGTTGATTTTATTACTCTGATTATAATCACTTTTGTAAATAAATCTTCGTCTCTTCTTCCTTTTCAACTGTGGTATATTGAAATGAGTCTAGCCAAATAATTTCTAAAACTGAAAAGCCATTAAAACATTCAGTTGCCTCTAAATCAAAAGCTTTTAAAACCATAAAAAAACGCTCCAAGCCTCCAAAAGGATAATTTCCGGTGGTGAATTTAATGATACCTTGATTGTCGCTGGTAGTATCGATATTTGTAAAATCAACTTCAAAACTAGCTTCTAAATAATTGATGATATCCGATGTTTTATAGCCAAAAGCACCAGCAATTTCTGCATCTGCTGCTATAAATTCAGTTATAAATTTATTTGCGTATTTGGGTATAATTTTAGCATACCGTTTTAAGGCTTGTGCGTCTGTATCGCAAGAGTCATGCATCATATCAAAAGCTTCTTGCATTTGAGCTTCGTCCATGTTTTCCCAATCAAAATCTGGAAGCGTTTCATCTTCAAATTCAAAATTAGGCTGTCTTACTTTGACCATATGGTCGTACAATTTTTGAAAGTCAGCAAATTTAGACGTATCAAGAATGTTGAATTTGATGTAGAGCATATTGCGTTTTATAGATTATTCAATAAAACTAATGCTTAAATTTTGAAAAAGGCTACGATATAAAAAAAACTAATGTGTGAGTTTTGCCACAATATCTTTTACAGGAAGAATTCCCTTAGTATGCTCAATACTTGGCCCAGCAACCCAAACCGTTTTATAAGTGGCTTTTTTAGCGGCTTTTTCTGTGGCTTTCATACCAATTGAAAAACGAATCATTTTCACCCATTTTTTGAGCTTTTTATTTTTATTTAAAAGATTTTCTAGCCAAGTGGCTTTTGTTCCTATTTTCTGAACATATGGTGTATTGATTACTGTACAAGGTGTGCCAGAAATACGCTCGGTCATAATAATATCTTCTGCACCATAGTCAACACAAGCTTGTTTATATTCATCAGTGACACCTGCTTCAACCGAAGCAATAAAGGGACTACCGACAGAAACGCCTTCAGCACCGTAACTCAACATTTTATCGATATCTGCTTTGCAACCAACACCACCAGCAGAAATTACCGGAATAGACAATTCTTTACTTAATAAACCTGTTAACTCTTCCGGAGATAAATTTCCGCGGTGACCACCAGCTTCATTATTTACAGCAATAGCAGCGTCTGCACCAAGATTTTCTACTTTTTTAGCAAAGCGTAAATCTGTAACATCACAAAACACTTTGATACCTGCAGCATGCGCCTGTTTTATGGTTTCTTCAGGACTTCCTAATGATGTGATTATAAAATCACAACCTTCTTCACATAAAACCTCTAATTGCCCTTTATATTTTACATTCGATTTGTTTACAATTAAATTAAAACCAAACGAACCACCTTCAACTTTATTAGCGTGCAGCTCTTTTATAGCTGCTCTCAATTCATCTAAAGTTCTGTAATTCAATGCAGGAATACATCCAGCAATACCAGCTTTCATCGCTTCTGTAACCATAGCAACGTTAGATACTAAGAACATTGGCGCTTGAATTATTGGGTATTTTATATTGAGGAGTTGTGTAAGTTTTGTTTGCATAATTGATTCTGTTAAACTACAAATATAATTTAAATTTTATTATGCATGCATAATAGTTTTATTCTAAAAAACGGTAATAACCACACTTTAAATAAGCACCTTCTTGAAAAGTCACTGGATGGTCGATATCGTGCTTGGTTTTGAGCTGTGTTTCGAATAGTCTTGGCTGCGCATTTAATACACGCTGATTTAAATCGAAAAAAGACTGCGCTAAAATTCGAGATGAGCACGATGCTAAAACTAATAAGCCTTTTTTAGAAGTAAGTTGTGCTCCGAGCTCTGCCAGTTGAGCATATTTCTTTTTAGCTAATTCAATTTCAGATTGTTGTTTTGCAAAACTTGGTGGGTCAATAACCACTACGTCAAAACGTTTTCCTTTTTCAATTAATTTTTTCATTTCTGTAAAAGCGTCACCAGATATGGTTTTGTGTATTCCGCTATACGCATTTAATTTTCCGTTTTCACAAGCCATATCTAACGCTTGCTTGCTAATATCTAAGCTTGTGACTTCTTCCGCACCATTAGCCAATGCATGTACAGAAAATCCTCCTGCATAAGAAAATACATCTAAAACAGTTTTATTTTTACTTAACTCGCCAACACGTCTACGATTATCGCGATGGTCTAAAAAGTAACCTGTTTTATGACCTTTGACAACGTTTGCAGAAAAATTGACATCATGTTCTACAAAATGAACAACTTCATCTTCTAAATCGCCATAAATTACTTCACCATCTTTAAAATTGTGGTTTGTACTATTCTGCAAATTTCTACTTAAGCGCATCACTACCGTTTTAGCTTCCGAAGTTTGTTGTAAACTTTTTAAAATTGGTTCTAGATATGGTAACCATATTTCAGAATATAATTTCACCACTAAAACCTCAGCATAAACATCAGCAATTAGTCCAGGAAAACCATCATTTTCACCAAAGATTAAACGGTAACTATTGGTATTGGTTTGCAACAAATCGGCTCTTAGAGAAAAAGCTTTTTTAATTTTAGTTTCGAAAAACTTAGCATTTATGTCTGCCTTTGTTTGCGCGTTGTGAATAATTTTAATTCTGATTGGAGATTTTTCGTCATATAACCCCAAACCAATAACCTTATTTTTATTCTTACTGAAAATAATAGCCAAATCGCCAGTTTTAGCATCTTCATTAATCTTAACAATACTATTTGAAAACACCCATGGATGCCCTTTTACAATAGACTGTTCACCTTTAGCATTTAACTTTACGGCTAAGCGTTTTGGTGCAATTTCTGATTTAATTTTAGTTGAAAGTGTTCTCAAAGAATAAATAAGTTTTTGGTTTTGCAATATAACTACTTACTTTGGCAAAATAATCTAAAACTTTATTTATGAAACTTTTAAAATCTACTACTTTAATAATAATGCTTCTTATTTCTGTAATTGTTTTTGCACAAAAAATAAAAGTAAAAAAAGGAATCGCTAGTATTGACAAAAATCCAATTTGTAAATTACAAAAAGACGACATCAGCCGTGGTGCTTTTTACATAAATAGTCTTGACGATGAAGAACTCATATATGCAAAATGGATTGATTGGGGAGAATTTGGATATTTTGAAGTGTACGATGCTAAAAATTTAGACGAGGTTTTATTTGAAACAGAAGCCAGTATAGGTTACCGTAAGTGGCTAATAAAAACATTGTATAATGGAAAAGCACTAACAAATTCTGGATTAAACGAAGAAAAGTTAGAAGTTATTGCTAAAAAACTTGGAAGGGAATTTACTAGAAAAAGAAACAGATATTAATCTTTTTAAGATTTAAATTGCAAAAATGAAATCTAACGCAAGCCTGATAATTATTCCTATGTTTAATGAGGAAAGCAGGATTGTTTTAAATGATTACAAATCTGCATTTACAAATTACAGTCATTTGGATTTTTTACTAATAGATGATGCTAGCACAGATAATACAAAACACATTATTTCTGATTTTGAAAAAACCTTCTCTAATGTCTCTTTGCTTCAAAACCCTTTAAATAAAGGTAAAGCTGAAAGTATTAGAAAAGCTATAAAAACGTCTTCAGCTAAAAATTATAATTATGTTGGGTATATGGATGCAGATTTAGCTGTTCCGTTTTCTGAAATACATAGATTAATTAAAATTGCTGAAATAAACACTGATATAAAATTTTTATTAGGCTCTCGAATAAAGTTGATTAGTAACACCATCGTGCGCTCTAAAACTAGACACTATTTTGGTAGAATTTTCGCTACAATTGTGAGTCAAATTATTTTAAAAACACCTATTTATGACACCCAATGTGGAGCAAAAATTATTCAATTTAATTTGGCAAAAGAACTATTTGAAAACCCCTTTAAAACTAAATGGTTATTTGATGTAGAATTGCTTCTACGCTATAAAAAAACCCATTCAAATTTTGAGAATTTTATTAAAGAGGAACCTTTAGATATTTGGATTGAAAAAGGTGGCACCAAAATAAAAACCAAAGAGTTTTTACTTTTCCCATTTCAACTTATTAAATTGTATTTTAATTATTAAAAATAAAAAAGCGTTTCTAAATTTTACATTTAGAAACGCTTAAATTTTAAGAAATAAAATTACCAATTACTGATTTCTTCTTTTATTTCTTCTTTGGTTTTACCATATTTTTCTTGAATTTTTCCAGCTAATTTATCTAAATCGCCTTCAGATTCTTTGTATTCATCTTCAGTAACTTTTCCATACTTCTGTTTAAAATCTCCTTTAATTTGATTCCATTTTCCTTTAAATTGTTCTTTGTTCATAATATTATATTTTAAAAATTAATAAATTATTTCAGCTCTAATTCTTTAATCTCATTTTAAAATTTTTGAGATATAAATAATTATGCTTTTAATACTACTCTAAAACGAGCTTTTCCTTCTTCTAAATGATGTATTGCTTCATTAACATCTTCCATTTTAAATTCTTCTACAGTCGGATAAATATCGTGGCGTACACAAAATTCTAACATTTTACGTGTTAATGCAATACTACCTAGTGGACTTCCTCCGACTGATTTTTCGCCAGAAATCATACTAAACGCTGGAATTTCCATAGGTTCTAAAACTGCTCCAACAGTATGTAATTTTCCTTGTGGTGCTAGTGTGGTTAAAAATGCATCCCAATCTAATTTTACATTAGTTGTATTCATTATAAAGTCTAAAGTACCTTCAATATCTTTTAATTCATCAGAATTTGTAGAATCTACTACGTGATGAGCACCCATTTTTTTAAGAGCTTCGGACTTATCTTTATTAGATGTAAATGCTGTAACCTCACAACCCCAAGCTTTTAAAAACTTTAGAGCCATATGTCCTAAACCACCTATACCAATGACACCTACTTTATCTGTTGGTTTTACACCTGAAAGCACGATTGGATTAAAAACCGTTATTCCGCCACAAAACAAAGGTCCTGCTTTTGCCATATCTATACCATCTGGTAGTAATGTAGCCCATGACCAATGTCCGCGTACCACATCTGCAAATCCGCCATGACGACCAATAATAGTACCTTCGGCATCACCACACAAATGTTGTTTGCCATCCATACATTGGTTGCAATGCATACACGATGCACTGTACCAACCCATTCCGACTTTATCGCCTTTTTTAATGCCTTTAACTTCACTACCAACGTTGAGCACTTCGCCGACGATTTCGTGACCTGGCACTAAGGGATATTGGGACATACCCCAATCATTATTTATCATGCTGATATCGCTGTGGCAAAGTCCGCAATAATGAACTTTAATATCTACTTGTTCGTTTCCTATTTTTCCAAGTTCATATTCGAACTTTTCTAATTTACCTTTGGCTTCTTTTGCTGCGTATGCTTTTATTTTCATAATTGATTGATTTATATATTTTTTAAAGATAGAAATGTAAATACGGATAAAGTAGCGCACTACGATATAAAATTAACTCATAAAAAAATCCCAACATTTCTGTTGGGATTTTAATTATTCAAGACTTTTTCGAGATTTCGAAATAATTTCGGGATAAGTTCAATAACGCATTTTGCAAAAAGCAAAATACTATTTCACTTATTTCACCTCTTGAGTATCTATACTTCGATTTCGCTTAGTACAGGTTACTTGACTTCTTCGAAGTCTACGTCTTCTACGTCGTCAGTAGCTTCAGCTGCTTGTCCTTTTGCTCCTGCACCAGCATCTGTTGATCCACCTTGTGGAGCACCACCAGCTTCTTGCTGTGCTTTGTACATTTCTTCGGAAGCAACTTTCCAAGCCTCGTTGATTTTCTCTAAAGCTGGCTCAATGACCGCGATATCTTTAGTCTCATAAGCTTTTTTTAATTCTTCTAAAGCATCTTCGATTGGCTTCTTTTTATCATCAGATAATTTATCACCAAATTCTGATAACTGACTTTCCGTTTGGAAAATCATTGCATCCGCCTGATTCAACTTTTCAGCTGTTTCTTTTGCCTTAGCATCTGCATCTGCATTTGCTTCAGCTTCAGCTTTCATTTTAGCAATTTCCTCCTCTGTTAATCCAGAAGATGCTTCGATACGGATATCTTGTTTCTTTCCTGTTGCTTTATCTTCAGCAGATACTTTGATAATTCCATTGGCATCAATATCAAACGTCACTTCAATTTGTGGCGTTCCTCTTTTTGCTGGTGGAATACCATCTAAATGGAAACGACCAATTGTTTTGTTATCTGCTGCCATTGGACGCTCACCTTGTAATACGTGAATTTCTACCGATGGCTGATTGTCTGCTGCGGTTGAGAATACTTGTGACTTCTTCGTTGGGATTGTCGTATTAGCTTCAATCAACTTTGTCATTACATTACCCATAGTTTCGATACCAAGTGATAATGGTGTTACATCTAATAAAAGAACGTCTTTTACATCACCTGTTAAAACACCACCTTGTATTCCTGCTCCTAGAGATACAACCTCATCTGGGTTTACACCCTTACTTGGCGCTTTTCCGAAAAATTTCTCTACAGCTTCTTGTACTGCTGGAATACGTGTAGAACCACCAACTAAGATAATCTCATCGATATCTGATTTTGATAAACCTGCCGCTTTTAATGCAGACTCACATGGCTCTATGGTTCTTTTGATTAAATCATCAATTAACTGCTCGAATTTAGAGCGTGTTAATGTACGCACTAAGTGTTTTGGTCCGCTTGCCGTTGCTGTAACGTAAGGCAAGTTGATTTCTGTTTGCGACGATGAAGATAACTCAATCTTAGCCTTTTCAGCAGCTTCTTTAAGACGTTGTAAAGCCATTGGGTCTTTACGTAAGTCCATGTCTTCATCTTTAATAAACTCTTCGGCTAACCAATCTATAATTCTTTCGTCTACATCGTCACCACCTAAGTGTGTATCACCATCTGTAGATAATACTTCAAATACACCATCACCTAATTCTAGAATAGATACATCATGCGTACCACCACCAAAATCGAAAACAACGATTTTTTGGTCAGTACCTTTTTTGTCCATTCCGTAAGCCAAAGCTGCTGCTGTTGGCTCATTGATGATTCGTTCTACTTTAAGACCTGCAATCTCACCAGCTTCTTTAGTAGCTTGACGTTGCGCATCATTAAAATAAGCAGGTACAGTAATTACTGCACGAGATACATCTTGTCCTAAATAATCTTCAGCAGTTTTCTTCATTTTCTGAAGAATCATAGCAGATAATTCTTGTGGTGTGTATAAACGACCATCGATATCTACTCGTGGTGTATCATTATCACCTTTTACCACTTTATATGGTACGCGTTCTGCTTCATTCTTAGATTCAGAATACTTATTACCCATAAAACGTTTAATTGAATAAACCGTTTTTGTAGGGTTAGTTACTGCTTGTCTTTTTGCTGGGTCACCCACTTTAATTTCACCGCCTTCTACGAAAGCAATTACTGAAGGTGTGGTGCGTTTACCTTCTGCATTAGGAATTACAACTGGCTCATTACCTTCCATTACAGAAACGCAAGAGTTGGTTGTTCCTAAGTCAATTCCAATAATCTTACTCATAACTTGTTTTATAGTTTTAAATGTTTCAGTTTGAAACCAACCAAACTGAAACTAAATTTTATTATTAATTACGGTTTGTATAAGTCAATGATTATGCCATCAGAAAAAATATGACAGGATGTCACATTTGTAAATTTGCACTTCAACTTCGCTCAGTAACTAAAATCTAATTTGAAGTTAAAGTTTGAAGCGAAATCTGTTTTCAGTTTCAAATTCAAGTTTGAGTTCGAGTTCAACTTCATTTATGGTATAACATTTGATACATAGAAGAAAAACCTTAGACATTATGAAACGTATACTTACATTTATCACTGCTTTTACTTTTATATTAACCTCTTGCGAAGGACCACAAGGACCTCCAGGATTTGATGGCTTTGATGGTCAAGATGGACGCGATGGGATAGCCATTCCTCCATCTTTTGAGATAGTGGTAGATTTTAACGCTGCGAATAATTACGAATATGTAGAAGCTTATGGTTTTGACGTATCACAAACAGATATTACACTTGTTTATATTTTATGGGATACTCTTGATGATGGTACAGAAATTTGGCGTTTGATGCCGCAGACTGTAATTTTTGAAGATGGTAATGATTTAGTGTATAATTTTGATTTTACACTATTTGATGTAAGATTCTTTTTAGAAGGTTCTGATTTAGATGGTTTGGCTAATGTATGGACCCAAGACCAAGTTTTTAGAGTCGTTGTAATACCGGCAAATAATGTGGGTCGCGCAGATTATTCTGATATTAATAACGTTATAGAGACATACAATATTGAAAGTTTTCCTAGACGATAAACAATAACTAAAAAAAACATTAAAAGCCTGAACTCAGTTTCAGGCTTTTTTTATTACAACAAACTGTATATTTGCCGCGAAACTAAATCAATTTCGTTAATGGAAAGTATTTCTGTTTTTGATATGCTAAGTATAGGCGTTGGCCCATCGAGTTCGCACACGCTTGGACCTTGGCGCGCTGCTAAAATGTGGATTGAAAAACTGCAACGTTTAGAGCAGTTTACAATGGTAGCTTCTGTTTCTGTGGATTTGTACGGTTCGCTATCATTAACAGGAAAAGGGCACGCAACAGATGTTGCTGTAGTCATGGGATTATTAGGTACTGACCCAGTGACATTTCCAATAGAAGCTATTGCAGATGAAATTGAATTGGTAAAAACTTTTAATCAACTAAAATTAAATTCTGAAAAACAAATTCCCTTCAGTTTAACTGAAAATATAAATTTTAAAAAACGTTTTCTAAAATTTCATCCTAATGGTATAAAATTTAGAGCTGAATTAAGAAACGGAAAAAAAGTAACTGACACCTACTACTCTATTGGTGGTGGATTCGTTGTACAAGAAGAACGAAAACGTGCCAAACGCCAAATTGAAAAGTTTAATGCTTTTCCGTTCCCAACACAAAAAGCAACAGATATCATTGCACATTGTAATGCCGAAAACCTAAGCATTAGTGAGGTTGTTCTTAAAAATGAATTATCTCTTCGAGACCCAGAAAGAATTGATGATAAATTTAGAGCTATTTGGGATGTTATGCTAGACAGTATGTACACAGGTTGTCATACCCAAGGTATTTTACCAGGTGGTTTAAATGTTGTTCGTCGTGCTTTTGAAACTCATGAAAAACTAAAAGGAAATAAGGAATACTCAAATGCTTTAGAATGGATTGCTGCCATAAGAAATACCGAAGTAAAATTTAGACAAATTTTAAAATGGGTCTCTTGTTTTGCTTTAGCAGTAAATGAAGTTAATGCATCACTTGGTCGAGTAGTTACAGCACCAACTAATGGAAGCGCAGGCGTTATTCCGGCTGTTTTAATGTATTATTTAGTTATAGAAAACCACGATGGAAATTTTGATGACATCAAAAAATTTCTTTTAGTTGCTGGAGAAATAGGAAGCTTATTTAAAAAAGGTGCCACAATTTCTGCCGCAATGGGCGGTTGCCAAGCCGAAATAGGAGTATCATCTGCAATGGCAGCTGGCGCTTTAACTGAGCTTATGGGTGGCACACCAGAACAAGTACTAATTGCTGCAGAAATTGCTATGGAACATCATTTAGGTATGACCTGCGATCCCATTGGTGGGTTAGTACAAATTCCTTGTATTGAGCGTAATGCTATGGGCGCGATAAAAGCAATTAATGCTTGCGAGATGGCATTAGACTCTGACCCAAAAAATGTGAAAATTCCACTGGATAAAGTAATTGCTACAATGTGGGAAACCGCAAAGGATATGACTTCAAAGTATAAAGAAACGAGTGAAGGCGGTTTGGCGGTTCAGGTGAATATGAGTGATTGTTAGCTTCCACTTCGCTCAGCTACCAATTTTCATTTTTTTAAAACTTACGAATTTGAAATTTAATTTTTGGAATTTGGCGCACAACCTTCACGTCTTCGCGTGTCGACCAAATAAATAATTTTCCATTTACCATCATCTTTTGCTAGTTGAAACGAATTTACGCCACAATGGCTAAAATTTCCATCAAAGTAAAATTCGTATGGTGTCCAAGCATTTGCCATATTTCCATCAATTTTAATATCAAATCCTAATAGTTTTTCTCTAAAAGATTTGTTGTTAGGTATTGATGCGATATTCTTCAAAAAATCACTGTAATTGCTTGTATCTAACAGCGTTTTTCCTTCTTTATTTACGGAAATGGATTGCATGTTAATATCTCCCATTGCCATCGCTTTCAATTTTACAGTGTCTTGTTTGTGAAACGCTTCAAAAAACTCTTCAATTGTTTGTTTTACTTGTTCATCTTGTTGTGATTGCGAATAGCCAAAACTTAAAAAAAGCGATATTATTAGAATTAAAATTTGTGATTTCATGATTTCAAAAATTATATTTCAATTGAAAGTTAAACAATAGTTTCGTAAATCTGACTATTTTTACGTTACAAAGAAAATCAATCCTCTAATAAAAAAATAAGATTCTGTCACGTTTAGTACTATTGAAACTTTTTGTTGAGATGTTTCTATAAAAGTTTTTTATTGCACTTAAGTTGACAATAACAAATACAAATTATGTCTGTAGCTAAAAAAGAATATAAAAGAATCACCGTTAAAACCCTTGTCGATATGAAGTCAAAGGGCGAAAAAATATCTATGCTTACCGCTTACGATTATACAATGGCTAAAATCGTTGATGGCGCTGGTGTTGATGTTATTTTAGTTGGTGATTCTGCGAGTAACGTTATGGCTGGTCATGAGACGACTTTACCGATTACTTTAGACCAAATGATTTACCATGCTTCATCAGTAGTCAGAGCTATTGAGCGCGCTTTGGTAGTTGTAGATTTACCATTCGGGACATACCAAAGTGACCCGAAAGAAGCCTTACGTTCTGCAATTAGAATTATGAAAGAATCTGGAGGTCACGCGGTAAAACTTGAAGGTGGCAAAGAAATTAAAGAATCTATAAAGCGAATTTTAAATGCTGGAATTCCAGTTATGGGTCATTTAGGTTTAACACCACAATCAATTTATAAATTTGGAACTTATACCGTTCGAGCAAAAGAAGAACAAGAGGCCGAACAACTAAAAGAAGATGCATTAATGCTTGAAAAAGCAGGTTGTTTTGCCATTGTTTTAGAGAAAATACCTGCCACTTTAGCCAGAGAAGTTGCAGAAAGTGTTTCTATACCAGTTATTGGCATTGGAGCTGGCGATGGCGTTGATGGTCAAGTTCTTGTTTTGCATGATATGATTGGTATGACACACGAATTTAATCCACGCTTTTTACGCCGATATATGAACTTATACGACGACATGACAAATGCAATTGGGCAATATGTAAATGATGTAAAATCAAAAGATTTCCCTAATGAAAAGGAGCAATACTAAACCCATCCTAACCTTCCCAAAGGGAAGGAACTCTTACTCAGACGCAATGTTATTAAAATAGTATTACTGATTTGTCTCTTAAAAACCACTCCAACAAAAATAACCTTCAAGTTCTTTACGAAGATAACCACATCATCGTGATTAATAAACGTGCTGGTGATATTGTACAAGGCGATAAAACTGGTGACAAACCGTTGAGCGATGTTGTTAAAGAATATATTGCCGAAAAATATAACAAACCTGGCAACGTATATTTAGGCGTGGTACACCGTTTAGACAGACCTACTACTGGTATTGTTTTATTTTCAAAAACAAGCAAAGCGCTTCCAAGATTAAACAAACTATTTGCAGAAAAAAAAGCCAAAAAAACTTATTGGGCTTTAGTTAAAAATCAGCCACCAAAACCGAAAGACACGTTAATTAATTGGTTAAAAAAGAACCCAAAAAATAATAAATCTACTGCGCATAATAAGGAGATTGATGACAGCAAAAAAGCCATTCTTCATTACGAAATTAAACAACAATTAGACAACTATTTTTTGTTAGAAATCAATCTTGAAACAGGAAGACACCATCAAATAAGAAGTCAACTCTCTAAAATTGGATGTCCGATTAAAGGTGATTTAAAATATGGCTTTGATCGCAGTAACAAAGATGGAAGCATAAGTTTACATGCAAGACAGTTAGAATTTGTTCATCCTGTAAAAAGAGAGCCAATTAAAATAATTGCACCATTACCTAAAGATCCTGTTTGGGATGCTTGTGCTTCGACTCAGCTCAGCAACCGCAAATAGTTTAGGGGAATTCTATTAAATTAAATTTTACTTTATCTCTTTCCTTTTTCTGGGCTAAGAGATTAATAGCTTTTTCAGAAAATTGCAAAACTCTCGGGTAACCACCAGTTGTCTGACAGTCTCGCATTAAAACTATTAATTGACCAGAAGGTGTCAATTGTACAGTACCTGGTAAAACTGGCGACGTTAATATAGATTTTAAATTATTCTGAATTTTAGATTCCAATTGATACGCCATTCGGTTATAAAATTTTGAAACTTTGAATTCTGAAGTCAATAATTTGTTTTGGTTCTCTTTAACGAGCATATCAAATTCTGGTCCTTTAAAAACATCTAATTCTGAAATTGTAAAATCATAAGATTTAATTTTTGAATTTGTGTTGTTCGTATAAAATAGCGAAGAGAATTCTGAAATTTTTAAAATATCACCATCCTGAATTCTAGATTTTTTAGTGATATCATCGTAAAAACTTCTACTATTTAAAACCATTTCCGTTTTAAAACCACCATAAACCGCAAGATAAGTAAAAAAGCCAGACGCGACTGTAGAGAAACTTAAAACATCTCCACTATTTACCAAAATTACTCTATTACTTAAAATAAGCTTTCCATTTAATTCAGGCGACATGTCTGCTCCAGAAATTACAATTGATGTTGAAACCAGAAATTGAAGTGTTGCGCCTATCATAGTCATTTCTAAAACGGCATCATTTAATGAATTTCCTAACAATAAATTTGCTGTTTCCATAGACTTCATATCCATCGCTCCAGAATGAGGAACTCCAAAATCTCGATACTCTAATCTTCCTAAATCTTGAATTGAGGATGATAAACCCGATTTTAAAACCTTAATCATAAGCATAAGATTTTAGCCTGAAAGCTCCATCTTTTATATCATTAGAAATTTTGGAAAATTCCGATTTTGAAATTGATTGAAACTTAATTTTATCACCAGGTTTAGCAAAACAAATTTCGTCACTTTTTAGGTCGAAAAAATCGACGGGCGAATTGCCAATTATATGCCATCCGCCAGGACTGTTTTTTGGATAAATTCCTGTCTGATTTCCACCAATACCAACAGCACCTTTTTTAATGTTTAAATTCGGTGTAGATTTACGACTAAAATGAAGCGATTTATCCAATCCACCGAGATACAAAAAACCAGGTAAAAACCCTATAAAAAAAATTGTGTAAAATGGTTGGGAATGTCGCTGTATAATTTCTGCTTTTGAAAGTGATTTTTCTTTAGACAGTAATTCTAAATCAAAACCAAATTCATCATCATAACAAACAGGAATTTCCCAAACGGTAGACTTTAGCTTTTTAATACTTTTTGATGAATTATATAACGCTTTCAGCTCCAAAAACTTACCATTGATATTTTCAATGACAAAAGGATAAATAATTAATATTGAATTATATGTGTTATTTACTTGAAGTTTTAATTTAATATACTTATTTTGAATCACTTCTTTAAAAAATAAAACATCTTGAAGTATAATTTCGTCAATTTTTGATGGCCATACAATTAAAATTGAACGCTCACTAAACTGACGGTATTTTAAATTATATTTCAATATTTTTATTTTATTTGAATGTTATTCGCCATTAAATTTTCATGCAAATACAGTAAAATTTCATGGGCATTTTCAGTATCACCATGTATACAAATCGTATCTATATTCAGCTCTACTTCCACTCCATTTACACACTTTACTTTTCGCTCTAAAACCATCTTTAAAACATGCTCTAAAAAGGCTTCTTTTTTTGTGATTAAGGCATCATTTTTTTGACGTGAAACTAATGATAAATCTTCGTTGTAATTTCGGTCTGCAAAACCCTCAAAAACGACTTCAATATTTTGCGCTTTTGCCACTTTAGAAATGATTGAATTTGGAGGTGCATAAAGTTTAATTTTTTTTGAAAAATCCGAAATAACATTCACAATAATATCAGCTGTATTTTTATCCTTTGCAGCTAGGTTATAAAGAGCTCCGTGTGGTTTTATATGATGCAATTCTAAACCTTCGTCTTCAACAATTTTTAAAAGATTTTTAATTTGAGATTTTAAACTTTGATATAAATCATCATTTGAAATTTCCATAAATACTCGTCCAAAATTTTCTTTATCAGGAAATGAAGGATGTGCTCCAATTTTAACACGATGGTTTTTTGCTAGTTTTACGACACGCCTCATGGTTTCCATATTTCCAGCATGACCGCCACAAGCAATGTTGCAGGACGATAAATATGGTATCAGCAAAGCTTCGTTGCCCATACCTTCGCCAACATCTGCATTGATATCTATTTTTATTTTAAATGACATTAAAAACGCTTAAAATGGTTTTTCCGCCGAGGAATATGGTTACGGCAAAGATTACAATTCCTAAAATATTCTGAATTAGAGCGTTTTTATGAGGTCCGAGAATATTAGATTTATTCATTATCCACAATAAAACGCCTGCTATTATTGGTAATAATAGGCCATTGGCGACTTGGGCAAACTTTATAATTTCAATAGATTTAAAACCTACCGAAGAAAACACAACGCCTAAAAGCAGAATGAACGCCCAAACCATTCGGAATTTTTTTGACTTTAAATTACTTTTCCAACCCAAACAACCAGATGTTACGAAAGCTGCGGCCAATGGTGCTGCAATAGCACTTGTGATTCCCGCGGCAAATAGTCCTATAGATAAAAAAAAGCCTGCAAATTCTCCAAATAAAGGCTGTAAACCTAAAGCTAAATCTGCTGCATTTGCAATGTTTTTTTGATTTACTGCTGCAGCACAAATGACGATACACATGGAGACAACTCCGCCGAGAACTACGGCAATAATTGTGTCTTTTCGGGCGTATTTTAAATCGGACTTACTATCCCACTTGGTCTTTGCTAAAGACGCGTGTAAAAAGATATTGTAAGGCACAACGGTTGTGCCTATTAAGCCAATAACCGTTAAAATATTTTGATTTGAAATTCGTGGAGTAAATAAACCTTTAAAAACAGCTGTTATATCTGGTTTTGTTAAAATAGCTGTGACTATAAAGGCTAAACTCATGAGAACAACCAAAGCAATTAGTGAGCGTTCAATAACTTTATAATTGCCTATCCACAGCATTACAAACGCTGAAATACCAATTAAGATTGGCCAAACATCTAAGCCCGCAAACTTAAATTTGCCAAATAAAGTTTCAATACCTAAAGCACCGCCAGAAATATTTCCGGCTTCGTAAGCTGCATTACCAATGACAATTGCGGATAAAATAAGAGTTACAATTAATGTTTTTAGAATAGGATGTTGCACTTCTTCGCGCAAAGTTTCGGACAATCCTTTTTGAGTTACGATTCCTAATCGCGCTGCCATTTCTTGTAAAATTACAGTTGCAAAAATTGAAAGTAACAATGCCCAAAGTAAACCGAAACCAAAATTAATACCTGCTAAAGTACATAACGTCACAGTACCTGGACCAATAAATGCCGCAGCTACTAATGGACCTGGACCAATATTTTTAAATAAATTTTTCATTCTATCCTAACCAACCATCTCGGTCTAAACTACGATATTGAATCGCTTCACTGATATGTGCACCAGTGAGTTGTTCTACATTTTCTAAATCTGCGATAGTACGAGCTACTTTGAGAATTCTGTCATATGCTCTTGCAGAAAGATTTAAACGTTCCATTGCGGATTTTAAGAGTTGAAGAGAAGCTTCATCTAGCTTGCAATATTTTCGAATTTGTTTTGTATTCATTTGTGCATTGTAATGGACATTTTCTAAGTCTTTGAAGCGGTTGGTTTGGAGTTCTCTCGCTTTGGTGACTCGCTTTCTAATTTCAACAGAAGATTCGCCTTTTCGCTCGTCTGATAATTTTTCAAAGGGTACTGGAGTCACTTCAATATGAATATCTATTCTATCTAATAAAGGACCTGAAATTTTTCCCATATAACGTTGCATTTCTGCTGGACTCGAAGTTATTGGCGCATCTGGGTCATTGAAAAATCCGCTCGGACTCGGATTCATACTTGCTACCAACATAAAAGAACTTGGATAGGTTACCGTAAACTTTGCACGAGAAATGGTTACTTCTCTATCTTCTAATGGTTGACGCATCACTTCCAAAACTTCACGTTTAAATTCTGGTAGTTCGTCCAAAAACAAGACACCATTATGTGATAAGGAAATTTCACCTGGTTGCGGATAACTTCCTCCACCGACTAAGGCTACGTTTGATATGGTATGATGTGGACTTCTAAACGGACGTTGTGCCATTAATCCTGAGTGCGCTTTTACACGACCAACTACAGAGTGAATTTTAGTTGTCTCCAAAGCTTCATGCAAGGTCATTGGCGGCAAAATACTTGGCAATCGTTTTGTCCCCCATTTTCCCCTAATTCGGAAAACGTAGTTTTCGGAGGAGTAAGACGCTTCAAATTGAAGCTGATAGTGTCGTGTCCAATTACTATAGTATCGAGGACGGTCTCGATAATATCCCGTTTGGTGTCCCTGTTGTAACTGTCCCACTTATTATATATTTCTTTTGAATTATCAATAATAAAAGAAGTCGAATTTTGTCTGATGGAGTCACTTGCAATTTCACTTTCAAGTTTCAAAATTTGTTGCTCTAACTTCTTTGATTTCTTGTAGGGAACATCGTGGTACTCCTTAAATGCATCAGTTGGTATTTGACCACTTGAGTGTAAATGTAATAAATTTTTAAGCTCATCTTTTTGTTTACCTAATTCCGATTTAAGTAACTCGTATTTCTTTTCTTTATTCTTCAGAGCCTTTTCTGAATGCTGAAAATATTTTGCTAACTCTCGCTTATCTTTCAAAAAACTATTGAGCCTACTTTTAAATGCTTCCTCTAAATCATCACGTCGTATTTTATTGTTACACTCTTTGCTTACACATTTGTAATGCGTTAAACGAGACCTCACATTCATTCGATTAGAACAGTGACAGTAGATGTAATTTGTGAATATATGCACCTTCCGATTAAGGACGGGTTTTCTACTTTTATCCTGTTCATCAAGAATATCATTTACTTGTTGCCATAGTTCTTCTGATACAATAGCTGGGCATGAGTGGAAGTACCATTCTTCTTGAGGTTTAAGTTCATTAGATTTAGTTAGTGGATTTTGCTGAAGATAATTTGCTCTTCTCATTCCTTTTGAGATTGGGTCACGAAGCCATCGTTTAACAACTCCACGAGAAAATTTTGCTCCGCTTCGTGTACGATAGCCCATATCATTGAGCATAGTAGCCACCGTCGTTTTTCGTTCCTCTTTCAAAAAGAGTTCATACATCATCTTTCTAATCGGTGCTTCTTCTGGGTGCAATTCTAATTCATTGCCATTCCACCTGTAACCAAATTGTGCTTGACCACCGAGTTTCTTTCCCATCTTTGCTCTAATCTCAACAGATTGTTTTACTCGTGATGCTATTTCTTCACGCTCCCACTCCGCCATTGCAGAAATGATGGTATAAAAAAGTCTCCCCGCTGGAGAACTCGTATCGATGTTTTCGTAAATGGAGATAAGGTCAGAATTATAATTTCTGAAAATATCTGAAAACTCCAAGAGTTGTTTCGTGTTACGAGCTAACCTTGCAATCTTGGAAAAGATTAAGCCAGTAATATTTCCTTGACGAATATCAAAAAGCATTCGTTGTGCCTCGGGATGTTCCATCACCGATTTACCTGATACGCCTGCTAAATCATACACTTCTTTTACCTTCCATCCTTTTGCCTTTGCATACGCAAAGGCTCGTTCTTTATGGTGCTCTGGTGATTCACCTCGTGCTTGGTCTTCGGTAGAAACTCGTATCCAAACACCTACTTCTTTTGTTCTCATATTACGTGGTTTTAAGTCTAAACTAGCGTTAGAAAGTGACACACGCAAGGGTGTGTTACTTTTTCTTTTTAAGGAGGTTTTTGAGTTTTTGGCTAATACTTGAACTCGCCATATTCTTGGCATCATCAGGATGGTAATTCACATCAACACGCCATCCCTTAACACGTTTTGGTGGTGCTGTTTCATTTTCCTCTCTTGGTATATCTAAATATGAAATGAGTTCGTCTGGCTTGAGATAGAACACTTTTTTTCGATGCTTTAACTCAAGAATTTTTGCTACTTCCTTTTTAATGTTCTTTAAGTGCACCTCACTTTCAGATACGAGGTACACAATCTGATAGTCATGATCTATACACTTCTTAATATTTTGGGCTTCATAGCTATTTGAGTTTGATACCGAAACTTCAATAGCAATACGAACATCATTTTTAAAGAGTCCAACGTCAACACGTTTTCCATTAGGGAGTTCTTCTTCAATATGCACACGATAACCACGTTGCTCAGCTACTCGTTTAATATAGTTTTGCAGTGAGCGATGCTTTCGTAGTTCTTCTTGTTCCTGCGCCTGTTTGAGGTATTGTTCTTTTTTCTGCTCTGAAACAGGCTTGGTTATTGATGAAATCTCTTCTATTTGAGCATCAATACTTTTTTCTGTTTTTTTAGTACTTGGTTCATCCTTAATTAACTCAACAACTTTTGCCTTTTTTTCAGCTTTTTTGAATTGAGTTTGTTTAGGTAATAGTGAAACCAAAAGCTCATCAAGTTTATTCTTAGAGGTAGCGTATCTCGTTCTTGTACTATCAACAATATGATTTCGTAGCTCGTCCGACTGACCTCTATTAGTTTCCAATGGAAAGGTTTGAATATTGAAATCATTAGCTGAAGAACCTACTCGCATAATAGCTTGTCCAATACCAAGACTCTGTAAATTATCTTGCTCAAAGTATGAGAAACCAGATTCCAAGCGTTTAGCATCAACATCACCCAACCTGAAACAGATACGGATATATGGGTTTGAAATTACTGAATTTAAGGTCTTGGTATCATCAATCTGTGCCAATTCTTGATGGGCTAACACTAACCCAAGACCATATTTTCTTGCACCACTTAATATCCGAGTGATACTTGGTGTTATGAAGTTCTGAAATTCATCAAGATAGATGTAATATGGATAACGCTCTTGTTTTGCCAATGACTGCCGTCCTTGTGCGACTTGATTAAACTTCGAGAGGAACATAGAGCCTAATAGGAAGCTATTTTCCTCACCAATCAGACCTTGTGAGAGTTTGATTAGAACAATCTTTTTTTCTTCAATACAGGCTCTAAAATCAACACCTTTAGTTTGTGCCAACATATACCGAACTATCTTCGGTCGCAAAAAGGTATCTATTCTTGTTAGAAGTGGTGCTATACCCTTTCGCACCATGGCGTACTCGTTATTCCAATAGTAATGAATCGAAGGGTCTTCAACCGAAGTTAAAAATTCATTTCTAAAACTATCTTCAAGTAAAAAACGTTTGAGTTCAATGAGTGTTCCATCTCGACTACTTTCTAAAAAGGTATTGATAGCATTTGATAGCACAGCAGACATATTATCACCCCAAGCGGTGGCGTGACGTTTAAATGATGATACTAAATCTGAACTAAGCACAATTTTTTCGGCATCAGTAGTTGCGCCCAGTAGATTAAATCCAATAGCAAATTCGCTGTCCGATGGGTCAATGAGAATAACATCATCTTTTCTGTTCTCTGGTACACGAGCCAAAACATCTTCAACAATATCTCCATGAGGGTCGAACAAAGCACAACCATTACCTTGTTTCATATCTTTAATCAACATATTGGCAATCAAGGTCGATTTTCCAACACCAGTGGCACCGATGATATGCGTGTGTCTCAATCGCATTTCATCATTGAGCATCACTTCAGTTTCAATTCCGTTATGTGAATTGATACCAAATAGATATTTTTGATTACGTACTGATGATGGGGCATCTTTTGTTTTGCCTTGATTGGACTGTAGTTTTTGAGATACCACGGTCTTGTTTGGATAGTGGCAGAACGTTGAAAGTTCTTTTGCATTAAGAATGAAGCCCAATCTATTGCTTAAGCGTTTGTGTAGATTGTACTCATGAAAGTCATAGCTGTAACCTTCATTTGAAAGAGGTATGAGTTTGTTGAATCCTGATGATGATACTTGTGATATATTCCGAGCCAGTTCGGTTGCGATGCTTTGGCTCTGCCTATCATTTCTTCCTTGAGATGCAATACGCAGTACCACAGAAAAAAGTGAATTAGCAATTTTATCTTTTGCACATAGAAGCATTTCAGGTGACCCTTCAAAAAAGCTTCCACCTCGACCATCAGAAACTGAATATGGTATATCACTTGTAAGTGGTGAGCTAATACCCTTAAAGAGCATCTGAAATACAGCAACCTCATCGTTCTGTAATGAATCAAAGGTCGCAATGATTGATGTTAAGGGGTCAATGTTAAAGTTGTCACTTGTTGCAATGGGGCGGACAAATTCATCATTAACTGCAAAATCGCAGATGGCAATATTCCTATTCCTATCAAAGCAAAAAGTATCAATATCAATAGCTGTGTAGATAACTGATGGAAAGTAGGCTTTGATTTGAGATTGGAGTCTTTTCTCATCACTTCTGTCACACACAAATTGAAAAGTAATATACTCACCTGTTCCAACTATCTCAAATACGAGTGGATAGTTTGAGTATGAAAGCATGTTGAGAAAGGCTTCATTTTGAACCGCTTTTATTTCCTCATTAAATGGAAATCGAAATGAAAAACCAACAAGTTCTGGAGCATCATTGACATCAAGAGTATATGGAACAAGTACCTCTTCTTCTACAGCTACATCCTTTTTCTTTGGTGGAGGAGCAATAAGGTTGGTTATTTGTTTAAATAACGAAGGAGCAACACCATCATCGACAAATGGTGTTGCTTTTTCTAAACCTTGAAAAAATGGTTTGTACGGTGGTTCAATATCAACTGGAATATCATTTAAATAGTAACCACGATAACGATAGTCCCACTGGTAAAAATGGAGGGTGACTTGTTCACTTGCGGTCATACACCTATCGATTAAAGATGTCTCTCATGATGGGTTTTTTGTCTGCTTCGGTTAATGACCTCACACCTTTTTCTTTAGTAATATCATCTATAACTTTAACGACCGATGATTGTGCGTAGGTCATAAACATGGAAGAAGTATCAACGGTGTAATACGTAACAGGAAAAAAGGCTCTTACCAGATATCCGCCCACAAATGGAATTTTAGATACTAATAACTCAAATCCAGTTTTTTTGCTGTACATCCACCATGATATGAAGGTGCCTTTTCCATACGGTGCTAGACAGCAATCATAAGTATAGTTCTTCCAAGAAACCCTGAGGTATAGGCGTTTACGAGACATGGCATTTCCAGTACTGATTAGTTTTGATGTAATACGTATCTTTTCAATACCATGAGACTTCAGTTCTTCGGTAAGTTTTTCATAGAAGTCTTTAGTGGAGTAATCAAACTCATCGATAAGGGTGTTCCAATGTGCATGAAGCGTTGGAATACCTTTTTTAAAAATAGCTACGATAACAAGGATAGCGAGGATAATTGCAATAATCATAATGTGTAATTTTTGGTTTATATGAGCAAAAGTTACACACGACATGATGCATCACATTATAAAGATGAGATGCGGTACAATATTTAGGAAACTGAGGCATAATTGAATGAAAAAAATTACAATTATTGTGTTTAATCATTCTGTAAGAATTAATTTCCCTCTTTTAAATAATCTGCTCATCGTCAATTAAAAGCGTAAGCTTTTAACAGAGAAATAAAAAAATAGCTATAACCAGCTATCTCTTTGTAATTGCTTTCGTTCTTGTTCGTGCTTTATTTGTTCAATGCGTATATGGTCTGGAATACGTTCATTTACGTTGTACTTTGGTAAAGAAATTTCTTTTGTAGAACGCATTTTTTGCGTTTGGTTTTCTTTGGTTTTTTCGTTGTATAACGCAAAATTATCGGGTTTATCCAGTATTAATGAATAGTAAACACGTTTGGCTTGTTTTCGTTGTTGTGGGTTACTTAAAATGTTGCCTATATGGTCAGAGGTTTGAATAAGGTTTAAGTCGAGTAATTCCTGGATACCGTTGGTAACACTTCGGTTTGACAATCCTGTTTTTTCGAATTGCGAATGTGATATCCAATCCCGCTGCTTGACCTTACCAAACTCGTCCCGCCATCCCAAAAGATTCCTCACAATCTTAAGATACACACGCACAGCAGAGCCACTCAAATTTCCAATATGCTTATCAAAAAAAGCGTTAGGTACTGGCGTCGTATTATTCAGTCTCATGTACCTCAAAATCAATCACGGGTAAATTATCATTATGATTAGGGAAAATCATAAAATTAGTATCAGGCTGATGATACAATTGTAAAAACCAACCACCATTATTGGTCACTTTTACAACACCTACTTTATGATAAATATGCTTGTCGTTATCACCTTTGTTTACGGTTTTACGAGTAACGACATTATAAAATTTAGTCATACTAAAATTCAATTTTTATGCACACTTGTAACCTTAGGTAAATTACCAACACCAACTTTTATTAACTATTATTGTTGTCGTAAAACCCCTATTAGGTTATGCGACATACCTGTCGTGTACCATATATTTTACGACGTTATTATGGTCAATTTTTATACCCTGCTAAGGGTATTCGGTACAAAACAGTATTTGATAGTCATTCAAATACAAGCTTAACTTGTAAAGTAATAACAGTATCAAAACGTTGGTATTCATAGCTAAAGGTGCTGACGTTATTATATATCAGTTTCAAAATAAAAACAATCCTAATTAAGGATTGCTTTTTAGTTTAAGCGGTTTTTAAAAAACGACTTGCAGTACTTTTATATCTAGATTCTGAGAGTTGTAAATAATGAAAACTTGATTCAGGTGCAACGTGCCTAAGCAATGCAGATACATCTCTAACATTTCCACCTTTTTCCAGAATATTATTCGCCTTTCCATGTCGAAAACTATGCGGAGTGATATTTTTATTAACTAGAGTCATTCCAGTAATTTGCTTCATCCAACGTTGTACACTTCTTGGTGTGTATTTCTTCTGAGTTTTAGGATTGATAAATAGATAATTATTTTCCGACGTTGTATCCATACATAATCGCAGTCCTAAATAATTATTTAGTAGTCGATTAGTATCTACGCCCCAAACCACTAAATTATAGCGCATACTTTTTCGTGTACGTACTTTGGCAGTTCGTAAACCATCCTTCCCTTGTGTGCTAATATCTGAAAGTTTTAAATCGAGTAATTCGCTAATACGCATGCCAGTATCCCATAGCATATGAAGAATGAGTTTTTTCATAAGGTCTGTAGAAAAGCGTTCATCTAGCACCATAGTCAATTGCTCGAAATCGTCCTCATCCACAATATCCTTTTCTGCGTTAACAAATTTAATAGCTTTAATTTCTTTAGGATTTACGGAGGTTTGTTTTCTTCCTTTCCAAAACCAAAAATAATTTCTAATAATTCTTGCTGAGTAAGCTATGGTGGCATCACTATATTGTTGCTCTTCCATAAACTCATGGTAATCGATGATATCATCATTGGTAATTGATTTTAATTCTGTAATGCCTTTTTTGGATTCTAAATAGTTTGCTAGTAAATCCAATTGTCGTTTATATGGCACATAAGTATGTTTAGTGTGTCGTAGTTTCCATTTAAGATAAGTCTTTATAGATTTTTGAATGTACATAATAACATAAAAGACCCGCCAAAAAGGATCTAGCGGGTCTTTCATATTTCCAATACCGAAAAAGCATTCGAAAAAATGAAGATTCCGCCGTTGTCCTTTTAGTTGGCATATAAAATACCAACGAGGCTTTCGCCCAACGGGGTTCTTGTATTTAAATGACTGATAAAATTATAATTCATAAAATAAAAAATCGCAAGGCTCAAATACCTTGAGTTTTTCTCAACGGTTTCTTTTTTGAAAATATGGTATAATAGTAATAAGTTGAACGTAAAAAAGACCTTATTAAGACCTTTAAACCATACCATAAATTGTAAATAAAGCAATAGTACTTTCGTCGATAATCTCGACAACTATACAATTACATAGTTATTTCATTTAACACCCTTCCCTTCTTATGTATTGGCATCATTCCCTGTTGTATGACGTCAGTTACTTTGCACGTACCAATTTCCGAACCGATAGAAAGGTCTTTGGCATTAAACAAGCCGATAGACTCTTTCATTTTTATTGCTTTGGAAAGTCTGGTACTGGTAAAACGTCACTATTAAAAACCCTTATGCTACAAGATGCAGATGCACATCGTGGATTTGCCTTTGTAGATGTGCATGGTGACGCTTCTCGCGAGATTTATGAAAAGCTCAAAGACCGATTTATACAAAGAGACATTATTTACTTTGATGTGACAAATCCTGAATTGCATTTTGGATACAATCCATTAAAACGTGTCTCGCCTTCAAAACGGTCGCTAGTAGCTTCTAATATTTTGGAAATCTTTCAGCGCAATTGGAAGAGTGCTTGGGGAATGAAAATGGAACACATTCTCAGAATGATTTTGCTAACTTTATTGGATCAGCCGAAAGCCAAGCTCTCGGACGTCCTAAAACTATTACACGAGAAATCATATCGAGATGCCTGTTTAAACCATATTCAAAACCAAGACATCAAAACCTTTTGGTTGAAGGAATTTCCGAAGTATAAACCGAATGATTTGTTACCCATTATGAACAAGCTCGGTGGCTTCTTAAGTCATACTATTGTTCGCAAGGTACTTATTGAAAATCAAGAACAACTGTCCTTAAGGTCTATTATTGATAAGAAGCAGATTTTAATTATTAATGTTTCTAAAGGACACGTTGGAGCAGACGTCGCTAATATCCTTGGTGGCTTACTGCTCACTTCCCTTGCCTCGGCATCCTTTTCACGAATTGATATTCGAGAGGAAGATCGAACCCCATTTTTCCTTTACATAGACGAGTTCCAAACTTTAACAGGAACAGAACTCATTGCAGAACTGTTAGCGCAAGTACGAAAGTTTAAAATTGGTTTGGTATTAGCGAATCAATTTCTCTATCAGCTTGACCCTCAAGTTCGAGCCAGTGTACTTGGAAACGTAGGAACCATAGTCGCCTTCAGGCTTGGAATTACTGATGCCAAACTTATGGCTAAGGAATTCTATCCTGTCTTTAAAACCGAGGACTTTATTTCGCTTGCTAACTATTCAATCTATCTGAAATTAATGATAGATGGTAAGCCATCAGTTCCCTTCAGCGCAGATACCATTTTGTAATGGTTCAGCACTTATTCAAAACAATAAATTCACTTTTAAAACTTAATACGAATGACAAATTCTCTTTCAGAATTACAGCTTCACGAAGTTGAAATTCATTACAAACGCCCTGTCTTAAATGACAAATTGAAAATAAAATCCTCTGAAAATTCAGTTCGATTGCTTCGGCAGTTCATAGATACCAAGCGTATCGATTATAAAGAGTTCTTCTGGGTGCTCTTGCTCAATAATAACAATCAATTATTAGGCATAAGCGAAATCGCTATGGGTACGACCAATGGCGTTACTGTAAATATCAAAGAAGTATTTCAATTGGCTTTATTAACCAATGCAACCTCTATCATCGTGGCGCACAATCATCCATCAGGAAAATTAACAGCCTCTGACTCTGATAAGCGCATTACACAAAAGCTGAAGAAAGCTTCAAAATTACTCGACTTAACCTTGCTCGACCATCTCATTATCACCAGTGAAGATTTTATGTCTTACAGTGATAGTAAATGGGAGTGATGCCACCCTTATATGATAAAAACCCCAATCACGTATTACGGCGGAAAACAAAATTTAGCCAAGCGCATTGTTGATTTAATGCCTGAGCATTCAGTCTATACTGAAGCCTTTGCAGGTGGCGGTGCTGTCTTCTTTTTGAAACCAAAAGCGACCAATGAAATCATTAACGATACCGATGCATTTGTAACCGTATTTTACAAAGTACTTCAAGAAGATTTTGAAGCCTTAAAATCAAAGATTAAAGTCACGGCTTATTCTCGGGTGGTGTATAACGTCGCACTGAGTATGTATAAGCAACCAACTTTCTTTACCGACTTGCAACGTGCATGGGCATTCTTTGTGCTGACGAATATGGGATTTTCTGGACGTATTGGTTCCTTTGGTTGTTATACCAAGGGAACCAAAGCGATGGGTTGGGAACGTAAAAAAGAACTGTTTACGCAAGAGCTCAAGGAACGTCTTGTTGGTACGCAAATTGAATGTACGGATGCCCTAAAAATCATAGAGCTCAGAGATAGTCCTGAAACACTGCATTACATAGATCCACCATATTTTAATAGTTGTATGGGACATTATGATAATTACACACGAGAAGACTTCATTGCTCTTTTGAAAGTGTTATCAAATATCAAAGGTAAGTTCATCTTAAGTTCTTACCCTTCTGATGAATTAGCGCTTTACACCAAAGAGTTTGGTTGGCATACAAAAACCATAGACCAATTGGTTACTGCCAACCAAACCAAATCCAAGAAAAACAGAACCAAAACGGAAGTTATTACTACCAACTTCCCTGTGGATTAACACACATTTTTAACCTTAAAATTTAATACGAATGAAAAAAGTAATTGACAAAACCGTCAATCTCAATTTGATTGGCGTTAACGGAAATGCCTTTATGATTATGGGTGTCTTTCAACGACAAGCCAAACGTGAAGGCTGGACGCAAGCGGAAATTGATGCAGTCCTCAAAGAAGCTAAAAGTAGTGATTATAATCATCTCTTAGCTACGATTGAAAACCATTGTGAACCTATAGACGAAGACCATGAAGATTAGAGCACACAAGCGGATTTTACTATTCCTCAAAGACCTTCAAGGTTTTTTGATGGATAACCAAGGTGATTTAAAACTCCCTGAACTTCTAAAACATTATACTGACAGCGAATTGCGTGAGATGATTCATTTCATTTATCAAGATAGCTGGAGTAAAAATGCTTTGGGATTTATGGAACGTAAAGCCCTTGAAGAATTGATATTGACGGATTACCAAGTACTACTCTGGACGATTCACAAGTTTGAAGCACAAATGACAGCTTCGCCAGAGTATTCTCAAGATGAGATTGATAGCTTCTTTAAACGTACACAAAATGAAATGCATTATTTGGCATCAAAGCCAGTTACTGAATGGGATTCCTATGATTATTCAAACTATCGCAGTTTGATGGTTAAAACAGGAACTACCAAAAAGGTTTATGCCATATTTACTTCAGATGTACTCAAAGCAGATGTCTATGCTGTAACTACCAAGCCTTCGTATTTCTTTGATACCAGAGCTGAAGCGGAGACAGAACTCAGCAACATCATTGCTAGTGACGAATTTAAGTTCACAGCTGATGATTTGGTGATTCATAGCCTTTGGTTACTCACTTAAAACTTCAGCTATGGAATTAATCACTTTGGAATTAAAAGAACGGTTTGAAACGATAGGAAGACAATCGGAAGATTTAAATCCTATCATCATTGCCAAGTTCTTTGATCCTATGGGTTCGGGAACGTGGTATGTAAGCGAGTATGAGCCAGAGACTAATATTTGTTTTGGATACGTCACTGGTTTAGGACATAACGAATGGGGCTACTTTTCTTTAACTGAATTAGAAGCTATTGAAAGACATCTCGGAATGAAAATAGAACGTGATATCTGTTTTACAGAAGCACGATTTAATGACTTAAAAATTTAAATAACAATTAAAACAAAAATTATGAATGCAACTATTGTCGATGTACTTATCGAAAATGTGAAAACAGACAAAGGTTTACTTGAAGATATTGAAGTAAAAATTGAAGAACAAAAAGAAGCTAAACGTGAAATTACTGATCGTTTAAAAGGCTATCGTAAAGATTTATCGGTATTACTAAAATATGCTGATGAAACCCAACGCCAAAAGATTGAGGACTTAGGCTTTGAACTTACTGAGCAAAGCAACGGACTTAATCCTGTGGCGCAATTGGCTTTTGATATCATTTTAAAGGCTAAAAATAATGAACTGAGCAACGGCGCATTATTCTCAGCTTATGAAAAAGCCTGTATTGATAAGAAACAAATTCCTGTTAATTACACCGAGTTTAATATAAAGTGTCGTTCCCTTTTTAATACCCAACGTTTGTTGCGTAAAAAAGGAAAAGACCCTAAAAACTCTCGTGAGGATGTTATTTCTTTAAATGGGCGTGTTATTAAGCCTGAAGCAGACGCTACTGTAAAAAAGTAACACTATGAATCCGTATAATTATTTAGATGAGTTTGATAGCGAGCAGAAAGCTATTGACCATGCAATCTATCTCAATTTTAAATACCGAATTGCAAACATCACTTTTGGAATTATACACGGGCCTGAAGATAACTGGGCAGTATGCGAAGAAGCTACTGCCCAAGAGATGGAAATGCCATTTTTGAATAATCTTCCGAAGGATTATTCTGAAATAACGTATAGACATCTCGATAGCATCCGTCAGGATGAAGACCCACTTCCGCATTGGGAGAGTATCACTGGTATGTTGGCGGTAATGGACGGTGAAATTTTACGATTTATTCTTAATAACCGAGTTCCATTAGACCGACTTATTCGTCATGAATTGGCACTACGTGGCTTTGATGAAAACCATCGTTGGTGTGGATTTGATAAAGCCAGAGATATTTGGCTAAAGTAAAATTAAACACTACAAAACACTCATTAGTTTGAGTGTTTTTTTAAAATTCTAATTGATATTCTTTGAAAATTTTACTCCAGAAAATTTCCACGTTGTCGAAAAACTGTGTCCCTTCTTCTACCGCATAATTCCTTCCTTTTTCTCCTGCATACGAAAGCCAATTAAAACTACCTTTGATATAGAACTCGTTATCTTTTATTAGAATTTTCCTATGAGTTCCGCTTCTATCATTAAATTTTGAACTAAAATGAGTAGGTAAATGATAAATTTTTAGTTTGTCTGGAAAACGATTTTGTAATTTTTTAATTTTTTCAAAAGTTTCTTCATGTGGCTTATTTCGGAATGAAGAATCTATACCATAAGCTATATATAATTTTGTATTCTCTTTATTTAGAAAGACTTCCATCGCTTTTATATAATTGCTTGTAGCTCTTCTTATCCAAGGGCTCTCAATATACACCTTAGAAGTCGCTGTTATTAATGCATCTGAAATTAACTCTTTATGCTCAAAGGTTGAAATATCTTTGTAGTTACCTGTTAATCTGTCTTTACTTTGGTTTAACTCTCTACTTTTTTCAATAATATCTTTGAACTCATTAAGGATCTGTCCTTCTTCTGAAAAATCAAATAGTAAGGGGTTTTTTGAAAACTGTTCATTAAGAGAGTTGGTAGTTTTTTTTAGGAGCTTTAAAGATTTATTATATGCTTTTATTTGAATTTTCTTTCCTGCTTCTTCTTTAGGATAATAGATAAGAGCATAAATTTTTTCATATACAACATTTGGTTTCCTAACGATACTTCTCTTATAATTAGAAAGTTCAATTATTTCTTTTTCCTCTTTGTTAACCTTGCTAAATATTGAGTTTATATTAAACCAGTTTTCTTGAATAAATTCATGGTTGACATTGACTAAATTTGTGAGCTTATTTTGGCAAAAGGTTTTACTTACCTGTTCAGTTGTTATTTCTTTTGTTAGTCCGTCAACATAAAAAACAAACTCTTCATTGCTTGTTTCAGGTATAAATTTTTGGTTTTCTAAAAATAACTCACCTTTCGTTGTTAGTCTATAATCGTTTTCATCGTCTAAGTCAACTAAACCCTCTTTGATCAAAAGATAAAGCTCATCAATAATGAAATCATCATCTTCGATTCCAAGAAAACTACAGAGAATGGATTTTTTATTTAGGCCTGTATGAATTATGTCTAACAAGAAAATGTGTAAATCTTTTAATACATCACTAGGTTTACTTGATACAAGTACATCTATTGTGGTTTGTATTTTTGGATAGGCTAATTCAATTATGTCATTCAAAAGATAATCTTCACCTAAATCTTTTTTATACTTATCAAAAAGCTTCCTTTCATTAGATAATGAAGTCTTTTTACTAGTCTTAATTGTAGGACTTTTTGTTTTGCCTTTAGTTCTACTAAACTTTCTATTTTTACGATGCATAAAAAATTTCTTTTGGGTCATTATAAATCAATCCTTCTTTTTCTAGATGATTTGCAAACTCTTTCAATAACAAAGGCTTATCATTATTATTTTCAACCCATCTTCTACTAGGTTTTACATTCGATAAGAATTTTGCATCACCAACAACTATTAATAATCTAGTTGATCTAGTAAAAGCAACGTTTATCCTATTCGGCATTTCTAAAAAGCCTAGCCCAGAATTATCATTATCCCTAGTAGACCTAACTAAATCATAAATAATTATATCTTTTTCTGCACCTTGAAAGCTATCAACTGTAGCAACTACTAAATTTTGCTTGAGAATTAAATTATGCAGTTTAATATTTTCTATTTGGTTTGAAATAAATTCCGCTTGTTTGCCATATCCTGTAATCACACCAACTTTATAACCTTCATCATTAATTAATTCACTATAACTATCTATGGATTTAAGTATCTCTAATATCACATCTGCATTACACTTATTGTAAGATGATTTACTAGTTGGGTCTTTATCATGAAACCTATTTGGATATTTACTAGTATCGCACATAAATACAGTAGAGTTGGTTTTTAGCTTTAAGCTATGTGGTTTACCACTTAGAGAACTTGATCGTAGTTTATTTTTATACACTAGTTTAGAGATAATATCTCCTATTTGTTCAGGCATTCTAAATTGTAAATCTAACATCTCCTTAAACTCGTCAGGAGCACCATCAAACATTATTTCAAAAAGACTTGGTTTATCGTAGTAAATTTTATCAAATTCAATTTTTTCATCTTCGAAGTTGAGTTTTTTAGCGACTTCTTTCTTTACATTTTCAGTAGCTGTAACTAAAGGAGGAAGTTGTAAATGATCTCCAACCAAAATTACTTGTTGAGCCATGTTGACTGGGACAAGAGTTTCGGACGGTGTTGCTTTGGCCGCTTCGTCCATTATCACATAATCAAATTCAAAATTAAAATCTCGATATAATCCAGCTGCAATATGATTTGCTGTCGCGCCAACAATATTAATATTAGAAATGAAACGAGATTTTAAGGCATCTCTATTTTCAATATTTGATAAAATTGATTTCCATTTTCCATGAAGTTGTTTTATCTTATTAAAATTACTAGAGAATTCACCCAAAAGTTCAGAAATTTTGTCATTAAATTCTGTCCTTGAATTAAGATGTTTTTTAAGTTCTTGAAATTCTTTAGAGAAAGGACTATCTAACAAGGTTTTTAATTCTCGTTTAGCAATAGACCAAGATTGTTTCTTGTTGAATTCTTTTAAAATTCTATTCAAAACAGGACTAGTATTTGTATTTTGCTTATCATATTCTCTTTTTAAAATTGAAAAGTACTTATCAGATTTTCTCTTTGTTTTATTTGCCCAAAAAGTTAATTTTTTATCAAAAGAATGTTGAATAATCGCTTCATCATCAATATTCTTTCCTAATCTGATAAAGCTTACTCCGTCTATCTTATTCATTTTTGCTAAAACATTATCTACCGCCAGATTAGTCTGCGATGTAATTAAAATTTTAGATTGTCTATCTCGTTTTAAAATCTGAAGTATTATTTCAGCAATAACAGTTGTCTTACCAGTTCCTGGAGGCCCTTGAATTATGGTTAAAGGTTTTCGGTAAAGAGATTTTAAAACAGCATCTTTCTGAGCCTCTTGAAAATTAACTGGATTATTATTTTTATCCTTCGAAATAATATCTAAATCAACGTCAATATACCCAGAGTCCTCAGCCAATTTTTCCAATTTTTCCGGTTGAAATAAATAATCTCTTAAATTATTGTTGATTATTTTTCCTGACATATAATTTTTTATCGCATAAATTTGTCTTTTGTATTGTATTTCCATCATTGAAGTATCCTCATAAAGAGTTCCTTTAAGTGGTATTTCGTCTTTTCGATGTTCGGGAAATTCTCTCAAGGATAAGATGTTATTTTTTTCGTTGAAATCTACCGAGAATCCTACTTGCTCTTTATCATCAGTTTTTGGATTTGGTTTAACATATAAATTGATGGTATCTCCTTTCCTGAATAATTGTCTTGAACGATGAACTAAACTTTTTACTGTTTCTACATTATTTATATCTACTTTAAGTTTAAAATCAGCTTCAGTTGTAGAAATAACGTTAAAGCTTGAATATTCAATTGAAAATGCTTCAGATTTTAAATAATTTATTTCAGCTTCGAGTAACGCTAAATACTCCTTTAAAATCTGTCTTGGTGCTTTTGGGAGACTACTTTTGGTAGTAGCCATCTTTTCAAGGTATAATCTTTCAATAAAACCTTTAACATCGTAATGATCTATTTTTACATGTGAATTCTTATCAATCACGCTGAAGTCTACCTGATTTAAAGGTTCAGTATTATTCAAAATCCAGTTATGTGTTTTAGATTCATTTTTTTCTAAGTCTTCTTTTTTCTTTACCTCTCCAACAGTCAGGCTTTTATTATCTCTAGAAATAAAACTTGAAAAGACTATGAAATTTTCTGATGCTAATTTTGCGTTTATAGAATTATGTTCCGAATGAAGTCTTTCATCAACAGCAATGTGTAACCCATGGTCGTTAATTTCTCCAATAAACAAAATAACGTTTGGATTTGATTCGTTAATAAACCTTAGTAAAAAAGGTTTTTCAGGTTCTTCAATTATACTATCTATTAATTCTAATAAGTTGTCCATCAAACTCGAATATCTCATATACCTTTCATCAGGATTTAAGGCATTAGATTTATTCATTATTTGAGTTAAAAGAGTTAAACTTTTATCAGATAGCAGGTCACCATAATATTCTTTAATACGTTCAAAGCGGTCATGATTATTTTCAATTTCGTAAAATAATTCATGCCCTAAAAGTGCATACATCATTGATAATGATAATGCATAAATGTCTGTTCTAATTTTTAGTCTATTTTCCTGTTTGTTTATGTATTCAGGAGCAGAGAACTTCATACTGTACTCACTCACTCCCGTCTGCTTGGATATAGTATGTTCCAAAATAGAAATACCAAAATCAATTATTACTGGTAAGCCTTGAGTATCTATTAAGATATTTTTTGGGTGTAGGTCTTTATGCTGTATATTCTTTTGACTTGCTCTATCTAAGCCTTCGCATAAAAAATACCATATTTGAGCTATATTCTTTAGGTTGGTTTTAGAAGCGTCATTGTTATGTGATACAAATTCTTCAAGTGTTTTAGCTTCTTCTATTTTTTCAAGAATTATATAATAAACTCCTGAGTCTTGGTCTCGACCCGAGTCTATAACCTTATTTATATATTTTGATTCTATTTTTTTTAAATTTCTAGCGGTTGCCGTAAATTGCCTTTCTGCTGAGCTTCCAGACTCTAGATTCTTAGGAACTTTGGCTAGATGAATTTTTCCATCGGGAGCTTGAACATCAAAGATAAATCCATTAGGAGATTCTATTATCTCACTTACTCGACTGTATATACCGACACCATTTAAATTCATGAAAAAGGATTTAAAATTGTTTATTTAACTCTTTATATAATTTAACCATTGCCAGCGTATCCAACTCGCAATATGAAAGAAGGCTCTTCCTGACTTCTTCTTTTTCTCCCTCGTAGTCATTTTCTAAAACCATTCTTCCCCAAACATCCAAAGCCATAGTACCGTTTTGAACTTCTAAGGCATCATAACTCAATTCTGGTAGAAGAACTGGTAATACTTTCTTAATAGAAGTTGAGCCATGAAATCTATAATCTACATAGTCTGTTTTAAATATGTCTTCAAGGTCGAACATATTGTTATTCATATATGTTAGGTAATCCTCGTATTGAGGAAGCATTTCTATCATGTCTTTGTTTCGACTCTTTTCAAAACTAGCATGCCAAGAAATAAATGTTCCTGTCTTCCCTGTTGATGTTTCCATAAACTCAATAAGTTTAATTGGGGGTTCTAATGCATCTGCTAAAAATTCAAAATGCTTTATCGAACCATCTTCTTGCATAGTATGAATAGAAACTTGAAAAGGAATATGCTGATGTGGTCTTACACCATCAATTCTTGGTACAGCGCTGGCATAGGTTTCATAATCAATGAAATGAAGCGGGAATTTTAATGCTGATAATTTGTTATCGATTTCTTTATTGTCAATTATAGGTCGATTTTGACGTACTGATTCGACTTGTAGTTGTTGCTTGTCGTTCAAATGATAGTCACTTGGAATATCTTCAATAGCTAAAACATCTAGGTCAGTAAGCTCAATGACTTTTTTTGCTGAAATTCTGCCAATTTCGTAAATGCTATAGTCAGGAACATCTTTATTAAAACATCTAAAACTATCGCAATGATTGGAACGAGTTTTTTCTCTACATGAGCAAACATCTAAATTGATGCTTTGTCGATTAATAAAATTAACTGCACTATTAATTTGGTTAACTACTCCTGAATAGATGGCATCGATCTGTTCGGTGACATCTTCAATTTCTAGTAATTGACTTGGATTGATTTCGCCATTTCTTGTGTATTCTTTATTGAGATGAATGATAGACACTTGGGATACGTTATATCCATTTTCTAGCATTGCAAGCTTTTGAAAACAAGCGTCCTTTAGATGATTATGCTTCTTATCTTTTTTGATGCTGGTTGATGATTTCACCTCATAAATATGCCATGAATCATCTGCTTTCTTTTCAAGGATATCTATTCGAGCAAAAACACCTTTTTCGGTTACAAAAGTGGCTTGAAAAAATGTAGGATTCCCGTTATTTATTTCTTGTTCTGTTAACTCTGCCGAGCCAAAATCAGGAAGTTTAATAGCGTTTGGAAATAGTTTTTGTGCATATTCCTCAACCTCATAACCTTCTTTAATCAATTTCTCTAAAAACAAAGAAAACTCACCTTTCGGAAAGTCTTCAGGTTTGTTTTTCAAAAGCCATAATGATTCTGGGCAATTAAGATATTGAATAAAGTCTGTTTTGGTTAATTGGTGCATAAAACTATTATACGTTTGTTAAGTAAAAAGCACCATTATACTAAACAGTGCCTCTACAATTTATTTTCCTGTCGCAATGTCCACAAAGCTTTCATAGCTGTTAGCCACTTCTAGAGATATATTTTTACCAAGTGCTTCAAAGTGTTTTTTACCACATTCAATTTTTCCTTTTTCTGTTGGTCTCAAAAACTCCCAAGATAGCGTCCCTTTGGTTTCAATGACAAAGTATAGTTTACTTTTACTCCCATCATCCCATAATACTGCCCAATCTGGATTATACGTTCCTAAAGGAGTATCTATTTTGAACCACGATGGTAATTTCGCATACACCTTAACTTCATCACTTAATTCAAAGTCTTTTGTGATATCCTTTTCAATAGCAGAATCATAAATGACGTGATCGAAAGGACTTTTAGTTGACTCAGCGAGGTTCTCTTTAAGATAGCCCACTAATTCATCTTCCTGAAATAATTCTTGTGTGTAGTAGCTTTCTTCACCTATTTTCTGATATGAAATTCCATCAACAATAAAGTGACGCATTTCTGTCTTTATTAATCGTATTGATTCATCAATAAAACGTTGCGGATTATTCTTGAAAGCCTCCAGACGACCACTTTTAACCAAAATATCCACGATGGTCTTTCGAGTTAAGTTTGTTTCATTTTGAAGATAACTTACAATGTCTGGAAGATTAATATATTTTGAACTAACAAGTGAGGTTGATGTTGCTGTTTCTTTAGCTTCAACACCACCTTTAGTAATTTCAGTTTTCGCTTTCTTGTAGACAAACTTTCCTCTTCCTGCAACTAAATTATCCCTTATAGACTCAGCACACTTCTCAATGAGTTTATTAGTGTCAAATTGAACTGAATAGGTGGTTTTATACTTGACCTTATCCCAAAGCGACTTAAAATCCTCACTTAAATATACTTGCTTGTTTATTTTTATATGCTTTCGTTCTTCAGCGTTTTTTACGTTAAGATTTCCAGCAATCTTTTTAAGTGTTTTGAGGATAGGAGTTTTTAAGTATTCAAAAGCTTCTGGGATTTCTACATCATTATTTTTTAAGTCTGTTTTAAGAACATCTTGAACTTTTCCCTTCAAATCGATATACCCTTTTTCTAGCATATAATCATAAAGCTTTTGAGAGTTTTCTTCGCCAAAATATTTTTGATTTTCCTCTTGAGAACCTGTAACAAGATTAGCAAAGGTGTGAGTTTCAAGTATCCCAAAGCGAATACCAGTATCTTGTTCTATCTCTTTTTGTAGCTCAGTAACAAAATCCTCATAAGATTCATTTGCCATAACTGTCAGGGTATTTACTTCAAAGCCTCTAATACGTTCACCTTCTTGGTTTACCGCCAAACGCAACCCACGACCAATTTCTTGTCGTTTTTTCATTTCAGAACTCGTTTCATTAAGGGTGCATATTTGAAATACGTTAGGATTGTCCCATCCTTCTTTAAGTGCAGAGTGAGAAAAGATAAAACGAAGTTTTGAATCAAAGCTTAACAAACGCTCTTTGTCTTTCATAATGAGGTTGTAGGCATCATCGTCAGCATTTGTCTTTCCACTAGAGTCCTTAAAATATTCGTACTTGTCCTTTTTATTACTTTTTTTACTCTTTTTATCGATTGAAAAATAACCATTATGTATTTCACCAACTGACGTATCTATATCATTAATTCCCTCAAAAAGAGTTTTATATTTAGGGTGTTTAATAAGTTTTAAATATTCTTCTTCAAACATCTCAGCATACTTACCATTACTTGCGTTACCATCTTCATCATATACACGATAGTTAGCTACCTTGTCTAAAAAGAATAGACTTAAGACCTTAATCCCTTTAGGGTTAAGAATTAACTCTTTATTTAAATGTTCTTCAATGGTTTTACTGATTTGCTTACGTTTAATTAAGTCATCATCTACCGAACCAATTACTTGACCCAAAGTAAGGTACTCTGGTTTACTTGTGAAATCTATATATTCATTCCCAGGCTCTGCACTAATATCCTTGATAATGTAACCCTCATAAACTTCCCTTCTTGTTACATCTTCATATAAGTCAACACCTTGCTTTACCCATTTCTTTTCCCGTGTTAATTTTCCATTTTTAAAAGAATCTACTTCGATGTAGGCACGTAAACCATTTTTATTATCAACCTTTAAAAGTTTGATATAAGCTTGATTGTGTACGTTCTCGACTTCAATTGAAGCGACTTCAATTTGCTTTACTAATTTTTGTTCATAAGCATCAACAGAGTCCAGCTTATACATTAAATTATGCTTGTCCTTATGAGTCGCAGAATAACGTAAAGTACAAAGTGGATTAAGGGAGCTAATAGCTTCTTTTGCTTTTGATGTTGTATCTACAGATTGAGGCTCATCAATTATTACAACGGGATTAGTAGAACTAATGTAGTCAATAGGTCTATACCCACTTAATTTATCATTAGTACGGTGGATAATATTAGCGGAAGTTTCTTTTGTTGGGTCAGTAAAACTCTTACGGAATGCATCAATATTTATAACCATGATTTGGATATAATCATTAGTTGCAAAGCTTCGTACTTGTTCTAATTTACTTGAATCGTAGGTAAAGAAATCATAGTTAACATTGTCATAAATACCTTTAAAGTGATCTTTGGTAATATCTAAAGACTTATTTGTTCCTTCTTTGATAGCGATAGAAGGGACAACAATGATAAATTTTGTAAAACCATATTTTTGATTCATTTCAAAAATAGTTCTTAAATACACATAGGTCTTACCAGTACCTGTTTCCATTTCAACAGAGAAATCTTTTGATGCAAGATTTTGAGTTTGTTTTAGACCATTTCGTAGTTGTATTTTTTGAATATTTTCTAGGAGTTCTTCGTCAAGTAACGACAGCTTATTTCCAACTCCTAAGTCAGTATTAAACATTGAAGCCTGCCCGTCAGTATTTTGAAGTGGAGCAACCGTGAAATTAGTTCTGCAAATTTCTTGACCTTCAAAAATATCTACTATAGATTTTATAGCTTCTTGTTGGTATTCCAGATTTCCTTCAAATTTTAGTTTCATTTCTTTAGCCATAATTAAATACTCCTTACTTCGTCAATATTGTGTTGCTTTAATTTCTGCATCACATTAGTTTTTTCTGCAC
>NZ_JBHTJL010000014.1:0-965 GCF_042675765.1 Winogradskyella litorisediminis | reverse complement strand
CAGAAACAATATCTGCGCTTTTACTTAATGGGTCGTTATGGTCGATTTTGTTCATGTTTTGATTATATATTATATGCTTTTAATCTAAAAACGATGATTTTAATTAAATACACTAATTTATAGATTAAAAAAACCGTCCGTATCATAAATACCAACGAGTCTTATAGGAGGAGTCCTTGTGAAATCCACCTTAAATACCTTTATACTAGAGATATCATCATTAAATACTGGTTTTGTCTTTCTTACATTGTAAACAATTCCCAACCTAACATTAACTTGATTTGCCAAGGCAGACAGTAATCGAAAATTCCTGTAGTCATCTGGATAAGGTTGCCAGTTTCCAATCCCTATATATGATCTTTTTAATTCATATATTCTTTGAACAGCCCCTGTTGGTGTTACCTTCCATAAATCAATATCTGAAACAGTCAGTGCTCTACCTAAGTGACCCCTTTGCCATTTATGATAGGCACTCGACGTTCTGTCATTTAAATATTTTGCGGTAGATGTATTTGATACAGGTAAGCCACTTTGACTAAAAATATCTCTTAATTCTGCTAATGTAATTTCTGTTGGTTGATCAGTAACATTATCGGCAATTAACACATTTTCAATCTCTACGTCAGTATTAAATTTAATTACCTTGATAGGAATATTAGAATTAGTAGCAAAAACGTTCAATAGATTGAAAGACTCTATTTGATGTTGAGTATAACCTGAATTGTATTCGGTATTATTCGCACCTATCACTAGAGCTAGTAGTTTAGGGACACAATTACTATCACCATAAACTAATTGCCAAAGATTCCCAGTACAAAATTTAAAATTTGTTAGCTGATTAGAATTTATATGGTCGTAAATGGCATTGCCTTTATAATAATTCATGTTATTTGATTTTTAAATACTCCTTACTTCGTCAATATTGTGTTGCTTTAATTTCTGCATCACATTAGTTTTTTCTGCAC
>NZ_JBHTJL010000013.1:0-902 GCF_042675765.1 Winogradskyella litorisediminis | reverse complement strand
GGTACTAACGTGTTTATCGTTGCTCCTGTGACTACTTCATTGTCAGCTACTGGTGGTAGCTGCGTGAACGTGATGTCTACATTACCTGTACCGGTTAAACCATCTTCATCTTCTACCGTGTAATCGAAATTGATTGGCTCTGTACTATCCGGCGCTGGCGTTACATCTAATGTGCCATTAGTGTTTAGCGTTACCATAGTCCCATCACTCAACGTTACTGTTGATAATGGTGCTATTGGTGTTACTGTACCGTCTGGGTCGATTATCTCTGTGATTGTCAAGTTGGCGTTGTCTCCATCTGGGTCGTCATCGCCATCTAATACATTAATATTTAATGGTGTGTTTATTGTGGCATCAGTAACAACTTCATTGTCCGCTACTGGTGGTAGCTGAGTGAAACTGATGTCTACATTACCAGTATCGGTTAAACCATCTTCATCTTCTACCGTGTAGTCGAAATTGATTGGCTCTGTGCTATCTGTCGCTGGTGTCACTTCTAATTGTCCACCTGTTAACGTTACATCTGTGCCATCTGATAGAGTTACTGTAGCGCCATCTGTAATTGGGAATACTGTACCATCTAGGTCGATAATCTCTGTAATCGTTAAATTGGCATTATCGCCGTCTGGGTCGTCATCGCCATTTAATACATCTACTGGTACTAACGTGTTTATCGTTGCTCCTGTGACTACTTCATTGTCCGCTACTGGTGGCAGCTGAGTGAAAGTGATGTCTACATTACCAGTATCGGTTAAACCATCTTCATCTTCTACCGTGTAATCGAAATTGATTGGCTCTGTGCTATCTGTTACTGGTGTCACTTCTAATTGTCCGCCTGTTAACGTTACGTCTGTGCCATCTGATAGAGTTACTGTAGCGCCATCTGTAATTGGGAATACTGT
>NZ_JBHTJL010000012.1:0-92401 GCF_042675765.1 Winogradskyella litorisediminis | reverse complement strand
CAGAGAAGTTAAGCCCGTTTGCGCCGATGGTACTGCACTCGTGGGAGAGTAGGTCGCCGCCTTTTTTGAAAGACCCAATCATAACGATTGGGTCTTTTTTTGTTTATAACGTTTTTAAAGTATTTATTATAGTTAAAAAAATAAAATAAAGCTTTTACTTACGATTCTCCCCAAATAAACTAATCATAATCGTTTGGATACCCTTGAATAAAGTAAAGATAGCTCCGATACAAAAGAGAATACCTAGAATTAACAATGGAATATAAAGTGGTTTGTCATCGTTTGAAAAGGCAATATGAACTACTGTAGGTCCGGCGAACATTAACAATAAACAAATAAGCAAAATTCGTATACCTTTTGATAAAACTTCCTTATCTGTTTTTTTAGTTTCTTCCATATTTGCTTCGTTTTAAAACATTTCTAACGTTGCCATATTTTTCCAATAATTGTTTGGCTTCAATTTCTGAGATATTTAATTCTTCCACGAGCATTTGTTTTCCGCGATTAACTAATTTGTGATTACTTAATTGCATATCAACCATTTTATTTCCTTTTACCTTTCCTAATTGAATCATAGTTGCGGTAGAAATCATATTTAATACAAGTTTTTGAGCTGTACCAGCTTTCATTCTTGAACTACCAGTAACAAACTCAGGACCTACTATAACTTCTATTGGATATTTTACTGTAGTAGATATTGGACTATTAGAATTACAAACAATACATCCGGTAGTAATGCTATTCTCATTACATTTTTTAAGTCCATGAAGAACATATGGTGTCGTACCAGAAGCTGCAATACCAATAACAATATCTTCTTTTGAAATGTTAAAAGCTTTTAAATCATTCCAACACTGTTCTGTAGAATCTTCTGCAAATTCTACAGCCTTTCTTATTGCTGTATCCCCACCAGCAATTAATCCTATAACTAAATCGTGAGATACTCCAAAAGTTGGAGGACATTCGGATGCATCCAAAATTCCAAGTCTTCCACTTGTACCAGCACCAATATAGAATAGGCGACCTCCATTTTTAAGTTTATATACTACCTGTTCTATGAGTTTTTTTATTTGAGGTAATGCTTTTTCTACTGCATATGGTACAGTTTTATCCTCATTATTTATGTTAGTAATAATCTCATTAATAGACATATTTTCGAGATTATTATAATTTGAGTCTGTTTCTGTTGTCTTTTCAAATTTCATAATATAAAGATAACTATTATGAATTTCAGCATTAAGGAAAGCCAGATTTTATTTCTAAAATTATAAAGGTTATTGTACTGTATAAATAATTTCATCTACTTCCGATAATCTGAAGTACCCAAATGGAAAGTTATCAGGGTTTGTTAGATTTATACAATTACCTCGAACTGTAGCTGGTTGTGTTTCAAAAGGACCACCGCTTTCATCACTACCTTGTTGCAATAATGTGAACATAAAATTGTAAAATCGTTCTGAAATTCCGTGATTTCTAATTGTAACTTCATCTCCAGCCTCTAAGTCTTCTTCAGTATAAAAACCAAATATTTGATTACCGTCAGTAAATCGGTCTTCATAAACTTCGAGTTCTGGAATAACACTTATGTCAGTTATAAATTCAAAAAAATAATAATTTTCAATATTAGCTGGATCTGTATAAAAAGCTTTTAATTCTACATCTTCTCCTAAGAAACCACCATCATTTCTCTGTTCTATGAAGTCAATAGGAACAACAGATTTTAGTTTTTCAGTCGCTGTGTAAATTTCATTTTCGTAATTTATAGTCAAAGTATATTCCTCATCTATAATCGGAATAAAATTGGAATTTCTATAAATACCAGTCGACCCATCTTCAATAAAATTAAATACATTTCCATTTGAATCTTCAACAATCACAATAGCTCCATTTGCATTTTGATTGTTTTCTTCAAAAAAAGGAGCTGTTAAAGATAATTTTATAGTCTGATCATTTCCTGGGGTACCTTTAAACCAATTAAGACCAGCATCAATAACCAACCTTGGAGGTGCTTCATTAAGCTCTACTTCAATTACATCTTCGCATGAGTAAAGCGTTAAAAAAAGTAAAAAAATATAGACGATTTTTTTCATTTTAAAATTTTTTAAAACTTAAAATTATAAGTTACTGCTGGTACGATTCCAAAAATGGCTAATCGATTAGCCTCATTTTGGCCAGTCATTCTATTTTCTCTAAATGTAATATTAGTTGCGTTTCGTCTATTATAAACATTGTATAAACTAAAAACCCACTCGCCTTTTAATCTTTTCTCTGAATTTGGATTTGGCACGTAATTTACAGATAAATCTAATCTATTATAGTCTGTTAATCGACTAGAATTTCGGGCTTCATAAACAGGAATAGTGATACCATTATATTGATATTGTCCATTGGGAAACGTTGCTGGTATACCAGTTTGATAAAGAAAATTTGCATTGAATTTCCATTTATCATTTAATTCGTAAGAGCCTGTTAGAGTTATGTCATGAGTTTTATCCCATGGCGTATTGTACCATGCTCCATTATTAATACCAGTTTCTGCAGGAGTTCTGCCAGGAGTACGTTGCTCTGATTTAGAAAGCGTATAAGCAAACCAACCTTTAAATCGACCTTCGTTTTTTCTCAATAATATTTCTATGCCGTAAGCTCTGGCTTCACCATTTAATATTACCTGCTCTATAGCATCATTGGCAATGAGATTAGCACTGTCAATGTAATCTATTCGATTATCTATAGTTTTAAAGAAACTTTCTATTTCTAATGAATAGGCATCATCTTTAAAGCTTTTAAAATAGCCAATTGCAAATTGGTCGAGAATTTGCGGCTTTATATAGCGACCGCTAGGTGCCCAAACATCTAGTGGAGTTGGAGAACTTGTATTAGACAACAAATGCAAATATTGTGACATTCTGTTGTAACTTGTTTTTACGGCAGAAGTTTCATTCAATTGATAAGCCACAGAAAATCTTGGTTCAATATTAGCAAATGATTCAATAACATCACTTCTGCTAAAACTTTCAGTACCTAAAGGTTCAGCTTTTTCATAAACTTGTAATTCTTGATTAAATACAACCGGATTGTTATCCTGATAAAAATTTAATTCCTCTTGTCCTAACCTATGAAAAGTACTAAGTCTAGCGCCGTACGAAAAAGAAAGTTTATCAGATATTTTATGTTCAGCATCTATATATATGGCGTTTTCAAAAGCGTATTTATCAATAAGCTTGTCAGGATTGACTCCAGAATTTTCATCTATCGGCGTAATTTCACCAGGGTTAAATTTATAATATGTGCTATTTAATCCATATTCTAGTTTAAATCTATCATTTAGATAGTGTTTTAAATCGTACTTAACATTAAAATTTCTAATTCCAGATTCCCAATCAAAACCAACAAAATCTAAGGTCAATCCATAAAAATAATCTGAATAAATTATTGAAGTATTTGAAAACAATTTGTCAGAAAATAAGTGATTCCATCTAAAATTTACAACTGTATTTCCGTAAGTATTTGTGAACAAATCTCCAAGGCTAAATACATCTCTCCCAAAATATCCTGATAGATAAATACTGTTTTTTTCGTTTAGGCGATAGCTAATTTTTGTGTTTAAATCATAAAAATAAGCGATGTTATCCAAATCGAACAAAGGCAAAAATAAGTGTGCATAACTACTACGACCACCTAAAAGAAAAGAGCCTTTACCTTTTTTTATAGGACCTTCAGCCAACAGTCTACTAGATACTAAACCAATACCACCGTTTAGGTGAAATTCTTCATTATTACCTTCTTTTTGATATATATCTAAAACAGAAGAAACGCGACCGCCATATTTAGCAGGAATACCACCTTTATATAGTTTAATATCTTTAATGGCATCAGGATTAAAAACCGAAAAAAATCCAAATAAGTGAGACGAATTAAATATTGTAGCTTCATCTAATAGGATTAGATTTTGGTCTGCAGATCCGCCTCGAACATTAAAACCAGATGAGCCTTCACCAGCATTTGTAACTCCAGGAAGTAGCGTAATAGATTTTATAACATCAACTTCGCCCAACACCACGGGCATTTGTTTTATTGTTTTTATTGAAAGCCGATTTACACTCATTTGAGGCTTTTTAATATCTAGCTTTTCAATATCCTCTTTAATAACAATTTCGTCTAGACTTTCTGCAGATTCTTCAAGTTTAAAATTTAATGTTTTATTTGAAGTTAAATCTACTTTTTGGTTAAGAGTTTTAAATCCGAGGTAACTTATTTGAAAATTATAGACACCTTCATCTAATGTGATTGAGTAAAACCCATACTCATTAGTAACTGTTCCGTTTTTTAGCTCAGGAACAATAATGTTAACACCTATAAGAGTTTCTGTGGTTTTTGAGTCTGTCACAATTCCGCTAAGCGTATATCGATTTTGCGACTGAAGTGTTTGAGAAATAGAAAGTAATACAATTAAAGGTAGGTATAGGTACTTTATCATTAACACTTCTTTTATGTAAAAATAAAAAAGCCTCATTTTAAATGAGGCTTTTTTAACTTAAGTTTAATTTAGTATTGCATTAAATGTTTCGCTTGGTCGCATAGCATTTTTGGTTAGTGTTTCATTAGGAAAGTAATACCCATCAATATTTACTGCAGCGCCTTGTATTGAGTTTAATTCATTTACAATATCTATCTCTTTTGCCTGAAGATTTTTAAACATGATAGAAAATTCGTGCTTTAAGTCCATATCCTTTTCTTGATTGGCTAGGGCTTCGGCCCAATACAAAGCTAGGTAAAAATGACTACCACGGTTGTCTAATTCGTTAACTTTTCGAGATGGTCCTTTTTTATTCTGTAATAATTTTTCCGTTGCTTCATCTAGGGCTTCACCTAAAACTCTTGCTTTTTCATTATTTGTAAAATCTGCATAGTGGTCTAATGATACAGCTAATGCTAAAAATTCTCCTAAAGAATCCCAGCGTAAGTGATTTTCTTCTACAAATTGCTGTACATGTTTTGGAGCAGAACCTCCAGCACCAGTTTCAAATAATCCACCACCATTCATCAACGGAACAATAGAAAGCATTTTTGCACTTGTGCCTAACTCTAAAATAGGGAAGAGGTCAGTTAAATAATCTCTTAGTACGTTACCAGTTACAGAAATAGTATCTTTTCCTGCTTTAACACGCTCTAAAGTAAATTTAGTAGCTTCAATTGGCGATAGAATTCTAATATCCAAACCATTAGTATCGTGGTTTGGTAAATAAGTGTTTACTTTTTTAATCAATTCTGAATCGTGAGCACGGTTGTTATCTAACCAAAATACAGCAGGAGTTTGAGATGCTCTAGCTCTAGATACAGCTAATTTTACCCAGTCTTGTATTGGAGCATCTTTAACCTGGCACATACGCCAAATGTCTCCCTCGTTTACAACGTGACTGATTAATAAGTTGTCGTATTGGTCCAATACATCTACAGTTCCGTTAGAAGATATTTCAAAAGTTTTATCGTGAGAGCCGTATTCTTCTGCTTTTTGAGCCATAAGACCAACGTTTGGTACTGTTCCCATTGTTGTTGGGTCAAAGGCACCATGTTCCTTACAGAAATCTATTGTTGCAGTATAAATTCCAGCATAGCTGCTATCTGGAATTACTGCTTTGGTATCTTGTTGTTTGCCTTGTGCATTCCACATTTGCCCAGATGTTCTAATCATTGCTGGCATAGATGCATCAATAATAACATCACTTGGTACGTGAAGGTTTGTAATACCCTTATCGGAATTTACCATTGCCAAATCAGGACCATTTTTTAAGATGTCTTTTATATCGGTATTAATTTCTTTTTGCTTTGCTTCTGGAAGTTCTTCAATTTTTTCTAGTAAATTTCCAAAACCATTATTGACGTCAACGCCGATTTCTTCAAATGTATCTCCATGTTTTTCAAAAAGTGATTTAAAAAAAACACGTACGGCATGTCCAAAAATAATAGGATCAGATACTTTCATCATTGTTGCCTTCATGTGTAATGAAAACAAAATATTTTGATTCTTTGCATCCTGAACTTGCTCTTCTAAAAACTTAATTAAACTAGATTTGTTCATTACAGCCGCATCAATAATCTCACCTTCTAATAGACTAATATTATCTTTTAATATTGTTTTTTGGCCATGAGCATCTGTATGTACAATTTTTACGGCAGTAGCTTCTGAGATTGTAACAGATTTTTCGTTGTGAGCAAAATCACCTTCGCTCATTGTGGCAACGTGGGTTTTAGAATTTGATGCCCAAGCACCCATACGATGAGGGTTTTTCTTAGCGTAGTTTTTAACAGCTTTTGGTGCACGACGGTCAGAGTTCCCTTCTCTTAAAACAGGATTTACAGCAGACCCTTTTATTTTGTCGTATCGAGACTTAATCTCCTTTTCTTCATCGGTTTTCGGCTCATCAGGATAATTTGGCAATGCATAACCTTTGGCTTGTAGCTCTTCTATAGCATCGGTTAATTGCGGAATTGAAGCGCTGATGTTTGGTAATTTTATAACGTTTGCTTCTGGCTGCTTAACTAATTCACCCAATTCTGCAAGTGCATTTGGCACCTTTTGTTCTTCTGTTAAAAAATCTGAAAACGTTGAAAGAATACGTGCTGCAAGAGAAATATCTTTAGTCTCTATATTTACATTTGCCGATTTTGCAAAAGCTTGAACGATTGGTAAAAATGAACGCGTTGCTAATGCTGGCGCTTCGTCTGTAAGCGTATAAAAAATTGTAGAAGTTTTTGTCATGTTTTGTATACTATAATGTGAATAAGGGCTTTTTTAAGCCGTGCAAATATACAAAATTGAATGCTTTAGTTAAAGTTTGATAACGGTTGAATTATTATTTAATGGATTAATTACAGTTGATTAATTTTTTTTGATAAAAAAACAAAAAAAGCCATATCATTCAGATTAACTGATATAATATGGCTTTCACAGAAACCTAACATTTTTTACCTATTTAGTTTTCACTAACTCAGTTACAGGCAACTATACCTACATCTTTTTCAGTATTAATAATTTGGTTTCTAAATCGAAGGATAACTTTCAAAATGTATTGACCTGTTATACAATCGATTTATGAGATTTTACTTTTTTAAAAAACTATTAATTCAACTTTTGCTTTACTAAAAGTTTTTAAAACTGATTTTACTTTTCGATAGTAATTTTAAATTGCTAACTATTATTAAAATCTTTAAGTCTTAAATTATTACTAATTTAAGTTTGCATTTTTTAAACTGATTTTCAGTTTTGGTTTCTGCAAATCATCTCATTAAACAAAGAACGTATCTTTGCGGAAATTTAACATTAATTTGAACTTAAATTCAAAAACAAAATTAATTTGTTGTTAATATTGCAGCTAATTTAGAAATATATTAGATAATTCTTTAATATTTAACAATATAGATATTCACAATTTATAAACCGTAGTTATTAACAAAAGTTCATAACGCAAAAAAGCTTTGATTTCTCAAAGCTTTTAAATATTGTTGGTAAATTAAGAATAAGAAATTTATCTTCTAACTTCTTTGATTCTTGCTTTTTTACCCGTAAGACCTCTAAAGTAGTAGATGCGAGCTCTACGAACTTTACCTTTCTTATTAACTTCAATTTTTTGTAATGCAGGTAAATTCACTGGGAAAATACGCTCAACGCCAATAGTACCAGACATTTTACGAATTGTAAACGTTTCTGATGTTCCAGTCCCTTTGCGTTGTAATACAACTCCTCTAAAGAACTGCGTACGTACTTTTTCTCCTTCTCTAATTTCGTAGTAAACAGTGATTGTATCACCAGCACTAAATTCAGGAAAATCCTTTCTTGTTACGAATTCGTCTTGTACAAATTTAATTAAAGACTCCATTTTGTTTTGTTTATTTTGATTGTTTCAAATCAACATTCACGATTTTCGCCAGAGGTTAATCCAAAATTGGCTGCAAAGATAATTAAAAAGTATAAAGTTAAAAGTTAAAAGTTAAAAAGTTTCTTTAATTGAATTTACTCATCGAGTAAATCCGGTCTTCTTTCTTTGGTGCGTTGATAGGCTTGTTCTTCTCGCCACTTTTCAATTTTAGCAAAATTTCCGCTAAATAGAACTTCAGGAACTTTCATACCGTCATATTCTCTAGGTCTTGTATAAATTGGTGGCGCAAGTAAATTATCTTGAAAACTGTCCGTCAATGCTGATGTTTCATTACCCAAAACACCAGGTACCAATCTTATAATGGCATCGCAAAGCACAGCCGCGCCAAGTTCGCCCCCAGAAAGTACATAATCTCCTATTGAAATTTCTCGCGTTATAAATCTATCTCTAACGCGTTGATCAACACCTTTATAATGTCCGCAAAGAATAATAATATTTTCTTTTAATGAGATTTGGTTTGCAATACTTTGATTAAGTCTTTCACCATCTGGTGTCATATAAATAATCTCTTCATAATTGCGTTGGGATTGTAAATGCGATATGCATTTATCAATGGGCTCTATCATCATCACCATACCAGCGCCACCACCAAACTGGGTGTCATCTACAGCTTTATAACTTCCTTTTGTATACTCTCTTAAATTATGAAAATGGACCTCTACCAACCCGGCTTCTATAGCGCGTTTTAATATGGAAGCTTCAAACGGACTTCTTATTAATTCTGGTAAAACGGTGATGATATCTATACGCATTTTGCAAAGATGCGATTAATCTTGGAATTTGGAAATTGGAAAATCAAATTTTAGATGCAAGAAATACTTATCAAATTAATTTTAGTCATGACTTAAGTCATTCTTCAAAAAAAATGTAAATCCGTATCAGGTTTAAAACCTAAGCGCTTGTAAAGTTCTTGCGCTGGGTTGTTATAAGCGGTTTGTATAGCAATTCCTTTTTGGCTTTCTACTTTTGCTAACGCTTTTGTTTTGTTTATTAAGGCTTCTCCAATACCTATTCTTCTTAAACCATCTGCTACAAATAAATCATTTAGCAAATACATAGCTTCCATAGAAACCGAAGAAAATAAATGATACAGTTGAGTAAAGCCAACAACTTTTCCGTCTAAATAGGCAATAAAAATAACTGAATCATTTTTTATCAATCGTTCGGTTAAGAAATGTTCTGCGCCTTAAATATCTGACACTTGTTTGTAGAATTTTCTATAACCGTCAAAAAGCGGCACTAAATCCTGAAGTTCATTAATAGATGCTTTTATAATTTTCATAAACTACTGAATACCGTATTGTGCGGCTGTAAATTTATTACTGAAAACTGCGAATGCTTACGCCTTATTCTTGTTAATTTCATCCTGCAATTGACGACGCACCTTCTGCTCACGCTCTAAAGCTACACGTCTGTGTTCTTCAAACTCTAGCTCAACTTCTTCTAATTTTTGTTTTGCTTCTTTTGTAGATGCATTACTTCCTTTAAATCGCATCATAAAAAATAGGAGTAGAGCTAGTAACGCGCCAGCAATGCTCCACATTAAAACATTATAACCTGCTTTACTCATTTGCATACCAAATAAAGACATGCTGTCTTTTTCCTCGTTTGTAGCAGAAAGCGTTGCGTTAGTTGAATTAAGATTAGCTTTTAAATCTTCTATTTCTTTAGCCTGATTTGCTAGCGTATTATTGGAAGCCTCGAGATTATTATTTACTGTTTTTAATGAGTCTAAAACATTTGCTTTTAGTTTTAATAACCATGCATATTTTACAGCTTCATATTTTTGACCATTTGTGCCTTTAAAATTTCCTGATTTTTGAAAAATATATTCAAACTGATTGTCAATGGTTCCGCTTTCTAAAGAAAGTGTTTCTTCGTTTGTTGTCTCTTGAGAAATAGCAATTTGAAAATTAAATAATGCTACAACTACTAAGGTAAGTTTAATTAGGTTTTTCATTTTTGTAAAGTTGGGTTGAGTCTGCACGTAATATAGAGATTTTTAATGTTTACATAAACAAATAGCCTCACAAAATTGCAAGGCTATAGATGTACGACCAAAATATCTATTTGGATTTTTTGGTTTTAATAATAGGTATATCGTCTCACCTTAGAAATATATTTCGCTAAACGAATTACTTGATGGCTGTAACCATATTCGTTATCATACCATATATATAGAATAGCGTTTTTTCCATCTTTTCTTACAATTGTTGCTTTGCTATCATAAATTGAAGGTGCCGACGAACCAACGATATCGCTCGATACAAGCTCGTCGCTTAATTCGTATTTTATTTGCTCAACCAAATTGCCTTCTAAGGCATATTTTTTCATCATTGCATTCATCCTTTCAACAGATGTTTTTCGCTCTAGCTCTAAATTTAAAATAGCTAAAGAACCGTTTGGCACAGGAACTCTAATAGCATTTGAAGTTAGTTTACCATCTAAAGACGGTAAAGCTTTGCTTACAGCTTGTCCAGCGCCAGTTTCGGTAATAACCATATTTAATCCAGCTGCGCGGCCACGACGGTATTTTTTATGAAAATTATCTACCAAATTTTGGTCATTGGTATAAGCGTGTATTGTTTCTAAATGTCCTGATTTTACGCCGTAAGAGTCTTCAATAGCTTTCAAAATAGGTGTAATAGCATTAGTAGTACAAGATGCTGCAGAAAATATTTTAACATCATCTGGGTTGTATTCTGTATGATTAACACCATGCACTATATTAGGAATTCCTTTTCCTGGCGCAGTTAATAAAACCTTGTCTACACCTTTTGCAATAAGGTGTCTGCTCAACGCTTCTTTATCTCTAAAAGCACCGGTATTATCAATTACTAATGCATTATCAATTCCGTAGCTTGTATAATCAATTTCTTCCGGAGCATTTGCCGAAATGATATTAACTGTAGTACCATTGATAATCAACGCCTGATTTTTTGCGTCTATAGATACCGTACCCGAAAAATCGCCATGAACCGAATCATATTTAAGTAAAGATGCGCGTTTTTCTAAAACAGTCTCGTCGATTGCGCCACGAGTTACAATAGCTCTTAAACGCATCTGGCTACCTTTACCTGTTTTTGTCATTAATTCTCTAGCGACCAAACGACCAATACGACCAAAACCATAAAGCACAACGTCTTTTGGAGCAATACCATTATTAGATTCTGCATCTTTTAATTTTGAAGCCACAAAGCTAATAGCGTTACTAAATTTTTCATCTTCTAGATGATACTCGTAGGTTAATTTTCCAATATCTAATTTTGAAGGTGGTAAATTTAACTGTAAAATAGCTTTTGCAATTTCTACCGAATCAAAAATTGAAATTGGTTTTTGTACAAATTCTCCAGCATATTCATGAAGATTTAAAATGTCACTAACCGTTTTGTCAATGAGTGCATTTCTGAAGATGACCAATTCAATTGATTTATCGTACCATAAATCATTTAAGATTTTAATAAATTCTACAGTAGCTCTTCTACGGTCGGCTTGAAAAGCAAGTTCCTTTTCGTAAGTGTCTTTTACGGGCATTGTGTTGTGTGTTTGTTGTTGTTTTTATTCTGAAAGTATTCCTGTCTTTATTAGTTAGCTTTCAAAATTTTCGGCAAAAATACTATATTTCAAACGTTTTCGTAAGCTATTTTTATAAAAATAAAAACCCTTCAAAATTTTTCATCTTAAAGGGTTTTGTTTATTAGTAATTAAGGATAATTTATCTAAACAAAATTTCTTTTCGTTGAAGATTATCATCTAAAAATTCCAATTTTTTTATTTCTTTAGAATAGTTATCGCCAAACTTTTCTTTCATGGCTTTAATGTCATCTAAATTTTTAATTTGAATATCGTTAATACCAGTAATTACAAAATTTCGTCGTAAACCTACATCACGGTATAAAAAGCTATTTTTGTTCTCCGTGATAACAACACCGCCACCAGATAGCGCATCATATTTGTCTTTTGCTTTTTGAGGAATGTCTCTAAATTGAATATCCATAAATTCTACATACAAACTTTCGCGTTTTTTAAGAATAACAGGTATAGTCTTTATATCACCGTCTCGTAAAATTTCAACACTAACAATATCAGATGGGCTTTTTGTTTTTAAGTAACCACTTAAATCTGAAAATTTATTAATCTCAACATTATCCAATCGTCTTATAATGTCTCCTTCTGTAATTCCAGCAACCTCAGCACCAGATTCGCTTTCAACACTACTTACATAAAAACCTTCAGTTTCGTCAATATCTAGTTGTTTTGCTGCTTCGCTATTAAGAGCTAAACCATTAACACCCAAAATACCATCTTGCACATCGCCATATTCCATAATATCTTCTATGATTTTACGAGCAATATTACTTGGTACTGCAAACGAATAACCAATGTAAGAACCTGTTTGTGATGTAATTGCAGTATTGATTCCTACCAATTCACCGTTGACGTTGACTAAGGCGCCACCTGAATTTCCTGGATTTACAGCAGCATCAGTTTGTATAAATGATTGTCCGCGTCCGCCCGGCAAATCTCTCGATTTAGCACTGATAATTCCAGCAGTAACTGTAGAGGTTAAATTAAAAGGATTACCGACAGCTAAAACCCATTCGCCTATTCGTGTAGCATCTGAATCGCCAAAAGTTACAAAAGGCAAGTCTTCGTCACTGTCAATTTTTAATAAAGCAATATCATTTTTTTCGTCAGTACCAACTAGTTTGGCCATGTATGTTCGGTTGTTGTTAAGCGTTACCGAAATTTCAACCGCACCACTTATAACGTGGTTGTTTGTTACAATATGACCATCTGGTGAAATAATTACACCAGAGCCAGCGCCTGCTAATTGCTTTCGCTCCACCCGACGATTGCTAAAAATATCTTCCCAGGTTTGTGGTCTTCTATTAATTTGTGTGTTTTTAACGTGTACAACTGCGTCAATAGTTTTTTCTGCAGCTGTTATTAAATCGGGTCTTTCGTCTTCTTTAAGTAACGCATTAGTACTAGACGTAGGTACATAAATAGGTAATTGTGAGTTGGGTTGCTCTGCAGTAATTTCAGATTGTGTATCCTCAACAAATAGCTTATAACCTCCTAAGGTTAGTAATCCACCTAATGCCGAAACAAACACTAATGTCAAAATCTTCTTCATAGTTTTCAGTTTTAAGTTTCTTTTTAACGTTTAAAATTATTTATTTATTGAACTGTAAATTCAACTTTAACGACGATTTAACACCAAAGTTTACGGTGGAATATTGTTATATTTGTTCTCAATTATGAGCATACAATTTTACAAATATCAAGGCACCGGAAACGACTTTGTTATCATAGATAATCGGTCGTTATTTTTTGATAAAACTAACTTCAAAAATATTGCCAAACTTTGCGACCGACGTTTTGGCATAGGTGCTGACGGATTAATCCTTTTAGAAAACCATCCAACGCAAGATTTCAGGATGGTGTATTTTAATGCAGACGGAAATGAAAGCAGTATGTGTGGTAATGGTGGTAGATGTATTGTGGCTTTCGCAAATTTCCTTGGAGTCATAAAAAATGAAACCACTTTTGAAGCTATTGACGGTTTGCACAAAGCCGAAATTGCAAGCGGAATCGTAAAACTACAAATGCAGAGTGTTGACGACATACAGACGTTTGAATCGCATTTATTTTTAAATACAGGTTCTCCACATCATGTAGAGTTGGTGGAGAATTTGAAAGGTCTTAATGTAAAAGAAAACGGTGCAAACATTAGATATGGTTCGTTTTATGATGCTGCTGGAAGTAATGTTAATTTTGTAAAACAACTTTCAGATTCAAAATTTAAAGTCAGAACTTATGAGCGTGGCGTTGAAGATGAAACGTTATCATGCGGAACTGGCGTAACCGCAGTTGCAATAGCAATGCATAAAAGTGGAAAAACAAATGCTGAACACATAACGGTAGAAACAGAAGGTGGTGATTTAAGCATTTCATTTACTGTCGAAAATGACAAATATTCAGATATTTGGTTAGTTGGTCCTGCAAAACAAGTCTTTAAAGGTGAAATAGAATGGTAACACTTAAAGGCGAACATATATTTTTACGTGCTTTAGAACCTGAGGATTTAGAATTTGTGTACCATATAGAAAATGACGAAAATATCTGGCATTTAAGTCATACGCAAACGCCATATTCGCGTTTTTTAATAAAACAATACCTCGATAATGCACACCAAGATATTTACGAAGCCAAGCAATTGCGGTTGGTGATTTCAAACTATAGAAATGAAGCATTAGGGTTAATAGATATATTTGAATGTGATTTTAAAAACAAGCGTGCAGGCATTGGTATTGTTATTTTAGATGCTGAAAATAGAGGCAAGGGTAATGGCAGCGAAGCACTAGCTTTACTTATAAATTATTGCTTTACTCATTTGAAGCTGCATCAGTTATTCTGTAATATTTCTGAAAATAATACAGAGAGTCTAAAACTTTTTAAAAACAATGGTTTTGAGATTGTAGGACTAAAAAAAGATTGGAATTTTACAAACGAAGGGTTTGCAAATGAATACCTTCTTCAACTTATAAAATAGTATAATGTACATTAAAAAAATACTTTGGGCAATAGCATTAATTGGTTTAGTTATCTTTGGCTACTTCGCGTTTTATATTTACAATGCAATGTTTAGTCCAAATACAAATTTCGAAGAAGAGGAAACCTATATTTATATTTCAAATGATGATACTTATCAAAACGTAAGAACGCAACTCATCCCAATATTAGATGATATTGACAGTTTTGATGCTTTAGCCACACAGAAAAAATACACGTCTAATGTAAAATCTGGTAAATTCAAGATAAAAAAAGGAATGAATAATAATGAAATTATTAATTCCATAAGAAGTAAAAATATACCAGTAAAATTATCTTTTAATAATCAAGCCTCATTAGAAGCGTTAGCAGGAAGAATAGCATCTCAAATTGATGCTGACAGTACAAATTTGTTAGAAGCTATGACTGACGAAAAATTTTTAAAATCTTCTGGTTTTAAAAAGGAAACTGCCTTAGGTATGTACCTACCAAATAGCTACCAAATATTTTGGAATACTTCAGCCAATAAGTTTGTGGAACGCATGAAGTCTGAGTACGATAAATTTTGGACTCCAAACCGAGTTGCAAAAGCCAAAGCTCTTAATTTTACTAAGGATGAAGTTATGGCGTTGGCCTCTATTGTCTATGAAGAGTCAAAACAAAAATCTGAACAGCCGCGTGTTGCAGGTGTTTATATCAATCGATTAAAAATTGGTATGCCTTTACAAGCAGACCCAACTATAAAATTTGCAGCGTATCAGTTGCCAAAATATAAAAACACCATAATCAAGCGTGTGCTTAACGTTCATAAAGATATTGAGTCTCCTTACAATACTTATAAATACAGAGGTTTACCTCCAGGATTGATTACAATGCCAGATTTATCAGCGATTGATGCGGTGTTGAATTATGAAAAACACGATTATTTATATTTTGCTGCTGACCCAAAAAAACCGGGATTTCATAGATTTGCTAAAAGTTTAAGTCAGCACAATAATAATGCACGAGCTTATCATCAATATTTAGACCAACAAGGCATTAGACGATAATTTTGATATTTCGTCACCTCAATATCGTTTTTTGGCTTCTGTGGGGCATTTCGGCTTTATCTCAATCGCAATTCAATCAGTTTTTAAAACCTAGCGATAGTCTAAATATTTCTAGACGAAATACTGTTATCATCTCTCAAGCCGCTTTAGGTGGTCTTACATTAGTCGCTTTAGACCAATTGTGGTATTCAGATTTTGAGCGCTCAAACTTTAGAACCACCAATGACAATAGTCAATGGTTACAAATGGACAAACTTGGGCATGTATACGCATCATACCAGCTTGGTCGTATTGGCGCAGAGACTTTAAATTGGGCTGGCGTTTCAAAAAAAGACCAACTTATTTATGGGTCTACTTTAGGTTTTGCCTTTTTAACTACGGTTGAGGTTTTTGATGGTTTTTCTCAAGAATGGGGATTTTCTTGGGGCGATATGTTAGCTAATGCCGGAGGAACAGGATTGTATCTTGGCCAAGAACTCCTTTGGAAAGAACAACGAATAGCTCTAAAATATTCGTTCAATCGCACCGAATTTGCACCACAAAACCCAAATAAATTAGGCAATGGTTTCTCAGAAGAGTTTTTAAAAGACTATAATGGGCAAACGTATTGGCTCAGTTTTAATCTAAATTCATTTTTAAAAACAAAATTTATTCCCAATTGGTTAAATCTTGCTATTGGCTATGGTGCAGAAGGAATGCTCACGGGACGCGATGATAATTTTACGTTGTCAAACCAAGATAGATATCGTCAGTTTTATTTGAGTTTTGATATCGATTTAACTCGAATTAAGACAAATTCTAACGCGCTAAAAACACTTTTTAGCGTTTTTAATACTCTAAAAGTACCAATGCCCACTTTGGAGTTTAACGGAAAAAATGGTGTTAAAGCCCATTATATCTACTTTTAGTCGAGTTTAAAGTGTTGGTTTTCAGAACTATTTATTTTTTTGTATATTTGCAGCGAATTTTAAAAAACCTATTTTTTAATTGGTTTTTCTTAAAATTTAGTGATATGAAAAATAAAATATTTTCTAAAGTAGTAGTTCCTTTTGCAATATGCTTATTAATTGCAATAGCGCTTTATCCATCTGCGATTCTTAATCCAGAAGATTATTCTACAGATGGTATTGATTTAGAATTTGATGCGCCAAAGCAATATGCGATGGTAACTAAAAAGGAAAAGAAAGAAGACAAAGTTTTTACGCCTTATTTGGGAAAATCTTTTGAAGCTTTTAAAGAAGCTATTGCATTTAAAGAATCTCAAGGCAATTACTTTACTGTGAATACTTATGGATATTTAGGGAAATACCAATTTGGTAAGGAAACTCTAAAAATGATAGGTATACACAATCCGACATACTTTTTAAATACACCTGAGCTTCAAGAAAAAGCTTTCATCGCTAATACAAAACGAAACAAGTGGATTTTAAGAAAAGACATTAAGCGTTTTGTTGGTAAAAAAATAGGTGGAGTAGAAGTTACTGAATCTGGAATTCTTGCTGCTGCTCACTTAGCAGGTGCCGGAAGCGTTAAAAAGTTTTTAAGAAGCTACGGAAAAACTAATTTTGCAGATGGCTATGGATCTACAGTACGCTACTACATGAAGCGTTTTGCGGGTTACGATACGTCTTTTATCAAGCCAGACCGTCGCGCTAAAGTGACTATTTAATTAGTTTTTTTTTATTTTTTATGAAGGATAAACATTGCAGGTCTCTTATGGAGGTCTTCTGTATTGTTTTTCCATTCTTTTGCAGATTTAGTTTTTATAAACTCTGTCGGAAGCGTTAAATCACAAGCCACACACACTTTTGTGTTTGGTTGAAGTGTTGCTGCTAAATCTGCTAACATTTGATTATTTCTGTATGGCGTTTCTATAAATAATTGCGATTGATTTAAATCTGCAGACCGTTTTTCTAAAGTTTTAATTTCTCTTTTACGCTCATTTTTATCTATTGGTAAATACCCATTAAAGGCAAAACTTTGTCCGTTTAATCCAGAGCTCATCAAGGCTAATAAAATTGATGAAGGACCTACAAGTGGAACAACTTTAATATCCAATTCGTGAGCAATTCCTACAATATCTGCACCTGGGTCAGCAATTGCTGGACACCCAGCTTCAGATAAAATTCCTACAGAATTTCCTTCTAAACAAGGTTTTAAAAAAGAAGGCAATTCGCTAGCGTCTGTATATTTATTTAATACTTTTAAACGAAGTTTTGGTTGTGATTTATTGGGAACAACACGCTTTATAAAACGTCTAGCTGTTTTTTCGTTCTCAACAATGTAATCGTCAAGTTGTTCAATTATTTTTTTTATTGAAAGTGGTAAAACTTCAAGAGGTGGATTATCACCAAGTCGTGTAGGTATAAGATAGAGTTTGCCTTTCATATCTCAAATATAACAAATACAAATGGTAAATTATTTAAGCAAACGTTTTGCTATAATTTCACAAGTTTCATTTAAAATTCTAAACACATACTCAAAACCAGAATCACCTCCATAATAAGGGTCTGGCACATTTTTATCCTTAATTGATGGATTTTCATTTAGTATAAGTTTTACTTTTAAACGGTCCGTTTCAGATTGTGCCAAATCCAAAATATTTTGATAGTTTGATTTATCCATGGCATAGATAATGTCAAAATCTTCAAAATCTAAAATTGTAAATTGTCTCGCTTTTTGTGAAGTGATGTCTAAACCATTTTCTTTTGCAACGGCAATAGAGCGTTTGTCTGGTTGGGCATCGATATGATAATTTGATGTTCCGGCAGAATCAATAAAGTATGTTCTTGATGGGAGTTTAGATTCTAAAATACCATGAGCTAATGGTGAACGACAAATGTTCCCCAAACAAACCATTAAAATTCTAGTTTTAGATGGTTGAGAATTCATATAAAAAAATAAGTGAAATTAAAGCGTTAGCTTTTTAGCTAAATCTTCAACATATTTTCTAAACTGCTTGTCTGTAGAGGATAAGTTATCTACAGTTTTACAAGCATGTAATACTGTTGCGTGGTCTCGCTGTCCAATCTGCGAACCAATACTTGCCAATGAAGCTTTTGTGTATTTTTTTGCAAAAAACATAGCTAATTGTCTAGCTTGTACAATATGACGCTTACGTGTTTTAGATTGTAATGTGCTGACATCCATTTGGAAGTAATCTGAAACTACTTTTTGAATGTAATCTATAGACACCTCGCGCTTTGTGTTTTTTACAAACTTCTCTACAATATCTTTTGCTAGATTAAGTGTAATTTCTTTTTTATTAAAAGAGGATTGTGCTATTAAAGAAATTATGGCACCTTCAAGCTCTCTCACATTTGTTTTGATGTGTTTTGCAACGTATTCAATGATTTCGTCTGGCATTTCAACACCATCACGATAGAGTTTGTTTTCTAAAATAGAAACTCGCGTTTCAAAATCTGGACTTTGTAATTCTGCAGATAATCCCCATTTAAAACGAGATAACAAACGTTGCTCAATGTCTTGCATATCAACAGGCGCTTTATCACTTGTTAAAATAACTTGCTTTCCATTTTGGTGTAAGTGGTTAAAAATATGGAAGAACACATCTTGCGTACCTGATTTACCAGAAAAGAATTGTGCATCGTCAATGATGAGTACATCAATAATCTGATAAAAGTGAATAAAGTCATTTCTGTTATTCTTTTTTACAGAGTCAATATATTGTTGTGTAAATTTTTCAGCAGAAATATATAAAACTGTTTTTTCAGGATATTTATCTTTTATATCAACACCAATAGCATGTGCCAAATGCGTTTTACCCAAACCAACACCTCCAAAAATAAGAAGCGGATTAAAAGACGTTCCTCCAGGTTTGTTAGCAACAGCGATGGCTGCATTACGTGCTAAGCGGTTAGAATCGCCTTCTAGGAAATTTTCAAACGTATAGTTAGGATTAAGTTGAGACTCAATCTTTACATTTCTTATTCCAGGGATTACAAATGGGTTTTTTAATTCAGGATTCTTGTTGTTAAACGCCACATCAACCTCTTGAGATTTTACGGCTGTTCTGTTAGAACTTGGAATACGCTCGGTAAATGGTTGTCTGTTACCGTAAGTATTTTCCATCTTAATGACATAAACCAGCTTAGCGTCTTCCCCAAGCTCTTTAGTTAAGGCTACTTTTAGTATTTTAACGTAGTGCTCTTCTAGCCACTCATAGAAAAACTTACTTGGCACTTGAATACTTAAAGCATTATTAGTCAACTTAACAGCTACAATAGGTTCAAACCAAGTTTTATAGGCTTGAGGTTGAATATTATCTTTGATAAAAGAGAGACAATTGCTCCAGACCGATTGAGCCGTTACATCCATATTAAGAATTAAATTTTTATAATTGATAGTTAGTGGCGCAAAAAAAATAGAAACCGAAATGTTCTATAAGTGGTTTATTTTGCACCAGACAAATATGTGAACAAAAAAGTGAAAAAAAAAATGAAATCGATTAGTTTTTCGAGAATTTTTTTCTCATGTTCAATTCTCTTTAAAATTACAACTTTTTTATCTAAATCGACTATAACCTTATGTATAAATCAGAAACAAAAATTAGAGTACGCTATGGCGAGACAGACCAAATGGGCGTTGTATATCATGCCAATTATGCCACGTATTTTGAAGTTGGTCGAACCGAGTGGCTGCGTCAGTACGGAATCACCTACAAATCCATGGAAGATAACGGTATAATGTTACCTGTAATCTCATTAGAAATTAAGTATAAAAATTCAGCTAAATACGATGATATTTTAACGGTAAAAACTTCAATAAAAAATTTACCTAAGGCTCGTATAGAATTTGATTATGAATTGATTAATCAAAATGAAGAATTAATTGCAACAGGAAATACCGTTTTGGTTTTTGTAGATATGAAACGAAACAGACCAACGCGTTGCCCTGATTATTTAATGAAAAAATTGACAGAAAATACCTTATAGTTTTTTGATGCTGATGTCATGAAACGATTTTACGGATTTATACAAAGCGTCAGCATTTCCTTTTCTAACTGAAACTGTTAGATTGCAATCAAGCTCAAGTTTTTGAGACTCTATTTTAGCATCATAATCTTTAATAATTCGCATAATGCGGCTCATATGCTTGTATGCAAATTGAACTTTAAAATTTAAATCAATGGTTTTCTCAACAATCTTAGAATTTTCTAAAGCCATTTGCGCAGCAGTCCTGTAAGCATTAATTAAACCGCCAACCCCCAATTTTACGCCTCCAAAATACCTGACAACCACAATTAAAATATTGGTAACGTCAAAGGATTGTATTTGTCCATATATAGGCATACCAGCAGAATTGCTCGGTTCGCCATCATCATTTGCTCTGTATTTTATGTCTTCTATTCCTAATTGATAGGCGTAACACCAATGTCTTGCTGCATAATGTTGCTTTTTCAATTCTTCTATACAGTTTTTGATGTCATCTTCTGTTTTTACAGGAAATGCAAAACCAAAAAACTTACTGTTTTTGTCTTTAAACAATACTTCTTCAGAAGGGTTATTTATGGTTTTGTAAGTATCATCTTTTGTCATTATGCCAAAGTAACTAAAACAATTGAGACAAGTGCTAGAGATATGCCAACCCAATTGGTTTTCGAAATTTTTTCACCAAAAACTAAAAGACCAACTAAGGTTGAAATTGCAACAATAGCCACATTGTTTATTGTAAACAAAGCAGAACTTTCTAAACCTTCAATGCGAAGTGCTTTTAATAAAAAAAATATTGACGCATAATTTACAAGTCCTAATGCAAATCCTAGTGGAATGCTTCTTGGGCTAAAATACTTTTTAAATTTTACTGATTTATAAAGTAGAACAGCACAACCTATGATAAAAGCAAATCCAAAAATAGTTGCTGAAAATAATGGGATACTGTCGTCTGGAGCAAAATAATTAATAGACGTATCAATAGTGCCAGAACCTAAAAACAAAATAATGGGTAACCAAATGGTAGCTTTTTCTTTTTGTTGCGCTTTTAATCTGCTTGATTTTATAGAACTTAGATAAACGGCTAGTAACGCTAAAATAATTCCGATAATTTTTTGAGCGCCAACACCTTCATTATAGACCCAAATACCAAAAATTACAGGAATGATAACACTCATTTTACTGGCTACAGAAGCAACAGAAAGTCCGTTGCGTTGCGCTGTTAGGGCCATAACGTTAAATATTGCGATAAATAAGAAACCTAAGCCTATTGCCGCATAAAACCAAGTTGTGTTTTTAATGCTATTTAAATTTATGTTTTGATTGTAATGTAGAAACCCTGCAGCACATGCGGTTATGTAATTAACCACAATAGCTTGTAAAGTATCAATATTGTATTTTTTAAATAACTTAAAAAGAATAAATATTCCCGTAGAAGCTAAAATGCTGAGCGCTAAATATATCAAAAGAGTTCTTTTTTAATGTTGAATAGATTAATAACGTCTACTCAAGTTTCGTCAATATTCCAAGTGTTTATATTTAAGGTTTTTGCAGCTTCAGTATTTTCCTTGGTATCATCAATAAAAAGACATTCTTCAGCATTCAAATTATTTTCATTTAATACAAACTCATAAATATCTGTATTTGGTTTTCTTAAATGAATTTCGTGTGAGAGATAAAATTTATCAAAGCAATTTTTAAACTCATTATAAAATGATACATTTTGCTTTATAAAATTAATATGCATCTCGTTTGTGTTGCTTAGCAATATTAAATTATATTTTTTTTCTCTTGCCAATTGCTGAATGAAATCCAAACGGTACTCAGGAAAGTCTTTAATAATAAAGTTCCAAGCTTCTGTAATTTCAGATTTTGATAATTTTGGAAATTTCGAACAATAAAAGGATAAAAACACATCCGTTGTTATTTTGCCAATTTCGTAAGCTTTATTGGTTTCAATCATATCAGCTTCAAATTCTTTTAAATTAAAAAGCTGAAGCGCATTATCCATTGCACCTTGTTTGTCAAGGTTGATGAACACATCGCCAAAATCGAAAATTAGAGTTTTAATCATTGGTATAGATTCTTAAAATATCATCAGCAATTTTTTCCTTTGAAACCAAATTACCTCTAAAAATAGGTGCTTTTGTACCTTCTTTAAATTTGGTTTTACCTTTAAAAACTCTTGCTTCGTCCCAAAGACTTTCATCTATAAAAGTTTGAAGCGTTTTTGCACCACCTTCAATGATTACTGAGTTTATGTTTTTTTTAAATAACGTATTACAAATATCTTTCGCAATAGAATTTTTAAAATCAATGTTTGCTTCTGATAAAACAATAGTTTCAGCATTATCATTAAAAACGAAAAAATTCTTATCCAATTTTAAACGTCTATCCAAAACAACTCTAATTGGATTTTCGCCTTTCCAATCTCTAACCGTTAGACTAGGATTATCCTGTAAAACCGTATTAGTTCCCACTAAAATTGCTTGTTCTTCAGTACGCCATTTATGGACCAATTGTCTAGAATATGGGTTTGTTATCCAAACTGGTTTTTGCTCTTTTTTTGTTTTTGGCGCAATAAAACCATCGTCGGTTTCTGCCCATTTTAAAATGATATACGGTCGTTTTTTGTTATGAAAAGTAAAGAAACGTTTGTGATGTTTTTTGCATTCGGTTTCCAAAACGCCAACAGTCACTTTACAACCCGCATTTTTAAGTTTTTCAATGCCTTTACCCGCAACTTGCGGATTGTCATCCAGGCAACCGATCACCACTTCAGGAATTTTATGCTTAATGATTAAATCACTACAAGGCGGCGTTTTTCCAAAATGAGAGCAAGGTTCTAAAGTGACGTAAAGTGTGCTTTTTTTCAAAAGGCTTATGTCTTTTACAGATGCAATGGCGTTTACTTCGGCGTGATTTCCACCATAAGCGCTTGTAAAACCTTCGCCTATGATTTTGTCATTGCAAACAATCACAGCGCCAACCATAGGATTTGGTCGTGTTGTTCCTAATCCATTTTTGGCAATCTGTAAGGCGCGCTTTATGTAGAGTTCAGTCGTATTCAAAATGCGAGTAAAATTCAACCTAAAAACCTATTGAATTTCATTAAATTTGAAACACAAAAATAAGACTTTAAAGTGAGCGAAAATAAAATCACGATAAGAGAAATACAGCACGAAGACAATCCAAAAATCGCCAAAGCTATTCGTAGTGTTTTAATCGAATTTGGCGTGCCAAAAGTAGGTACCGCTTATGAAGATGCAGCCTTAGATTGCATGACCGAAACTTACGATAAACAAAAGAAAGCCTATTTTGTTGTGGCAAAAGGCGAAGAGATTATCGGTGGCGCAGGAATTTCTCCATTAGACAATTATGAAGGCAACATTTGCGAACTTCAAAAAATGTACTTTATGCCAGAAGCAAGAGGCAAAGGTTTAGGAAGTGAAATGATGCAAAAATGTCTCGATTTTGCCAAAAAATCTGGTTTCGATAAGTGTTATTTAGAAACTATGCCATACATGGATGATGCCCGAAAATTGTATCGTAAATTTGGTTTTAAATCTATTGGCGCACCAATGGGAAATACTGGTCATTACTCATGTACCGTTTGGATGCTTAAAGATTTGTAAGTTTGAAAGCACTCGACCTAAAACAAATTTTTTATACCGAATTAGGTGCCATTTACGATAAAAATGAAGTGGCGTCATTCTTCTATTTGTGTTTGGAGCATTACTTGGATGTACCTAGAATTCATCTTAATTTAGAACCAGAATTTACATTATCAAAATCTGAAGTTGATACGTTTTTTTCGGTTTTAAATGAATTAAAAACACAAAAACCAATTCAATATATATTTGGTGAAACCGAATTTTATGGATTACAATTTAAGTTGAACGATAATGTGTTAATTCCACGTCAAGAAACGGAAGAATTGGTGGATTTGATTATTAAAGACGCTAAAATTCAAAATAAAGAATCTTTGAAAATTTTAGACATAGGCACAGGCTCGGGATGTATTGCAATTTCATTAGCAAAACATTTACCAAAAGCCAAAATTTATGCTCTAGACGTTAGTAAAGAAGCTTTACAAATAGCAAAGCAAAATGCAAAATTAAATGATGTTAACGTTACTTTTATAAAAGCTGATATTCTCAATTTTCGCGAAAATGATTTCTTTCCCATAGAGAAAGATGTATCGCAGAGACAGAAAGTTTTTTTTGACATTATAGTCTCCAATCCTCCATATGTTAGAAATTTAGAGAAAGCTGAAATTCAACCTAATGTTTTAGATTATGAGCCACATTTGGCGCTCTTTGTAGATAATGACAATCCGCTACTTTTTTATAAAACAATAGTAGATTTTGCAGAGGAAATATTAAAAGCAAATGGGCAACTTTATTTTGAAATCAATCAGTATCTTGGAAAAGAAACAAAGCAATTATTGATTGATGCCAATTTTACTGAAATTCAATTGCTTAAAGATTTAAATACCAATGACCGAATGCTAAAAGGAAGAAAATTATAGATGAAAAGTATAGCCGTTTTTTGTGGAAGTAGTTTAGGTAATGACGAAAAAATCATTACACAATCAAAACATTTGGGAAAGGAATTAGTAACAAGAGACATAGCATTGGTTTATGGCGGTTCTAAAATAGGAATCATGGGAGTTGTTGCAGATGAAGTGATTAATGGCAAAGGTAAAACCATTGGTATTATTCCCATATTTCTTAAAACTAAGGAAATTGTAAACGAGGAGGTTACAGAACTTATAGTCACAGAAAATATGCACGACAGAAAAGTGTTAATGTATGAGAAAAGTGATGGCTTTATGGTAATTCCTGGTGGTTTTGGTACAATGGACGAATTTTTTGAAATTTCTACTTGGGGACAATTGGGGCTGCACACAAAACCTATTGGAATATTAAATAGCAATGGCTATTACGATGCACTTATAGAACAATGCAAAACAATGGTGGATAAAGGATTTTTAAATCAAGATAATTTTGATGCAATCGTCATTGACGAAACAATTGATGGTCTTTTAGAAAAAATGGAAAATTTTGTACCATTACCAAAACCAAAGTGGTTAAACACAGAGCGACTGTAGAAATTATGATTGATGAGTTGCAATTAAAGATTTACCAATGAACATTAAAGAACAAATTCAAACACTTCGAGACGAGCTTCGTCAGCACAATTATAATTATTACATTCTTGATAATCCAAGTATTTCAGATTTTGAGTTTGATGTAAAACTGAAACAACTTCAAGCTCTAGAAGAGCAATATCCTGAGTTTTTTGACGAAAATTCGCCAACAATGCGTGTTGGTGGAGAAATCACCAAGAATTTTAATACGGTTGTTCATGATTTTAGAATGTATTCTTTAGATAATTCCTATTCCAAAGAAGACTTATTGGATTGGGAAAATCGTATAAAAAAAATGGTTGATGGCGATATTCAATATACTTGTGAGCTAAAGTATGACGGTGCTTCCATAAGTTTAACTTATGAAAATGGAAAATTAGTTAGAGCTGTAACTCGTGGCGATGGCGTGCAAGGTGATGAAGTTACAGCAAATATAAAAACTATTAATACGGTGCCGCTGCAACTTAAGGGCGATTACCCAGAACGTTTTGATATTAGAGGAGAAATAATTTTACCGATTCAAGGTTTTCTTAAAATGAATGAAGAGCGTATTGCCAATGACGAAGAGCCTTACAGAAACCCCAGAAATACAGCATCTGGAAGTTTAAAACTTCAGGATAGTGCTGAAGTGGCAAAACGTCCTTTAGAGTGTTTGTTGTACAGTATTAAAGGAAATAATTTAAATATTTCAACACAGTTTGAAGGCTTAGAAAAAGCCCGAGAATGGGGTTTTAAAGTACCAAGCGAGGCCAAATTGGTAAATTCTATTGATGAGGTTTTACAGTTTGTAGATTATTGGGATATAGAACGTCATAATTTACCATACGAAATTGATGGTATTGTTATAAAAGTAAACAGTTTGTATCAGCAGGACGAACTAGGTTTTACAGCAAAAGCGCCACGTTGGGCAATGGCTTATAAATTTAAGGCAGAGCAAGTTTCAACACGTTTAAACGAAATTACGTATCAAGTAGGAAGAACTGGTGCAATAACGCCAGTAGCAAATTTAGAACCTGTGCAATTGGCAGGAACTACCGTAAAACGAGCTTCGCTTCACAATGCAGACCAAATTGAAAAACTAGATATTAGAGTAGGTGATGAAGTTTTTGTAGAAAAAGGAGGTGAAATCATTCCGAAAATTATAGCTGTTGATTTAACCAAAAGACCAGAAAATTCTAAGCTAACTCAATATGCTACAAACTGCCCAGAATGCCAGACAGAACTCGTAAGACCGGAAGGTGAAGCAAAACATTATTGTCCTAATGAATCTGGTTGTCCGCCACAAATCATAGGAAGAATACAGCATTTTATTTCAAGAAAAGCGATGGATATCGATGGTTTGGGTGGCGAGACAGTTGCTTTATTGGTAAATGCAGGATTGATTACCAATTATGCTGATTTATATACATTGACTATAGAAGATGTGTTGCCATTAGAACGTATGGCACAAAAAAGCGCAGAAAATTTGGTAAATGGTATTGCAGCATCAAAAACAATTCCGTTTGAGCGCGTTTTGTTTGCACTCGGTATTAGATATGTTGGTGAGACTGTAGCTAAAAAATTAGCTAAGCATTATAAATCTATCGATAATTTATTGACAGCAAACATAATAGATTTGACGTCTGTTGACGAAATAGGAGAACGTATTGCCGAGAGTGTTGTAGATTACTTTTCGTCGTTAGAGAATATTCAGACAATACACCGTTTAAAATCTTATGGTGTTCAGCTTGAAATTTCAGCAGAAAAATTAGCAAATCAAACTAACAAATTATCAGGTAATTCATTTGTAGTTTCGGGTGTTTTTGAAAAAGTATCTCGCAATGAGCTTAAAAAATTAATTGAAGATAATGGTGGAAAAGTTTCATCTTCAATCTCTTCTAAAACAAATTATCTAGTGGCAGGTGATAAAATGGGGCCGAGTAAACGTACTAAAGCAGAAAATCTATCTATCTCTATTATAACCGAAGACCAATTCTTAGCGATGATTTCTTAATTTAAATTAATTAGACCGTTTTTTTCTTAAATTTTAAAGTTTTTTATCGATTAAATGCAATTTAATTCGTTTAAAAGATAATTTTGTTTTATAATTGCTCTAAGCTATTATTATTGAATAAAATGATTATTAATCGATTACTTAAAATTAGTCTAATAATTTTAAGCCTTGTTTTTATATTTTTTAGTATTTTTCAAGATATACTTTATATTGATTTAACAAGTACTCTACTACTTGTTGTCTTCACGATTCTTTATGTTAGACAGAAAAAGGCTATAAAAAAACAAAAGCCTTATTTTTTGTTGTTTCTTATTTTTTTTGGACTATCAGAATTTATTGCACTTTTAAGCAATTTTGTTGATATGTATATTGGTTCTATTGATTATACTTATTACATCGGTAATATTTTTTTTATGCTAGCTTATTTTTTCTTAATTCTTCGCTGTGTATTAACAATGAGATTTAAAAAAATACTAAAGAACTTCCCTGTTACAATTATTATTCTGATAGTGCTTAGTATTTTTTGCGTTACTTTGATAACGGAAACTGCTCAAAATCAACTTTCAGCTTATGAATACATTACTGAATTTTTGTATAATGTTGTAATAATGACATTGCTGTCTGTAGCACTTATAAATTATATGGATAAGAGCGATAACAAATCTATATTGTTTTTAATTGGTTGTATGTTGATTTTCTTTTCAGAAATGCTTCAACTTGCATATTACTATATAGAAGATTTGCCACACTTGGCAGCAATTTATTCATTCTTTATGGTTCTAGCTTTTGGCTTCTTCTATTCACAAGCTTGCCTAAAACACGAAAAACAGCCAGAATTTAATTTTCTAGATTACAAAAGCTAAATTAGTTAAGAACTTTCTAGACTATAATTGTAGTACTGTCTGCTTTTTTCTCTTTACCTTCTTGTAGGTAGAAATCTATTTGTCCTAAATATAATCCATAACACCCAACTTGATTTACTAGTACATTTTTACCTGCGCTATTTTTTTCAATTGTTGGCTTTGGTAAAAAAGTGTGTGTATGACCGCCAATGATTAAGTCAATATCTTTCGTTTCGCGCGCCAATTTTAAGTCGCAAATGCGGTCTGGATTCTTTTTATAGAAATAACCAATGTGAGAAAGGCAAATCACCAAATCGCACTTTTCTTCTTCTTTAAGAATACGAGACATATCTTGTGCAATTTCTACGGGATAATTATAAATCGTTTCTTTATATAAATCTTTACCAACTAAGCCATCTAGCTCTATACCTAAACCAAATATTCCAATTTTAACGCCATCTTTTATAAATGTTCTGTAGGGTTTTACATGTGTGTCTAAAACTGTATTTGTAAAATCATAATTAGCAGAAACAAACTCAAAATTTGCATGAGGTAATTGTTTATACAATCCGTTAATTCCATTGTCGAAATCATGATTACCAATAGTTGCTAAATCGTACTTAAGGATACTCATGAGTTTAAACTCTAACTCACCACCGTAGTAATTAAAATAAGGTGTACCTTGAAAAATATCTCCAGCATCTAAGAGTAATGTATTAGGGTTTTCTTTTCTGATTGATTCAATTAAAGATGCTCGTCTTGCAATACCACCTTTATTGGCGTTTCGACCATCATCAGGACCAAAAGGGTCTATATGACTGTGTACATCATTAGTATGTAAAATGGTAATTTTTTTAGTATTAGGAGATTGAAATGACGACAGTGTTAAACTGCCTAAACCAATTAATGCGCTTGCTGCTGTAGTTTGTTGTATAAAAGTTCTGCGTTTCATTTTAGTTGTCTTTTATCTGAGTAAATCTATCGTCAATTACGGGTTTTAGTGTGTCTATTTTTTTAAAATAGTCAATTAACACATTTCTAATCTTATAATCGAGATTATAAACGGTGTCTTTAGATTTCAAAAAACTCATTCTATCGCCACCATTATATAGATAGTCATTTGTAGCTACATAGTAAGTTTTATTAATATCAATTGGTTCGCCCTTAATTTTGGCTTCACTTATTGAGTAATCAGCATTTAAAATTAATTTAAGCTTTGAAATTGGATGCGCGCGTTTTCCGCTTGCTAAATAATCAATTAAATCATTAACTTGATTTCCTTTCATTGCAGATACAACAACAGCATTGTCAAACGGCATTACTTGATATGCTGTTCTGCTTGTAACATTTCCTTTTGAAATTATTGACCGTATACCACCATGATTTAATAATACCATATCTATAGATTTACCGGTGCGCTTTTCAAATATAGGGTTTGACATGTCGTAAACGGCATCAGCCATAAAATTTCCAATTGCGGTATTTAAGTCACCATCGGATTTAGAAAATGTATCCACTGAGTAGGCGAGTGTGCTGTCCAAATCGCGCTCAACACTTTCTCGGTAAGGTTTTATAAAATTTTCAATTTCTGGATTAGTCGCTAATGAATCTGAGATAGAGATTCTTTTCCCTTCAATTTTAGTAGTAGAATATTCTTGCTTACAAGCACTTAAAATAGCAAAAGTAAGAGCCAAGAAAAGGAGTTGCTTTTTCATGTATTAACTTATAAAATAGTAATGGATATGATGCTGCTTTTGTTAAATTTGTACAAAGTCTAAAGATAGATGTTTTTAAAAGGATTAAAAGAAAAATCAAATCAAAAATTTATTGAAAAAACCTTAGCAAAGCGACAGATGACGAGTGTCGAAGGTCGTATTACTTCAGTCGGTGTTTTGTTAAGTCATTCAGAATTTGCAAATTATGAGGCTGTTAATTCACTTTTAGACGAATTAAATGTGAAATCTCTAGACCGTAGATTTTTCTCTTTTATTGATGTTAAAGCGCAACAAGAAAATTTTTTAGATACAAGTTTTACTGTTAAAGATTTTGGATGGCGAGGAAAGTTAAAAAATACAGCACTTCAAGATTTTACAAATACCCAGTTTGATGTATTAATTTGTTATTTTTTGGGAGATGATATTGAATTAAGGCAAATTGCAGCGATGTCAAAGGCAGCTTTTAAAGTCGGAATTTCAAATAAAGATGAGCGACTTTACGATTTAATCATTGACGTATCAATAAATAATTTTGATGTGTTTAAAACAGAATTAAAAAAATACTTAACCATATTAAATAAGATATAATGACCAAATTTGTAGGTACAGGTGTTGCTTTAATTACACCATTTAAAAAAGACTTAACTGTAGATTTTGATGCATTAGAAACGTTGGTAAACTATAATATTGATAATGGTATTGAATATTTAGTTATTAGCGGCACGACAGGCGAAAGCGTTACTATTACAGCCAAGGAAAAAAAGGAAATTACCGATTTTATAATTAAAGTAAATAGTGGGAGATTACCTCTTGTTTTAGGAATTGGCGGCAATAATACAAGCGCTGTTATTGAAGAAATTAATTCTACAAATTTATCTCAAATAGATGCTATTCTTTCAGTTTCTCCATATTATAGTAAACCAACTCAAGAAGGCATCTATCAGCATTTTAAGGCAATTTCAGAAGCAAGTCCTATACCAATTATATTATATAATGTACCTGGACGTACTTCAAAAAACATGGAGCCAAAAACCATATTGCGATTGGCTAATGATTTTGAAAACATAATTGCAGTAAAAGAAGCAGGAAACAATCTAGGTCAGTATTTAGAACTGTTAAAGTCAAAGCCTAAAGATTTTCATATTATTTCAGGAGATGATGATATAGCGTTAAGTGTTGCTTTGGCAGGTGGTTCGGGTGTAATTTCTGTAATTGGTCAAGGTTTACCAAAAGAGTTTTCAGAAATGATTAGAAATGGTATTGCTAAAAATGCAGATGCTGCTTTTGCTACTCATTTTGAATTAATGACAATTACAAATCAGATATTTTCTGAAAACAATCCTGCAGGAATCAAAGCAGTATTAAAAAGTCTTAATATCAGCGATTCTTATGTCCGTTTACCATTAGTTGAGGCTACCGATAAACTAAAAAAAGAAATATCAAAAGAGTTAAACAGACTCGGTAAACGTTAAACTTCTTTTAATTTATATAGTGCTCTTATTTTAGCGTGTATTTTAGACAAAATATTTGTTTTTAAAATCCGTTAATATTGCATACTTTTGCACACTGTTTTAATTTTATGAGAAAATTAGTTTACATATTACTTTCTGTTTTGGTATTAAACTCTTGTAGTGACTTTCAAAAAGTCATGAAATCTGAGGATATTGCTTTAAAATATAAAAAAGGTGAGGAGCTTTTTAATGAAGGTAAATATAAAAAGGCCAACAGATTATTCGAGCAAATTGTACCAAAATATAGAGGTAAACCTCAAGCCGAAAAACTAATGTATATGCATTCGATGTGTTTTTACAAATTGGAGCAGTATTATTTATCGGGTTATAGATTTGAGCAGTTTGTAAAATCATATCCAAATAGCGAAAAAGCTGAAGAAGCAGCTTTTTTATCAGCTAAAAGTTATTATGAAGAATCACCTATTTATTCTAAGGATAAAGAGGAAACTGTAAAAGCCATAGAAAAAGTACAATTGTTTATTAATGCCTACCCAAATTCTGAGTATGCAGAACAAGCTAATGTACTGGTAAAGGAATTAGACTTTAAGCTTGAGAAAAAAGCATTTGAAATTGCAAAACAGTACAATAGAATTTACGATTATAAAGCATCTATAAAATCATTTAATAATTTCTTATTAGATTTTCCAGGAAGTTCATTAAAAGAAGATGCGCTATATTACAGATTTAATTCAGAATATAATTTAGCTGTTTTAAGTGTTCCAGAGTTAAAAGATGCACGTATTGCGCTAGCTTTGGCAGATTACAAAACACTTCTTAAGGCATTTCCAAATACAAAATACTTAGAAGAAGCTAACGAATTAAAAGAAGCGTTAGAAAAAGAAAGAACAAACAACGAGATTAAAAGTTAATCATTATACAAATGGATTTAAAAAAGACAGACGCACCTGCATCTACGATTACTTACAACAGAAATGAAATTGATGCACCTACAGATAATATCTACGAAGCAATCTCTGTAATTTCTAAACGTGCTGAGCAGATTAATACTGACATCCGTAGAGAATTAGTTGATAAACTTGAAGAGTTTGCAACTTACAACGATAGCTTAGAAGAAATCTTTGAAAACAAAGAGCAAATTGAGGTATCTAAATTCTATGAAAAACTACCAAAACCACATGCCTTGGCTGTGCAAGAATGGTTAGATAATAAGATTTACCATAGAAATACTGAGGAAGACACTCAGGAATAACAAATTTTAATGTCTATTCTTAGAGACAAAAATATATTACTAGGTGTTACCGCAGGAATTGCGGCCTACAAAACAGCACATCTAGTAAGACAATTCATAAAAGCAGGTGCCAAAATCAAAGTAGTGATGACACCTGCTTCTAAGGATTTTATAACACCACTTACACTTTCTACACTTTCTAAAAATCCAGTTTTTTCGTCATTTACAAATGAAGAAGATGATGAAGCTGTGTGGAATAATCATGTAGAATTAGGACTATGGGCAGATTTATTTGTCATTGCTCCGGCAACAGCAAACACCATGTCTAAAATGGTAAATGGCACTTGTGATAACTTATTGTTGGCAACTTATCTATCGGCAAAATGCCCAGTATATTTTGCTCCAGCCATGGACTTAGACATGTACAAGCACCAGTCTACAAAACACTCATTTAAGAAACTTGCAAGTTTTGGTAATACTATGATTCCTGCAACTAGCGGCGAGTTGGCAAGCGGATTAGTAGGAGAAGGTCGCATGGCTGAGCCAGAAGATATCGTATCATTTATTGAATCCGATATTTTAAGTCAACTTCCTTTAAAAGGCAAAAAAGTATTAATTACGGCAGGTCCAACTTACGAAGCAATTGACCCAGTAAGATTTATTGGAAATCACTCAAGCGGTAAAATGGGTTTTGAAATAGCAAAAGCTGCAGCCAATTTAGGCGCTGAGGTTATTTTAGTTTCTGGACCAACAAAAGAATCAGTATCTCACTCTCTAATTGATGTAAAATCAGTTATAAGTGCACAAGACATGTATGATGAGGTGCATCGATATTATAAAACTTCGGATATTGCAATTCTTTCTGCAGCCGTAGCTGATTATAAGCCAAAAGATGTTGCTGCTCAGAAAATAAAAAAGGCAGGTGAGACGTTAACCTTAGAGTTAGAAAAAACGAAGGATATTTTAAAATCTTTGGGTGCCGAAAAAAGACATCAATTTTTAGTAGGTTTTGCTTTAGAGACTAATAATGAATTAGAGCATGCCAAAGGAAAATTGCAATCGAAAAATTTAGATTTAATTGTCTTAAATTCATTACGAGACAAAGGCGCTGGTTTTGGAGTATCGACAAATAAAGTTACATTTATAACCAAATCTAACGAGGTTATAGAAAACGACTTAAAATCTAAAGCAGATGTTGCTAAAGATTTACTTCAATTAATACTAAAGCAGATAAATGCATAAATACATATTTTTATTTTTTCTTTTGATTTCTAATATTGGAATTGCACAAGAATTAAACTGTACCGTAAGTGTTGTAGCTCAACAAACTGGTAATGATAATAACCAAGTTTTTAAAACATTAGAGCGTCAATTAAACGAGTTTATTAACAACACACAATGGACAGACAAAAAGTACAAAACGCAAGAGCGTATTAATTGTAGTATGGTTATAAATGTGCAGAGTTACAACAATGATGCTTTTTCTGCAACATTACAAGTGCAATCTTCAAGACCTGTTTTTGGCTCTACCTATAGTACACCAGTTTACACGTTTAATGACAAAGATTTTCAATTTAGATATTTAGAATTTCAAAATTTAGTATTCAATGATAATCAGTTTGAGTCTAATTTAATTTCTGTTTTAACCTTTCATATTTATATGATGTTGGGTATGGATGCAGATACATTTGATGCTAATGGAGGCGATGAATATTTTAGACAAGCGCAGACCATAGTTAATTATTCTGCCGGAACAGGCGGACCAGGTTGGAAATTAGAAGACGGACTTCAATCTCGTTTTGCTTTTATTGATAATATGTTGTCACCAACCTATAAGGAATTTAGAAGCTCTATGTATACTTATCATAGAAATGGATTAGATTTAATGTTTAAGGATGTTAAAACTGGAAAGCAAGAAGTGTCAAAGTCAATTTTAGACTTGCAGAAAATGCATGGTCGAAGACCAAATTCGTTCTTAATGCGCGTCTTTTTTGATTCAAAAGCTAATGAGATTACCAGCATTTTTTCAGGTGGTCCAAGTGTACAGATTTCGAGCTTAGTTAATGCACTAAATAAAATTGCACCAATCCACGGTTCTAAGTGGAAAAAGATAAAATTCTAAAATTTACGTTTCCGTTTTTCATTGTTAATTTCAAAGTGTAGCTTTGTATGTATAATCTATTCTGCATTGATAACTTCGCTAAGTATAACTAACTACGCCCTAATCGATTTTTTAGAAGTCGGTTTTAACAACGGATTTTCCATAATTACTGGAGAAACTGGTGCTGGTAAATCTATTCTTTTAGGTGGTCTGTCTCTAGTTTTGGGAAAACGCGCAGACATCAGTCAAGTAAAAGATACTTCAAAAAAATGTGTGATTGAAGCTGTTTTTGATATTGCTGGTTATAGTTTAAAATCTGTCTTTAAAAATGCAGATTTAGACTACGACCCACAAACTATAATTAGGCGAGAGATTTTGCCATCTGGTAAGTCTAGGGCTTTTGTAAACGACACACCTGTAACTCTAGATAGCTTAAACCAGCTAAGTGTTCATTTGCTAGATATTCATTCACAGCATCAAACTTTACAGTTGGTAGATGACCAATTTCAATTTAGGGTTATTGATGCGTTGGCAAAAAATGAAAAGCAATTAGAAAATTATAATACAGAGCTTAATAATTACAAAAGCTTAAAACAAGAATTAAAACAAATACAAGATTTTGCTATTGATGCTAAAAAGGAATATGACTATAATTTGTTCTTGTTAAATGAATTAACAGAGGCGAATTTGATAGATGGCGAATTACAAGAGCTTGAAGAAACCTATGAGCAACTTAGTAATGTAGAGACAATTAATGAAACCATAAGCTATTCTATTTCCTTATTAAATGCCGAGGAGATTGGTGTTGTTGACCGTTTGGCTGAAATAAAACGACAGTTTACTAATATTTCAAACTTTGGAAAACAATACGAAGCCATTCAACAACGTATTGAAAGTACAGCGATTGAATTAGATGATATTTTAATTGAATTAGATAATCTTGAAGGCGAATTAACATCCGACCCAAGCACTTTAGATAAAGTAAATCAAAAGCTTTTAATTTTAAATAATTTATTGAAGAAGCATTCCGTTTCAGAAGTTTCAGAATTAATAGCAATAAGAGAAGAGCTGTCAGAGAAAATTTCTGTTTCAGAAAATTTAGACTCAGATATTAATGTGCTTCAAACTAAAATAAATGCTTCAGAAGAAAAGTTGAAATCTATAGCTACAGAATTAAATAAAAAAAGAGTTGAAGTCACGCCGAAATTCACAAAAAAACTTCAAGATATTTTAACGCAATTAGGTATGTCTAATGCCAGATTTGATATTCAATTTCGATTAACAGACGGCTTCAAAATTAATGGCATGGATGAGCTTCAGTTTTTGTTTATGGCCAATAAAGGCGGAAATTTTACAGAGCTAAAGAAATCTGCTTCTGGTGGAGAGTTATCTCGTATTATGCTTGCTATAAAATCAATTTTGGCTAAGCACATAAAGCTTCCTACGATAATGTTTGATGAAATTGATACTGGTGTTTCAGGAGAAATTTCAAATAAAATGGGAGATATAATGAAGGACATGAGCAAAAATATGCAGGTCTTTTCTATTACACATTTACCGCAGATTGCCTCAAAAGGTAATTGGCATTATAAAGTTTATAAAACAGATACTAATAATGTAACCCAAACGCAAATGCGTTTATTATCTCAAGATGAGCGCATTGTTGAATTAGCACAAATGCTTGGCGGCTCAAACATTACAGAATCTGCTATTGCGCATGCTAAACAATTGTTGAATTAAACAATGTTTGTAAAAAGGTTTTTAATTTAAGTTTAGTTAAAAAAGCTTTTTAACTATAAAAACATAATTATACTATCTTTGAATTAAATTTTAAAACAAAACTTACAATCAATATTATAACAACCAAACATTATGTCATATAACTTATTAAAAGGAAAAAAAGGAATCATTTTTGGCGCTTTAGACCCTAACTCCATTGCATGGAAAACAGCAGAACGTGTGCACGAAGAAGGTGGAGAATTTGTTTTAACCAATGCGCCAATTGCAATGCGTATGGGGCAAATTAACGAATTAGCAGAAAAAACAGGTTCGCAAATAATTCCTGCAGATGCTACTTCAGAAGAAGACTTACAAAATTTAGTAGAAAAATCTATGGAAATTTTGGGAGGTAAAATTGATTTTGTACTCCACTCAATAGGTATGTCTGTTAATGTTAGAAAAGGAAGAGCTTACACAGACCAAAAATACGATTGGACACAAAAAGGAACAGATGTATCCGCAATGTCTTTTCATAAAGTAATGTCTGCGTTGTATAAAAATGATGCCATGAACGAATGGGGAAGTATAGTCGCATTAACTTATATGGCAGCACAACGTGTCTTCCCAGATTATAACGATATGGCAGATAACAAAGCCTATTTAGAAAGTATTGCGCGTAGTTTTGGCTATTTCTTTGGAAGAGATAAAAAAGTACGTGTTAATACCATTTCGCAATCACCAACACCAACAACAGCAGGTCAAGGCGTAAAAGGTTTTGATGGTTTTATAGCCTATGCCGAAAAAATGTCACCACTCGGTAATGCAACAGCACTAGATTGTGCAAACTACACTGTAACTTTATTTAGTGATTTAACAAAGCGTGTGACGCTACAAAACTTATTTAACGATGGCGGATTTAGCAACATGGGTGTTAGTGATGCTGTTATGGAAGCTTTTGTAGAGAAGGAGTAAAAACGAAAAAATTAGCATTTAATCTATTATAAGTCACTGTTCAAAGCAGTGACTTTTTTTTGATAAATTTTATCGAAATAATTCGCTTTTTATCGAATACGTTAAATTTTAAGCAAATGTTTAAAAAATTAACATAATTTTAAAGTTCTAATTAATAATTCAACATTTATGAAAAAAATTACTTTTTTAACTTTATTGTTATCAATATTCTGTTGGCAATCGTATAGTCAAGATACTTGTGCTACAGCAGTAACACTAACACCTGGAGTAGCTCAAGTTGGGGACACGACAGGTAATAGTCCCGGCAGCTTCTCGGATAGTAATACCGCTCCAGAAGTTAATCCTTGTAGTACTAATTATAACGACCAAGAGTATTGGTTTGCTTACACAGCTACTGAAACTGGCGAAACACTTGATATTTTAGTTACAGATTTGACTAGTAATTGGTATGGTGTATTTGTCATTGATAACTGTCCAGATTCTTCACCTACTTGTATTGCCTCAGATACAAATAGTACATCTATGGCAGATTTGTCAGTAACAACTCCTTCGCTAACAGCAGGAACAACTTACTATATTGTAATGTCAGATTTCATAGAAGGTTCTACGACATTTACTATGAATACTACGGTGATAGCTGCACCGACATGTTTACTTCCTGAAAATTTAACGTCAATGAACGAAGACACTACAGCAGACTTCTCTTGGATGGCTGGTGCTAGTGGTGAAACAAGTTGGGAATATGCCCTATTACCTTCATCGGATCCAGAACCAACTTCTGGAACTACTATTATGACTACAAGTTTTGCAGCTACTGGTTTAACAGTATCAACTGATTATACTTTTTGGTTACGTGCTAATTGTGGACCAGGAGATAATAGTGAATGGGTTTCCACATCATTTACTACAACAGATGGTCCACCTCCAGTAAATGATGAATGTTCTGGCGCTACTCCTTATACAAGCTCATTTTCAATGTTTACCCAAGGAAATTGTGCGGCCAATAATAGTTTGAATTTAGTTACTGCCTCAAATGATGCAGATAGTGATACACCTAGTTGCGATGCATCTGGGAATTTTGGTGTTTGGTATACTTGGACAGCAACTTCAGTTGGTTTAAACTTTACCAGTGGAACAGGATTACCTGGCATAGCTGTATATGAGGCAGGAACATGTGGGTCTTTAGTTCAAGTGGGCTGTTTGAATAACGTAGATGGTATAATTTTAGGCATGACTGTATCTAATGATTATTTGATTCATATATGGGATGATACTGCTGGAAATACTGTAGAATTTTGTTTAGAAGAATTTACACCACCTCCACCACCAAATTGTGCAGAAGCACCAATAACACCTTTGGATGGTGAGACAGGTGTAGATGCATCTACTAATGAAGTTACTTTTTCTTGGACAGCACCTTCAACTGGTGACGCACCGTCTGGATATGAGATATTTTTAGGAACAGAGTCTGGTAATTTAACCTCATTAGGAGTAACACCGAATGTTTCTGAACCTATTACTGGTATTGAGGGCGGAACAACATATTATTGGCAAGTAGTGCCAGAAAATTTAGGTGGTTCAGCGACTGGTTGTCCAGAATGGAGTTTTACAACTGCGCCTATTGCACCGCCATCAACAATTGGTACAATTACAATAAATAGTTGTGGTGAGTCAGATTCGTTTACAAATACTTATGTAATTGGGGAAGTAACATGGGTTGAATTGGTTGTAGTTGCAGAAGGATGTGATTTTTCTTTTAATACATTAACAAGTACTATAGGTGATTCTGAAATAGGAATTTATAGCGAAGGCGGAGTGCTTTTAGGTTCTAACGATGATGCAGCATCTGGTGGTTTATTGAGTGAATTACTAGCTGCAGATTTTCCTGCCGGAACATATTATATAGCAGCATCTGCATACAATGTAAGTTTTGGACCTGCTTTTGGTGTAACTACAGATGATGATGCTGACGCGGGTGATATTATTATAACTGTTACTTCTGTTATCTCTAACGACGATTGTGCTGACGCAGAAGCTGTTACTTTTGGTAACGAAGTTTCGGCTAGCAATACAGGAGCAACAGATTCTAACGTAACAGGTACTTGCTTTACTGGAAATATTAGAGATGTTTGGTATTCTGCAGTTGCAGATGCAACAGGAGAAATTTATGTCAATAGTTTAACTCCTGGTTTCCAATATGCTATTTACAGCGATTGTTCTGGTACAGAGGTAAGCTGTAATGCTGGTGCAACAGGTTTAACTGACGGAAGCACTTATTATATCCGAATTACTGACGACGGTACAGGTACAACGCGAGCTTCAGGAGCATTTAGTTTTACACCTTCTACAATGTCCTTGTCTACTAATGATTTTGATTCTGAATTAGGATTTAAATACTATCCAAATCCAGTTAAGAATACATTAACATTAGACGCTCAGCAAAATATTGATACTGTAGTAATGTACAATATGCTTGGTCAAGAGGTGTTAAGATTATCTCCTAACAGCGTTAGTGCAACAGTTGATATGTCTAATTTAAACACAGGAGCTTATTTTGCAACGGTGTCTATTTTAGGAAACACAGAAACTGTACGTGTTATTAAACAATAATTATTAATAAAAATACCTTTAAAAGCCACCAATTTGGTGGCTTTTATTTTCTTTAATCCTTTAAAATAAACAATTAAGTTCGTTTTATAATGTCAACAAAAATCATTTTCTTATTAGTGTTTCTGTTTTCTAATTTGGCTTTTTCACAATTATTATTTGAAGATGAAGCAACGTCTAGGTTAGTAACTGCACAAACCCTATATGATGGGAATGGAAACGGTTTAAGTTTTGCCGATTATAATGGTGATGGCTTGGACGACTTAACATTTCCTTCCGGGAATGGAGCTGAATTAAGATTTTATGAAAACCTAGGGGATATTTTTAGAGAACAGCGAGTTATTTCTCCAGCTATTACATATAAAACTCGTTCTGTGTCTTGGGTAGATTATGATAATGACGGAGATAAAGATTTATTTGTTGTAAGTGATGAACAAGGTAATCGGCTTTATAGACAAGATGCAAATTTTCTTTTCACAGACGTTACTATTTCTTCGGGTTTATTTACCGATGATGTGGAATCTTTTAGTGTTTCTTGGGGTGATATCGACAACGATTCATGTCTAGATTTGTTTATTTCTAATAGAACACTTGCGACGGGTATAACAAATTATATTTTTAGAAATAATTGCGACGGAACCTTTTCTAATATTACAAATCTTGCTGGTCTTTCTCAACTGCCTAGACTAACCTTTGGTGCAAGTTTTTTTGACTATAATAATGATGGATTTCAAGATATTTATGTTATCAATGATAAAAACGGCTCAAATATTCTCTATAAAAATAATGGTGATTTAACTTTTGAAGATGTAAGTGTTATTACTTCAACAGGTATAGTAGTTGATGCCATGTCTGTAACTATAGATGATTATAATAATGACGGTTATTTTGATATTTATATAACCAATACACCTAACGATTTGGCAACTCCCACATTAGGTAGTGTATTATTAAAAAATGTAAATGGACAATATTTTGACGATGTTTCAGAGGAAACATCAACTCTTTTAGATGGTTGGTGCTGGGGTTCTAATTTTTTGGATGCAGATAACGACATGGATTTAGATTTATATGTCAGCTGTATTTTTACTTCACCTGATGAACGACAATCATATGGATTTTATCAAAATGACACATTAGAAACTTTTTCTTCTCCAGAAAATATTGGTTTTGTAAATAATGACAATGAAAGTCATGGTTCAGCAATAGGAGACGCTAATAATGATGGAAAAGTAGATATTGCCGTCATTAATAATGAAAATATAGCGCCAAATCTATGGATTAACAAAACTGAAAATTCCAATAATTTTTTAACGATTTCATTAGAAGGAACAGCTAGTAATAAAGATGGAGTTGGCTCGATAATAGAAATTTCTATTAATGGGAATAAGCAATACCGATATGTATGTAATGGAGAAGGCTATATTTCACAAAATTCATTTAAAGAATTTTTTGGATTAGGGACAAATATGACTGTAGATTACGTAAAGGTTACTTGGTTAAGTGGTATTGTTGATACTTTTTTTAATGTATCTGCAAATCAAACCTTAAACATCGTAGAAGGCAGCTCATCGACGTTAAGTACAGAAACCTTCGATAAATTAAATCTAAAAATTCATCCAAATCCAGCTAATGACTGGCTTTTAGTTACAGCAAATGAAAAAATAAAAAGTATAGAAATTTTAAATATTTTAGGTCAAAGTATTGATAAAAAATATTTCAATTCTAATAGCGTGACCACTGATGTTTCATTTATCGCTGCTGGTACTTATTTTATTACTGTTTCATCTGAGCAGAATATCAAAACTTTAAAATTTATTAAAGAGTAGATATTTGTACAAATCATTTGATTAGTTATTTATTCTGTTGCCTTTACTTACCTTTGTGCAATGATGCATAAGCTAAGTTATTCTTTCATTATTCCCGTTTATAATCGTCCTATAGAGATTAAAGAGCTTCTTACAAGTTTTTTAGAATTAAAAGGTGGTTTTAAGTACGAAATTGTAATTGTAGAAGACGGATCAATAGAACCTTCAGAAGTTGTTGTAAATCAGTTTAGCTCAAAACTAAATATTTCATACTATTTTAAACCTAATTCTGGTCCTGGTGCGTCTCGTAATTTTGGTATGCAGCGAGCAAATGGCAATTATTTTATTGTTTTAGATTCCGATGTAATTTTACCATCAAATTATTTGGTTGAGGTCGATAACTACCTTCAAAAAAAGTTTTTTCATTGCTTTGGTGGTCCAGATGCGGCCCATAAATCTTTCAGCGCGCTACAAAAGGCAATTAACTTTTCAATGACATCATTTTTAACTACCGGCGGTATTAGAGGTGGAAGTGAAGCTGTTGATGATTTTCAACCACGTAGTTTTAACTTAGGATTATCTAAAGAAGCTTTTGAAGCTATAGGCGGTTTTGGTAAAATTCATCCTGGAGAAGATCCAGATTTAGTATTGCGATTGCAAAAAAAAGGATTCAATACAACACTTATAAAAAATGCTTTTGTGTACCATAAAAGAAGAATATCATGGAAAAAGTTTTATACCCAAGTCAATAAATTTGGAAAAGTAAGACCAATACTTAATAAATGGCATCCAGAATCTAAAAAAATAACATATTGGTTTCCTTCTTTGTTTTTAATTGGATTCATCTTAGCTATTTGCTTATTTTTTTTCGGTAATTTTTATCTTTTGATGTTTTATGGTTTTTATTTTTCCCTCATATTATTAAGTGCATTTATTACCACTAAAAGCTTACAAATTGCAATCATGAGTTTAGTTGCTGTTGCAATTCAATTTTATGGCTATGGCAGTGGTTTTTTAAGTTCAACTGTAAAATTAAGTTTATCAAAAAAGCCAATTGAAGCAATTTTTCCTAAATTGTTTTTTAAATGAAATTAAAAAATAACAAGAACCGATTTAAATTCTTAAAAAAAAGAAATGTAAAGCTTTTTTCTTTTTTTCTGGCAGCAGCATTCTTTTTTTTGATATTAACAAAACTCTCTCAGTCTTTTACAAAAACTGTAACACTGCAAGTTAGTTTGTACAATTTAGATGACAATGTCGTTGTTTTAAATGATTCATTACTTTCTGCTAAAGTAGTTTTAGAAGCAAAAGGTTTTATCTTGTTTAATTATTTATTTAGTCCTTCAGAAACTATTACTATTGATGCACAGTCCGATGTTTCAAAAAAAGGCAACCGTTTATTTTGGGACATTGAAAATAGAAAATACGAATTAAAACAAGTATTTGGAAAATCAGTCAATATTCTTTCTGTAAAGCCAGATACCTTATTTATTGATTTTGATGTTTTGGCATCAAAAAATATCCCTGTTGAAATAGAAAAAAATATCAGTTTTACTGAAGGTTTTGATTTGATTAAGGATTTGAAATTATCTCAAGATTCTGTGAAAATTATTGGTTCTAAAACTCTTATCGATAAAATTTCTTCCATTAAAACAAAGTCATTGATTTTAAAGGATGTTAATTCAAACATTAATCAAACTATCGCAATATCAAACGATAATAAAAATCTAAAAATAGTTCCTGAAACATTGGAGGTAACTGCAGTAGTAAAACGATTTACAGAAGGAAAAGTTTTGTTACCAATAAAAAAAATAAATGTTCCTGAAAACACTAATATTAAAATTTTCCCTAAGCAAGTAGAATTAATTTATTATGTCGACATCGAAAGTTATAAATCTATAAAACCAGAAGATTTTGAAGTTGTTGCCGATTTTTCAAAAATTTCAGACAGTGACCAAAACAGTTTAAATTTAGAAATTAAAAAAGTTTCTGATAAGGTAAAAAATGCCCGATTATTCCAAAACAGTATTGAATTTATAATTTCCAAATGACACACGACATCAAAAAACATACAATCGTAGGTATAACTGGCGGAATTGGAAGTGGCAAAACGACTATTGCAAAATATTTTGAAGAATTAGGAATACCAGTATACCACGCGGATTTTGAAGCAAAGTTATTAATGAATCGTTCAAAAATAATCAAACGAAAATTAAAGGAACTTTTTGGAGAAGAGGCCTATAAAAAAGACACATTAAATAAACCCTTTTTAAGAAATCAAATATTTAAAAATAAGGAGCTTCTTCAAAAAATGAATGCTATTGTACACCCAAAAGTTGGTTCGCACTTTCAAAGATGGTTAAAAAAACAAAATGCACCCTATATTTTAAAGGAAGTAGCAATAATATTCGAAAATAATCTACAAAACCAATACGATTATATCATATCTGTTGTTGCAACCGAAGAAGAACGTATAAGGCGCGTCATTAAGCGCGATGATGTTTCTCGTCAGTCAGTTATGGCCATTATTAATAACCAATGGTCAGATGCAGAGAAAATAAAAAAATCAGATTTTGTTATAGAAAACAATCATCTCGAAACCGCCAAAGCCCAAGCATTAAGAATCCACAATCAATTACTAAGTAAAATCAAGTAGTAAAATTTTAACATTTGTGTTAATGTAAGGTTAAACACAATTTCTGCTAAATGTTAAAATGTTAAATTTGTTTTGATGAACAAAAAGCTTTTCGTGTTATTGGTAGTACTCATGAGTCTTTCACTCATAGGTATAATATTCGTTCAGTCTTATTTCATTAATCAAAGTATAGAAGATAGACGTCAGCAATTTTCGCTGAACGTCAAACGCTCTTTAAGTCTTGTGTCTAAGCAAATAGATGATTACGAATACCGTAATTATTTAGACATCATGAGACAGTATTTGTCTGAGAATAATGTACCAGACTCTACTGCCGTTCAGAGTTTAATTGTATCTTTTGATGATGATGAAAATGAACAAACCATTGTACACCAAAACATTATTTTAGAGGAGCGTTATAGAGTGCCATCGTTGTTCTTTGAAATAGATGCAGATAGTACAGATTTTAGTAAATACCGAAATCAGAAAATAACAGAAGTCTATAAAAAAACACCTTTTGAGAATGGTTCAGTAGAACGCGTATCCCAAATAAAGGAATATGATGAAATGAGTGATGATACTAAAAGTTTTCTTTATAGAGATGCTTTTAAATCACTTGTAAGTTCTTACGATTATCCTATTAACAAAAGGGTAAATAAAGATTTAATAGAAAGTTTTTTAAACAAAAATTTAAAAAACCAAGGTGTAGATATCGATTTTGAATATGCTATTTATGATGATGATTTATCAACAAATATACGTAGTGATTATTTCGAAAAAACTGAAAATTCTTACGGAATTCCAATTTTTTTAGATAATAATGACGAAAGCAGTTTTAATCTTTGGGTAGATTTTCCGGACCGTAGCAAGTTTTTACTATCAACCATTTTGTGGATGATTGTATTGTCGATAATTTTTACAAGTGTTATTATAATTGCTTATACAAGTGCTATTTATCAATTAATTAAGCAACGTCAAATATCTCAGATAAAAACGGATTTTATAAACAATATGACGCATGAGTTTAAAACGCCAATTGCAACCATAAATTTGGCATTAGATTCAATCAGAAATCCAAAAATAATTGAAGATAGAGAAAAAGTACTTCGCTATTTGGGCATGATAAAGGAAGAAAATAAACGAATGCATGCGCAAGTAGAAAATGTACTTAGAATCTCTAAGCTCGAAAAAAATGAGCTTAATATAAGTAAGGAACACCATGAGCTTCACGACTTAATAGAGGACGCTGTTACGCATGTTGAATTAATTGTTGAAGATAGAAAAGGATATATCAATTTGCATCTAGAGGCTGAGAAGTCATCAATATTAGCTAACGAGACTCATTTTACAAATGTTATCGTAAATGTTTTAGATAACGCTATTAAATATTCAGATGATAAACCAAAGATTGATGTTTACACAGAAAACGTGGGAAATAGCATTCAATTAAGAATAGCTGATCAAGGAAATGGCATGTCAAAGCAAGTTCAAAAACGTGTTTTCGAAAAGTTCTATAGAGAACATACTGGAAATGTACATAACGTTAAAGGGCACGGATTAGGATTAGCTTACGTAAAAAGAATAATAGACGACCATCAAGGTCATATATCAGTAGAAAGCGAAAAAGGAAAGGGTAGCACCTTTATAATTAGGCTACCATTAATATCATAATACTATGGAAGAACAAAATAAGAAAATACTTTTAGTAGAAGATGATCCAAATTTTGGAACAGTTTTAAAGGACTATTTAATCATGAACGATTTTGATGTTGTTCATGCCAAAAATGGTATGGAAGGTTTTGAGAAATTCAAAAAGGACGATTATGACCTTTGTATTCTTGATGTAATGATGCCTTACAAAGATGGCTTTACCTTAGCCAAAGAAATTAGAGAAAAAAATACTGATGTGCCAATCGTATTCCTAACAGCGAAAGCTATGAAAGAAGACGTGCTTAAAGGGTATAAGGTAGGTGCAGATGATTATCTCAACAAGCCATTTGATAGTGAAGTACTATTAATGAAAATTAAAGCCATCATGCAGCGTAAAGCTACAGATAGTGTTGCAGATAGTAAACAATTTGAATTTGAAATTGGTAGATTTCATCTTAACTCTAAACTAAGATTTTTATCTTTTGATGGAGGAGAACCAGAAAAATTATCACCAAAAGAAAACGAATTATTGCGTTTATTGGCTTTACATGAAAATGATTTAATGCCGCGTGAACTAGCATTAACAAAAATTTGGAGAGACGATAATTATTTTACTTCTCGAAGTATGGATGTTTATATTGCAAAGTTGCGTAAATATCTAAAACCAGACCCAAATGTAGAAATTTTGAATATTCATGGCGAAGGTTTCAGACTTGTGATTAACAAATAAATGATACTCTTAGTATATATTAAAGCCAGCTATTATGCTGGCTTTTTCATTTTTATATAGTCAATTACATCGTCAACATCATCTAAATAATCAAACCATTTTATAGATTCATCCTTTCTATACCAAGTGAGTTGACGCTTAGCAAAACGCCTCGTATTTTTTTTAATCTCTGAAATTGCAAAATCCAAGGTCCCTTCGCCTTCAAAATATCTAAAAAGTTCTTTGTAACCAACAGTATTTAGGGCATTTAAATTCTTATAAGGTAAAAGTGATTTTACTTCCTCTATGAGGCCATTTTCTACCATAATATCTACACGACGATTAATTCTGTCATATATAATTTTCCTATCCGCATTAAGACCTATTTGTATAGTTTCAAAAATTCGCTTTGGTTTTTCCTTAGCCAAAAAGCTGGAATAGGGCTTGCCCGAACCAATACAAACCTCTAAAGCCCTTATCACTCTTTTTGGGTTGTCAATGGCAATAGTATTGTAAGATTTTGGGTCTAATGCTAGTAATTGAAACTGTAATGGTTCTAGACCATCAGTCTTCAATTTAGCATTCAATTGATCTCTAATTTCTTCTGAAATTTTAGGAAAATCATCTAGTCCATGTATAATAGCATTGCTATATAAACCAGAACCACCAACCATTATTACGGTATCATGCGACTTATATAATTCATCTAATTTAGCGATAGCTTCTTTTTCGAACTGACCAACACTATAAGGCTCTTTTATAGATATATGCTGAATAAAATGATGTGGCGCTGCTGCTAATTCTTCTTTTGATGGTACCGCAGTACCGATTTCCATTTCATTAAAAAACTGACGAGAATCTGATGAAATAATTTCAGTATTAAAATGTTTGGCTAATTTTATGCTAAGCGCTGTTTTACCAATTCCTGTTGGTCCTACGATAGATATAAGTAACTTACTCATGATGCAACCCTTCGCCACATTTATAACAATATTTTGCGCCATCTAAGTGTTTTTCTGCTAAACAAGAGGAGCAACTTTGAGTATTGATAGGGACAATAGTAATTATCGGTTCTGTTTCAGTAGCATTATCTTCATTTTTTTTGTCATCTGTGACAGCTCTTGCATATTCAGCAGATACAATTCCTGTAGGTACGGCAATGATTCCGTAACCCAAAACCATAATTATTGTCGTTATAAACTGGCCTAATGCAGTTTGTGGTGCTATATCTCCAAAACCAACTGTTGTTAATGTTACTATACACCAATAAACGCTTTTAGGTATGTTTGTAAAGCCGTTAGCTTCGCCTTCTACCAAGTACATGATAGTACCAAATACAACTGATGATACCATCACCGCAAAAAGAAAAACCAAGATTTTAACTCGACTAGCAATTATAGAATTTTTTAATTGGTTTGATGCACCTAAATAGCGTGCTAATTTTAAAATTCTAAAAACTCTTAGTAATCTTAATGCCCTTAAAACAACTAGCGCTTGTGCTCCGCCAACAAAAAAATAAGCAATATACATTGGTATAGTCGACAAAAAATCGATGATACCAAACATGCTAAAAATATATTTTGTTGGTTTTTTTACGCTGACAATTCTCAAAATGTATTCAATGGTAAAAAATATGGTAACAAACCATTCTCCGATAAGAAGTAATTTATGATATTTTTCGTCTATACTATTGACGCTTTCTAGCATTACCAATATAATACTCGCAATAATTAATATGAGTAATACAATATCAAATAATTTTCCAGCAGGTGTGTCGGCTTCATAAATTATTTCATGAACTTTTGTTCGCCAATTATGTTTTTTGGTAGTTTCCACAATTTAAAGTTACGAAAGTTATTGTTTTTCTAGTACAACAATACTATTATTCTGCAAGTCAATAATTTTAGCCATGAATATTTTTAAAGCGTCGTAGTAGCCAGCTTCATAAACCGGCTTGTCCAGTTTAATCCTTACAAAAACAGATAATTTTTTTTCGTTTGCGCTGCTGGAAAATGTAACCATGCCAGCTTTGTTAGGTAAGGCCATTGTTGTTGGTTCTGGTAGTTCAACAACTTTTAGATTGTCTCCAAGCTCTAACTCTAAAGTGTACAGAAATGCTTGTTTATAACCAAAATCTACAGGATAGGTGCGTTGTTGAAGTTTGAATGGATTTTCAGAATAAAATTGATAAACAAACGGATTGAAATAAATCTTATCTCCAATCATTTCTTGTTCATTAACTAATTTAATTTCTTCAATAAACTTTTCAGGATTTTTTCCTTCAGAAAGGACTTTATGTTCTGTAATACTGCTTGTTGGGTATCTATTTTTTAACCATTCGAGATAGTTTGATTTATTTTCAGAATACTTTCTTTTCTTTAAATAGCTATTGTTACCAGAAACGGCAATGGTTACATCGGCTTCAAGTTGATTGCTATCATTCAATTTGTATTTAGCACCTATTTGTGTGGTAGAATAGGCTTTAATATCAATATCTTCCCAATAACTGGCATATTCAATGTCATAAACTCGACCATATTGATTTAGACAATACAATGGCAATTCACCAAAACTTAAATATGGGTCGGTGGCGTCTAGAAAATACGTTTGCTCGTCGTCAATATTTAATTTAACAATCACGTAGTTAAAGTCGGTTAAAACTGGATAAACTTTGGTGGCATGACCATTTTCTCTAGTTGAAATTAGCATAGGATATGCTTCAAACCCTTCAGAATAAAATAGATTTTGAAGCAGTAAATTGATTTCAAACGCATTTCCGCCACCATCTGCTAAGAGACGTTTAATCGAAGCATCATATCTGCCGGAATTGTTGTTCCATTTGTAATTATCGAGAACATATTGGTATATCGCTTTTGCTTTTTCTAGTTTATCGGTAATGGTTGTGATATTACTTGGTAATACATCTTTTACAAGTTTTTTCTTATTGATTTGTCTTCCAAAGTCAGAGTCTGTTCTTAATTCTCCATCAACATCTTCCCATGTTTTAGATATTTTATCAACAGCTCCGTTAAATTGTCTCACAACACTAAGTTCATATTCAATTCTTGACAAATAATTATCACGTGTAGTAGTATATTCTTCAGCTTTATATGCTGGGATGTCTGTCATCACATATTTGTAGATGGCACAGTTTGCATATGCGCCTCGACCAGCTTCGAGGCAATTAGGTTCAACATCGCTTTTATTGACGTCTAAAGGAAGACTACCAACTAATTTTATGTTATACTCATAATTTCCAGGTATACTTGCATTATATTCGCTATAACTCACAGGAATGTCTTGTTGAAAATACCAAGGCTGAAATTTATTGATAAACTTTGTTGATTTTGTATAACTATATGTAATTACGCTACCTACTTTTACGTTAGGAAAGGCAAGCCTAATAATTTCGTAGGTTTCATTTTGTTCTTTAAAAATGGCATCTTCGTTTAAAGTCGAAATAACAGATTTTCCATTGACAGTATGATGAACGGAAGCTTTTATTTCTCTAATCGTTTCTCTAGAATTTTCACCAATTAATAAAGGGATTTCTACTTGACCATATTTTAATCCGTCTTTATTGAGTATTTTAATTTTTTGTTTAATTTCTATGTTTAATCTCCAAGTTTCTTTGTTGAAAAAAGCATTTCCATAATCGTAAACAATCACTGCACTTGCATTTGTATCCTTATCATAAACAGTTGTACTTAATTCTTCTTTTGTAACATTCATATTTGGTTTAAAAACTTGACTATAAATATGAAAATTGGATAGTATAAACAGTAAAAGTAATTTGTATTTCTTCATTTTAAAAGGGTGAAATTTTTAAACGTTTTTTATTTCTACGCACGTAGCTTTGTATAATGTGCTGGTTATCTCTGTTATTAGACATTGGTGTAATAAGTGAGAGCAAAACTTCTGGATTTGTAATTTGATGATTGAGGTCATAAAACCCAAGACCTTTAAATTCGCCATTTTCAATAACCACGACGCTTTTTTCAGAAACGTCTCTGCCACGGTCAATAATGAGCATATTCTTATTTTCGTAAGAGTGTAAATCTATAAAAGCACTAACTCTGTCGTTATAATCGTTTACGTTTTCTTCTGAAATACATGCACCTAAACATTCTTTAATCCCGTAGTTAAAGCAGCTTGTTTTCGTCTTTTCTAAGCCTGTTAGTTTTTGACAAAGCTCAAAAGTTTGAAGAATGTAGTTCATAAAACTTGTAGCACTTTGTCTGTTGGTAAAGGTTGTTATTGGTCTTTCGTTTTTACTAGCGGATTCGATTCTAAGGTTTATGTACCCATTTTTATCAGTAAATTGATAAAGCCCATGAGAGAAAATATGCTTTCTTAAAGCACGATTTAATAGGGGCTTATTCTTTTTAATTTCTTCACTTTCTTTTAAAAGCGCAACTAGTTCGCTTCCTGTTTTTTCAAAAGAAACCGAATGCACTAAAGCTTGTATTTTTTTTGATTTAGAATTTTTGCCTGTAAAATGCTGTGTAATTCGTTTTTTAATATTGTTACTTTTGCCGATATATATAATTTCCCCAGCTTCATTATGTATATAATACACTCCGGTTTCAGTAGGCAAGTCTTCAATAATATTTTTTAAACTTGAAGCAATTTTTGGTTTAATCTCCGTTTTTACTGCGGCTTTAATAATTTCTTTTTTTGAGTCTTTACTCATTAAAAGTTTAAAAAGCTTTACAGTTGCTTTTGCATCGCCATCTGCGCGGTGTCTATCACTTAAAGCAATACCAAGAGCGCGTGTTAATTTACCCAAGCTATATGATGGCATATCTGGTATCAATTTTTTGGAAAGCTCTACAGTACACAAGGTTTTACGTTTAAAAGGAAAGCCTAATCGCTTAAATTCGGTACGGAGAATACGATAATCAAAAGATGAATTGTGGGCAACGATAATACAATCTTCAGTAATTTCTACAATACGTTTAGCAACTTCGTAGAATTTTGGTGCATTTCTGAGCATTTTGTTATTAATGCCAGTAAGATTTACTACGAAAGGCTGAATCTCTCTTTCAGGATTAACCAAGCTTATAAATTGGTCTACGATTTTATGACCGTCAAATTTGTAAATAGCAATCTCCGTGATGCCTTCTTCATTAAATTTTCCGCCTGTAGTTTCTATATCGAGTATTGCGTAAATAAGCTGTTTTTTTGTAAGATTTTAAAAATGAAAGGTAAGTGTATTTGCTAAAAAAATCAATAGGAATTAATCGTAATTTCTAGCTCCAAAAATGCTACTGCCAATGCGCACCATATTACTGCCACAATCGATTGCTAATTGATAATCGCCGCTCATTCCCATAGATAAAGTTTGAAGTACGCAATTTTTAGTTTCTTGTGGTTTTAGTTCATCAAAAAGACGTTTTAAAAACTGAAATTCTTTTTTGACTTGAGAGACATCATCAGTAAATGTTGCCATTCCCATTAAGCCAACAATCTTAATATTTTGTAATTCTGAAAATTCTTCTGAAGAAAGTATTGACTTTGTATCTTCTGCTGAAAGTCCAAACTTACTATCTTCTTCAGCAATTTTAATTTGCAGCAAGCAGTTAATCACACGGTTGTGTTTTTTTGCTTGTTTATTAATTTCTTTCAAAAGTTTTAGGCTATCAACTCCATGAATTAAATCTACAAATTCTGCCATGTATTTAACCTTGTTTCGCTGAACGTGTCCAATCATATGCCATTGAATGTCTTTTGGCATTTCTTCCCATTTTTCAGCCATTTCTTGGATTTTGTTCTCTCCAAAAACGCGCTGACCAGCATTGTAAGCTTCCATTAAATCGCTAACAGGTTTTGTTTTAGAAACTGCGACAAGCATCACCTGTTTTGGAAGTGCTTTTTTTAGTGTTGTTAATTTTTCTGTTATAGACATGTATCTTTTATAGATTATAAAGATAATAAACTAAAGTATCATAATTGCTTAATTGTCTTCCCAACCTTTACTAATTTCTTCATTAGGGAATTGTACTCGAGTCCTCCATATTTGTCCATAAAAACCTGTTCCTTTTGCACTAAGTAATGCCCAAAAACCATCGCCATAAGATATAGAGATAATAGTTTTTTGTAAATCCCAAAATTCTTTTATTTCTGTTGAAGGAAAATCGATTCTAGTTCGCCAACTCTGCGCATAGTATCCAGAACCTTTTGAGAATACAACAATCCACTTATCCTTAGAATAGTTTAGTGTTGTGATTGTTTTGTTTTTGTCCCAATTGTCTTTAATTTCATCCTTAGGAAAATTATTACGAGTTATCCAAGCTTGCTCAGAGTAGCCAGTTCCTTTAGACATAACTAATACCCATATATCTTTGCAGTATTCTAAATGTGTAATAGTTTTTCCCTGTTCCCAACCTTTACGTATTTCATCTTTAGGAAATTCTAGTCTTGTCCGCCAAATTTGGCTATAATATCCAGTACCTTCTGACATCACTAAAACCCAGACACCATTTCCATATGTTAGAGTTGTTATCGTTTTGTTTTTATCCCAACCTTTTTTAATCTCATCTTTTGGAAACTCAACCCTCTTTTTCCAAATTTAATGTGTAAAGGAAGTTCCCTTACTCATAACTAAAGCCCAAAGCCCATTTCCATAAGAAAGAGAGGTAATATATCTACCAATTTTATAACCTTCTTCTATTTCTTTTTCAGGGAAGTATTCAGTGAATGAAGTGGTTACATCGTCGGACTTTAAGCATAGCACTTTATCAGAATTTTTATAATTAAAAGATGATAAAGCAAACGAATTATTTAAATTGAAAAAAGCAATAAGTAAGAATAAAATTAATTTTTTTGTAAATATCATTTGTTATTAATTTTTACTAAAACTAATAAAATCTTACTAAAATTTAAAAAGAGTTAGTTTTTTCAAAACTCATAAATAGTAACGCCACTTCTCAATTTAGGCTCAATATAAGTACTTTTTGGCGGCATGGTTAAACCTTCATCGGCGATGGCTTTTAGTTGCTCAATTGTTGCCGGAACCATTCCAAAACCTACTTTAAATGTTCCACTATCAACCATACTCTTCAAATTAACAACATCTTTTTTACCGCTTAGATAATCAATACGTGTATCGTTTCGCAAATCATTGATACCTAAAATAGGCTTGAGAATTGTATCGTATAACAACTGCGCGTCTAACTGGTCTAAAGCAGTTTTAAATGTATAATCATTTTTTCGTAAGTAAAGCGAATAAAATTCACCGTCTAAATACATACTAAAATGATGAGGTTTTGAAGGCTTGTATGGCATTATACCACGATTATCAATTCGATAAATCGTATCAAGCTGAATTAAAAACTCTTCTTTAGACAATCCATTTAAATCTTTAATAATTCGGTAAAATTCGTGAAGCTTTAATTCGGACTCAGCAATTAAAAAACTCATAAAATGGTTATAAGTTTCTTTGCCATTATGATTTGGATTTTCGGCAGTTAAAGCGTCGCATAAAAGAGCAGAAGATGATGACCGATGATGACCGTCAGCAATATAAAGTGTATCCATTTCGGCAAACGCATTTGCAATTGTTTGTACATCATTTGCCGAGTTGATTTCCCATAAATAATGCGTATCGCGATAAGTTGTGGTAAACTCAAATTCAGCTCGTTCTTTTTGTACTTCGTTTACAATAAATGAAATATTAGCATTATCAGGATAGGTGAGTAGCACTGGCTCGGCATTAAACCCCACGGTTTTTAGATAATCTTTAAAAATGATTTCTCTACTTTCAATCGTGTCTTCGTGTTTTTTTATGACGTTATTTTTATAATCCTCTACACTTGCTGCAGCTATAATACCATTAAATACTTGATGGTCACGGTCAATAATTTTATAAACATAAAATGATGGCAATTTGTCTTGAACAAAAACACCATCTTCCTTAAATTCTGAATAGCGGTTTTTCACCAATTGGTAACGTTCCTTGCCTGAGATTTCTTTATCGTACTTATAACCAGGGTTAACAATGTGTAAAAATGAATACGGATTGTGGTCCAGACGTGCCTCACGCTCTGATTGGGTATAACTTTGGTACGAACGCGATGCCACAAGACTGACTTTATCTCGTGTTGGCCGAACTGCGCGAAAAGGTTTTATGTTTGCCATATATTTTTAATTGGCAGCCTTAGTTTCATCTATAGATATTTCTAAAACTAATTCTGATTACTACGACTGTGACCGTCTACTAAGAAAATTGTGAAGCAATTTTCTCTGCTTTTCGACTTTCAGAATAATCGTAAAAACCTTCACCAGACTTTACACCTAACTTTCCTGCCATAACCATATTTACTAATAACGGACATGGCGCATATTTAGGGTTCTTAAAACCGTCGTACATCACATTTAAAATGGAAAGACAAACATCGAGACCAATAAAATCCGCCAATTGAAGTGGTCCCATTGGATGCGCCATTCCGAGTTTCATTACGGTATCAATTTCTGAAACGCCTGCAACACCATTGTATAAAGTCTCAATAGCTTCATTAAGCATTGGCATTAAAATACGATTAGCAACAAAACCAGGGTAATCATTGACTTCGGTTGGCACCTTGCCTAAAGTTTTAGACAGTTGCATTATAGTGTTTGTTACATCATCACTTGTATTGTAACCGCGAATGATTTCTACCAATTTCATAATTGGCACAGGATTCATAAAATGCATACCGATAACTTTCTCTGGTCGAGAAGTTGCAGCACCAATTTGTGTAATTGAAATTGACGACGTGTTAGTTGCCAAAATTGTGTCTTTTGGAGAAGCTTCATCTAACTGCTTAAAAATTTTAAGTTTTAAATCTAAATTTTCTGTAGCGGCTTCAACCACTAAATCGGCATGTTTTACACCTTCAGAAATGTTTGTATAAGTGGAAATATTGTTTAGTGTTTCAGTCTTATCAGCTTCAGTAATTTTTTCTTTTGCGACCATTCGGTCTAAATTTTTAGAAATAGTTGTTAAACCTCTTTCTAAAGAAGTTTCACTGATATCTATTAAATTAACTTTAAAACCAGACTGTGCAAATGTATGGGCAATTCCGTTTCCCATTGTTCCTGCACCTATAACTGCTATATTTTTCATATGTCCTTTCTTAATCTCTCCAAAGGAGAGAAACTGTTATGTTTAATTTATCTTTTAAAAGTTTGAGTGTTTTTCCCTTTGGAAAAAAGTCAAAAAGGGATTTAAAACTGATTAATAATCATATTTGCCACTCGTAATGCTTCTGTACCGTCGTGTAGTGTTACAACTGGTTTTGTATCGTTATTGATAGCATCAGCAAAAGTTTCTAACTCGTCTAAAATGGCATTATTGTTTTCAATTTCAGGATTATCAAAATAGATTTGCTTTTTAATACCTTCTGCGTTTTGTAGAATCATATCAAAATCACCGGGATTTTCTGGCGCATCTTTCATTTTAACGACTTCGCACTTTTTTTCTAAGAAATCTACAGATATGTAAGCGTCTTTTTGAAAAAATCTTGTCTTCCTCATGTTTTTTAATGAAATACGACTTGCAGTTAAGTTGGCTACGCATCCATTTTTAAATTCTATACGCGCGTTTGCAATATCAGGGGTTTCAGAAATCACAGAAACGCCACTAGCTGAAATATGCTTTACTGGCGAATTTACCACACTCAAAATAATATCAATATCGTGTATCATTAAATCTAAAACCACAGGAACATCTGTACCACGTGGATTAAATTCTGCTAATCGATGTGTTTCAATAAACATTGGGTTTACAATTTGGTTTTTTACACCAATAAAAGCAGGATTAAATCGTTCTACATGACCAACCTGACCTTTTACACCGTGTTCTGCGACCAAAGTTCTAATGGTTTCCGCCTCTTCAACAGTGTTTGTAATTGGTTTTTCTATAAAAATATGTTTCCCTTTAGAAATGGCTTTTTTAGCACAGTCGTAGTGACTCAGCGTAGGTGTTACGATATCAACAACATCCACAGCATCAATTAATGCATCTATAGAATCGAAATACGTATAACCGAATTCATCAACAACTTTTTTAGCATTTTCTGGGTCAGCGTCGTAAAAGCCAACTAGATTGTATTTATGAGATTGATTGAGTAATCTTAAATGAATTTTTCCAAGGTGACCAGCACCAAGAACACCAGCTTTTAGCATGTTTTTCAGTTTTTAACAAAAATAGTTGTTTTCCTTTAGATTATTTATAATGAAAATATAAAAAAGAGAGATTTTCGTAATTTGAAATTGAATGAGATATTTTGTCTGTTTTAGAATTGACTCGGCCTAAACTAGTTGAATAAAAGAAATGTTTTACTCCTTTCAGGCGCATAATAAAGATTCATAAAATTTGAAATTTTAGTCATTGGAATTTAAATAATCGTATCTTATTTTCGCAATAACTAAACTACCATTTTTGAAAGATACATTTAAGCATAAAGGCATGCGCCAGCAATTGGTCGAGGTCTTAAAATCTAAAGGTATAAAAGACGCAAAGGTCTTAGCTGCAATTGGCAAAATACCAAGGCATTTGTTTATGGATTCTGGCTTTATTGACCATGCTTATGTAGATAAGGCGTTTCCTATTGCCGCAGACCAAACCATATCGCAACCTTATACTGTGGCGTTTCAGTCGGAATTAATGCAAATACATGCTGGCGATAAAGTTTTAGAAATAGGAACGGGTAGTGGTTACCAAACAGCTGTTTTATTAGAGCTTGGCGCCAAAGTGTTTAGTATTGAACGTCAGCAAGAATTATTTAAAAAAACATCCAAGTTTTTACCTAAAATAGGATACCGAGCTAAAAAAATAATTTTTGGAGATGGTTATAAAGGTTTACCTGCTGAAGCACCTTTTAAGAGCATTATCGTTACTGCTGGTGCACCGTTTGTACCAAAACCATTATTGGGGCAATTGATTATTGGTGGTCGATTGGTTATTCCCGTTGGTGAAGAAGTGCAAATTATGACCTTATTTATTAGAAAAGGCCCAAAAGAATTTGAAAAGCACGAATTTGGTGAGTTTCGATTTGTGCCTTTGTTGGAGGATAAGAATTAAATTTTAGTTGCTGCGCTGAGTAAATTACTATTATAATTTATATAAGAAGACCTCACAGGTTTTAAAACTTGCGAGGTCTAAATATTTAATTCAAAGTTTTTTTAATTTACAGCTTTCAAAAAAGCATCTTTCCCGCCAACAACTGGTAAAGAAATAGATGTTTTGTCTAATTTTATAGTTAATTCTGTTCCTGGTTTTGGATGTAAAGTAAATTCTGGGTCGCTACTAAAAACCATTAAGCCTATTTGTTGGCCTTTTCTAATGATTTGGTCGTCTGGTTGTAAATCGAAATTTACGGTGTAAAATTTACCAGGCTCTAAATCCTCTTCTTCAGTTAAAGATTTGTAATTTTTTGGATCAGCCCAATTTCGAGTTATCAAATTGTCTGTGATTTTAGAGCCTTCTAACGGTAATGATAGTAGATATACAGAAAGGTTTGCGGCTTTTTTACTGCTACTCAAAGTGATACTTATCTTTGGTACACCCGAAATGTGTAAATCCTCTTTTAATGGCTTTGTAACGTATAATAACCGATTTTCTGATTTTTCAGCTTTCGCTAAATCTTTCCATGTAAAATTAACATCGTCTTTTAGCGTTTCATTCATTTCTGAAGTTAAATCTGTAAATAAACCGCCTTGTCTATTTCCGCCTGCAAATAGATTTAATGTTACATCTTCTGCATCTGGATTTGGGTAATCTTTATATGCTGTTGGATTTTGTCTATCGTCATATTCTCTAACGATATACGCTTTGTTTTCTTCGTTTTCAATGCCATTATCTACACCGTGTAAATATTTTGTAAACCATTTGTTCATCATAGATGTTGGTGGCGGTCCGCCGTGACCCTGTTGATGGTAATAAATCGCTGTTGGCAAGCCCATCTCTTTAGCTTTTTTGTAGATACGGTAACTGTGTTCTGGCATAACATTCCAGTCGTTAAAACCGTGAGACATAAGCATTGCTGCTTTCATGTTTTTCATTTTTGGTAAATAATCGCGATTATACCAAAAGTCGTTCATATCACCAGTTTCACGGTCCATACCGTTTTTTATTTCAGTATCTCTAACAGTTTTGTTGTTATATGCACGTTTGTCTTCATCTCCACTATGCACAAAATCATAAAGTACATCAATGTCTTCACCCAAATATCCACCAGGTGAACGCACCAGACCGTTTGAGCGGTAATAATGGTAGGACGATGTGTTCGGAGCAATTGGTATAATAACTTCTAAGCCTTCAACACCAGTAGTAGCTGCAGCTAATGGCAATGTTCCGTTATATGAAGTCCCTGTCATACCCACTTTTCCTGTAGACCAATACGCTTTAACTTCCTCAGTTCCGTTACGTTCTGTAAAACCTTTTGCCTTTCCAGTTAACCATTGAACAACAGCTTTTGGCGCTAACTCTTCATTTACGCCACCGATAGTTGGTGCGCCGTCTGAAAATCCAGTACCAGGCGAAGAGGAATGCACAACAATATAACCACGTGGCACCCATTTTTTGATATGTGAATTTGAAATAATTGGGCGTTTACCACGGCGCTTCACTTCTGGATGATGACGTTCTTTTGCAGATTCACCTAATTCTATTTTTACATCCCACATTGTTCCGGGTTCATCTCCTGCAACGCCTGCAAAATATGGACTTGTTACGTAAATTATAGGTAATTTTAATCCTTCAGTTTCGGTTTGTTTTGGTCGTGTCACCGAAACATGCATCCGGTCTTTTTCTCCGTCGCCATCGGTATCAAAAGTTGTTTCTACCCAAAGGTCATGGCGTAACCAATCTTGTTGATTGCTAAAGGCATCTACGATTTGAGCTTCACCATCTTTAAAAACGGGTTTAGCTTTTTCTTGAGAGATTGCTGCTAATGAGAACGTAAAGGCAACAACTAGTAGTGTAGTTTTGTGTAAAAATGAATTTGTCATGCTTAATTATTATAAAGATTTCTCGACTGTCGCTCGAAATGACAGACTCGAAAAAAAATAAATTAAATTCCAAGTCTAAAATTAAGACGAAAAGTTAGTACGCCCTAAAATAATAGACTTTATTAACATTAATTAGAAAGATACTTTTCAGGAATAGGTGAAATTTCAGATTCTTGCATCCAATAAATGTTTATTATCCACCAGCGATTTCCATCGTTAAGTAATTGAATGCTGTTGATGCCTCGCATAAAAGGTTTGGTGTCGCTTTTACTTTTAAAAGATTCGTAGGTGCTAAATACTTGGGTGATGTTGCCAAAGGTGTCTGTTTTACGACTGATTTCTACTTCGTGAAATCCGTTTTCGACTAACCATTTTCCTGAAGTTTTAATGTAATCATCAGGCTTTAAATAGCGTGCAATAATTTCGCCTTCTTTATTTTTTCCTGTAGGAATTAATCTGGCTTTAGGGTGAAATAAATGCTTAAATAAATCCCAATTGCGTTCAACGCCTTTGTCACCAGAAATAACTGAATATAAGGTTTCAATAGTGTTGTCTAATGTTGAAACGTTTTCAGAATAATCGGGAGTTTCTGTTTCTTGAGCAGAAATTTGGAATGTTATTGCCAATGAAAGTATTATAATAATTCTTTTCATAAAATGAAGTTTTGCTTAGAAAAATTTCAACCCAAACACAAAAGCATCACCTTGATAGCCGTTTTGGTAAGATCGAATATAATCAAATCTTAAAAAACGCCATTTGCCGAAGCCAATATTGTCTAGTCCTATTGTAAATTCTTGATACGGTTTGTTGTCTGGTGTTGCTAAATTATGCGCACCGACGACAAGGTTAAAATTCAACTTATTTAGCAGCGGAATTTTCCCTAAAATAAAACCATTAAAATCATGCTCAGCATGCATTTCTAAATAGCTATCGTTTGTGCTGGCATCGTAATAACCAAGATTATTAAAAACGTTAGTGTAATTTCCACGTCGACTAAAATTAATCTGATTGCCATTAAAATGTTGAAAATCCATAAACGCAATATTATCCGCATCAAAAAACTTTCCGGCGCGCACATTATACGCAAATCGCCCTTTGTTTGCAACATTTAAAGATTGATAAATACGTGCTTTTATTTGTCTAAAATTGTAATTATCGTTTGTAGAACCAAATCCTTCTTCATAACCTATTACAAGCGTTGGATATTTATCGTTAGAAATATTGAATTTACTATCTGGATAACTTAAATACTTCTGTCCAAAATTAATTCGCGCGGATGCGTTAAACTTTAAAATGTTATGATTTTGAAATGGTGCTATACCAAAAGCCGTTTCATTTAAAGGGTTGTTACTTGTATAAGGTTTATTGCTATCTGGAGAAAAGGTTTGGTCCGTGGTGTTAAATAATGCGTTTCGACGTTCGTAACTTAAACTGCTGTAAAATCTAAAGCCGTTAAAAAGTTCTTCAGAATAACTAGCTTGTAGAAATTGGCGCTCATAAATTTTCAAGTAGTTTTCATTAAAACCTAATGATGCAACAGTATTATCTATTCGGCTAATAGGTTCAGAATTATTAAATTGTTGCGTTTCTACTCCACCAGAAAGCGTTATAAATGCACGGCTAATGTCATTAAATTTATACGTAAGATTAGCGCTCGCACGCAATCTGTCGTCTGAAAAACCGTAGTTAAAATTAGCATTAGCACTGAAATAGCGTTTGAATTCGTCATAATTTTTACGGTAGAAAAGGTTTGCATTTGCATTCCAACCTTGTACGGTGTTAAATGCAGTTTCGGTTATTGGTATGTCATAACCAAAATGGTAATCTTTATGTGAATTTTGATAGGTGTAACCTAAAATATCGCCAAGTTTAAATTCATTTCGCGCCATATCAACCGAATCTAAATAGGGCTTAGATTCTTTCCTAAGCTGAATACTATCTTTCTTTACGTAATCAACGGCTTCTTCTTTGGTGAGCGGAACTGGTCTAATTTTTTTCCAAAACAACGAATCTTTTTTATTAGCTTCTTTTTCAAAAGCAACTAGCTCGGCTCCAAAATCATCTTTTGTGAGCGGTACATTAAATTCATAATTACTATAAACTGCTGTAAAGCGTCCATCTCCTTTAAAACCAAATAGACCATATTCAAAATCGATACTTTGAGAGATTAAAGCCCAAATAGTATTAGTTTCAGAATAGGAGAAATTTTGTTTTATAGTAATTATGTTTGCTACTGGAATTCGTGCTTGAATGCCAGTAATATCTAATTCCAAAGCATATAATGTCCATTGGTCTTCGACAATATAAACGTAACCCGAAAAAACAGGGTCGTTTGCTCGTTTTGGCATCACTTTAATTTTGTTAATGAGATTGCCTCTGTCGTCATAAAACACACCATCTAGTTTATACCGATAATAACCAAACGCATTGTTGGCAATAGGTGAGATAATTTCGTTTCCTAAAGAAATGGTATTGTTATACAAATTGAAATCGACGTCTTGCGCGTTATTGAAACTAAAACCGTTAGAATCTCCACTGATTTTTGAAGCCACAATCTTTTCTTTTAAACGGTCGGGTTTTAAAAATTGTAGTTTTGAAATTGTTTCAGATAAATATACAATGCCGCTTCTGGTAGAGTCTAATCCATCAATTTCGACCTCTTGACCTAAAATTTTCTCTGGCGCATCTTTAATTTTCATAAGTCCACGCGAGTAAAAATCGGCTTTATAGCTTTTTATTTTTTCGAGATTAGCCTTACGTTGCGCAATGACTTTTCTCATTATAATATCTGCAGGATTTTCTTCGGAATTTATAACAACTTCTTCAAGCGAAACGGATTCTTCTTCAAGTGTAATATTCAATTCAAAAGGAAACTTATCGACTTTTATTGTACGTTTTAATGTTTTAAATCCCAAATACTGAAAAACTAAATCGTAGCTTTTCTTTTCAGTAACATTAAGCTCATAATAGCCATTATCATTGGTGGTTGTACCTTTGTAAGTGTCTTCTATAAATACATTTACAAATGGTAAGGGTTCGTTTTTACTGTCTGTAACGTTGCCCTTAATTTGAGAAAAGGAAAATGTAAGGCTAAAAATAAAAAGAAGAGCAAGTAGAAGTTTTTTCATATAAATTTGATTGAATGATTTATTGATATAGACGTTAAATAATCTAAAATAGTTGCCTATAAAACTCAAACATAGATGAAATGGCTATGATAAAGCGTTAGAAATTTCCTAAAGTTATCGGAAACTTTTCTTAATACGATCTAAGTTTCTTTTGTTATCGCGGTCTTTAATTGTCTCGCGCTTATCGTAAAGTTTTTTACCTTTGGCTAAAGCAATATCTAATTTTGCTAATCCTTTTTCATTGATAAAAAGGCGCAGCGGAATAATAGCGTTTCCTTTAATATTTACTTCTTTTTCCAGCTTTTTTAATTCGCGCTTATTAAGTAGGAGTTTACGAGTTGCTTTAGGCTTATGATTGTAGTAGTTACCAAATGTGTATTCCTCAATCGTCATATTTACCACAAAAAGTTCACCTTTATCGTTAAATTCGCAAAAACTCTCTGCAATAGAGGCTTTGCTCATACGAATAGATTTAATTTCTGTACCCGACAAAACAATACCTGCCAGGTATTTGTCTAATATCTCGTACTGAAATTTCGCCTTTTTATTGAGTATGTTTACTTTTTGTTGCATGCACGACAAAAGTAACTCTTATAGTTAAAAGTTGAAAATTATATACATAGAGTTTCGTGATTAGTTTTGATAGTTAAATGATAATTTTGCGACTATCAATTTTTAATATTTTAATATGAAGTATCTGTCCGTAATGTTAGGAGTATTTTTGATGTTCTCTTGTAAAAATGAAGTTAAAAAAAACGAAATTGAGTCTTTAACAGCCAGTGAAATAATAGATAAGTCTATTGCAATAGCTGGCGGAGAGATGTTGAAGCGCTCAACTATCAAATTTCATTTCAGAGACTACAGATACACTGCAATCCGTGTTAAAGGAAAGTTTCGTTACACACGTTTTAAAGTTGCCAATAACGGAGATTCTATTTTAGACATTTTAAAAAATGAAGGCTTCAGACGTTACGTTAATATGCGACAAGTAAAAGTTGAAGATTCCATGGTTTTAAAATATTCTGCATCTGTAAACTCAGTACATTATTTTTCGGTTTTACCGCATGGATTGAATGACAAAGCTGTAAATAAAAAATTGGTAGGCGAGGAGCAAATTAAAGGGAAAGCGTATTATAAAATCGAAGTGACATTTAATAAAAATGGCGGTGGCGAAGACTTTGAAGATATTTTTATATATTGGATAAATACAGAAACTTATAAACCTGATTATTTAGCTTATTCTTATAACGAAGACGACGGGAAAGGTATGCGCTTTCGCAAAGCTTATAATGAGCGTTTTGTAGAAGGTTTACGGTTTGTGGATTACAATAATTATAAAAGTGAAAATCCAAAAACCAAACTTAATGATTTAGCAAAAGCTTTTGACAATAACCAACTAAAATTACTCTCAAAAATAGAATTGAAACAAATAGAAGTAGATTTAATCGACCTGTGATATTGAGCTAGATTTGTTGCCTTCTTTGTCTATAGTAACAACAATTAAATTAGAATTTACTCTATCATCAAATTGCTTATATTTTTTTTCGCCCAAAAGCGCATTTGCGAATGCTGGTGTTGTATTGCTGTGACCTACAATTAAAACTGTTTTGTTTTTGTTTTCTTTAATAAAATTTGGACCATTAATATTACCAGGGTCGTAAAATTCTAATTCTAAGTCTTTTGATTCTGCCGTTGGCACTGCAGTTTCTTTTGTACGATTGTAGTTAGTAGAGTAGACTTTGTCTAATTTAATTTCATCAAAATATTTTGCCCAACCATCTGCACGCTGTTTACCTTCTTCGTTTAAATTAGGGTCACGATTAGATGCGTCAGAACGGTCTTTTTCTGCGTGTCTAATAAGGTAAATAACGGTAAAGTCTTTGTCTTTAGAATTTGACTGTCCACAGCTAAAAGATATTATAGAAAGTAAAGCAAGAAGCAGTATGCGTTTCATATTAAAATGATTTTTTCTCAAATATAGGATTTTATCCTGATTTGAAACTTATCCTGCTTGAGACAAACTTCCATTCATCATATCTACACCAGACGAGGTACCAATACGATCTACACCTGCATCTATATATTTGTAAGCTGTTTCTTGGTCTCTAATTCCACCAGATGCTTTAATTTTTGCTTTTCCTTTAAGGGTTTTTTTCATGATTTTAACGGCAGTTAAAGTTGCACCGCTTTTAGAAAAACCTGTAGAAGTTTTTACAAAATCAGCCCTGGCATCAACACAAATCTCACAAGCTTTTACAATTTCGTTTTTAGACAATTCGCTGATTTCGATGATTACTTTTAGAGGAATTTTTCCGATTGCTATTTTTACATCATTGATATCCTTTAATACAGCAACGTAATTTCGACTTTTTAGGTAACCAATATTTATAACCATATCAATTTCAGAAGCACCATCGTTAATTGCTTTTTTAGCTTCAAAAATTTTGGCTTCGGTTGAAGATGCTCCTAACGGAAAACCTACAACTGTACAAATTTTAACAGGAGTTTCTTTTAAGGCTTGTTTTGCAATTGGTACAAAACAGCTATTAACACAAACAGTTTTAAAGTTGTAGGTAATTGCTTCATTACAAAGCGTCATAATTTCTTTTTCGGTAGCTGTGGCTTTTAATAATGTGTGGTCTATGTATGCGTTTAATTCCATTTGGGGGACTTTTTTTATATAATTCAATAAATACTTAACTTTTGATTGTAACTAAATCAAACTTTAGGTCAATAATTAATCAATGGAAGGAATTAATAGCTAGACAAATCTACTGATTTATCCGACAAAAAGAAATATTTACAGATGAAATGCAATGCATTTCATCGAAAAGTTTTAAAATGTTTTTTTTTAATTTCGAAATTAGAATGATTAATTTTTAAATTTTGAATGTATTTACACGAGATAACTGTTTGAAAAAGATTTATTAAGGATTATGATTTTTATTCCCGTTTTTGAGTAATAAAGATTAAAATGTGTGAATCCTGCCCAAAGAATGGCTCTAGTTCTATATTTTAAAAATTAAAAAGCAACGCTACTTTAACCTGGACGTCACAGATTGTTTGGCGTTGCTTTAAATTGTCTGCCGCTAAGCAGACCAACCAATCATAATAAAGACTGTTGAGTCTGCTTTTTGTTACATTAAGCTCATTACTTATGGTAATAACAAAAAATATTTTGTTTTAACCATTGCTCAATGCAAGCACTTTGTTTTATATTTCTTCGATAACTAAATCACCTTGATTTCTAAATACCAATTCTCCATCAAATTCGTCTAAAAGAATAATACTATTTGTATTTACTTTTCCTGCTAAGATTTCTTTACTTAACTGATTAAGTACTTCTTTTTGAATGACTCTTTTAACTGGTCTTGCACCATATTCTGGATTAAATCCCTTTTCAGCTAAGTAAGCTTTCGCTTCTTGAGTGGCATCAAAAGTAATTCCTTGTTTGGTAATCATTTTGGTTACAGATTTCAATTGTAAGTCTACAATTTCAATGATATTATCTTTTGTTAATGGCGTAAACAAAATGGTGTCATCAATACGATTTAAAAACTCTGGTCTTACTGTCTGTTTTAGCAATCCAAGAACATCTACTTTTGCAGCTTCCATAGCTGAAGGAATATCCTTAGTTGCTGCAAAACGTTCTTGTATGATGTGACTTCCCATATTAGAAGTCATAATTATAATCGTGTTTTTGAAATCAGCAACACGACCTTTATTATCTGTTAATCGACCCTCATCTAATACCTGCAAAAGGATATTAAACGTATCTGGATGTGCCTTTTCAATTTCATCTAACAATACAACCGAATATGGTTTTCTTCTCACCGCTTCTGTTAATTGGCCACCTTCATCGTAACCCACATATCCTGGAGGTGCACCAACCAAACGACTTACCGAATGGCGTTCTTGATATTCGCTCATATCAATACGTGTCATAGCACTTTCATCATCAAATAAATATTCGGCTAAGGCTTTTGCCAATTCGGTTTTACCAACTCCGGTTGTTCCTAAAAAGAGAAATGTCCCAATAGGTTTTTGTGGATTTTGCAATCCGGCACGTGAGCGTCTAACCGCATCACTTACCGCTTCAATAGCTTCTTCTTGACCAACGACACGTTTGTGCAATTCGTACTCAAGCTTCAATAACTTTTCGCGCTCGCTCTGAATCATTTTGGTTACTGGAATACCTGTCCATTTTGCCACAACATCGGCGATATCTTCGTAAGTGACTTCTTCTTTTATTAAAGCCGTTTCTTGCTGCGCGGCAAGCTGCTTTTGGAATTCTTCTAACTGCTCATTCGCTTCTTTAATCTTTCCATATCTAATTTCAGCAACCTTACCATAATCACCATCGCGCTCAGCGCGTTCGGCCTCAAGCCTATAGTTTTCAATCTCTTGTTTTATATTCTGAACGTTTTCTACAACTTCCTTTTCATTTTTCCATTTGGCGTTGAGTTCGTTGCGTTCTTCTTTTAGATTGGCCAATTCCGCTTTAAGAGATTTAAGTTTTGTTTCGTCTTTTTCTCTTTTAATTGCTTCATGTTCAATCTCTAATTGCATTATTTTTCTATCTAAAACATCGAGTTCTTCGGGTTTAGAATTGATTTCCATGCGTAATTTTGAAGCCGCTTCATCCATTAAATCAATTGCCTTGTCTGGTAAAAAACGGTTGGTGATGTAACGGTTAGATAATTCTACTGCGCCAATAATAGCTTCGTCTTTAATACGAACCTTATGGTGTGTTTCGTATTTTTCTTTGATACCACGAAGGATTGAAATTGCACTTTCGGTATCAGGTTCATTGACCTGTACTTTCTGAAAACGACGCTCCAAAGCTTTATCTTGCTCAAAATACTTTTGGTATTCGTCTAAGGTCGTTGCACCAATAGCACGCAATTCGCCTCGAGCCAAAGCAGGTTTTAGAATATTTGCCGCATCCATTGCGCCTTGTCCGCCACCAGCGCCAACTAATGTGTGTATTTCGTCTATAAATAATACAATGTCACCTTCGCTGGTTGTCACTTCTTTAATAACTGCTTTTAAGCGCTCTTCAAATTCACCTTTAAATTTTGCACCAGCAATTAATGCGCCCATATCTAATGCGAAAATTTGCTTGTCTTTTAAATTTTCAGGTACGTCACCATCGACGATACGATGCGCTAAGCCTTCAGCAATAGCTGTTTTTCCTGTTCCAGGTTCACCAACTAAAATCGGGTTGTTTTTGGTTCGTCTTGATAAAATTTGAAGAATACGACGTATTTCCTCATCACGACCAATAACTGGGTCTAACTTTCCGTCTTGTGCCAATTGGTTGAGGTTTTTGGCGTATTTGTTTAGTGAATTGTATGTTTCTTCTTGACTTTGAGATGTTACGCGGTCGCCTTTACGTAATTCTTCAATGGCAGCGTTTAAGCCTTTTTCTGTTACGCTTTGGTCTTTTAAAATTTGAGCAATTTTGCTTTTTGACTTAAAAATTGCCAGAATCAAATGTTCAACAGAAACATAATCATCGTTCATTTTTTTTGCAATGATTGATGCTTCGTTGACGGTTTTTCCAGCCTCGCGAGATAGCATAATATCACCGCCAGATACTTTTGCAAAGCTCTGTAATTCTTTGTCAAGAATTTGTTCTAATAAACTCACATTTACATTGAGTTTTTTCAAAATAAATGGAAGTACGTTTTCATCAACATTAAGAATACCTTTAAAAAAATGTTCGTTTTCTATTTGCTGATGGCCATGACTTTGCGCTATTTGCTGAGCTTGTTGTATGGCTTCTTGAGATTTAATTGTATAATTATTAAAATTCATGTTTTTTTATTTTTTTTATTTAATCACTTCAACTTATATTGGTGACCAAATAGGTTTAATTTTTTCTTTTTCAGTTAGCATATTTCAATTATCTTACCAACAGATTAAAAACGACAAATTGTCTGTAAACACTTGGTTTGTAGTGACTTTTTGTCTGTTGTAAGTCGCAGTCAAATTTTCGACTGACTATTCTAAATAGAAATATAATTATGGGAATTTTCAATAAAATGTTTGGTTCTTCAGAGCCAAAGGAAGAAAAAGCTTTGCCATGGCAAAATTTAACCGATGTCAGTCAATTGGCAGAGATAGAAAAACGCTCTAATGCAAAAACACAATTGGTTTTTAAACATTCTACACGCTGCGGAATTAGCCGTATGGTAATGGGTCAGTTTGTGTCTATGTACGACTTAGATTTAAATGCAGATTTGTACTATCTTGATTTATTGAACTATAGAGATGTGTCTAATGAAGTTGGTTATAAGTTTCAAGTGATACACCAATCGCCACAATTGCTAATCATTAGAAATGGGACTGCGGTAGCTCACGCAAGTCATGGCGCTATAAACGAACTAGATTTAGAAAAGTATATTTAATGTTTTAATGAAACAGACTTTAGAGCAACTTAAGGAGCATTATAATCTTGAAGTGCGTTTGGCAAACAAGCTCAAAAATTCAACGTTTGAAGAGCGAAAGACACTTTATAAAGAAGTTTATAATGAGCTGTTTACCAAGTTGCCACACCATCCTCAAAACACGACGCGGAATTCGCCCGAAATCCAGCAAGCTTACGTAAATTTTCAGTTTGCTTTTGTAAAACGATTTTTGAAAAAAAATATAGTTTTTGCAGAAATTGGACCAGGCGATTGTTCATTAGCATTCAAGGTTGCAAATTATGTTGACTATGTTTATGCGGTTGATGTATCCGATGAAATTACAAATACCAAAACTCAACCTAAGAATTTTAAGCTTATTCTTTCTGATGGTGTTTCTGTGCCTATTGGGCAAAAAGTTGATGTCATTTACAGTGACCAACTTATTGAGCATCTTCACGAAGATGATGTAAAATTGCAACTCAAAAATATCTACAATGCTTTAAACGATGCCGGAAAATACGTTTGTGTTACACCAAGCCGTTTAAGCGGACCACATGATGTATCTCAATATTTTTCAGATAAAGCAGAAGGTTTTCATTTAAAAGAATATACGTTTACAGAATTAGATATGCTTTTTAAATCTGCCAGATTTTCTAAAGTTTTTGGCTATTACGGCGCAAAAGGTGTGTTTGTAAAAATGCCGATTTCAATATGTATTGCTGTGGAACAAATGATTAGTTGGTTGCCTAAAACATGGCGAAAGAATCGTGTGTTTATTTCGCTTTTGAATATTAGGATTGTTGGTGTGAGGTGATTTAACCCAACTACCCAAAATCAATCCTACAACTCGCAGAATTCCCAAACCACTTTACACGATTTTTAGAAGCTTTTTTATAAATAAAATCTCTAAACGAACGCGGAACGGCACAAAGCAACTTTGATACTTTTTTCCACTTAGGGATTTTTGAGATAATTTTAATAAATCCATCCGAATGGGTTTTTACACCGTTACGGTCTATTAAAATTACCGTGTCTAACTGATTTGTTGGAAATCCATAGTCCATCAATAATCTTTGTCCTTCTTTAGATTGAAATGGCACAAACTGAAATAAATGTTTTGGAGCATATTTCAATAGCCAGCCAACAACGCCGTTACAGAGATTGCATTCGCCATCAAAAATAATAAGGTCTTGGTTATGTGTAGTTTTCATGAAGATTGAGTCGTAATCGCTTTCTCTTACTTTCAATTTTTATGAAACATTTAATTATTTTTTATGAAAAGCTATAGTATTTCAAACCGCATAAATTGTATCTTTAATTTTAAGTTCAACCATAAAAATTAAAGACTATGACGGTAAATTTTGAATATGTAAATATGGATGTAAGCGAAGCGCTTTCGGCCTATACAAAAGTGAGACTAGACAAATTGAGCGATAAGTATGAGTTTTTAATTTCGGCACAAGTCTATTTTAAACAAGACGAAAAGGATAATGAAGCTGGCAAACATTGTAATATAGAATTGAGCTTGCCTGGACCACGAATTTTTGCAAAATCTAATGAGCGAGAATATGAGACTGCAGTTAATAAAACAATTAGCGATTTAAAACGCCAATTAGAAAAACGAAAAGAAACATACAAAGTGTATTAATAGTATTTTTTATTTATTTAAAGCCTGTAATTTTTTGCAGGCTTTTTTTATGTAAAAGCTGTAATCAAAACACTCAATTATAAAAGCATATCTTTACTTTAAACAAAAATAAAATTATGATACGTCGATTATTTATTTTAGGACTTTTAGTTGTTGGTATTAATTCGTGTAAAAATGAGCAAACAGGAACTTTTGATGCAACTGAAGACAATTTGCCTAATACGGAATTTGCAAATCTTCTAGAAGACTACAGCAAACAAGGTTATGCGCTCGACCCTATGGTTGCCACCAATGCAGGTGATATGAGTTACAATACGGAGTTCCCAAATTTTTTGTCAGAAGATTACAAGGCAAAGAAAAAAGCCTATTATAACTCGTTTAAAAATGAGCTTTCAAAAATTGATAAATCGACTTTAAACGCTACCGAAAAGATGAGCTACGATGTGCTTAATTGGGATATCGACATTAATCTCGAAGCCATGCAGTTTAAAAAAGACTTAATGCCGATTGACCAAATGTGGTCAAAAAATTTAGATTTTAACCAATTGGCATCAGCGAGTAATGCGCAACCTTTTAAAACAGTTGAAGATTATAAAAACTGGACAAAACGTGTAGACAATTATTTGATTTGGCTTGATGCTACTATAGAAAATATGAAACGCGGTATGGAAGAAGGTTACGTTTTGCCGCAATCTTTAATTAAAAAAGTAATTCCGCAATTTGAAACTTTAGCCAAAGGAAACGTTGTTGACCATTTGTATTATGCGCCGATTAAGAATTTACCAGATAATTTCACAGAAGATGAGCGTCTTAAGCTTACCGCAGAATATAAGTCTATGATTTCGGATAAAATTATGCCTGCGCATCAAAAAATGGTGGATTTTTTAACAAAAGAGTATTTACCAGAAGGAAGAACAACAAGCGGTATTAATGCGACTCCACTTGGTGATGATTATTACAACCATCAAATAAAATTGTACACTACAACAAATATGACTGCAGACGAAATCCATAATCTTGGATTAAGTGAAGTTGCGCGTATCCGTTCAGAAATGGAAGCTGTAAAAAAAGAAGTAGGTTTTGAGGGCGATTTAAATGCCTTTTTTGAGCATGTGAGAACCAAAAAAGAATTGATGCCGTTTACAGAACGTTCTCAAGTTATTGCGTTTTATGATAGCATTCATAATGTAATGAAACCTCAAATTAATAAGCTTTTTGATAAACAGCCAGTGACAGCGTTTGAGGTTAGACGCACTGAACCTTTTAGAGAAAAATCGGCTGCTGCTAATTATAGTCCAGGCTCATTAGATGGGACGCGACCTGGAATTTTCTATACGCCAATCCCTGATGTAGAAAGCTATAATGTTTTCGATAAAGAAGATTTATTCTTACACGAAGCAATTCCTGGACATCATTTTCAGATTGCATTACAGCAAGAAAATGAAGATTTGCCAACATTCAGAAAAACTTTGTGGTATAGTGCATATGGCGAAGGTTGGGCACTTTATACAGAATCTATGGGTAAAGAACTTGGTTTGTATAAAGACCCATACCAATATTTTGGAATGTTAAGTGCCGAAATTCATCGTGCTATTAGATTGGTGGTAGATACTGGTTTGCATGCCAAAGGTTGGTCGCGTGAAAAAGCCATACAATATTCTTTAGAAAATGAAGCCGAATCTGAACGCGCTATTACAAGCGAAATTGAACGTTACATGGCAAATCCTGGTCAAGCTTTATCTTATAAAATTGGTCAATTAAAATTAATTGAATTAAGAGAACGTGCTTCGAACGCTTTAGGCGATAAATTTGATATTAAAGAATATCACAATCAAGTGTTAGAAACGGGTTGTATTCCATTAAAATTATTAGAAGACAAAATTGATGCTTGGATTGAATCGAGTAAATAAAAATTAGAAAAATACTATTTAAAATGAGTCTTATCGATGATGATAAGGCTCATTTTTTAGTATGGTAAAACCACGATACAATTGTTCAATAAAAAAAAGTCGTACCATTTGATGGCTAAAAGTCATTTTAGATAAGCCAAGTTTACCATTGGCACGCTGATAAAGCGCATCAGAAAAGCCGTAAGGTCCACCAATGACAAAAATGAGCTGCTTAATTCCTGAGTTGAGGTGTTTTTGTAAGTAAGTGGAAAATGCTACAGAATCCATTTGTTTTCCGTTTTCATCCAAAAGAATAATAACGTCTGAGTTTTGTGTTTTCGCTAAAATTAATTCGCCTTCTTTGTCTTTTTGTTGAGCTTCAGAAAGATGCTTTACTTTCTTTAAATCTGGAATAATTTCCAATTGAAATTTTATATAAAACCCTAAACGTTTTTGATAATCTGCAATTAAAGATTGTAATTGCTTATTGTCGGTTTTTCCTATGGCGATGAGTTTAATTTGCATGCTCAAATTTACGAATTACAATTTATGATTTACGATTTATTAAATTGACAATCGTATATCGTAAATCAATTTCATATTTTTACGTTAAATACAAATCCCAATGATTTCAAAAGAACAATTCAATAAAGAAATAGAGCTCATTATCGCTAATGCCATCCGTGAAGATGTAGGCGATGGTGACCATAGTTCGCTATCTTGTATTCCCGCATCAGCACAAGGAAAAGCTAAGCTGTTAGTAAAAGATGAAGGTATAATTGCTGGAGTAGAATTTGCAAAACAGGTATTCAATTATGTAGATACAGATATGAAAGTGGAAACTTTAATAGAAGATGGTTCTGAAGTGAAATATGGTGATATTGCGTTTTACGTAGAAGGCGCTTCGCAATCTATTCTCAAGGCTGAACGTTTAGTATTAAATGCCATGCAGCGTATGAGTGCCATTGCGACGAAAACTAAAGTCTTTGTCGATTTATTAGAAGGCACAGGAACTAAAATTTTGGACACCCGAAAAACCACACCAGGAATTAGAGCTCTAGAAAAATGGGCAGTGAAAATAGGCGGTGGAGAAAATCATAGATTTGCTTTGTACGATATGATTATGCTAAAAGACAATCACATTGATTTTGCGGGTAGTGTAAGTAAAGCTATTGCTAAAACAAAGGAATATCTTAAAGAAACAGGTCGTGATTTAAAGATTATTGTCGAAGCAAGGAACCTTGAGGAAATTCAAGAAATTCTTGATGCTGGCGGCGTGTATCGTATTCTTATCGATAATTTTAATTATGAAGATACGAGAAAAGCTGTAAAACTCATTGGTGATAAATGCTTAACAGAATCTTCTGGTGGTATCAACGAAAAAACCGTAAGACATTATGCCGAATGTGGTGTAGATTATATTTCGTCAGGTGCTTTAACTCATAGTGTTTATAATATGGATTTAAGCTTAAAAGCGGTTTAGTAAAAATTAGAGTCTAATAAGCTTAATCTTAAATCAAAATTCGTAAATCTAAATGGCTGAATCTATAGAAGACAGTTTAAAACAAATACCAGTTGTAAAAAACATTGTTGTTTTTTTGCAAAAAATTGAGCTGCCAGGTTTAGACGGTTTAACGCTTTACGATTTACTCGAGCTTTATGGTTTAGGCATTGTTAAAGGCACATTAACAGCCAGAGCAAGTGCTATTGCTTTTAGTTTTTTTACGGCTATTTTTCCGTTTTTATTATTTGTAATTATACTCATTCCATTAATCCCAATTGAAGGGTTTCCACTTGCATTTCAAGATTTTTTACAGACGTTTTTACCGCCACAAACTTCAGATTTTTTCATGGGTAATATTTTTGAAAATTTAAAATCTAATGAGCAAGCAGGTTTATTGTCTTCAGTTTTTTTATTATCTATGTTTTTAATGGCAAATGGCGTAAGTGCAGTGTTTTCGGGATTCGAAAATTCGTATCATAAACAGTTGGTGCGCAGTATCTTTAAGCAATACATGTACGCATTTGGTGTGGCGCTAATATTAGCCTTTTTGGTATTATTTACAGTTGCGGTTTTCTTTTATACTCAGATTTATATAATCACTCCACTTTATGAAACTTTTAGCGGAAGAGCATTTGAGGACGGCGGATTGGGTTATGTTCAGTTTGGTAAATATTTGTTTTTTGTAATTATGACGTATATCGGCATTGCAACATTATATTATTTTGGCACAAAAGATGGTCGCGAGTCACGTTTTTTCTCTATTGGTGCTTTATTTACAACTTTACTTATTATGTTAACTTCCTTTTTATTTGGAGTGTATATCGATAATTTTTCGAGATATAATGAGTTGTATGGTTCTATTGGTGCCTTATTAATATTACTCTTGTATTTATGGTTAAATGCAAATATACTGCTGTTAGGTTACGAGCTTAACGCTACGATTCGTGGATTGCATAAAATAAATTTATCAGAAGAGGAAGAATGAAAAAATTTTGTTTCATCATATTAGTATTAAGTTTTATACAACTTGAAGCGCAATCACTTGTTGGAAAATGGAAAACCATTGACGATGAAACGGGCAAGGAAAAATCTATTGTAAATATTTACAAAAAAGGAGATAAATATTATGGAGATATTGTTGAATTAATAAATCCAAGTAAGCCGAATCCCAAGTGCGATGTATGTAGAGGAGAGATGAAAGGTAAATCTGTTTTAGGCATGACGATTATTAATGATATGGAGTTAGAAGAAGACGAGTATTCTAGCGGCACTATTTTAAATCCTTCAAACGGTAAGGTGTATAAATGTCAACTAAAATTTGAAGACAATCCTAATGAGTTGCGAGTTAGAGGTTATATTGCTTTTTTTTACAAAACACAATATTGGAAACGCGTTAACTAATGTTAGATTTTATTGACGTTATACTGCCCATTCCGCTTCAAAAAGCCTTTACATATCATATTACTAAAGCTGAGGTCGATTTCCTAGAACCAGGAATGCGTGTTGCTGTACCTTTTGGTAAAAGTAAAATCTATACCGCTTTAGTTTATAACATTCATAAAAATCCACCAACAGCATACGAAGCCAAAACCATTCATCAAATTTTAGATGAAGCACCAATAGTAACCAAAAATCAATTGAAACATTGGGAGTGGATATCAAAATATTACATGTGCAGTTTAGGCGAAGTGATGCGCGCCGCAATGCCAAATGCCTTTATTTTAGAGAGTGAAACCATTATTTCTAAAAATGAAAGTGTTGTCATCAATGATTCTGAATTAAAAGATGACGAATTTTTAATTTACGAAGCTTTGCATCATCAATCTTCTTTAAAAATTGGTGATGTCATTTCAATTTTAGATAAAAAGCGTGTTTTGCCTATAATCAATGCACTTGTTGAAAAAGGGGCTGTTGTTCTTCAAGAAGAAATTTATCAAAAGTATATACCAAAATTGGTGCGTTATGTTAGGTTGCATTCTAGTTATAAGTCTGAAGGAAAACTTCAAGAATTATTAGAGGATTTAAATCGCGCTAAGAAACAACGCGAAGTGGTTTTAAGTTTATTTCAGCTAGAAGTACAATCAAAAAAACCAATAAAAGTTTCAGATTTATCTGCGCAAAGTGGTGCTTCAAGCGCCATCGTAAAAGCTTTAATTGACAAAGAAATACTTGAAGAATATCACATTCAAACCGACCGTGTTTCGTTTGATGGCGAAACAGATTCCGAAGAAAAAACATTAAACGAATTTCAAGAAAAAGCCATAAATGAAATTAAAACGTCATTCGAAGAAAAGCCAGTAGTTTTGTTGCATGGCGTAACATCTTCTGGTAAAACCGAAATTTACATTAAGCTTATTGAAGAACAATTGGAGCTCAATAAACAGGTATTGTACTTGTTACCTGAAATTGCTTTAACTACACAATTGGTTTCACGATTGCAAAATCATTTTGGTGAAAAGGTGGCTGTTTTTCACTCACGTTATTCAAGTAATGAGCGCGTAGAAGCTTGGAATAATATTCTGCACAAAGAAGAAAAGGCACAGATTATCATAGGAGCAAGGTCTGCTTTGTTACTGCCATTTAGCGATTTAGGCCTTATTCTGGTAGATGAAGAACATGAGCAGTCTTTTAAACAATTTGACCCTGCGCCACGATATCATGCTAGAGATGCGGCTATTGTTTTAGCCCATATTTTTAAAGCGAAAACTTTACTGGGAACAGCCACGCCAAGTTTAGAAAGTTATTATAACGCTTCACAAGGTAAATACGGTTTGGTGGAACTAAACCAGCGTTACAACAACGTTTTAATGCCAGAAATTGAATTGGTAGATTTGGCAGATAAGTACAAACGCAAACGCATGAAAGGTCATTTTAGCGACCGATTAATAGAAGAAATGACTGAAGCTTTAGAAGCAGGTTTTCAGATTATTTTGTTTCAAAATAGACGTGGATTTTCACCAATTATTGAATGTACAACCTGCGGTCATTCTCCACAATGTCCTAATTGCGATGTAAGTTTAACGTATCACCAATATCGAGACCAATTACGCTGTCATTATTGTGGCTACAATTCAGCGATGCTAAAAAGTTGCCAAGCTTGTGGTAATACAACTTTAGATACTAAAGGTTTTGGTACAGAACAGATAGAAGAAGAAGTAAAAACACTATTTCCAGATTACAAAACTGCTCGAATGGATTTAGACACCACACGAGGCAAATATGGTTTTGAACGTCTCATAACAAAATTTGAGCAAAAAGAAATTGACATTCTTGTTGGTACGCAAATGCTAACCAAAGGTTTAGATTTTAGGCACGTAAAATTAGTTGGAATTATGAATGCCGACAATTTATTGAATTTTCCAGATTTTAGGGCACATGAGCGCAGTTACCAATTAATGGCACAAGTATCGGGTAGAGCAGGACGAACGGATTTACGCGGCAAAGTTTTAATTCAGACTTACAATCCGCATCATAATATTTTGCAACAAGTATCTACTAATTCTTATTATGAGATGTATAAGGAGCAACTGAATGAGCGACACAATTATAAATATCCACCGGTTTTTAGGTTGATAAAAATAACGCTGAAGCATAAAGACTATAATCGTGTAAATCTTGCTGCAGATTGGTATGCTAAATCTTTAAGACAATTGTTTAAAGCTAATGTTTTAGGTCCAGAGTTTCCGCCAGTATCTCGAATTAGAAATCAGTTTCATAAAAATATTCTAATTAAAATTCCGCCAGGTCAGGCTTTAGGAAAAACAAAAGAAGCTATTTTAAAAGTTGATAACAGCTTTAATGCGGTTAAAGATTTTAGGTCTGTTAGAGTTATTATTAATGTTGATAATCAGTAAGTATTTAACTAGTTTTTAAATACAAAAAAATCCTATTCAAAACAATGAATAGGATTCTTTATATAGGGGAATGTTTGCTTTACATATTGTTTAAAGCATCAACAAGCTGTGTCTTCTTGTTTCGGCTTAACGGTATTTCGTAAGCTCCAACTTCAACGTTTTTACTGTTAAATCTGTCAATTTTATCTAAGTTGACAATGTAAGATTTATGAATTCTTAAAAATTTACCTTCTGGTAGTTCTTTTTCAAAAGCTTTCATTGTCGATAAAACAACAAGACTGTTTTCTTCAGTGACTACCTTAACGTAATCACCAAGAGCTTCAATCCATTTAATATCTTTAATATATACTTTTCGCTTTTTTAGGTTACTTTTTACAAAGATGTGTTCGCCTTCAGTTTCGTTAAAGTCTAATTTTAGTTTATGCTGCTCAATGGCCTTTTCAACAGCTTGATTAAAGCGATCTTTGGTAATTGGTTTTTGTAAATAATCTGTTGCGTCGTAGTTAAATGCTTTAAATGCGTATTCGGTTTTACCAGTAACAAAAATAATTTGGGGCTTATTATTTAGTACATCTAGTAATTCAAACCCATTTAGGACAGGCATTTCGATATCAAGAAAGATTAAATCTACCTTTTTGGTATTTAATCCGTTTTTAGTTTCTAATGCACTGCTGTATTCGGCGACGAGATTTAGGGACTCGTGATTTTCTATGAGTTTTACTATAGATAAACGCTGAATTGCTGAGTCATCGACAACTACACAATTTAAAGTCATAACATTCAATTTTTAGGTTAAGCTTCGACAATAGTACAAAAAATTCGGACAAATACCAAAAATCATCGATTAAATGCAGAAAATGTAAAAAATTATTACAATTAATAACCATCAAAAATTAGTAATAAATGCTTGGTACACTTTTAAATAATACGTATTTTTGCACCCGTTTTAACAATAAACAAAACAATTTATTATGAATCATTATGAAACTGTTTTCATCTTAAATCCCGTTTTATCTGATGACCAGATAAAGGAGACAGTAAAGAAGTACGAAGATTTACTCACTTCTAACGGAGCTAAGATGATTGCCAAAGAAGATTGGGGCTTAAAGAAATTAGCGTATCCAATCCAAAACAAAAAAAGTGGTTTTTATCACTTATTTGAGTACACAGTAGCTGGAGAAGTTATTGAACAATTAGAGTTAGAGTTTAGACGTGATGAGCGTTTTATGCGTTACTTAACTGTTAAATTAGACAAGCATGCAATTGCTTGGGCTGAGAAAAGAAGAAACAGAAACAAACAAAAAGCGTAATTATGGCATCTATAGATCAACAAGCAAAAGGAAAAAAAGAAGGAGAGATTAGATATCTTACGCCTTTGAACATAGAAACTTCTAAGAAAAAGAAGTATTGCCGTTTCAAAAAATCTGGTATCAAGTATGTAGACTATAAAGATGCAGACTTTCTATTAAGTTTTGTAAACGAGCAAGGAAAATTATTACCAAGACGTTTAACAGGAACATCTTTAAAATACCAAAGAAAAGTATCTGTAGCGGTAAAAAGAGCTAGACATTTGGCTTTAATGCCATATGTAGCTGATTTATTAAAATAAATATATCATAACAATGGAACTTATATTAAAACAAGACGTTGAGAATTTAGGATTTAAAGACGATATTGTAACAGTAAAGAACGGTTATGGTAGAAATTTTTTAATTCCTCAAGGGCAAGCTATTTTAGCTACGACTTCTGCAAAGAAAGTATTAGCTGAAAACTTAAAGCAAAAAGCCTATAAAGAAAAAAGTGTTATTGCTGAAGCTGAAAAAACTGCTGAAGCTTTAAATCAATTAGATGTGAAAATTACAGCTAAAGCTGGAACAGGAGCAACTGCAGGAGACAAATTATTTGGTTCTATAACCAATATGGATTTAGCAGAAGCGCTTAGAAATGAAGGACACGACATTGATAAGAAATTTATTTCTATCAACGGTGGTAACATTAAGCGTTTAGGTCAGTACGAAGCGGCTATCCGTTTACACAGATCTGTAACTGTAGACTTCACTTTCGAAGTTGTTGCAGAAGCTTAATCTCCTTTAGTATTATAATTTAAGACCGTTTAGTGCAAACTGAACGGTTTTTTTATTCATCCAAAAATCAAAAATCATGAGGTTTTTTTATGTATTAGTTTTTAGCTTATTTTTATTAGGCTGTAAGTCCGACAAGAAAGATGTGGTATCTACTGAAGGTTCGGTATTATTAAGCATTTATAGGTATTCAAACAACAAGGCCCCAAAAATAAGTGTTCATCGTGGTGGAAAATCTATAAAAAACTACCCTGAAAACTGCCTGGAAACAATACAATATGTCAATAGTAAAATGGATGCTATTTTTGAAATTGATATTGCAAAAACAAAAGATGAACAGCTTATATTAATGCACGATAACTCTATTGACCGTACGACTACAGGTACTGGTCTAGTTAAAAATCTAACATATAACGAATTAAAATCAATAAATCTTGTAGATGATTTTGGTAATGAAACTTCATTTAAAATTCCACTCTTTTCTGATGTTTTGGCATGGAGTAAACAGAATAATGTTGTTTTAAGTGTAGATATAAAGAGAAGCGTACCGCAAAAAGAAGTAATTGACGCAATAAAAAAAGCTGAAGCAGAAGATGTATGTATCATCATTACTTACAATTTAGCCCAAGCAAAAACAGCTTACGCTAGTGCACCAAATATGTTATTATCAGTTTCGGCAAGAAATAATGCCGAATTAGATGCACTTTTAGCAACTGATATTCCAACAAAAAATATGTTTGCGTTTACAGGAACACGATTGTCCGACAAATCTTTATTTAGCCGTTTGCACGATAATGATATTTTGGCAACTTTAGGAACTTTAGGTAACCTTGATAAACGTGCGGCAGCAAGAGGAAATGATTTATATAATCAATGGTTAAAACTCGGTGTAGATATGATTGCAACAGACAGACCGTTTGCAGTAAACGAGACAATTAATAAATAAAAATACGAGATACTGAAATAAATTCAGCAGAAATGAAATACGCAAGACTTACAAAAGAACAGTTTGAAGAATTACACCAAGAGTTTATCAATTTTTTAGCTACACAATCTATAACCGCAGACGAATGGGCAGATATAAAAAAGAATAAACCCGAAGCTGCTGAGCAAGAGTTAGATGTATTTAGCGACTTAGTATGGTTTGGTGTATTAAGTAAGGTTGAATATTTAGAGCATATTTCACCGCAACAAATCCACTTATTTAAGTGTAGAGAAAACGACATGCATTTAATTGCTTTGCGTATCAATAATACAGCGATAGATTTTACAACAAAAGATGGTTTTGCATGGCTGCGTAACAATTTGCTATCGGATAGTGTAGAGTTTTTTAATGCAAAAAAAGATTACTCGGACGATAAGCATTTAGACATATTTAAATTGATTCAACAAGGCGCAAATATTACTAAAGGCGAATTGTTTCAGTATTTTGAAAAGCTTATAAAACAGTAGTTTAGTACTGGTTTTAAGTGACTAGTGTTTTTGTAATTACTTTAAAGTGTAAGTATTAGCATCACATCTATTTGAGAGTTTTGCTAAGTCCACAGCAAAGGGCTTTACTCATACCTTAGCGACTCTACAGGATCTAATTTACTTGCCTTAGACGCTGGATATACTCCAGAAATAATTGCAACGATAAACGAAATAATTATCGCCCATGTCATAGCAAAAAATGGGAATGTAAATATCAAATCAAATACTGAAGATAATCCCCAACCAATCAGTACGCCAAGAAAAATTCCTAAGGCTGCACCCATTACGCTTATGGTTAACGTTTCCATAAAAAACTGAACAGCAATAGTTCTGCTCTTTGCACCAAGTGCTTTACGCACTCCAATTTCTCGTGTGCGTTCACTTACAGAAACGAGCATAATGTTCATGAGTGCTATTGTAGAACCAAAAATTGTTACTATACTAATTATCCAGGCTGCTAAATACAAATATTCAGATATGTCTGCACCACGATTTAGTAAATCATCGCTTCGCTCAATTCCAAAATTATTTTCCTCAATTGGGTTTAATCCTCTTATATTTCTAAAAGTTTGTATGGCATCGTCTTGCGCACCTTCAAGCATATCCTTTTTGTCCACTTTTATGCTTAAAGCATAGTTAATAAACGGACTTGTAAAAATAGAACGAGCTTTTTGTATAGGAATTATAACTCGCAAATCTTCATTATTGCCAAACGTAGCACCTTTAGCTTTTAGGTGACCAATGACCTTAAATTTAGAACCTCTGACACTAATTTCTTTTCCTATTGGATTTTCGTCCTTAAAAAGGGCTTTTACCAAATCCGCACCAATGACACAAACCGAATTGTTATTTGTAACATCAAATACATTAAAACCACGGCCATCTTCAATTTCGAGACCAGAATTTTCTAAAAAATGCTCGTTTGCTCCCAATACTCTAACTTCTGGGTCTGTTTTTTTGTCATCCGTTTTTACTTCAGCGGCAAAAGTTCCTGTAAAAGAAATGGAGGTTTTTGTAAATGGAAAATCATATTTTTCTTCAAAATCTTTGACATTTCTGTAAGTAATAACGGGATTTACTTTCTGTCGTTCTCGACCACTTTGACGTTGTGTTCTAAATTCATAACGCTGAATATTAAACGTATTTGCGCCCATTGACGAAAAGTTACCAGCAATGGTATTCTCTAATGCACCAACACCGCTTAAAATTCCGACTAAAGCCATGATTCCTATACCAATAATAATAACGGTAAGTATAGTTCTAAGTAGTTGACCTTTAATGGAGCCAAGTGCTATTTTTACATTTTCTTTAAAAAGAGAAATCTTCATTTTTCAGTGTAAGGTTAGGGTCGTTTTGCTATAAGACTAACAAACGCCAATAAAGTTACTACAAATTTGAAATTACTTGGCTACGCCTCTAAAATTTATAATATTTTTGTGACTTCACATTGTTATTTTTAAAACAATGTAAAGTCACGCTTAGCGATGTCGAAGCGTTTTTGAAATTAATTAAAATGAGATTCCTACTTTCGTGGGAAATAAATATGGCACAAAAACCAAGCATACCAAAAGGAACAAGAGATTTTAATTCTGAAACTGTTGCAAAACGCAACTATATTTTTGATACGATTAAAAAACAGTTTCAAGTATATGGATTTCAACCTATAGAAACACCAAGTTTTGAAAATTCTGAAACCTTAATGGGAAAATACGGTGATGAAGGTGATAGATTAATTTTTAAGATTTTGAATTCTGGAGAATATTTGAAAAAAATATCTGATGAAGATTATGCAGAACGTTCAGAAACGAAGTTGACGCCAAAAATCTCAGAAAAAGCCCTTCGTTATGATTTAACTGTGCCATTTGCGCGTTACGTAGTACAACACCAAAACGAAATTGAGTTTCCATTTAAACGCTATCAAATTCAGCCTGTCTGGCGAGCAGACCGACCACAAAAAGGACGTTTTAGAGAGTTTTACCAATGCGATGCAGATGTTGTTGGCAGTACGTCATTGTTTCAAGAGGTTGAGTTTATTCAACTTTACGATGCAGTATTTTCAGCATTACAGCTTAAGGGCGCAACTTTAAAAATTAATAATCGAAAGATTTTATCTGGTATTGCTGAAGTGATTGGTGCACAAGACAAGCTTATTGATTTTACTGTGGCGCTAGACAAGCTCGATAAAATAGGCGAGGAGAAGGTGAAAGAGGAAATGCTATCTAAAGGCATTCCTGACAATGGCATTGCAAAACTTCAACCTTTATTTGAGCTTTCGGGTAGTTTTGGAGCTCAAATTGAAAGTTTAAAATCTATTTTAATCACTTCAGAAATTGGATTAAAAGGTATTGAAGAATTAGAATTTATAAATACCGCGATTTCTCAATTAGAATTAAAGTCTGCAATACTTCAACTTGATGTTACATTAGCACGCGGATTGAATTACTATACAGGCGCTATTTTTGAAGTCTCTGCACCTGATGGTGTAAAAATGGGCTCGATTGGTGGCGGCGGACGTTACGATGACTTAACAGGCATTTTCGGTTTACAAAATATGAGCGGCGTTGGTATTAGTTTTGGTTTAGACCGAATTTATCTTGTTTTGGAAGAACTAAATCTTTTTCCGGAGTCAGTTTTAGAAAACACAAAAGTATTGTTCTTAAATTTTGGAGAGCAAGAAGCTTTATATTCTTTAAAAGCAGTATCTCAATTACGGGAACAATCTATTAATGCCGAATTGTTTCCTGATTTGATAACTTCTGGTAAGCAAATGAAAAAGCAGATGAATTATGCCAACAAACGGAACATTCCGTTTGTGGTTGTGATAGGAGATGAGGAGCTAAAATCTAAGGTTTATAGTTTAAAAGATATGTCTTCTGGAGAACAAATAACCGTTTCGCTGCAAGAATTGCAAGAAAAATTATCATAAAAAAAAGCCTCGAATTAACGAGGCTTTTTTGTTGAGTTAAAGTTCTTCTTTGGATTAATTTACCAATACTTTTTTAGATACCGAACCGCTTACAGTATTTAATTTAATGATATAAGGTCCAGAACTTAGTGTCCCAACGTTGTATTCTGTTTGATTTCCTGTTTTAATCTCATCGATAGTAATGATTGATTGTCCAAGAATATTATAAACTTCGATTGACTTAACATCTAATCCGTGTGGGTTGATAAGTACAACTTTATCTATATTGTTAGCGTATCTAACATCTAAACTGTTTTCGTTTAAAATTTCATCGTCTGTACTTAAACTTTGATTTTGGTCAGCAAATACTATTGCAAATCTTGTATCATAGTAACCTGCATTTAAGAAAATTTCGTAATCTCCTTCTCTTAAATTGTGGTAATAATTAAGTTCAATGTCATGTAGGTAAACGTTTTCATCAGCTTCAAAGTTTATGAGTTCATCAATTTTAATTGTGTTTTCTCCATCTTCTGATGTGTAAATGACTAATGGGTAACTAACATCTGCGTCCATAGAAGGCGCTCCTTGAATAACACACCAATTGTTTCCTATTGTCCAAAACATTTCATCATCTTTATAATCGTATGTTGTAGCGTCGAAGCCCCAATCCATTCCAGCTGTTGCTTTTTCGTCAATAGTTAATAATAATTGTCTGTGCTGTTGAGCAATAGACTCAAAACCAAGTTTTATTTTGTGTCTTGTATCTGCTTCATCCGTAGTTTGCACTGTTGCCGGTTGATTATTAGTGTTTGTTGTTCTAAAAAATTCACCATTAGTAGCTGATTCTTTCTTAAACACACGCTGTCCGTTATTAAAGTTTATTGTTCCGCCATTATCTGCAACTACAAAGAAACCTTGACCAACAGGAATATATCTTCCTGGCGCTTTTGTACCAGATCCAGATTGTGATACATCTGGGTCTGATGTACCAACTATACTAAATGGCGCAGCAATACTACCTGATAGATTATAAGTTCCATAGCCACCTTGATAATTTGCAAGGATATGATCTCCGCCGCCCCAATGTTCCCAGAAATATAGAGATCCACTAGTTGTTGCATCATCCTCAGTAGAATAGCCAGTTACAATATAAACAATGTATCCGTTGCTATCTAAAACTGGGCTACCACCACTATCTAAAAGTGCATAATGTGGGTTGTCGTCTCCATCTAAATAAATAGGATTACCATTTGCATCATTGACAGGTGTACCACCTCCAGTTACCTGCATGGTATATTCACTTCCGCCATCTGTTTGATAAATAGGATTTCCATTACTGTCATTAACAGGATTATCAAATTCATCTAACACGATATGAATTAATCCTTCGTTAAATGCTAAAGTAGGCCCGTTATCTAAGATAAATTGTCTTGCATCAATAGCTGAAGCATATGGGTTACCAACTAAGTAATCATTATATTGACTAATAGTTAGGCTAATGTCAGCATTATTTGGTTTACCTAAGAAAGTGTAGTTTTGCTCAGTTGTTGATGTTCCAGGTCCTTTCATCGTAAAACCTTCACCAGGCTCAATATTACCAGTTCTCCTTACATGTTCCCAAGCTGAGTAGTCACCATCGGGATTGTTGGCAAATTTCCAAATCCAATAATCTGCAATTGTCACTGGGTTGGTTGCAGCTCCATCATAACCTGAACTTGAAAAATTAACTGCATTTGTGCCATCTCTCATTACATCGGTAACCGAATAAGAATGTCTGTTTGGATTTATGCTCGCAGGAGCTATACTAGTTTCTCCAACAGGAGAAGACCAATAGTTGTAATGATATGTGTTTACAGTACCTTGCTGGTCTTTTTCTAGTTCAGCAGATGGTCCTAAAATTAAATCACTACCCAATGTTTGTATTAGTTGAGATTCTCCTTCTAGGTCAAACTTACCGCTCATTTCTAGGTAATGCGTAACTGTATAACCAAATCCTGTTTTAGACGTATTATCGCCATTTACAGTGATTGTTCCTGCAGTTTGTACATGCGCTAATACAGTTCTGTTTCCTTCTGTATCGTTTCCATCCGTATCAGGTACAGTGAATATATCTGTATTATCTATAGTAATATCGTGAGAAGTCTCAACTATATTCCAGTTTACTGTGATGTCACTATCAGCAATAGAACGTGAACCAGGAATGTATTGTAAGTTACCGTTTGTCCAAGTATTATTTGATGTCCAATCTCCATTTTGAGTAGAAATATAAGGTAGAGGTGCAGTTTGAAAATCTACAGTTCTCAATTGTCTTAAATAACCCACTAAATCGTTTCCAGACTCGTCATTTGTATTGGTATATGTGTAACGCGACATTGGGAAATAAGCTCTAAGGTTGGTAAAATCTAAGCCAGAAGCATCATTTTTTGTTGGAAGAATGCTACTTGCATTAAAATATTTACCGATTGTACCAGGATTGTTTTCTAATTCTTGATTCATTAAAAAACGTATTTGACTTTCTGTTAAAGCAGTGTTCCATACACGAACTTCATCAATATTTCCGTCAAAATGTGCTGTTGAGTTTCCGTCTCTACCTGCTGCACCAATTAAAAATGATCTATCTGTATCAGCTGGCAAAGGTAAGTTTGCTGTTGTTTCTAATACACCATCTATATATAATCTTGCAGTAGTACCATTGTGGGTAATTGCAATATGATGCCAAACGTTTTGTGGAATAACTACAGCTGATTGAATACGGTGTGTTCCACCATTTTTCCATGACATTTCAACACGTTGGCTGTTTAAAATTTTAAGGTCATAACCTTGTGCATATGATGCATCCCTTTTTGATATAATTGATTTGTTACGAGAGTCTGATTCTCTTTTTATCCAAGTTGACAATGTAAAAGCAGAATTTAAATCTAAATTATCTTCAACATCAATATAATTTTGGGCAGTTGGCTCAAAGTTTATAGAGCGCTCTACAATTATTTCTGGCGCATAACCAAAAGTAATATATCTTACAGCATTGCTTGGAAAATCATAATCAGCTTCTAAGTTTCCGTTGCCATCAGCCGTCATTACTCTATACTGTGCAGTTGGCGTAAATACCCCAGTTTCTGAAATAAACATTAAGTAACTTCCTGGAGGCGAAATGTTACGAACCACGCTCTCAGGAATACGAATTTTCATTCTACCAACATCGCCTGTTTCTTTTACTCTCCAAATACGTTGCATCCCAATAAAGGAAACATCTGTATTAAGTCCTGTTATATCAGCACTCATGTCTACAGTAATTGTTGAAGGCGTTGCATCTAAGCTAGCATTGTTATTACCCCACATAATAAAATTTCTATCTGAAAACGCCGAAGTATTAGCTAGGTTTACATTGTTAGTGTCATAGATATCGCTTAATCCCATAGTTAAAAAACCGCTAGTAGGGCCAGTGCCATCCGATTCGTCATTTTGGCTACGTGATTGTCTTTGGTCTAAATTAGAAGCATCATCTCTTCCGACACCAGCAACATCGTAGTTGTAGGAGTTGCCACTACCATCTGTGTCTGTAGTGTTCCATATGATGGTTCCTGCAGAGTCAATATAATTTTCGTCATTTAGTCTGTGGTCTAATAAAGTAGAGGCATCATCTTGAAGCGTTACACCATACTTTAAGGCCAAATAAGACTGAATTTTTTGTTTATTAATCGCAGAATTTGGTGAAGAGTACGAAATGATTTCCGCAATCATACCATTCATTTGCGAAGTTGTACGCCCAGCAATACCAGAACGTCCTGTACCTATTAGATAAGGTAAGTTTTCGAGCTCATTAAAGTTTAAATCTGTTCCATTTCCAGCCTGTCCCGTAGTGTTATCTACTTTTTTACCGTTTTTATAAATTTCTGCAGCTGTTGCTCCTGGGTTTGTTTTAATGTTTACGATAATTGGATGATTGCTAAAGGTGTCTGTTGTAGACGTATAAGCTCTACCATATGATGTGTCGTTTGGTCCTGAAGTAGCTGCGTTTGGAAACGAACTAATATTAAAAGCTAAAACCTCATTATCATAACGTGCTGTAGAACTTCCTGCAGCAATACCAGAAGCATCCTCATGGTAATCAGTTTCTGCAAAGCGTGCACCAATTGCAAATTGTCTTCCAGGAGTAAAAGTTCCTGTTTCGTTTTCTATTGTATCATCACTTCGAAACACAACAAATAAATCTTGTGAAAATAATCCACCTTTTCCATTCATGTAATTTGTTGTTGTATTATCGAAATCTGCTACTGGGTTATAATTTATATTTCTATTAGCATTGTCTCTATATGTTGGCGCTATACCAATACCTGATGTAGCATCTTCTTTATCTACAGCAGCTGAAACATATGCTTGGTCTTCCCATAAAAGTAGTGGAGAACCATCTGAAGTACTTATTCCTTCATTAGCTTTTAGCCATAATCTTAGGTTGCTTGTAACATTTGCTGGTGCTGGTGGTGTTGGACCTACCAACACTCCGATAGGATCTCCTTCTATCCTGAAATTATCGAAAGCTACACCTTCAAAATTATTTACTCCATTAGATGAAAATTGTATTCTAAATCTAACGTTTGATTGATTTGAAAAAGTAGAACCAGGTAAATTTAATGAAGCATTCACAAATTGATTGTGTGGGCCAGTAAAAGTAGGGTCTGTAGGGTGTCCATCTCCAGACCACCCATCGCTGCCTAACGATGTTACATTGCCGCTATACCAATTTGTTCCATCACCAGTAGATCCTAATATGGAATATGGTCCGCCAGCAACAGAATATAAAATTTTTATACCATCTTCAATATTTTCTGTATTGTACTTAATATCAAGGCTTAATTTAAGATTATTAACATTTGAAAAATTATATACAGGACTTTCAATAACTATATTGGTATTGTTACTATAGGAATTATAGTTAGTGTTTCTGAAAAAATAACCTTCTCCTAATTCGTCAGTAGTAGTAAATGAATTAGTTCTAGTCCAAGAATCATTAGTTGAGGTGATATTGTTCCATCCCTCATTTCCACTTTCAAAAGTGTTGAAATAGTAAGTATATGATGGTGGTGGCAAATCTCCTACACCTTGTATTGAAAATGTATATATATCTTCTGGAACACTATCATTATTATCAATAGTTATGGTACTACCTATATTTCCTGCGCCAGATGGTAAAAATGATACTGTGAAATTAGTTGAACCTCCAGGAGGTATAGTTGTTAATGCCGGTGGTATGGTAATATTAAAATCACTATTACTACTTGACCACGAGTTTAAAATTAAATCGGTAGTTCCTAAGTTCTGTATAGTGAATGTTCTATTTATAGGTGTTACGTTATCAGTTGTGCCAAAATCTGTACCATCTGCTACTGATGGAGTCGTGTCTCCATCTACAATATTCATAGAATTACCAACAATATTTATCTCAGGACCAGTTGGTATGCTGGTTTCTAACGATATGTTGTCAATTGCCATATCACTTGTAAAATCAGCTCCTGTGTTACCACTAAATCTAATTTTTATAGTTTGACCGATATAAGTTGATAAATCTATAGTAGCTAGCCTCCATGCTTCAATACTACTAGTTTGCTGTTCACCAGATAATGTCCAGACAGGAGCAGACCAAGATGAACCTCCATCTGTGCTTACCTCTACATCGAGTGTTCCCATATTATTACCATACATATGATAATAAAATGAAAAGTTAGCAACAGACGCAGATGATAAATCAAAACAGGTACTTATTAGGTTAAATTCAGAATTAAAATTTGGATTACTTCCTTCAGTAAATAAATAAAATAAACCTTCATTTGCTCCACTTGGTCCTGTATTATTTGAAGGAGTAACTCCAGAATTTCTTGTCCAATCTCTATCGTCTCCACCATCCTGTGTCCATAGACCTAAACCAGATTCAAATCCTTCGTTGTACGGGAATGTGTTTACAGCTGCACAGCCAGAGGCTGTTACAGTAACATCATCAAAAATAGCATATTCGTCTGCTTGGTTTGATTGTCCTCTAAATCTCAATTGAGAATTATTTGCAAAATTGTAGGTAGAATTGTCAATGGAAACTGTAGCAGAATTTTGAACACCACCGCCATCTCCAGTAAAATCTGTGCCTCTAGTAAAGGTTCTTATTGTTATCCAACTTGTACCGTCAAAATATTGTAAATCAAATCCGTCTCCGTTATCTATATTTAGTGTATGATAACAAAAATCAATATCTAAATTTGTATAAGATTGTAAATTATAGGTTGGAGATGTAAGAACTGATGATGTGTCTAAATCATAATCATATCTTAAAAAAATATAACCATTATTTGTACAAGAATATAAAGCATTGTTGCCATAACCTGCATAAGTTCCACCATCTATCCAACCATCAAACGTTCCTGTAAACGTATAATCACCTACAACAGTTTGCGATAGTAATATTTGATTAGAAAAAATAAAAAATAACAATAAGACTAATGGTCTTATTAAATAAGAGTAATAAGTTTTCATAAAGCGGTTAATTTTATAGTTTTGGGACTATATTACGGTACAAACATACTAACTAACTCTATGAAATGCAAAAAAATTCGATGAAATGCATTTATATTTTTTAAATAGCTGATTATGAGTTATATGTAAATTTAAAAAACGAGACTATTTCTGTATAAATAGTCTCGTTTAAAGTTTTAACTAGTATTTAATTAATTTTGAATTAAACACGTTATTAGTTGAATTGTTTTTAATTCTGATAATATAAGGTGCTTTTTGCAAGTGACTTAAGCCATTGATATTGATTGTTGTATTAGAAGCACTTTTAGTTTTATCAAAAACTTTTCTTCCATTTAAATCATATATAGAGATATTAAATGTGTCTCCAATATATTTGCTAGGAATTAATACCGTAATATTATCATTAAAAGGATTAGGTGATAGACTGAAAGATTCTAAAATGTCTTCATCGATATCTAAAGTCGTATCATCAAAACCATCGCAGTCTTCATCAATTCCGTTATTTGGAATTTCTACTCCATTAGGATTTTTATTAGGATTTGTATCGTCACAGTCGTCAGTTCCAGTTCCAGATAGTTCTGTAATTAAAAATCCGTTTATTGGACGCTCACAAGCAGTTACCAAAGAAGCTCCGAAATTATCACCATCGGCATCGATATACCAAGTTTGTCCAGGGAACTCATCGGCATCATTATCATCACAATCGGTGTTGTTATCTACATAACCAGCAGGCGCAGTAGTCTGGCAGAAATCAGCTGAAACCGAAGAGCCAAATCCATCACCATCGTTATCTTCAAAATAAGTTATAGGTGCGTTGATACCAGCATTGCCATCATCACAATCAGCAGTACCAGTTAACTCAGAGGCAAGGAATCCATCAGTAGGACGCTCACAA
>NZ_JBHTJL010000011.1:0-211388 GCF_042675765.1 Winogradskyella litorisediminis | reverse complement strand
GAACGTATTTTTAAGTTCTCTTAAGGCGTTTATCTCTTAAGCGGGTGCAAATATAAAACCCTTTTTTATTTCTGCAAAATAAAATCAAATTTATTTTTTGATTTTATTTTAAACCACTATTTAAAGACCTTTTTAGAACACCTCGAAAATCGCATTTCATCGTTTCGAGGGTGCAAATATAAAACCCTTTTTTAATCCCACAACTACTTTCTTAAAATTATTTTGAAATTATTTAACAACACTTGTTACAACACTTATTAATAGCTATTTACATAATCAAAAAAAATAGAAATAATCACCCAAAATAACCCTATCCATACCTTAATGTATATGTTCCTGATTAAGTTTTTGCTATTAAACTCTACTCGCCTGAACTTTATTTTATCAAAAGTAAATAAAAACTAAACCCGCGTTATGGATTGAAGTGAATAGCTCACAAAAAGACTGCCAGCACTTTTGGCAGTGTTGAAAGGACTTAAAATGAAAAGCCCAATTCCTAGAAAGACGCTATTAAAGAATATTGAGCAGTTATTACTAACTACGCTTTGCCAGTTTCTGATATACCCATATATTTGTCAGTTATTAAAAACTTATAATATAAAATGATACAAATTACTTTACCAGACGGTTCGGTTCGTTCTTTTGATAAAGGCGTGACACCTCATGAAGTGGCTGTAAATATCAGCGAAGGTTTTGCCCGCAACGTTATTTCTGCAAAATTCAATGATGCAGTTGTTGAAACCACCACTCCACTGACCACTGATGGTAGTCTTATTTTATATACATGGAAAGACGATGATGGTAAAAAAGCGTTTTGGCATTCTTCAGCACACGTACTTGCTCAAGCTTTAGAAGAACTATACCCTAATGTAAAACTTTGGGTTGGCCCAGCAATTGAAAACGGATTTTACTACGATGTAGATTTAGGAGAAGGCACAATTTCTGAAAAAGATTTTAAAAATATAGAAAATAAGATGCTCGAAATTGCCCGTGGAAAGCATGATTTTAAGATGCGTTCAGTTTCGAAATCTGAGGCCTTAGAAATGTATAAGGATAAAAATGAGTATAAAGTTGATTTAATTGAAAATCTTGAAGATGGCACTATAAGCTTTTGCGACCATTCAACTTTTACAGATTTATGCCGAGGCGGACATATACCAAACACAGGTATCATTAAAGCTGTAAAAATACTTAGTGTAGCTGGTGCATATTATAAAGGAGACGAAAACGAAAAACAATTAACTCGAGTTTATGGTATTTCTTTTCCAAAACAAAAAGAACTTACTGAGTATCTTCAATTGTTAGAAGAAGCTAAAAAGCGTGATCATAGAAAATTAGGTAAAGAACTTGAGTTATTTACTTTTTCTAGAAAAGTTGGCCAAGGACTTCCATTATGGTTACCAAAAGGGGCTGCCCTTCGCGAGCGTCTTGAAAATTTCCTTAAAGCCGCACAAAAAAAAGCTGGCTATGAAATGGTTGTAACACCACATATTGGTCAAAAAGAACTATATGAAACTTCTGGCCATTATGCTAAATACGGAGAGGATAGTTTTCAACCGATTACAACTCCTAATGAAGGAGAAGAGTTTTTATTAAAACCCATGAATTGCCCTCACCATTGCGAAATATATAACACAAGACCTTTTTCATATAAAGAATTACCAAAGCGATATGCCGAATTTGGTACTGTCTACAGATATGAACAAAGTGGAGAACTTCATGGCTTAACTCGAGTAAGAGGTTTTACGCAGGATGATGCACATATTTTCTGCACTCCAGACCAATTAGATAGAGAGTTCAAAGAAGTTATAGATTTAGTACTCTATGTTTTTGGCTCTTTAGGTTTTGAAAACTTTACAGCTCAAGTTTCAATAAGAGACCCAAAGACTCCTGAAAAATACATTGGAAGTCTTGAAAATTGGGATAAAGCTGAAAATGCTATTCTTAATGCCGCAAAAGATAAAGGTCTTAATTATATTGTTGAAGAAGGTGAAGCTGCATTCTACGGCCCTAAGCTAGATTTTATGGTAAAGGATGCTTTAGGAAGAAAATGGCAACTTGGTACTATACAAGTAGACTATAATCTACCTGAACGTTTTGACCTAACATATAAAGGTAGTGATAACGAATCACACAGACCAGTTATGATTCATCGCGCTCCATTTGGAAGTATGGAACGATTTGTAGCAATATTATTAGAGCACACGGGTGGAAATTTCCCGCTTTGGCTCATGCCAGAACAAGCTATTATATTATCTGTCAGCGAGAAATATGAGAAATACGCTAAAAAAGTTTTAAATTTGCTAGAAAATGACGAAATTCGCGCCCTTGTTGACAACAGAAATGAAACCGTAGGTAAGAAAATTCGGGAAGCAGAAATGCAAAAATACCCGTTCATGATTATTTTAGGTGAGCAAGAAGAAAAAGATAATACAATAACCGTAAGGGCTCACGGAGGTGAAGACCTTGGCACAATAAGTGTAGAAGCATTTATAGAAATTATAAAAAAACAAGTAAATCAAAGTCTTAAGACTTTTAAATAATTAGAGTTTAACCACATCCCGAAAGGGTATAAAATTTTTTAGCCATAGCAATACGTAGAAGAAGAAATTACAGCAGACGTGTAGTCCAAGAGGACAAGCACAGAATTAACGGAAAAATTAGAACCGAAGAAGTAAGACTTGTTGGTGATAATGTAGAAATTGGTGTTTACCCAACAAAAAAAGCTTTAGCCATCGCAGATGAACAAGGTTTAGATTTAGTAGAAATATCACCTAATGCTAATCCGCCTGTCTGTAAAGTTATGGACTATAAGAAGTTTCTTTACGAACAAAAGAAACGTGAAAAAGCGCTAAAGTCTAAAGCCACTAAAGTCATAGTTAAAGAAATTAGGTTTGGACCTCAAACTGATGATCATGATTATGAGTTTAAGAAAAAACATGCTGAGAAATTTCTTAAAGATGGTGCAAAGTTAAAAGCTTTTGTATTTTTTAAAGGAAGATCTATTGTATTTAAAGAACAAGGGCAAATCTTGTTATTAAGATTAGCTCAAGATTTGGAAGAATACGGAAAAGTAGAGCAAATGCCTAAATTAGAAGGAAAACGAATGATTATGTTCATTTCCCCAAAAAAGACAAAATAACATCTATTTTATAGATATTTGAAAATAAGCGAAACGTAAATTAAAACTAGGAGAAAATGCCTAAAATGAAAACTAAATCGAGTGCTAAGAAACGTTTCAAACTAACTGGCACTGGTAAAATTAAAAGAAAGCATGCTTTTAAGAGTCATATATTGACAAAAAAATCTAAAAAGCGTAAGCTTGCGTTAACCCATGACACATTAGTGCACAAGGCTGACGAAGACAACATTAAGACAATGTTACGTTTAAAGTAATAAAGTTTTAATCGGTTAAAATTATATTATAAACCCTGGAGTTAGGCAAAATTATTTAGCAAGTACCTTTACGGTCGCCTACTACAAAAAACAATTAGAAAAATGCCAAGATCAGTAAATTCAGTTGCAAAAAGAGCTAGAAGAAAAAAAGTTCTTAAGCAAGCAAAAGGATACTGGGGAAGACGTAAAAACGTCTGGACAGTAGCAAAAAATGCGGTAGATAAAGCGATGCAATATTCGTATAGAGACCGCAGAAACAAAAAAAGAACATTTCGTGCGTTATGGATTATGCGTATTAATGCAGGTGCAAGACAACATGGAATGAGTTATTCAAAATTTATGGGAGGTTTAAAAGCTAATAATATTCAATTGAATCGTAAGGTTCTTGCGGATTTAGCTATGAATCATCCAGAAGCTTTTGAAGCTATAATTAACAAAGTTAAATAAGGCTTTTAGCCAAATTAATAACAACATTTCGCTTAGAAAAGTCCACTCATTTGAGTGGGCTTTTTGTTTTAAATAGCATAAATTTTTAATCGTTCTTCTTTACCTCTAAGCTCAATGTCTTCAGACATTAATTCATAGTGAGACTCCGAGATATTCAATTTATTTAAAACAGATTCTGAAACAAGCAAATTTCTATTAAACCCATTACATAAATTTTGTATTCGAGAAGCAGTGTTAATAACGTCTCCATGAAATGCCAATTCTTTTTTAGTATTGCCTACCTCTACAACGGTGAGTTTACCAAAATGAATTCCTGCCTTAAAAATTGGCTCAAAATCATATTTTTTTTGATAGTATTTTTTCTTTTTTGCTAATTTCTTTTCAAACGCATTAAATAATAAAATACAATTATTGTTTTTAAATCCATTTTTTATATTCCAAAATACTACAGCCTCATCACCGACATATTGATAAACCTTTGCATCATACTTATTTAATACTCTATCTAAATCGGTAAAACAATCTTGAATAAACTTACTATAATTAAGATGACCTAATTTTTCAGCAATGGCCGTAGAGTCTTTTAAATCTAAAAACATTAGCACATGTTCCTCTTCTTTAGGGCGCTTATATTTTCCTATAAGAATCGATAGAAAATTTCCCTGTCCAAATCTATCGATAGCTATTCTTATAAGCTGAAAAACTGTAGATGCAACTATAAAAAAGATGATTGCATTCCAGAAAAAACCATTTGTCTGCCACCAATTGCCTTCGTTTGGTAAATCAATGTCACCCTGTTGCTCAATCAATAAAAAAGATTTGCTTAACAGAAAAACCATCAAAATAAAATACAGACTAGATTTTAATAAAATCGTTAAACCAAGTGCTAAATGATTTGTGACTTTTTCGGCAACGATTTCTATGACTGCATACAAAACACCTGTTGTAATTCCTAAAACTATGGCAACTTCATAAAATGCATCTGTAGGGAAAATAAAGGTTTCATCAGAATAAAAAATCATTTCTTGCTCAAGTCCATTATATCGTATTGCCATAAATAGTAAAAAAGCAAGTACCCAATACAAAATAGCACCGAAGAAAAGCCTTAAAAATGAAATCATTACAGAACTCATATTTAGCAATTAGGTTTTTTGCTTTTTCTTTTTTGCAGCAGGAAAAAGTACGTTATTGAGTATCAAACGATAACCTGGAGATGTTGGGTGTAAATCTAATTCTGTTCGCGGGTCACCAACTTTGTGCGTATAATCTTCTGGGTCATGACCGCCATAAAATGTAAAAAAACCTTTTCCTTTTATACCATGAATATACTTAGCTTCGCCATTGGTTTTATTTTCGCCCATAACAAGTACATTAGATTTTATTTGTTCTCGTGTAAAAGAGGTGGTTTGCCCCATGAATCCTTTAACAAGTGCAGTATGATTCTGAGTTAGCATTGTTGGTATTGGATCCCATTTTGCAGAATATTCCATTAAAGAAAAATAGTCGGTTTCTTTTGGTATTCTTCTTTTGCGGGTCATATCAATAGATGAAAACTCATATGTATTTGGATTTCTTTCCAATATAAAATCTTTAAAGGCAAAAGTATTTTTGTAGTCTATCTTGTTTTGATAGCCAGCATCGCTTCCATCACCATCAAACATAGGCTCACAAATATCAACACCTTCTGCTGAAAGAGCTATATCAAAACTATCTGTTGCTGAACACATAGCAAACATAAATCCACCACCAGCAACATAATTTCTAATTTTAAGCGCCACATCTAATTTTGCCTCGGACACTTTATTATAGCCTAATTTTTTAGCTAATTCTTCAGCGTTTCGCTTTTCTTCAATGTACCAAGCTGCAGTTCTGTATGAACGGTAAAATTTACCGTATTGCCCTGTAAAATCTTCATGATGCAAATGCAACCAATCATATAAAAGAAGTTCATCTTTAAGTACTTCTTCGTCGTAGATAGTCTCATAAGGGATTTCAGCATATGTCAATACCATGGTTACAGCATCATCCCAAGGTTGTTTACCGTAAGGTGTATAAACAGCAATTTTAGGTGCTTTCTCAAGAACTACAGCTTCTTGATTAACTGAAGGACTAGCAATTTCGTTTAAAATTTGCTCGGCTTGACCGTCAGACAGAACTTCAAACGAAACGCCTCTTATTTGACATTCGCGCCGTAAAATTTCTGCATTTGGAACCAAAAAAGAACCTCCGCGGTAATTTAATAACCATTTTACTTTAAGATTTCGTTCTAAAGTCCAAAAGGTCACACCATAAGCTTTAAGATGATTTTCTTGAGTTTCTGCATCCATCGGTATTAAAATATAAGATGCATTGGCAAAAATGCCATAAAAAATCAAGGTAATTAATAGAATATATCTTTTCAATGTTATCAATTTTATTGAAAGATAACTAAAAATACATACATAAAATTGCCTTTATTATTCTTTTAAGAAATGGTTTTAATTACAAATCTGTAAGACTAGATTGTTTACCTGACAGTAAGCTTGCTATGACTTGTGTGCTATTAAATTGTTCGAAAATGATTTTTAAGAATACTGTAATAGGAATTGCCATAATTAATCCTGGAATACCCCACAAAAATCCCCAAAACATTAACATAACTAAAACCGAAATTACGTTTATTGAAAATGATTTCCCCATAAATATTGGCTCCAAAATACTACCGTAAAGTACTTGAGTACCTGTTATCGACAATACAAAAAATAGTAATGTACTAGAAGTATCTAATTCAACAAAAGCAAAAATAGAAAGTAATATTACAGTTACAAATGAACCTACCATTTGTACAAAATTTATTAAAAAGGCAAACAAACCCCAAAAAATAGGGAAACTTACATCAAAGAAATAACAAGCAAATCCTGTAAATACACCAGTTAAAAAACTGACTAAAAACTTTACCTTAATAAATTTAATAAGGTCCTTTTCTATTTTCATAAAAGCTTTAACAGAAGTAAACTTTAGTTTTAAAATAGTACTGTTAAGCAAAGTGTGTACGTTTATCGATTCTGCTAACCAAAGCACCACAAAGAAAACAATCATTAAAATAGTTGTCAAAAAACGTCTAATAAAATCAATTGTAGACCCTAAATTATCACCTTGAAAAAAGTTTGAAAGGATATTTTTATCGTCACTAAATTCCATTCCAAAATTTTCGGACATGTATATTTTAAGATTTTCGATTTTTGGTTCTGCTTTTTGGAGAAACTCTGCATTACTTGCTAAAATCTCTTTACTAGACAACTTTACAAGCTCTACTCCTACTTTTAAACCAATCCCCACAAGAAGTAAAACAATAATAATACTAACAAATTTTGGCACATTACGTCTGGATAACCATCTCATTAATGGTAAAAACAATAATGCAATAAACATAGAGGCTATAAGCGGAATAAATATAAACGACAAAATTTTAAGCAAATAAAATACTACAGGCACTGCAATAATGAGCAATAAAATGTTTGTAGTTCGTCTTTCGTTAAGCATAATTGGTTATAAATTTGGGATGTTTTAGGGTTTTAAAAAATTATATAAACTTTCAAAGCCTTTTGTTTTAAAAAGGCACACCATCATCATCTGGAGCATCAAAAGCATCACTTGCCGACGGAAAATGGTCTTGCTTAAATGTGTCATCATTGGCAGCCGCGTTCATTTTTGAATGAAATTCTCCGAATGGCGTATCAAAATCATCCAAATTATCAAACTTACCTAAATGACCAATAAACTTTAAACGAATATTTTCTAAACCACCATTTCTGTGTTTAGCCACAATAAATTCACCTTGGCCTTCGGTTGGTGATCGTTCTTCATCATCCCATTCGTCAATTTTATAGTATTCTGGTCTATAGATAAAAGACACAATGTCCGCATCTTGCTCAATTGCACCAGACTCACGTAAATCTGATAATAATGGGCGTTTGCTTCCTCCACGGGTTTCTACCGCACGGGACAACTGTGATAACGCAATTACAGGAACGCTTAATTCTTTAGCTAATGCTTTTAAATTTCGAGAAATCATCGAAATTTCTTGCTCTCGATTACCTCCTTTTTGGCTACCGCCAGCAGTCATTAATTGCAAGTAATCAATCATAATGACTTTGATACCATATTGTGAAGCTAAACGTCTAGCTTTTGCTCTTAAATCAAAAATTGACAAAGACGGTGTATCGTCAATAAATAAAGGTGCTTGCTCTAAAGTTTTAACCTTAACATTAAGCTGTTCCCATTCGTGTTTTTCTAATTTTCCTGTTCTAAGTTTTTCTGAAGATAAACCAGTTTCACTAGAAATTAATCTAGTAATTAATTGTACAGATGACATCTCTAAGGAGAAAAACGCTACAGGTTGATTAAAATCTACAGCGATATTTCGGGCCATAGTTAATGTTAAAGCCGTTTTTCCCATACCTGGACGTGCAGCAACGATAATTAAATCTGAAGGCTGCCAGCCAGATGTTAATTTATCTAATTTATCAAAACCCGTCGGAATACCACTTAAGCCTTCTTTATTAGAAATTTCTTCAATTTTCTTTTTAGCTTGAATTACCAAACTTTGGGCAGTTTCAGTAGATTTTTTAACATTACCCTGAGTAACTTCGTAAAGTTTTGCTTCAGCAGTATCTAATAAATCGAAAACATCGTTACCCTCATCATAAGCTTGCTCAATAATTTCGTTCGAAATTTTTATTAAACTTCTTTGTATATATTTTTGAAGAATAATTCGAGCATGAAACTCAATATGTGCGGAAGATGAAACCCGTTGGGTTAAAGAAATAAGATAAAAATCGCCACCTACTAAATCTAACTTTCCGTCTTTACGTAATTGTGCCGAAACTGTTAATAAGTCAACAGGCTCACTATTTTCAAAAAGTTTGAAAATAGATTCAAATATGTATCTATTTGCTTCTTTATAAAATGCATCAGGACTTAAAATATCTATAACCTCATCTACACCTTTTTTGTCAATCATCATTGCACCTAAAACCACTTCCTCTAAGTCTAATGCTTGTGGAGGTATTTTGCCTTTTTCCAAGCTAATTAGGGCGCTTTTGTCGACTTTGTAGCCTTGAACGGGATTAGGTTGTTTCATTTAAATTATTTGATTTTATGCAATTTTGTGTAATTTCTCTTGATGCTTTTTTTAAATTTTAAAGTAAAAATTACTTCAAATTTTACGGGCTTACGAAAGTAAATAAATCGATTAGAAAATAGCTTTTTAAAGATAGGCAATCTTCAACAGTTGATTAACAATTGAAATGTTAATAACTGAAGTTATTTGTTAATAGAGATAAAAAAACTGAAGTTCAAAACTTCAGTTTTTTCAAAATTCTATGTTTTAAAGGGGTTACGATTTATAAACTCCCATATTATCGTATTTATCCATACGCTGTTTTACTAATTCTTTTGGTGATAAGTTTTTAAGCTCATCATACGTTTTAACAATCGCATTTTTTACTGCCAAAAACGCCTTTGTTCTATCTTTATGTGCGCCACCAAGAGGTTCTTTAATGATTTGGTCCACGAGTTTCATTCGTTTCATATCCTTTGCCGTTAACTTTAAAGCTTCGGCGGCTTGTTCTTTATATTCCCAACTACGCCATAAAATGGAAGAACAAGATTCTGGAGAAATTACAGAATACCAAGTATTTTCTAACATCATCACTCTATCACCTACACCAATACCTAATGCACCACCAGAAGCGCCTTCTCCAATTATAATGGTAATAATTGGGACTTTTAATCGTGTCATTTCTAAAATGTTACGTGCAATTGCTTCACCTTGACCACGTTCTTCAGCTTCTAATCCAGGATATGCACCAGGTGTATCTACTAACGTTACAACAGGAATACCAAATTTTTCAGCCGATTTCATCAATCGAAGTGCTTTACGATAACCTTCAGGGTTAGACATCCCAAAGTTTCTATATTGTCTTGTTTTGGTGTTATAGCCTTTTTGCTGACCAATAAACATGTAAGTTTGGTCACCAATCTTGCCTAAACCGCCAATCATCGCTTTATCATCTTTTACATTTCTATCACCGTGTAATTCTAAAAAAGAATCACCACAAAGTGCATTGATATGGTCTAATGTATAAGGTCTATCTGGATGTCTAGACAACTGAACGCGTTGCCAAGCTGTTAGATTTTTGTAAATATCTTTTTTTGTATCTGCTAATTTTTTTTCGATTTGTTTGCAAGTTTCTGTAACATCAACGTCACTCTCATCACCAATAACCTTACACTTTAATAGCTGGTCTTCTAATTCTTTTATAGGCAATTCAAATTCTAAATATTCCATATAAGATAAAAATTAGTTTAAATTTAGTTAGTTGACAAACCTACATATTCTGACCCAAATTTTATAATAATTAAGGGATAAATTAAAATTTGTTAACTATGCAAAAATATAAATAACTCCGTTTTTTTTCACCATTATTACTTATAAAACTGTTTTTTGTAGTTTCTTTTTGCGTCTATGCTTAAGGATGGCGTCTAGTAAAACAGCACTTACAACGATTATGGCACCGTAATAAAATTGGGGTGACATCTCTTCTTTATCAGGAAAAAAATATAACGCTAATAAAATACCATAAACAGGTTCTAAATTATAGCTTAAAATGACTGTAAATGGCGAAATATATTTCATAACTTCAACCGCAGCTATAAAAGCGTATGCAGTACATACCGAAGCTAAAATTCCTATGTACAACCAATCTGAATTTGAGAGTTGAAAAAATTCAGCGTTAAAACCTTTATAGAATACGGCAATACATATACTTATACAGACAACACCGCTTATAAATTCATATAATGATATTACACTTGCCTTATGCTTTAAAATAAGTGTTCCGTTGATGACAGCAAAAAGTGTTGAAAATAATGCTGAAGCTAAACCCAATAAAATTCCATTAATGTATTTTAACTCACCTTGAGTTATAAGAAAAACACCAATAATGACTATAAATCCAAATAAAATTTCGAACCAAAGTATTTTTCGTTTAAAAAACAATGGCTCTATAAGAGACGCAAAAAAAGCACCCGATGAAAACATTGCTAGAGTTATTGATACATTTGATTGATTAATAGCCTCGAAAAACGTAATCCAATGTGCTGCAATAATAGCGCCTGCGATACTTAATTTTAAAGCAAGTGCTCTATTTATCTTAAGTGATTTATTAGTCGCTTTTATATAAATAAACATTAATATTGCAGCAATTAGCATTCTAAACCACACTAGTTTAAACGCGCCGACAGTGATTAATTCGCCTAAAATTGCAGTAAAACCCGCAATGAATACTAAAAAGTGTAAATGTAAATAATGCTTAAGATTAGCGTTTGGCATTTTGCAAAAGATATAAAGCTAAAATACCAAAAACCAAATTTGGGAACCAGACAGCAACCATTGGAGAAAAATCTGATTGTGCCGCTAAAACTCCAAATATTTTATCGAAAAACACGTAAATCATGGCTACTGTTATACCAATAGCTAAGTTTACGCCCATGCCGCCACGTCGTTTTTTTGAAGATACAGCAACCGCAATAATAGTTAATATAAAAACGGAAGCAGGTAAACTCCATTTTTTTAATTTAACTACCTCATATCTTCCTATATTCGGTGCACCACGACTTTTTTCTTTGTCAATAAAATCAACCAACTCACCATAAGATTTTGTTTCGGCTATGTAATTAACAGGTGTTAAGTCGTCAACATCAAATGTAAATTCTACATTCATACTTCGTTTTTCTTCTACTGTAACATTACCTAGACTATCATATACTCTTTTATAATAGCCATTCAATTTATAAATAGAATCTTCTTCTATATATTGAATACTATTTGCAAAAATTTTATACTCTAATTTATTGTCTTTTAAGTGTTCTAGAGTAAAATTTTGACCACGTTTGCTCTTTGGGTCAAAAGAACTTACGTATATATAATCATTGTCAGTAATACGCCGAAATACGTTTTTAGTATCTTGTAAATCTCTACTACTACTTAAATATTTATACCTAAATTCATTATAACCTGTACTAGCCCAAGGCGCAAGATACATTCCTAAAAAAAGAGCCATAATAGCAACAAGTGTTGCACCTATTATATAAGGTCTTAAAAATCGACCAAAAGAAACTCCCGAACTTAAAAAAGCAACGATTTCTGTATTATTTGCCAATTTTGAAGTGAAAAAAATTACCGATAGAAATAAAAATAGCGGAAATAGTAGATTAGCAAAATAGATGGTGAAGTTAAGCAAGTACAAAGCTACTTCATCAAAAGGAACATCGTTACTTATAATTTTACCAATTTTTTCTGCAAGGTGAACCATAATGGCAATTGGTATAAACAACAATAGCATCATCAAAAATGTAAACAAATAGCGTTTAAGTATGTACCAATCTAATATCTTCATAAATTACAAACGCTTGTCCATTTGTTTTACCATTTTATCTTTCCATGCTCTAAAATCTCCAGCAATAATATGTTTTCTTGCCTCTCTTACTAACCATAAATAGAATCCTAAATTATGTATTGTGGCTATTTGTTTTCCTAACAATTCATTTACTGAAAATAAATGTTTTAGGTAGGCTTTACTATATTCGGTATCTACAAAGGTGATTGCCATTTCGTCTATAGGAGAAAAATCCTCTGCCCATTTCGCATTTTTGATGTTAATTGTACCATGCGCTGTAAATAACATACCATTACGTGCATTACGAGTTGGCATTACGCAATCGAACATATCTACACCTAACGCAATATTTTCTAAAATATTGATTGGTGTACCAACGCCCATTAAATATCTTGGTTTGTCTTCTGGTAAAATTTCACAAACCACATCGGTCATGGCATACATTTCTTCAGCTGGCTCACCTACAGATAATCCGCCAATAGCGTTTCCGTCTGCACCGGCATTAGCAATATATTCGGCAGATTGTTTACGTAAATCTTTATAAGTACTTCCTTGAACTATTGGAAAAAAAGTCTGCGCATAATCGTAGGTAAATGGTGTTTTCTCTAAATGATTAATACACCTGTCTAACCAACGGTGCGTCATGTGCATTGAGCGTTTTGCATAATTGTAATCACAAGGATATGGTGTACATTCATCAAAAGCCATGATAATGTCTGCACCAATTGAACGTTGAATTTCCATCACATTCTCAGGCGTAAACATATGCATGCTTCCATCTATATGAGACTTAAATTTAACACCTTCTTCTTTTATTTTTCTATTTGCAGAAAGCGAATAAACTTGATAACCACCAGAATCTGTAAGAATATTTCTATCCCAATTCATAAATTTATGAAGTCCACCAGCTTGTTCTAAAATTTTAGTTTGAGGCCTTAAATACAAATGGTAAGTGTTACCTAATATAATATCTGGATTGATATCATTTTTTAATTCGCGCTGATGTACACCCTTTACACTAGCAACAGTACCAACAGGCATAAAAATTGGAGTTTCAATTTTTCCGTGGTCAGTTGTTATTTCTCCTGCTCTAGCTTTACTTCCAGCGTCTGTGGCAATCTTTTTAAAATCCATGAAATTATTGTGAAAGGGCAAATATAATTAACTCTTAAGCATATGCTCTTAATAAAATTTAAAATTGTTAGCAAATCCATCAAATCGTTAATAAATGAACCTATTCTTACTTTGTGACGGTTAATATAACTACTATTTTTGATGCACTAAATTCAAGCAAAAACACAACATGCCAAACATTAAAGAATTACAAGATTTAACCACACAAGTACGACGAGATATTCTTCGTATGGTACACAAAGTAAATTCGGGTCATCCAGGAGGTTCTCTTGGTTGTGCAGAATTTTTTGTGGCGCTTTATCAAGACATTTTAGAAAGAAAAGATACTTTTGAAATGGACGGAATTGGAGAAGACTTATTCTTCTTATCTAACGGACATATTTCTCCAGTTTATTATAGTGTTTTGGCACGTTCTGGATATTTTTCGGTGGACGAATTAAATACTTTTAGGTTGATAAACTCTAGATTGCAAGGTCACCCAACAACTCATGAAGGTTTAGAAGGCATTCGTATTGCATCTGGTTCGTTAGGTCAAGGAATGTCTGTTGCTATTGGCGCAGCTGAAGCAAAGAAATTAAATGGCGATTCACATTTAATTTATAGTCTTCATGGTGATGGCGAATTACAAGAAGGGCAAAACTGGGAAGCAATCATGTACGCATCAGCAAAAAAAGTAGATAATCTCATCTCTACAATAGATTTAAACGGAAAACAAATTGATGGTGAAACTGATGAAGTTTTGCCAATGGGAAGTTTAAAAGTAAAATTTGAAGCTTTCGGATGGATTGTCATTACGATAAAAGAAGGAAATAATATTGATGCTATTTTAAAAGGAATGGCTGAAGCAAGATCTCAAACAGGAAAAGGGCAACCTGTTTGTGTGCTTTTAGAGACCGAAATGGGTAATGGTGTAGATTTTATGATGCATACGCATGCTTGGCATGGCAAAGCACCAAATGACGAACAACTCGAAGTTGCTTTAGCTCAAAACCCTGAAACTTTAGGAGATTATTAATTTTTTGAAAACTTTCCACTTAAGTGGACATTATTATGAAAACATACGAAAATACAGGAAATAAAGATACACGTTCAGGATTTGGTGACGGTTTAACCGAGCTTGGTAAGACTAATGAGAATGTTGTCGCATTATGCGCAGACCTTATCGGTTCATTAAAAATGGATGAATTTAAAGCCAACCATCCAGAGCGCTTCTTTCAAGTTGGTATTGCTGAGGCGAATATGATTGGTATTGCGGCTGGCTTAACTATCGGAGGAAAAATTCCTTTTACTGGAACATTCGCAAACTTTTCTACAGGTCGTGTTTATGACCAAATACGTCAAAGTGTTGCTTATTCTGGTAAGAATGTTAAAATTTGTGCATCTCATGCTGGTATCACACTTGGTGAAGATGGCGCAACGCATCAAATTCTAGAAGACATAGGTCTCATGAAAATGTTGCCTGGTATGACGGTTATTAATACTTGCGATTATAACCAAACCAAAGCTGCTACTTTAGCTATTGCAGATTATGAAGGTCCAGTATACTTACGTTTTGGAAGACCAAAAGTGGCAAATTTCACTCCAGAAAATCAAACTTTTGAAATTGGTAAAGCCTTACAACTTACAGAAGGTTCTGACGTTACTATTGTAGCAACGGGGCATTTGGTTTGGGAAGCTTTAGAAGCTGCAAAAACATTACATGCTGAAGGAATTTCTGCAGAAGTGATAAATATTCATACTATTAAACCTTTAGACGATGACGCTATATTGAAATCAGTATCCAAAACCGGCTGTGTTGTTACGGCTGAAGAGCACAACTATCTTGGAGGTTTAGGTGAAAGTGTTTCAAGAGTTTTAGCAAAAAACAATCCTACACCTCAAGAGTTTGTAGCGACTGATGATACATTCGGCGAATCTGGAACTCCAGCACAGTTAATGGACAAATATGGTTTGAATGCAAAAGCCATAGTTGAAGCCTCAAAAAAAGTCATCAAAAGAAAATAAGTTGAGTTTGGCAGCGTTTTTGTTACTGTAAGTAAAATCAAAAACGAATAATTATGAAAATTTTAAAAAAATTTCACGAACACATTAATGTTCGTAAAAATGCCGTGAGTAAAAATTTATTTTTTACTGCATTATTAATTGCAGGATTTTCTACTATAGCTTTTGCTCAAACAGGCAGTGGCTTTGGAATTAAAGGTGGACTAAACTACGGTGGTAGTGGTGACTATTTTGAATCTATTGGAAACAATTTTGAAAATCCAGACCAAAATCTTGGTTATCATTTGGGTGTTTTCGGTAAAATTGGTGACAAAATTTTTCTGCGTCCAGAATTGGTTTATACTAAATTAAAAAGTGAATATGATTCTGGAAATTTTGAATTAACAAAACTTGATGCTCCTATATTAATTGGTATAAAAGTTCTAGGACCAGTTAACGTATTTGCAGGTCCGTCATTTCAGTATATTTTAGATACAGAATTTGATAACTTAACAATAGACCAAGTCGAAGACGACTTTAGCGTTGGATTAAATTTTGGTATTGGTCTAAGCTTAAATGACTTAGGGATTGAATTACGTTATGAGCGTGGTTTTAGTGATAATGAAGCTACATTCATAAATAATAACATTACTACTGGCGACCGTTTAGATACTAGACCAGAACAGCTAATATTAAGTTTGTCCTATAAGTTATAGTTAAAATCATATCAATAAAAAAACCGCTAAATTTCTTTAGCGGTTTTTTTACTATTTTTTCTAGCTTTGAGTTGAATAATCTATGGAAATATTTTCATCCAAATAATCCATGATACCATTTGCATCTGAGTCTACAATAGTACCTGTAATTATTGTAATGACTCCATCTTGTGTAGTTCTGTTTAATTCAAATTCATTGGCAGCCAGCACTGGTTCTGTTTCTCCTAAGTTTGTATCTACAGTATATTCAGTTCTTTCAAGTTCATTAATTGTAGCTACTCCATCGCCATCATCATCGGGGTCTACGTAATTTACAATGAGATCCTCATCCGTATCTTCATCAAAGGTATTAAGATTGTTGTTTAAATCTTCTAAAAAAGAAGGGATGCCGTCACTATCGTGATCATTTATTTGAGTTTGCAAAAGAGAAAACTTGAAAATTAAATTTGAATAAGATGGGATTCCGTTTAATTGTCTAGAAAAATACGCTAGACCAGATGGAATAAACATCACGCCTAATCCAAAATTATTGTACTCCACATTTGCACCAGTAGAAAACGAAGCCGCAGCATTAAATTCTGGATAAATAATTTGCCAAGCCCTTATTACGCCTGTATTAACTCCAAACCCTACTAGGTCAAAATCTGCAGGAGTTACAGCACTGTCAAATAAAGAATTATCAGTTACCAATCTACCCTCATATTCAACTCTTACTTTATCTGTAAACTTTGGAGATTCTTCACCTCCGCCTTGATTAAGTTTTAGTATAAAATAAGTATAATCGGTATTCTCAAAATTTGTAGTTCTAGTTATTAAATTTTCATCTCCAAATAACAAGGCATAACCTTCTTCTGGTGTACCATCAAAAGTTTTTAAAATAATATCGCTTGGATTTGGATTTGCCAACATTGCTAATTGAGACTTATTGTAGTAATGAGTCTGTAAATATTCAATCAGAATATCATTGTCAGAAACTTGCTGTTCTGTTCTGTCCCTATCTGGTACAGGAATAAAATCAGGATCATCGGGCGAGCATGCCATTATAACAATTGAAAAAAGTAGAATTGTTGCGAGAAATGTTCTTATTTTCATAAAAATTTTTAATACGTATTTGTTCATCTAACAAATAGGGTTCAATATTGCTTTATTTTTTGCTGCAAGATACAATAATATAATACTTTTGCACAAATGGATTAACGCTGTTTTTAGTTAAATTATATGCGAATAGATAAGTTTTTATGGTGTGTGCGATATCACAAAACTAGAAATCAAGCTTCTGTTGCTTGCAAAAAAGGACAGGTTAAGGTTAATGATGCATCTGTAAAACCGAGTCGCGAAGTTTATATTGGTGATACAATAGTCATTAGGAAAAATCAAATTAATTACAAAATTAAAGTTAACGATATCCCTCCAAATCGTGTTGGTGCAAAATTAGTTGATATCTATAGAACAGATTTAACGCCAAAATCTGAATTTGAAGCTCAGGAATTGCTCAAATATAGTAAGGATTATTATAGAAAAAAAGGAACTGGAAGACCAACAAAAAAAGACAGACGCTCTATTGAAAATTTTAAAGACGAAGAAGAATAAATATTGACTTATATTTATTACAAATTTAACTTTCAGAATATGGATTCAGAAAAAAATATAATACTTAATCACCAAGAAATTCAACATAAAATAAAGCGAATTGCGTATCAAGTATATGAAAGCAATATTGATGAAACAGAATTAATAATTGCTGGTATTGATAAAAACGGATATTTGTTAGCAAGAAAGCTTAAAGCAAATTTGGATAGTATTTCAGATATAGAAAGTAAACTTTGCAAAGTTTTTATAGACAAAAAAGACCCTTTAAAGGGGATTTCAACTTCTATGTCATCATCTGAATACAAAAACAAATCTATCGTTTTGGTCGACGACGTATTAAATTCTGGAAGTACTTTAATCTACGGTGTAAAGCATTTTCTTAATGTGCCACTTAAAAAATTTAAAACCGCAGTGTTGGTTAATCGAAATCATAAGAAATTTCCAGTAAAGGCTGATTTTAAAGGCATATCCCTTTCTACATCATTAAAAGAACATATTAATGTTAACTTAAGTAAACAACCTTACGAAGCTTATTTAGACTAGCTTTAGAACAATTTTTTCTACAATCTCTGAAACAGATTTTTGGTCCGTTGAAATTGTATAGTTAGCTTTTGAATAAAAAGGTGAACGCTCAAATAGATGTTTTCCAAGATATTCTGCAAACTCTTCTTTAGAATTTAAGTGACTTATAAGTGGTCGCTTATCTTTTTCATTTTTTAAATTTGAAATTAATTGTGGTATGGAAGCCTTTAAATAAAAAGACTTACTGATTTTAGAATTTAAAATCAAATCAATATTATTTCCGTAACACGGTGTACCACCACCAAGAGCTAAGACTTTATTGCCCTTTGATTCTAGTATTTCTTTTAAGTAAGTCGCTTCTTTTTTTCTAAAATATATTTCACCTTTATTATTAAATATTTCTTTTACACTGTATTGCTCCTTTGATTCTATGTAATCATCTAAATCTAGAAAATCAAATCTTAAAATTTTTGATAATTGACGACCAATTGTCGATTTTCCACACCCCATGTAACCCATTAAAACTATAATCATAAAAGCTTATAAATTGATTGTTAAACACCTAGATAATGAGTAAACAAAAAAACAAAAAAATATATAAAAAAAGCATTGTTTTATTAATTAAACATTTTATATTTGCACCCTCGTTAGAGAAAAACATTATGACTTGGTAGCTCAGTTGGTAGAGCATCTCCCTTTTAAGGAGAGGGTCCTGGGTTCGAGCCCCAGCCAAGTCACTAGAAAAAGTTAAGCATTTGCTTAACTTTTCTTATTTTTAAGTACTTCATTATAAAACGCGCACGTGGCGGAATTGGTAGACGCGCCAGCTTGAGGGGTTGGTGGACATTAGTCCGTGGAAGTTCGAGTCTTCTCGTGCGCACTTTCTTTTAATTTTTTTTATATTTTTCAAAGTGTTATTTTTTGTTAAATAGCTATGATTATAACCATAAAAAGCTATTTTTGTTTAACAATTTTTATCATAAGATGAACAATTTAAAAAATAAGTTTAGTATCAAAGACCTTGAAAACCTTACAGGCATTAAGGCACATACCATTAGAATATGGGAAAAACGATACAACCTTCTTTCTCCCAAAAGAACAGAAACTAATATTAGGTATTATGATTTGGCGAGTTTTCAAAAGCTGCTTAACGTTAGTTACCTAAACAATAATGGTTACAAAATTTCTAAAATAGCAAAATTAGCACCAAAAGAAATACCTGTTTTAGTTAGAGATATTGCATTACAATCAAACATAGAAAGTCACGCTGTTAATTCATTTAAATTAGCGATGCTCAATTTTGATCAAGCGCTTTTTTATAACACTTATGAAACTCTGCTTAAAGATATTTCGTTTGAAGATATTTTTTACGATATTTTTATACCACTTCTAACAGAAATCGGACTCCTCTGGCAAACACATACCATTACGCCTGCTCATGAGCATTTTTTAACGACACTTATAAGACAAAAAATACTTATAAATACTGAATTTGCTCAAGCAGAAAACACTGCAAATTCTAAAAAAACTTTTGTATTGTATTTGCCAGATAATGAAATACACGAATTAGGTTTAATGTTTTTAAATTACCAAATCGTATCTCATAATTACCACTGTATTTTCTTAGGTCAAAGTGTACCACAAGAAAGTTTAGCAGATATATTACACTATTATGAAGATTTAATTTTTGTATCGTATTTTACAATTAAACCTCTTAAAGAGGATATAGAAAAATATTTTAAAGATTTTGATAAGAATATTCTTCAAAAATCAAATGCTGAGTTTTGGGTCTTAGGTAAAATGCTTGAGTATGTCGACTTAGAAAATCTTCCGAAAAAAATAAAATCTTTTACATCAATTAAAGCAGTAGTAGATACGTTATAATATGAAAAAAGTATCGATTATAGGTTCTGGCTTTTCGTCATTATCTGCAGCATGTTATTTAGCAAAATACGGATTTGATGTTTCGGTTTTTGAAAAAAATGATACTATAGGTGGTCGTGCAAGGCAATTAAAAAAAGACGGTTTCACTTTTGATATCGGTCCAAGCTGGTATTGGATGCCAGATATTTTTGAGAAATTCTTTAGTGATTTTAACAAATCAACAAAAGATTTTTACGAATTAGATAAGTTAAGCCCTGCTTACAAAATTTTCTTTTCTGACGATGTAATCACCATTGGTGATTCTATGAATAAAATCTGTGAAGAATTTGAACGAATAGAACCTGGCAGTTCTAAACCCTTACGTAAGTTTATAGCAAAAGCGCAAGAAAATTATGATATCGCCATTAATAAAATTGTTTTAAAACCTGGCCTTTCACCGCTTGAATTAGTTACAAAAGATACAATTACGCGTGTAGATCAATTTTTTAAGACCATAAGTAGTGAGGTTAGAAAAAAATTTAAAAATCCAAAACTTATATCTACTTTAGAGTTCCCTGTTTTATTTCTTGGTGCAAAACCCAACAATACACCTTCATTTTATAGTTTCATGAATTTTGCCGATTTTGGATTAGGAACTTGGCATCCAAAAGGCGGTATGTATGAGGTAATTAAAGCTATGGAAAGTTTAGCAACAAGCCTTGGTGTTAAAATTCATAAAAACTTCGCTGTTGACAAAATTAACGTAGAAAACGGAAAAGTCGTAAGTATCTCTTCAGAAGAGAAAACTATTAATTCCGATTTTGTTTTAAGTGGAGCTGATTATGCGCATTCTGAGACTTTATTAGATAAAAACTACAGGCAATACAGCGAAAAATATTGGGACAGCAAAACATTTGCTCCATCTTCACTTTTATTTTATGTAGGTTTTGACAAAAAACTAGAAAATGTAGAGCATCACAACCTCTTTTTTGATACTGATTTTGAGGCGCACGCTGAAGATATTTACGACCAACCTAAATGGCCACAAAACCCTTTATTTTATGTAAATTTTCCTTCAAAAACGGATAAAACAATGGCACCCGCTAATTGTGAAACTGGTTTCTTTTTAATTCCTATTGCTCCAGACTTAGAGGACAATGAAAAAGTTAGAGCGCGCTATTTTGATATAATTATTAATCGATTTGAGAAAATAACCTCGCAACAAGTAACAAATAATATTATCTTTAAAGAGTCTTTTTGTGTTAAGGATTTTAAAGAAGCTTATAATTCTTACAAAGGAAATGCTTACGGTATGGCTAATACCTTGTCACAGACTGCGTTTTTAAGACCTAATCTTAAAAGTAAAAAAGTGAAGAATCTTTACTTTACAGGTCAATTGACAGTACCAGGTCCAGGAGTACCACCAGCATTAATTTCAGGGAAATTAGTAGCTGACCTAATTAACAAACACAAATAGACCTAATAATTAAAAAAAATAAACATGAAATCAATATTTGATAGCGTATCAAAAGAATGTAGTAAGTTGGTAACTACCTCTTACAGCACTTCTTTTTCACTGGCTACCAAAATGCTTGCAGAAAGCATAAGACAAGACATATACAATATATATGGTTTTGTAAGATTCGCTGATGAAATTGTTGATACATTTCATGATTACGATAAACCTGCACTGTTCGAAAAATTTTCTCAAGATTTGGATGACGCTTTAACCATGAAAATTAGCTTAAATCCTATTTTAAATTCTTTTCAAGAAACTTACCATAAATGTAATATAGAAAAACATATGGTTGATGCTTTTATGAAAAGCATGAAGCAGGATTTACACAAGCAAGACTATCTTACAAACAAAGAATACAAAGATTACATTTACGGTTCAGCAGATGTTGTAGGTTTAATGTGCCTTAAGGTTTTTGTTAAAGGTGATAATAAAAAATACGAAGAGCTTAAAGATTCTGCTATGAGCTTAGGTTCTGCTTTTCAAAAAGTAAACTTCTTAAGAGATTTAAAAGCCGATTTTGAAGATTTAAGCAGAACGTATTTCCCTAATACGGACCTCAACCATTTAGACGAAAAGTCAAAACAAATTATCATCTCTGATATCGAAGAGGATTTTAAGAAAGGTTTAGTTGGAATTAAAAAATTACCTTTAGAAGCAAGATTTGGAGTTTTTATGGCGTACCGTTATTACAGTAAGCTCTTAGATAAACTCAAAAAAACACCAGCTTTAGAAATTAAATCAACCAGAATACGCGTTAACGACTACAAAAAAGTTGAACTTTTAACTAGAAGTTACGTCAAATATCAATTAAATTTACTTTAAAATATTAGGTAGAATGCAAGTATTTCTTTGGATTGTTATTTTTTTAGCGACTTTTCTTATAATGGAATTTAATGCATGGTTTACCCATAAGTATATTATGCATGGTTTTTTATGGAGTTTACATAAAGATCACCATCATAAAGACCACGATAGCTGGTTTGAGCGTAATGATGTGTTTTTTATTTTTTATGCTGTAGTAAGTATGTCTTGTTTTTATTTGTGGAGTGTAGAAGGCTTGTGGTTTACGTTGCCGATAGGCTTCGGGATTATGGCTTACGGACTAGCTTATTTTGTAGTCCACGATATATTTATTCACCAAAGATTTAAATGGTTACGTAACATTGACAATAAGTATGCAAGAGGCGTAAGACGAGCTCACAAAATACACCATAAACATTTAGGAAAGGATAAAGGCGAAAATTTCGGGATGCTTTTTGTCCCAAAAAAATATTTTAAATAAAAAATTATTTTAAAAGTTCATCTATCTGTTTTTGAACATCTTCTGAAAACCAATCCGCAGCACCAGATTTGTCAATAATAATCTCTCCGTTTTTATCAATTAAAACTGTTCTAGGTATTGATGTTGTCATCAATTCACTTGGGGGTTTTGACATTATTTGATATACAGGAAAGGTGTATTTTTTATTCTCTTTAAAGTTTGAAATCTTCTCGTCTAAAGCGTCTGCAGTAACAAAAATAAAATCTACCCTTTTTTCATATTTGTTATACAATTTTTGAAGACTTGCCATTTCAGCTATACAGGGTGGACACCATGTTGCCCAAAAATTTATCAGTATAACTTTGCCTTTAAATTGATTAAAATTTGTGATTTCTTCTGTTTCGGTTTTAAGCTTCCAAGAATAATCATTAAGTATAATTCTATCCTTTTTATCTATTACATTAACCGGGTTAACCAAAGCAATTCCCTTATGTAATAAAACTTGAATTGACTTTCGTGTTTGTGGAATAATTAATAGTACAACGACAATTATAAATAGAACATTTCTTTTATTCAATTTCATTTTAGCAAAAAATTAAAGCGTAATTTCTTTAACGAAACTACGCTTAATTAATAATTAATTGCAAAAAAGTAATTAATTTCTGTTTACAGTAATAGAATTAGATAAATGAAACGTTCCTGTAAGGTCATTGGCATTGGTTACCGTTGCTATATTTGTATCATTTTCATATCTCAAATACCAAATTAAACAAACACCGCCTCCAGCACCATCAAAATTTACTCCTTCAACAGCACTCAGAGTTGGAGGTGTTCCTAAAATAAAACCTGTATCGTCGGTAATTACCCAAGTAAAATTTGTTCCTATTCTATTATCTGGATTTTCAAAAGAAATGCCACTTACCATATCTGGTGTTCCATCAACATTAAAATTAAAAGGGCCACCAATAATTGTGTCTGCATTTGGACCACGCTCTACCCGAATTGAATTGGATAAATCAAACGTACCTGTTAAATCTGCTGCATTTGTTGCCGAGTCAATGTTAGTATCGTTTTCGTAACGTAAATACCAAATTAAGCATACGCCACGACCAGCACCTTCAAAATTCACACCTTCTAAAGCATCTAAAGTAGGTGGTGTGCCCAATATGTTTAAATCTAAATCTGTGATAACAAAAGTTCTGTTTGTACCAACTGCTGATGGGTCTGTTGATATACCAGAGACTGTATCTGCTTGTCCGTCTACAGTAAAGGAAAATGGGCCACCTGTTAAAATACCTGCGTTTGGTACAATAGCAACTGCATCATCATCGCTACAAGAAGTTACCATTAATACTATGGCTAACATTCCTAAAATCATTTTTTTAATCATTGTCTTATTTTTTTAGTTCATATAATTTGATAAATCAAAATTATATGAACCGCATAAGACAAAATGTTAGCTAGCTAACACTAAGCAGATTTTTTTAAAAAACGTATTTCTTTTCTATTAAAATTTATGATTTTTTGCTCTTTTAAATCATTCATTAAGGTATTTAAAGTAGGTCTAGAGATACCAATTAAAGATGCAATATCCTTTTGGGTATATGGATGAATTACAACATGGTCTCCTGTTTTTTCACAATCGTAACCATAGTCTTGGCATAGTTCTTCTAAAAACTCTAAAAGACGAGATTTTGAATCTTTAAACAATAACAATTGAAGTCGACGCTCAAGCTTTTTATATTTAATGCCTATGAATTTGTAAATTTTAAAACTGAAAGATTGATTATCTCTCATTAAGTCATGCATTGTATTAATACCTACAGGACAAATGGACGTATTATTATCTATAGATTGAGCAAATTCATCACGTGTGTTTTCTCCAAAAATAGCCTTTTCTCCAAAAATCTCTCCTCGCCTTAATATGGCTTTTATAATCTCAGAACCATCTTCATTATAGTATCCAATCTTTACTTTTCCTTTTTCGATTAGGTATATTTTATTTGCGGCGTCCTTTTCAAAATAGATATAATCACTCTTTTTATAGGCGTCAAAACTATGCTTGTTTTTATAAGTTTTTAATTTATGTGGACATAACAAACCAAAAAGATTAACGTCCTCAAAAAGCCAAATAGAATTCATAACAGTAGGTATTTAATATAACTCCCTAGTCGAACTATTTGACATTAACTTACAAAAAACCTCTAGCATTTTACTAGAGGTTTTTATTTAATATTTATTAAGAGAATTAAATTCCAAATGTAAACGTCACTACAAAATCAGTAAATTTTGAATCTACTTGAGCGCTTGTAAACGAAGGAGCTTCTGAGTATAATAAATTAGACTGCTCTCTTTGGCTCTGAGAAAAAGCAGCGTCCACAGAAAAACTACCTACTTTATATCCTAAACCTAATGAATATCCTGTCAAGTCTCCCATAATATTTTCATTTTTATAAGGACTTTCTTGAAATCTATATCCGACTCTAAAGCTTAATTTGTTGTATCTGTATTCGCCTCCTATTCTATATGTATTTGAAACACCTAATAAATTCGAAATTTCATTATTTTGAAAAGCAAAAAACGGATCTCCACTAGGTTTAAAAGTTGTTTGAGAAAAATCTTTTCTAGAATAATCAAAACTGAACAAGCCCTTATCCGAAAATACATAAGCTAAACTACCCGTAATTTTACCTGGTGTCCGCAATCTATATTCAGGGAAAATATTAATAACATTAGGGTTAATTATAATTGGTTCATTAAAACCATCTACAGTAGTCTGTAAATATTGAGTAGTCTCATCTGTAATTCTGTACCAAGTTGGCGTGTCGTAAGTAAAACCAACTCTAAATTCATTTGTTAATTTATAAATACCTCCAAACTGAAACGAAACACCTGCTCCAGTAGTTCGTAGAGTGTTGTCAAAACCAACAGCTGTCACTGTAGAACCAGCATTTGAATTACTTTCATCAAAAACGGTAATACGTTCGTAATTTAAAAAGTGTGCATTGATATTAAAACCAACATTTAATCGATTATCATATTCTCCCGAAAAATTAAAAGCCATTTTTCCATTGTAGCCAGTCGATTGTAACGTGTAAGTTTGATTATAATTACCACCAATAATATTACTTTCGTATTGTGTATTATCATCAGTATCATTTAAAGGTTCAATTATAAATGACTCATATCCCAAAAAAGCTTGTTGATTAGCATAACCAAAAACAGAACCAATATCAGAATAGGCTTCGTTAAGACTTTCTCCAGGTAAAGCAGAAATTTCATCTAATCTAAGACCTTGAGCAAAATCTAAAAAATATTCTGCAATTGATGTGTTTGGGCTTATACCTCTGGCTGTGAAATTCTCATCGAAATTTCCTGTCCTATCGTAAGCAACTCCTAGAGCAAATTTATTCCATTTAGAATTAGGAGAATTAGATTCGTAAACAAAAACGCCACCACCTTGAGAAAAGTTAACTTGATTTTCATCAGAGTCTAAAGCGTTTCCAAAATATGATGTGGTATTAGAATTACCAGAAAACCCTGCAGTAAATGAAGCCTTACTACTATTAAAAACTGATGAGCTTGCCGGATTTATATTTACCGCAGACAAATCGCCTCCTAGAGCGCCAAACGCTTCGCCCATTGCTTTAAATCTAGCTGTACCACTGATTTCGTCGTTGGCAATTCTTACAGCATCTGTAACATTTTGAGCATATAAATTTACCATAGCAAAAATTGCCATGAATGTTATTAAAATCTTTTTCATAACTTTTTTAACTAAAAAAATAAAATTGAATTACCCTCGTCTTCCTCCACCTCTACTTGATGAGCTAGAACGCCCTGATGAACGTGAGCTTGAGCTTGACGACCTTACACCACCTGAAGATCTTGAAGAACCTCTACTTGTACCAACATTTCCTCTAGAGCTACCTCTCGAAGGTCGTGTTGTTGTACCTCTTGATGGACGTGTTGTATTACCTCTAGATGGACGAGTGGTCGTTCCTCTAGATGGGCGTGTTGTTGTACCTCTAGACGGACGAGTGGTCGTTCCTCTAGATGGACGTGTTGTTGTACCTCTGGACGGACGTGTTGTTGTACCAGAGAAGGAGCGTCTTCTTGACGTACCGTCATTATTTCTAATAATACCTGATGGTCTTCTAGAAAATGATGATGAATTCCTTCGGGATAAAGATGTTCTATTTGCTGACGCTAAAGACCTACTATTAATTCCTCTTCTACCGCGGTAAAAAGCATAATCATTATGGCCATAATAGCGACCTCCATATCTACCCCAAAAAAGAGCATTTCCGCCCCAACCGAAGCCGTTATAGTACCAACCAGGATAAGCAGCACCCCAACCAAAACCAAATCCTCCGCCCCATGTATTCCATCGGTTCCAACCCCAATTATTCCATCCCCAGTTGTTCCAACCATAGCCAAAGCCACCATTCCATAACCATGGGTCAGCAAATCCCCAACCCCAATTATTCCAACCAGTGTTGTAATAATTTATAACAACTCTGTCATTTACTTGTCCCCAGCCACCATAATCTTCGATAATTTCTACTTCTTGTTCGTTTGAATTTCCACTTGTATAAGAATCGATATCTGTAAAAACTTCTCCAGACTCTTCTAATGCAAGACGAGCGTCTTCCGCTTGCTCTGCAAAATAGTTCGCATAGTAGTTATCGCTAGTTCTATTGGTAGCCGCTTGTTCAACATCAACTACAACTTCATCAGAGCTGTAAATTCCGTCATTGTCATATCCAACGTATTGATAAGCGCCACAAGACGAAAGGAGTAAAAATGAACCAAACGCCATAATTGGAGCCTTAATTTTTTTGAGTGTAGAAGTAAATCGCATATCTATTATGATTTAATTGTTGAACAATACAAAAATAGTTAGTTTTGTCCAACTATTTTTTCTTTTAACAAAGACACAACATTTGTGCCAAATAACAGATAATGAGCAAAAATCTTACAAAAAGGTCCGAAGATTACTCCAAATGGTATAACGAATTGGTTGTAAAAGCTGATTTAGCTGAAAATTCAGCCGTTAGAGGTTGTATGGTTATTAAACCATACGGATATGCAATTTGGGAAAAAATGCAAGCAGAATTAGACAGGATGTTTAAGGCTACAGGTCATCAAAACGCTTATTTTCCTCTTTTTGTACCCAAAAGCTTATTTGAAGCTGAAGAAAAAAATGCTGAAGGTTTCGCTAAAGAATGTGCCGTTGTAACGCATTACAGATTGCAGAATGATCCAGATAACGAAGGAAAACTAAGAGTAGACCCTGAAGCAAAATTAGAAGAAGAGCTTGTCGTAAGACCCACTAGTGAAGCTATTATATGGAATACCTATAAAGGATGGATTCAAAGTTATAGGGATTTACCAATACTAATTAACCAGTGGGCGAATGTTGTACGATGGGAAATGCGTACACGTCTATTTTTAAGAACTGCAGAATTTTTATGGCAAGAAGGTCATACAGCTCATGCCACCGAAGCCGAAGCAATTGCAGAAACAGAACAGATGAATAGAGTTTATGCAGAATTTGCTGAAAACTTTATGGCTATTCCTGTGATTAAAGGTGTAAAAACTGAGAGCGAAAGATTTGCAGGCGCTATAGATACACATTGTATTGAAGCTTTAATGCAAGATGGAAAAGCTTTACAAGCAGGAACGTCTCATTTTTTAGGACAAAATTTCGCAAAAGCTTTTGATGTTAAATTTACAAACAAAGAAGGAAAACAAGATTTTGTTTGGGCGACATCTTGGGGTGTTTCCACCAGATTAATGGGTGCATTAATAATGACACACAGTGATGACAAAGGTCTTGTATTACCTCCAAACTTGGCGCCATTTCAAGTGGTTATCGTTCCTATTTTTAAAAACGATGAACAATTTGAAGCTATAAACCAGGTGGTTGATAATCTAAGAACATCCTTAGAAGCTAAAAACATTAGCGTCAAATTTGACAACAGAGATACCTTTAGACCTGGAGCTAAATTTGCTCAGCATGAATTACAAGGTGTACCATTAAGAATTGCCATTGGTCCAAAAGATTTAGAAAACGGAACTGTGGAATTAGCTAGAAGAGATACTCTAACCAAAGAAGTGGTATCAATTGAAGGTATTGAAGACAAGATTTCTGAATTATTAAAAACCATTCAGAAAGATTTATTTCAAAAAGCACTTTCATTCAGAGAAGACCATATTACTGAAGTTGACACTTTTGAAGATTTTAAAACTATTCTCGAAACTAAAACAGGATTTATTTCTGCACATTGGGATGGCTCAGCAGAAACAGAAAATAAAATAAAAGAGCTAACAAAAGCAACCATTAGATGTATACCTTATAATAGTAAAAAAGAGGAAGGACAGTGTGTTTATACTGGTAAACCATCTAAGCAACGTGTACTTTTTGCAAAGGCATATTAATTTTTTTTAAAAAAAATTAATTAAGTGTTGCAACATTTAAAAATAGTTGTATTTTTGCATCCGCAATGGAAACATTGTTGTTCATTTAAATTTTAAATTAATTATAAACTAGAAAAATCTAGTATGTAATTTAAGTATAAATGGCCCGTTCGTCTATCGGCTAGGACGCCAGGTTTTCATCCTGGTAAGAGGGGTTCGATTCCCCTACGGGCTACAATTTTTTAATATAACTAAGAAACATGGCAAATCATAAGTCAGCCTTAAAAAGAATTAGAAGCAACGAGAAGAGAAGAGTACTTAACAAGTATCAACACAAAACGACTCGTAACGCTATCAAAAGATTACGCGAATTAACAGATGCTAAAGAAGCTCAAGCTTTATTACCATCAGTTAATAGTATGATTGATAAGCTAGCTAAGAAAAATGTTATTCACTCTAATAAAGCTGGTAACCTAAAATCTAATTTAGCTAAGCACGTTGCAACATTATAATTAGTTAGTACTTTACAACATTTAAAAGCCTTTCAAATTTGAAAGGCTTTTTTATTTGAATTCTAAAAGGTTGACTATATAATTTTTATAAAAAAAAGGCTTTGATATAATCAAAGCCTTTTTTTAAATAATGTAGTTAGCTTTAAGCGTTTTGCTTTTTAATTAAATTAAGGGCGGAACCTTCATTGTACCATTCAATCTGTGCTTGATTATATGTGTGGTTTAAAGAAATAATATCTTTACTACCATCAGAGTGCACAACTTCAACATTAAGCTGTTTATCTGGAGCAAACTCATTTAAATCTAAAAAGTTAAAAGTATCATCTTCCTGAATTAAATCATAATCTGCTTCATTTACAAACGTTAATCCTAGCATACCTTGTTTTTTAAGATTTGTTTCGTGGATACGTGCAAATGATTTTACTATAACTGCAGCTACACCTAAATGACGAGGTTGCATTGCCGCGTGTTCTCTTGATGAACCTTCACCATAATTGTGATCTCCAACAACTACTGACAAAATACCCGCTTTTTTGTATTCACGTTGTGTATCTGGGACACCTGCATAATCTCCAGTCAATTGATTTTTAACAAAGTTTGTTTTCTTGTTAAATGCGTTCACAGCACCAATAAGCGTATTGTTTGCAATGTTATCTAAATGGCCTCTAAAACGTAACCAAGGACCAGCCATAGAAATATGATCTGTTGTACATTTACCATATGCTTTAATTAGTAGTTTTGCACCTTTAATAGAATTTCCAATCGGAGTAAAGGGCTCAAGTAATTCTAAACGTTCTGAATCTGGATTAACGTTAATTATAACACCGCTTCCATCTTCAACTGGTTCTAAGTAACCATTATCTTTAACTTCAAAACCTTTTGGAGGTAATTCCCATCCTGTTGGTTCATCGAACATGACTTCTTCTCCATTTTCATTAATTAACTTATCTGTTAATGGATTAAAATCTAAACGACCTGCAACAGCAATAGCTGCTGTTAATTCTGGAGATGCTACAAAAGCATGCGTATTTGGATTACCATCTGCACGCTTCGCAAAGTTTCTATTGAAAGAATGTACTATACTATTTTTTGGTGCATTTTTAGGATCACTATATCTAGCCCACTGACCAATACATGGTCCACATGCGTTAGTAAATATCTTAGCATCTAAGTTTTCGAAGATTCCTAAGATACCGTCACGCTCAGCTGTGTAACGTACTTGTTCAGAACCAGGATTGATACCTAGTTCCGCTTTCATTTTTAGTCCTTTATCAATAGCTTGCTGCGCAATTGATGATGCTCTTGATAAATCTTCATAAGATGAGTTTGTACAAGAGCCTATTAATCCCCATTCGACTTGAAGCGGCCATTCGTTAGAAGTTGCTTTTTCAGTCATTTCTTTTCCTACTGGCGTAGATAAATCTGGTGTAAAAGGACCGTTTAATAAAGGTCCTAATTCAGATAAATTAATTTCAATAACTTGATCAAAATATTGCTCTGGATTAGCGTAAACTTCTGCATCTGCAGTTAAATAATCTTTGATTTTATTTGCAGCGTCAGCAACATCTTCTCTGTCAGTTGCACGCAAATAGCGCTCCATAGATTCGTCATAACCAAAAGTAGAAGTGGTTGCTCCAATTTCAGCACCCATGTTGCAAATAGTACCTTTTCCTGTACAAGACATTGCCGTTGCACCAGGACCAAAATATTCAACTATTGCTCCTGTTCCACCTTTTACAGTAAGAATTTCGGCTACTTTTAAAATTACATCTTTTGGAGCTGTCCAACCCGAAAGCTTTCCCGTTAACTTCACACCTATCAACTTAGGAAATTTAAGCTCCCAAGCCATACCAGCCATAACATCAACAGCATCTGCTCCACCAACACCAATAGCAACCATACCTAGTCCACCTGCATTTACAGTATGTGAATCCGTACCAATCATCATTCCGCCTGGAAACGCATAGTTTTCTAAAACAACTTGATGAATGATACCTGCTCCAGGTTTCCAAAAACCAATACCATACTTATTAGATACTGATTCTAAGAAATTAAAAACCTCACTACTCGTGCTATTTGCATTTTTTAAATCTGCAGCTGCACCATCTTTTGCTTGGATTAAGTGGTCACAGTGTACTGTTGTTGGTACTGCAACTTTAGGCTTACCTGCTTGCATGAATTGGAGCAATGCCATTTGGGCTGTTGCATCTTGACAAGCTACGCGGTCTGGCGCAAAATCAACATAATCTTTTCCACGTGTGAATGCAGTAGTAGGTTTTCCATCCCACAAATGCGAGTATAGTATTTTTTCTGAAAGGGTTAATGGTTTACCAACAATATCTCTTGCAGCATCAACGCGCTCCGTCATATTGGCATAAACCTTTTTAATCATATCAATGTCAAAAGCCATATAGTATATTTAAAGGTTGATAATTTATTTTTAGCAGCACAAAATTACGAATTTTACTGCGTTTTTAAAAGTATGTAATAGAATTGAATAATCCTTAAATATAATTCATAAAAACTTTCTAATTACATACCAAAATTGAATAAAAACTAAAATTAAAGCTAATAATTTAATGAGTTAACAATTATTGACTTCTATTATTTCAAACGATTTCGTAATTACCTCGGAACTAATAGACTTCGAAGTCTTAAAAATGGAATTTCAACATAACGGTACAATACTTCTGAAAAAATAACTGATAAAAGTAAGTATAGTATTAATGCTAAAATTGAGGGCTCAAAAAAATGCTCAATAGTTAATAAAACCAAAGAATAATTTACTAAATAAATTGAGTACGAACGTGTGCTTATATAAGTCACTAGTTTTATTACTCTTCTCCTAGCTTTCAATTCTAAAAAAAACGGAAAGACTAAAGCTATACTTAAACTAATAATTGGTAAATAAGAGGCGGAATAAAACAATTTATATTCTTGTGGCATTACACCAAACAAAACAATAATTAAATGTAAAATAACAAATAAAAACAGCCCAAATAGAAATAAGAATTTTCGATTTGACTTAAAAAATGAATGGTTTGAAACTAGATAGACCATTATAAATCCATAATAAATAGCATCTAATCTATAAACAACTACTTTTCTGAATTGAGAACTCCATTCTTTATATGTGTCTATTTCAGCATAAAGAAAGAATTGAATTTTAAAAAAGAATAAAGCAATAATTATAGAAAGAGTTCCATAAAAAAATACTTTAGTCGCTTTAACTCTCTTAAAAAAAAACAATAAACTATAAATGACAAAAGGTAAAATGAGATAGGCATACTCCTCAATTGACAAACTCCAAGCTTCTGTAAAAAAATCGGGATGTGGATTGAAGAAATTTTGAAGAAATGGAATATAAAGCCAAATTTCATGTAATAGCCTTTTACCCAAAAATAGTATTAATAATGCATTCAAACTTAGGACTACAAAATAGTTAGGTAATGTGCGTAACCATCGGCGTTTCCAGAAATGGAATAAATATTTAAATGCTGTCTTATTACAATCTAACTTATTAAGCAAAATACCTCCAATGAGATAACCACTAAGAACAAAAAAAATATCTACACCGGTAGCACCCAATAAACGAATGCCATCTGTAATTGTAGAATTAAATTGTGGGAGAATAAATGTGCAATGGGATAGCACGACCAATATTATAGCTGAGGCTCTAATGCAATCTAAACCAAAATTTCTATTTGGATGCTTAAACATAGTACAAATGTAATACTATGCTACGACAAACTAGAATAAGCTTTGTATTACCTTTTCATCAGTGATACCCTCAGCTTCGGCCTTGTAATTTCTAATAATTCGATGCCTTAATATTGAAGTTGCCACAGCCTGAACATCTTCTGCATCTGGAGAAAATTTTCCGCGAGATGCTGCGTATGTTTTTGCTGCAAGTATCAAATTTTGAGACGCCCTTGGACCTGCGCCCCAATCAATAAATTCCTTTACTAAATCTGCTGCTGCTTGACTATTTGGTCTTGTTTTACCGACCATTGTTACAGCGTATTCTATTACATTATCTGCAACAGGTATACGTCTTATAACGTTTTGAAAATCAATAATTTCTTGTGAAGTAAATAAAGAATTAACAGATACTCTATGATCTGCAGTCGTTGCTTTTACAACATTAACCTCTTCTTCAAAAGTAGGATACTCTAAATTGATAGCAAACATAAAGCGGTCTAGCTGTGCTTCTGGTAAAGGATAAGTTCCTTCTTGCTCAATAGGGTTTTGTGTTGCTAATACAAAATAAGGTAATTGTAATTTATACTGATGCCCAGCTACGGTAACAGCACGCTCTTGCATAGCTTCTAGTAGAGCAGCTTGAGTTTTAGGTGGCGTTCTATTAATTTCATCTGCCAATATAATGTTGCCAAATATTGGACCTTTAATAAATTTAAATTTTCGGTTTTCGTCTAATATCTCACTACCTAAGATATCACTTGGCATTAAGTCCGGTGTAAATTGTATGCGCTTAAAGTCTAAACCTAAGGCTTGTGCAATGGTATTTACCATTAAAGTTTTAGCCAAACCAGGAACACCAATTAAAAGCGAATGTCCTCCAGAAAAAATTGATATTAAAATTTGGTCTATAACTTCATCTTGTCCGACAATAACTTTTGCAATTTCTTCTTTAAGCGCTTTATATTTTTTTACAAAATTTTCGATAGCTGCTACGTCTGACATGAATTATCTGTTTTTTAACCAATTACCACTAAACTCACAGTTTTTGTATTCACCATTAATTTTAATATAAGTAGATTCAATGGTTTCTTTTTGCCACTTACCTAGGGCATCAAAATGTTTGTTTTGTAATGCAAGTCTTTTAATTTTTAAGTAATCTCTCGCAAAATCAGCTTCATGCTCATTAATACGGTCTGTTACTTTCATAATTTTAAACTTAATTGGATTTTCGCGGTCTGCATCTTGAATGACTTCGCTGATTTCCCCATCTTTTAGATTTTGAACCTGTACATAAATGTCTGGATCCATTTTTGTCAATTCGAAATTAAAATCTTGGGTAACAGGATTTATCAATCTTCCACCTTCTTCTCTTGACTCTTTTTCATCTGAAAATTCTTTTGCAGCTTCTTCAAACGTGATTAATCCTTCTACTAATTTAGCTCGCACATCGTCAATTTTATTTTTGGCTTCTTCTATTGCATCTGGCGTAATTTCTGGTCGAATTAAAATATGTCTTACGTCATACTCTTGCCCTCTAATTTTTTCTAATAAAATAATATGGTAACCAAAAGGTGATTCAAAAGGTTCAGAAATTTGGCCTTCTTCTAATGAAAATGCCACGTCTCTAAACTCCTTAACCATTCGAGGACGTTTTCTGTTTAAAGTATATAAACCTCCTGTTGATTTTGATGCTGTGTCATCTGTAAAGAATAATACTTTAGTTGTAAAACTTGCGCCATTTTCTTCAACATCTTTTTTGTACTCTTTTAATCTGTTAATGGCTACTTGTTTTGAAGCTTCTGTCACCTGAGGAATTACTACAATATTTGAGATTTGTAATTCTGTACCAAAGGTTGGTAAACCTTCTTTTTTTAATTGGTTATAAAATTGACGGACTTCTTCTGGAGTAATTTCCACCTCATCAATAACCTTTTCTCTCATCTGAGTTGCCAAGGATTGATTTTTGTTTATTTCATAAATTTCCTCTCTTAGTGCGTCTTCAGAATCTTTTTTGTAAAATTCTAAAAGTTTATCCATTGAACCATCAAACTCAGCTAAAATACCTTGAAGCTGTTGATCTATTTGAGAACGAATCTGTAGTTCATTAACCACAATACTATCTTGTATGGCTTGATGTGCATATAATTTTTCTTCAAGAATACTTCCAAATAATTCACATCGTGTAATATCTCCTAAATCTCCTCCAGCAGCTTTAATTTGAGCTGTTCTTCTATCTACGTCAGAGTCTAAAACTATAAAATCACCCACAACAGCAGCAACTCCATCAGCTTTTACGCGTCCGTTTATAATTTTTTTCTCCTTAAGAACTTCCTCCTTTTTTTCTTCATCTTGAATTATTTCTTGAGAAAAACCTAAAGTTGAATTTGCGATAAGTATCGCCACTAAAACTAGCTTATTTATAGATTTCAAATTGTTTGTTTTTAATAGCATCTTTTGTGATTTCATTTTCTAACTGCTTTATCAGCTGAAGTTTGCGCTTATTAGCAATTATTTGCTTTACCGTTGGCTCTACATAATCTAACGGCGCATAATCGCCGCGCAAAAGTACATCATTTATTTGGATCAAATATAGGTTTAATGAGTCTTTGAGCTGTACAAAATTAGATTTTTTTAACAGTTGATTTTTATTGATTTGAGTCACCGGAGCAATCTTTTCAATAACTTGTGATGCGCGAACCCAAATAGAGTCATTTAAGGAATAAGACTTAAACTGAACTGAAATAGAATCCAAATATATTTTGTCTGCTTTTTCAAAGGCACGAAATTTTGATTTAATTTCAGATAAATTCACCGCATTTTGGGGTAATGTAATGTATCTAAATTGTAATAGCTCATCATTAAGTTTAAACGATTCTTTATTGGCTTCGTAGATGGCTTGAGCTTCATCTTCAGAAAAAATAGTATCTGCATTGCGTTTTACCAAAGCTTCGAGATAGGCTTTGGTATATAAATCAGTTTCATATTGCTTTACTAAATTGTCAAAGCTTTCTTGCTGTTTTTCAGGTAAATTAATTTTTGCCTTATCCAGTAGTAATAAATTTCTTGCCCAATCATTTATAAACCGGTTAACGATTAACGTACTGTCTGCTTTTGTAGCACCGTCAGGAACTATATTTTTAATATCGTCAACATATAAATAATTATCATTGACTCGAGCAATAGCGTTTTCAGTTATATCTTTTTTAAAAAAGTTACAACTTATAAATACCAAACTAAAAAGGACAATATGTAGAAATCTTAACTTCAACTTTATTTAATTCATTTTATCTTTAATTGCATTTAAAACTTTGTCATTAACCTTTACTTTAAAACGATTTCTTAATTCCGAAAGCCATTGACTTTCAATTTCATTTTGGTAATCGTTTACAACACTACCTCGTGCTTCTTTTAAGGTTTTTGGTGCTGCAGGTAAAATAGCTTTAATGACATAAACTTGATAACTACCATTATGATTATATATTTTAGAAACACCTGACTTAAATTCTAAGTCTGAAGGTAGTTTTGAATCTGTTTTTTCAAAAATTCCAGTTGAAAAAATATAACCAACTTTTCCTGAAGATTTTAATTGTTCTTTTACTTGTTGGATAGAATCATTAGATTGAAGTAATAGTTGCAATTGCTCTGCATCTTCCTTTGATGGTGAAGACACAATAGTGGCTTCTACTCTATCTTGCCATTGGTATTTAGAAAGGTTTGCTTCATAATAATTTTTTAGTCCTATGGTATCTTTTGATGCTTTGTTCCAAATTTCTTTTTCCATTAAAGCAAAGAGTAATAAACCATCTCTATATTCTTTTAAAATATCGGCAAATTCTTCGTTTTCGTTAGCAAGATTGTCTTTTCTGTATTCTAAAATCGAATTTTCATAAAACAAATCTAACTCTTTATCTACTACTTTATTAATTTTTGTTTTTTCACGCATGTATTGACGTTGTCTTGCTTTTAATTGTTGAAGAAATTCGGCATTTGTGAAAATAGAATCGTTAACTGTTATTACTGCTTCATTACTTTTAAAATCAGCAGGTAAATTAAATTTGCCAGCCAAATAAGCATTTTCCAAAATAGGAAGAAAATAAGCTCGTGTTTTAGGATTTTTAACTATAGCATAACGCTGAGACAACTCTTTAACCATAGCGCTATTAATTAATTTTGACCTAGCATCTCTTTTTACGCGTGCCTCAAGCGAAGCTTTCATATCTTCAAAAGATTGAATCGGTTCTTTTTTTATTAGTTGAATAATATGCCAACCATATTCTGTTTTTACTGGTTCGGAAATATCTCCTGGGTTTTTTAAACCAAACGCTGCATCTTCAAAAATAGCAGACGAAAGCTCACCGCTTTTAAAAGCACGTAATTTCCCTCCATTTCGAGCTGAGCTTTTGTCGTCAGAAAATTGCTTTGCTAAGGCGTCAAAAGCTTCGCCGTTTTGCAAACGATTAAAGATATCATTTATACGCTCTTTAGGATTTATTGTACTGTCTTTTTGTTTCAATGCAATCATTATATGAGCCGCTTCCATAGTTCCGCGAGATGGACGCTTCTCATCTACTTTTACGACATGGTAACCAAAATCTGTTTTAAAAGGCATAGACACTTCGCCTGGCTTAGTATTATATGCCGCTGTTTCAAAATCGTAAACCATTCTAAATGCCGAAAAATAACCTAAGTCTTCAACCAAAACTTTTTTATCTATATGGTGTTTAGATTTTGCAGCATCATAACCTTCTGACTTTAAGATCTTTCTGTAACCTAGCAATGCATTATAGGCTACTAAAGTATCTTCAACTTCAGGATTATCTAAAATTACAATATGAGAGGCTTTGATATCATAAAGCAAACGCTCATAGGCTTCTTTTACTAGGGCGTCAGTAACCTTATTGTCTGAAATGTAATTTTTGGTAAGCTGTTTTTTATAATTTTCAAACTCACGTTTATAATTAGCATCTTCATCTAACCCTAAACGTTTGGCTTCTTTTAATTTTAATTTATAGTCTATAAAAAGCTGAAGATAGTTGTCAATGTCTTTTTGAGAATCGTCTTTAACTAAGTCTAAATTTTTGTTATAAAGCTTAAGAAATTCCGAAGTAGAAACCGCTTCATCATCAATGGTTAACAAGGTTTTATACTGCTGAGAAAAAGTAATATTAACAAAGAAAAGTAGACATAAAACTTTATAAAAACGAATGTCCATAGAGCTAGCTTAGATTTTAAGATTTTGGGTAAATATAAACTTTTTAAAAACCGAACAAAAATAACATAAAAGTCGCAGTTGTCAAGCGTAAAACTATAACCAACCATAATAACATTTATTGCAATACATTTCACTTTTTAAGGTATTTTTGGCTTTTTAAAACCTATACGATGCGTCAATTAAAACTAATTTGGGATTTTCGTGGGCCAGCAGGAAAAAAAACTGCCGAACATCACCTCATTCACCTTAAAGAGTATATTGAAATTGAAAACCTAGACATTACTATTACGGGAACAGAAGACCTAAGTGAAATGCATAGCATTGCTTATTTAGTTGTCAATGAAGATAAAATGAAGCCTATACGAGACGCTTTAAGACCGCATCGTGGGCAAATTTACCAACCGTAAAAATTTCTGAATTGCTCTAAACTATGAGAACAATCGTTTTATAAGTGAGTGTGTAAAACGTTTTGGCGGTACAGACATAATTATTTTTAAATCTTCCCACAGTGTAGATTCCTCATCTAAAAACCTAAAAATGGTTTGCGTATTTGCTTTCTTAAACATAGAGGTAAATAAAGCCGAACCTTCATTATTATGATTTGCCAAAACATCTAAAAACAGCAAATCGTAATACCAAAATTTTGAAGGCGAAGCCAATTTCGAAACGTCTTTATTAGTCTTTAACAAATCAATTAGCTGTTGCGTTTTTTTTGTAGTTGCTTTAAAAGTGTAGCCTGTACTCGCCTTCGTCCATCCACCTGCTGTACCAATATTTAAAATTCGGCTGGTGTTTTCTTTACTAAATTTATAGGACGTCATAGGTATACAACCCTTTTCTTTTTCGACAATCTCGTAATCTGTAATATTTTTACCAAACAAATAATTCTTTATAGCACTTTCGTACTCCTCAGTTTTTAAAACATCTTTCGAAAATAAAGTGTACTCAAAAAGTGCCTCATTTTTAGATAATGGCAGTACATACATAAAACGTGTATTACCATTTTGCGGTACCGAAAAATCCATAAACGTTGCTGCAGAATCGTCAAATACGTTCGTTTTTGTTTTTATAAACCAACCCAAAAAATGCTGTTGTAAAACAGGATATTTTTTTTGTTTTAAATAAGAAGTATTAGGAATACTATTAAACAATTGTTTACAAGTAAAAACACCATCAGACGTATCCACAGTTACGACTTCGTTTTCTTTAAAATGGTTTACAGAGGCCTTTAGAAACTTAATATTTTTCGCTTTGTTTATGTTTTGCCAAAGTCGATGGTAAAATTTTTCAGACCGAATCATTTTATAATAATAAGGTGAAATATCTATAGTCTTATTGAAATTTTTACTTCCAAAAAAAACTGAACTCCACCGTTTTTCTAAAATGGAATCCCATTCACCTTGACCCTTTTCCCAATAACACCAAGTACGGTCGTTTCCTTTGTTTGACGCCTTATCTATGATTAAAATTGATTTATTATTGAAAAACTCATCATTTGCCATGCGATATGCTAACATTAAACCAGATGCGCCGGCGCCAAGAATGATATAGTCGTAACTTTTCAAATTAAAAAAATAAAAACACAGCAAAAAATACTGCTATTGAGATTAATATGTGCCAAGAAATTAACTTATTTGTTTTCGGTTTTAATAATTGATAACCCAAGTGAGCAACAAATGCCGTAACCAACCAACCTACATAATTCTGAAGTGGCACTACGCCACCGTCGAATTCCCAAAAATCAAAACGTGGAGCAGATACCTCTAACAGCATATCTAAACCAGTCATTAAAGCCGCTCCAATTAAGGCAGATAAAAACCGGTTTTTACTTATGTATTTTGCAACATCTGCTGTTGCTGCTGTAAGTAACGCCCAATTAACACAAATCATTAAAGGTACACCAAAAACTTTAAGACCCAAGTTTTCACCGTAAGCATAGGTACCGAAAATTAGTCCAAAATTAACACCTAAAGCCTCTGTAATAAAACCGGTAAAAAAAGGAATAGCCAACGCAATAGCTACATTAGGTTTTAATTCCTCTATATTAATAATTAAGATGATAAAGGTTAATAGCAAATTAAGCGGTGTCATGCTTAAAAACCAATCTGAATATTCATCTGATAGGATTCCAAAAATTCCAGAAATGGTGAATAACCAAATCAGGAATATAGAAAAATGAAGCTTAAAGGTTTTATCGAACATTAGTTGGTTTTTGCAATTAAATCTGAAACAATTTTACCAGACAATAAACATAGTGGAATGCCACCACCAGGATGCACGCTACCACCACAAAAATAAAGATTCTTAATACTAGACTTAAAATTTGGATGCCTTAAAAAAGCGGCATATTTATTATTACTTGAAGCACCGTAAAGCGCACCTTGGTAACTTTGCGTTTTGGATTCTATGGTTCTTGGGTCTAAAATAGCTTCAAACTCTATAAGTTTAGAGATATCTTCTTTTAGCAATCGGCTTACCTTTTTTATAATATTCTCTCGAGCTTGTTTGATGATTTTATCCCAATCTTGACCAGTATTGCTTGGAACGTTTATCATCGTAAACCAGTTTTCGCAGCTTTCTGGCGCATCACCCTTTTCTTCTTTACTTGTAATGTTGATGTAAACTGTTGGGTCGTTGTGGACTTCCTTTCTATTAAAAATATAGTTGAATTCTGTTTTGTAATCTTCCGAAAAGAAAATATTGTGTAAATCTAACTGCCGAAATTCCTTTTTAATTCCCCAATAAAAAATTAAGGCCGAGCTACTTCGAGGTTGATTCAATATTTTTTCTGGAGCCTTTTCCTCTTTTAATAATTTGCGATACGTTGGGACGATATCTGAGTTTGAAACCACAATATCGCTAAAGACTTTTTCTCCGCTAATTTGAATGCCAATAGCTTTATTTTTATCTGTGATTATACGCTCCACTTTTGTATTAAAATAAAAGTCAACACCAATATCTTTAGCCAATTGAAACAAGCTCATAGAAATAGAATGCATTCCTCCTTTCGGAAAATATGTTCCAAAATATTGCTCCAAATGCGGAATCATAGACATAATTCCAGGCGTTTGGTAAGGTGATGAGCCATTATACGTCGCAAAACGATTAAAAAATTGCACCAATCGTTCATCTTTTAACATCTTACTATTGTAAGCATCTAAAGTGGTATCAATGTCTAAACTGCCTACATTAAATATAGCCTTAAGCGTATCTTTTGAAAAATAGGTGCTGAATTTATGAAGCGATTTTTCCAGAAAAAGAGACGCTGTTAAATCATACTTACGCTTACTTTGTTTGAAATACGTTTCTAAATCTTCGGCTTTAACATTGAAAGTATTTTCAGCATTTTTTGCAAATTCCTTTTCATCTGCAACAGCTGAGAATGTTGTACCATCTTCGTAGAAATAATTACAAACCACCTCTTTTTTCTTATACTGAAAATAGTTAGATATATCCACATTGGCGACTTTAAATAAATCCTCTACAAACTGCGGCATCGTAAATAAAGAAGGTCCCATATCAAAGCGGTAGCCATTTTCTGAGAATGCTGCCAATTTTCCGCCAGGATAAGAATTAGCCTCATAAACCGAAACTTTGAAGCCTTTAGCTTTCAACCGGATTGCAGATGCTAAACCTGCAATACCTGCGCCTATAATTACAACTGATTGGTTTTTCATTGGTGATGTAAAGATACGGTGAATGACCAATCTAATTGAAATATTAAAATGCTAAAATCTGTTAATAATTGAAGAGGTTAAAATTAAAAATACAACTCATAAAAAAACACAGATTAAAGTATGTCATTGACTTTGTGATTTATTTGAACTAACTTCGTTTTACGTCTGAAATGAATTATTAAAACGAATTCATATTATTAAAGTTGGCTACAATTTGAAAATGAAAACCCAAGAAAAAATATCGAACAAAAAAGGAAATTGGTATATCGTCGAAATTATTGAAAAATGTGAACCAGTCCACCGAAATGAAAAACAAGATTTACGGAGAGTAACTACTTGGGGAAATCACCATCTAATTAAAGCTAATTCACCTGAAAAAGCATTTGACAAAGCAGTAAAAATCGGAAAAGAAAAAAATTATAATTTTATAAACTCTGACAAAATCGAAATGGAATCAATATTTGTCGGAATTGGAGAATTATTACCGATTTATGAAGACATTGAAGACGGTGCTGAATTGATGTGGACAGATTATGGTTTCATAAGTAATCGCAGAACAATGAAAATGCCTTATGAAAAAAAAGAACTTATGGAACTAATTAAAACGAAACCGATTAAAAAACTGTAGCCAACAATGTATAACCGCAATTACGGCGGATTCGACTACGTCCGAATCCACTCGGAATTGCTCGCGCCTCTGCTTTAACGTTTTTTATAAACTTTAAATCCGTAACTGACGGTTATACAATACCGTTAAACGACAAAAAAAACAGCACAAAAAGTGCTGTTCGTTTTTTAAGATTTCTATCGTCGTAGAAATTATTTTTACCTCGAATAATTAGGTGCTTCCTTAGTAATCGTTACATCGTGCGGATGGCTTTCGTTAATGCCGCTCGCTGTGATTTTTACAAATCGACCAGTTTCTTTTAATGTGTTTATATCCTTAGCACCACAATAACCCATTCCGGCACGTAAACCGCCGATAAATTGGTGGATACTTTCAAATAATTCTCCTTTGTAAGGAACACGACCAACAATGCCTTCTGGTACTAATTTTTTAATATCGTCTTCTACATCTTGGAAATAACGGTCTTTACTTCCTTGTTTCATGGCTTCAACAGAACCCATTCCGCGATACGATTTAAACTTTCGCCCTTCGTAAATAATAGTTTCACCTGGACTTTCTTTGGTTCCTGCTAAAAGTGAACCTAGCATAACCGTATCGGCTCCAGCAGCAATGGCTTTTGGGATATCGCCAGTGTATCTAATTCCGCCATCTGCAATCACAGGAACGCCAGAACCTTTTATTACAGCAGCAACTTCTAAAACTGCAGAAAATTGTGGAAAACCAACTCCAGCAACAACTCGCGTTGTACAAATAGAACCTGGACCAATACCAACTTTTACAGCATCTGCACCAGCTTCAACTAAATATTTAGCTGCTTCGGCAGTGGCAATATTACCAACAACCACGTCTAAATCTGGGAAATTTTTCTTTACTTCTTTTAATACTGCAACTACGCCTTTTGTATGTCCGTGTGCCGTATCAATAATTACCGCATCAACGCCTGCGTTGACCAATGCTTCTGCTCTTTCTACAGCGTCACCAGTGACTCCAATAGCAGCAGCAACACGTAAACGACCGTAAGTATCTTTATTGGCAATTGGTTTTTGGGTCACTTTAGTAATATCTCTAAAGGTGATTAATCCCACCAATTTATCGCCATCTACAATCAATAGTTTTTCAATTTTATTTTCCTGAAGAATAAGCTCTGCATCTTTTAAGGATGTACCTTCTGGCGCAGTGACCAAGTTATCTTTGGTCATTACCTCAACAATTGGTCGCTCGTTTCTATGTTCAAAACGTAAATCTCTGTTGGTGACGATACCTTTTAATTTTCCGTTGTCATCTACAATTGGAATTCCGCCAATACTGTGCTCTCGCATGGCATTTTTAGCATCGATGACTTTGGCATCCATCGGCAAAGTTACAGGGTCGATAATCATACCACTTTCGGCACGTTTTACTTTCCGCACTTTAGTAGCCTGCTCCTCAATTGTCATGTTTTTATGCAACACACCAATACCACCTTCACGCGCCATAGCAATTGCCATACGACTTTCGGTTACTGTATCCATCGCTGCAGAAACAATGGGTACATTGATAGTAATATTTCTAGTAAATTTTGATTGAATGTTGACTTCGCGAGGAAGAACTTCAGAATAAGCTGGAACTAAAAGAACGTCGTCATAGGTAAGACCTTCTCCAAGAATTTTGTTGTTGTGTGCTATCATGTTGCAATTAAAAGATAATTGCATGCAAATATAGCGCTTTTTTAGGATTTTAAATACGCTTTATAAAACCTTTAGGAATGTAAAGTTTATCAGTATCGTAAAATGAGATATACAATAGAATTGGCTTTTTTAATCCTTCGTAAGTAATTTTATATACATCAACTAGTGCTTTGCCCATAAAACCGTTTTCACTATCGTAAGCGCAGCAACTTCCGGTACGAATAAATTTTAGTTCTTCTCCATTAGGGCCAGCAAGAGATGATATATAGCGTATTTGATTATCAACACTTTTTTCACCTACTCTAACAGGATTGTCACCTTTGAGTCCGTAAGACTCATCTTCAGCATATTTTGTAACATCAAAAAATGGCGTGTAATTACTTGCCTTTTTCGATTGACTTGTTGAAGTACTTAAATTTTTAGGTTTAGAACTTCCACAAGACAATAAAAAATAGCTAATAAAACTAAGGTAATAAGACGACGGATAATGTAATTTTAAATAAAGAATAAAATTACAAAAGATAATTTAAATTCATACATATCTGATATATAACTGTTTAAAAATTTTAACATTCATTATTTTTATTTATTCTAAATAAATTTGGACAAAGTAAAATTAGGTTTTAAATTTGCACGCTGAAAACAAAATATTATTTTTAATCAGTCTAAATAAATGAAATTACAACTCACTTTTATAGCCGTTTTTATCTTCTCTTTATCCTTTTCTCAAACTACTGAAAAAGCAAAAAAAACAAAGAAAGACTCTATCCAAAAGTTAGATGAAGTTATTATCAATTCTAACACCATTTTTGGTTCTAAATATGTTGCGAAAAACCGAACAGGTTCTGCATATTATATTTCTCCTGAAGAACTTAAAAAACATAATTATACGGATATTAACCGTGTATTAAGAGCTGTTCCGGGTGTAACGTATTACGAAGAAGATGGTTTTGGTTTACGCCCAAACATCAGTTTACGTGGTACGTCGCCAGAGCGTAGTGCCAAAATTTCTCTGATGGAAGATGGTGTTCTCATCGCACCTGCTCCTTATAGTGCGCCTTCCGCATACTATTTTCCTTCTGTAGTAAGAATGGAAGCTGTAGAAATCCTTAAAGGTAGTAGTCAAGTACAATACGGACCATTTACAACCGGTGGCGCCATAAATATGGTTTCGGCACAAATTCCTGATGAGTTTAACGGACGAATCCGCGCAAGCTACGGTGCATTTAACACACGTCAAATTCATGCAAAAGCTGGCGGACAAAAAGGGCAATTTGGTTACGTAGCGGAAGTTTTAAATTACGGTTCTGGTGGTTTTAAAGATTTACCAGACGATAGTCATACGGGTTTTGACATCAATGAAGTGTTAGCAAAAGTAAGATTTAGTAGCAAAGCAGAAGCTAAAGTTAAACATGCGGTTGAAGCCAAGTTTCAATTTTCTGATGAAGTGTCTAACGAAACCTATTTAGGATTAACTGAAGATGATTTTGATACATCTCCATTTTCAAGATATGCATCATCGCAAGATGACCAAATGGTTGCTGAGCATCTTCAATTTGTACTAAGTCATGAAGTGTATTTTACTAAAGATTTTAGAATAACAACCAACGCGTACTATAATAAATTTGATAGAAATTGGTTTAAACTTGACGATGTCGTTTTTAATGGTGACAAACAAGGCATTGCTAATGTTATCAGTAATCCAACAGCATTTCCTAATCATTTAGATATTGTTCGTGGAGATGTAAATTCTGCTGCAGATGCACTTTTATTAAAGGCGAATAACAGAGCGTATTATTCAACTGGAATTCAAACTAAATTAGATTACCATTGGTATGGCGATAATACGTTTCACGATTTAGAAGTTGGAGCGCGTTACCACTACGACGAGGAAGACCGTTTTCAATGGGAAGATGGTTACAGCATTACCAACCAACAATTAACAAGAACATCCGAAGGTCCACGAGGTGCTGAAGGCAACAGAATCAGTAGTGCAAAAGCGTTTGCAGCTTACGCCATGTATAAACTTAAATGGAATGTTTTAACGCTGACTCCAGGTATACGATACGAAAATATTACATTACAACGCAAAGACTTTGGTAGTGCAGACCCAAACAGAACTGGTGCTAATTTAGCTACAAGAGAAAACAAGGTAGATATTTTTATTCCAGGAATTGGATTTAACTATGCTTTCGCCAGTGACTTATCGTTATTTGGTGGTGTACACAAAGGGTTTTCGCCTCCAGGAAGTTCAGTTGGTGAGCAAGCTGAAGAAAGTATAAACTATGAGTTGGGTTCTCGTTTTACACTAGGGCAGCTTAGAGGAGAAATTGTAGGATTTTATAACGACTACAGCAATTTATTAGGAAGCGATTTAGCCGCAACTGGTGGAACAGGCTCTTTAGATCAATTTAATGCAGGAGAAGTATCCGTTAAAGGTCTTGAAATTTTACTGAATTATGAATTATTACCAAACAATAGCAAGTTTAAATTACCAGTAAGTTTTGGTTATACGCTTACTGATACAGAATTTCAAAGTAGTTTTGGAAGCAGTAACGATATTTGGGGTAATGTTACCGAAGGCGATGAATTACCTTACATTGCAAAACATCAGTTTAACACCTCAATTTCTTTAGAGCATGCTAAATACGAATTAAATTTAGGTGGCCGTTTTAATGGGGAATTTAGAACACTTGCAGGTTCTGGCGACATACCAGATAACGAGCGTGTAGATTCTAACTTTATATTAGACTTTTCTGCAAAATACCATGTAAATAGTAAATTGAGTCTTACGACTAATGTCATTAACCTTTTAGACGAAACTTACGCTGTATCTCGCGTACCAGCTGGTTTGCGTCCAGGACATCCGTTTGGTGCTAACCTTGGATTAGAATTTAAGTTTTAAAGATTGATAATTTTTTAGCAACCTGAAGCGTCACTGAAAAGTGGCGCTTTTTTTAATGATACATTTTGAAGATTTTGCTCGCTTCATTGTAAGCGCTTTCAAAAGACATGGCGCTTAAGTCATGAGCTTTTTGCTGTGTAAAGTAAGACAACATTCGCTCAGTTGGCATATTACCCGTTAACTCGTCTTTTGCCATTGGGCAACCACCAAAACCTTGAATAGCGCCATCAAAACGTCGGCAACCTGCTTTGTAAGCAGCATCCACTTTTTCATGCCAAGTTGTTGGTGTGGTATGCAGATGCGCTCCAAATTCGATTTTTGGATATTTGGGAATTAAGTTTGAAAATAAATAGGAAATATTTTCTGGATTTGAGCTTCCAATCGTGTCACTTAAAGATAAAATTTTTACGCCCATATTAGCTAATTTTTCGGTCCACTCACCTACTACATCTACATTCCAAGGGTCACCATACGGATTTCCAAAGCCCATTGAAATATAAACAACAACTTCTTTTTGGCTTTTATCTGCAATCTCTAAAATTTCTGAAAGTGTCTCAACCGATTGGGCAATAGTTTTATGCGTGTTTCGCATCTGGAAGTTTTCAGATATCGAAAACGGAAAACCGAGATAATCAATTTCTTTGTGTTGAGATGCATCATTTGCACCACGAACATTAGCTATAATTGCTAAAAGTTTGCTTTTTGTTTTACTTAAATCTAATTGCGCTAAAACCTCAGCCGTATCTACCATTTGCGGAATGGCTTTTGGCGACACAAAACTGCCAAAATCAATAGTATCAAATCCCACACGTAATAGCGATTGGATGTATTGTACCTTCTTTTCAGTAGGTATCCAATCTTTTATGCCTTGCATAGCATCTCGCGGACATTCGATGATTTTAACATAGTCTTTCATGAAGTTCAAATATACGGAAAAGGATGGCGAAGTTGAAGATGAATTTGAAGTTGAAATTGATATAAAATCTACAGTAAAATAAAAATCGCAATCCCAACAAAAACAATAATCTGAAGCCACTTAAACACAAAGCCTGCATTTTTATTTGCTAATAAATATTGCCGAATGCTAGCTGCCAATAAAGCGATTGCTGAGAAAATCACAAAAGACACCAATATAAATAAACCTCCTAAAACATAAAATTGAATCACAGTGTTTAATGTTTCACTGAATAAAAAACTAGGAAAAAAAGCCAAAAAGAAAATCGTCACTTTAGGATTTAATACATTCATAAAAAAACCTTGAATAAACAGCTGTTTTGTAGTTTTAGATTCTGAATTTTCTGTATCTACTGAAATATTTCCATCTGAATTATAAACCTTGTATGCTAAAAATAATAAGTATAACGCACCTAGAATTTTAATGCCAAAAAACAGTGTTTCATTTGCTTTTATAATAGCTGAAACACCAAAAGCCAATAACGAAGTATGAATGATGCAGCCCGTCATTAATCCCAAAACAACAGACAAGGCTTTTCTTCTGCCATTGACTAAACTTTGTACTAAAACATAGATATTATCTGGTCCGGGCGAGATGGCTAATGCAGCAGTTGCAGAGCAGAACAGTAAAAGTGTTTCCCAATTCAAAATCTTAGGATTGTTTTAAAATGGCTTTATTAATCTTTTTAATTAGGCTCGGACCTTCGTAAATAAATCCTGTATAAATCTGAACTAAATCTGCGCCAGCTTCAATTTTTTCTAAAGCATCTTCTGCAGAATGAATACCACCAACACCAATAATTGGAAACGCTTTTTCGCTTTTATCCGCTAAATACTTTACGACGCGTGTAGATTTGGCTTTAATGGGTTGTCCGCTTAAACCACCATTTCCTATTTTTTCTAAACTCTCTGGTAATTCTTTTAGCTTTTCTCTGTCGGTGGATGTATTACTCGCAATAACGCCATCGAGTTGAGTTTCATTGACTAATTCTATAATTTCATCAAGTTGACCGTCGTTTAAATCTGGAGCGATTTTTAGTAAGATTGGTTTTTGCTTACCAAACGTTTTATTCGCTTTTTGTACTGCACCAATCAATTCTAACAAATAATCTTTATCATTAAGCTTGGCATGACTTCCCACGTTTGGACAACTCACATTTAGCACAAAATAATCTACATACGGATGCAAAGCATTAAAACATTCTAAGTAATCTTTGGTATAATCTTCGGGTTTGGTTTGGGTGTTTTTACCAATATTTCCACCAATGATGATTTGCCCTTTATTTTTCTTTAATTGGGTAATTGCGGCTTCGAGACCTTCATTATTAAAGCCCATTCGGTTGATAATACCTTTATCTGCTTTTAATCGAAAGAGTCGCTGTTTCGGATTTCCAACTTGCCCTTTTGGTGTTACCGTTCCTATTTCAATAAAACCGAAACCAAAATTCGCTAATTCGTTATACAACACCGCATTTTTATCAAAACCTGCAGCCAAACCCACAGGGTTTTTAAATTTAAGTCCGAATAACTCGCGCTCCAATCGTTTATCTTCAACTAAATACAAACTTCTGAATATTGATTTTACACCTGGAATTTTCGATAAATTCTTAATCAACGAAAAGGTAAAATAATGCACTTTTTCTGGGTCGAAACTAAAAAGAATTGGACGGATTACCGATTTGTACATGTGTTGTGATTTGCTGTGCAAAAATACAGTTATTTAAAACAAATAGAAAGTTTGTATTTCGCAACTTGTGACTTCTGTTAAGGTTCTCTATTTTTGATAAAAACCTAAAAAATGATAGACAAACAACAACTCATAAAGCGTTTTATAAGCTACGTAACTATAGATACTGAATCTGACCCAAACTCGGACACCACACCAAGTTCTGCCAAACAATGGGATTTGGCAAACAAATTGGCCAAAGAGCTTAAAGATATGGGCATGAGCGATGTCTCTATTGATGAGAACGCCTATATCATGGCAACTTTACCAAGCAATGTGGAGCATGATGTGCCAGTGATTGGGTTTATTTCGCATTTTGATACGACTCCAGATTTTACGGGCGCCAATGTTAAACCACAAATAGTTGAAAATTATCAAGGTGAAGATTTGGTTTTAAATGCTGAAGAAAACATCATTTTATCACCAGATTATTTTGAAGATTTATTGCTCTACAAAGGACAAACTTTAATCACTACCGATGGCACAACGCTTTTAGGAGCCGATGACAAAGCCGGAATTACCGAAATTATGGAAGCGATGAAATACCTCATCAACAATCCGCAAATAAAGCACGGTACCATTAAAGTTGGTTTTACGCCAGACGAAGAAATAGGTCGTGGCGCACACAAATTTAATGTTGAAAAATTCGGTGCCGATTGGGCATACACGATGGATGGCAGCCAAATTGGCGAATTGGAATACGAGAATTTCAACGCCGCAGGCGCAACCGTTAAAGTGAACGGAAAAATTGTACATCCAGGTTACGCCAAAGGCAAAATGATAAACAGCATGTATTTTGCAACTGAGTTTATCAACGCTTTACCACGATTAGAAACTCCAGAACATACTGAAGGTTACGAAGGTTTTTTCCATTTGTATAGTATTGATGGTTTGGTGGAAGAAACCACGCTTAAATATATTATCCGCGACCACGACAAAGATATTTTTGAAGCCAGAAAAGCACTCTTAGAAAAAGTGGTTTTTGACCTCAACACCAAGTTTGAAAATGAAGTGTTTGAAATAGACATCAAAGACCAATATTTTAATATGAAAGAAAAGGTAGAACCTGTAATGCATATCGTAGATATTGCCGAAGAAGCTATGAAAGCTTTAGATATTAAACCGCTTATTAAACCTATCCGTGGCGGAACAGACGGCTCACAACTAAGTTATATGGGTTTACCATGCCCCAACATTTTTGCTGGCGGACATAATTTTCACGGCCGTTACGAATATGTCCCTGTTGAAAGTATGATTAAAGCAACTGAGGTGATTTGTAAGATTGCGGAGATTACGGCTGAGAAGTATAAAGGGTAAGAAAATCAATGACTTGACTATCTGATTTTAAAAAACTAACTTCGTTAACGTTTGATTTAAAAAATTAAATCTTACTCATATCATCAAAGAAGTAGCACATCAAAGAATACTATGATTAAAGACATTAAAGTAATACAAGCAATTTCTAGTATTTCTCAAAGGGCAGAAAGACAAAGAGATATTGATAAGATTATTAGTTCATATGTAGAAGTTGGTATTTTACCACAATTGTTGAATAATAATAATCAAATTCTATTTGGAAGACGAGGAACAGGAAAAACACACATTCTAAAATATTTGCAAAATGCATATAAAGATGATATTAATAAAACTGTTTGTTTCATAGATTGTAGAATATTGGGTAGTTCACCTCAATTTTCAGATGCTAGCTTATCTCTTTCTCATCGATGTTCATCTCTATTTATTGATATTCTAAATGAAATATGCGATTCATTATTAAACCATATAGCTTATAAACCAAATTCAAATTCAGATTTAGCATTAAATTCATTAGATGATTTTTCTAATTCATCAATCGGAGAAATTCAAAAAGGTAAAAAAATTATTGAAAAAAGTTCTGAGAACCGAAATAATCAAAAGAATAGCAAGTTAGGTATAAGCACTAATGAATTAAATTACGGGGTTGAAACCACAAAAAGCAAAAATAGTAGTAATGAAAAGACATTAGCCTTTGACAAAGGAGAATATGAAAAGATAATGTTTCCTGATTTAAATCATCATCTTAAAAAGGTGTTGGAGTATTCGGATACTGAATTAATACTTATCATTGATGAATGGTCCGCTTTGCCGTTAGACCTTCAACCATATTTAGCTGAGTTTTTCAAAAAATCATTTGTTGCTTCACCAGAAATAACATTAAAAATTGGTGCATTAGAATACAGATCAAATTTCACTATACCAAGAGAGAAACACAATTACATTGGTTTTGAATTAGGTAGTGATATAAGTTCTAACTTAGATATAGATGAGTACTACGTATATGACAGAAATCCATTGGAAATTACCAAAGTGTTCACAGAAATACTCTATAAACATATAACTTCAGAACTTCCTGAAAATCATCTAGAAACTAAATACGATATAAAAACATCAAATCAATTTATACAAGGTGCTTTTTCAGGCAAACCCGCTTTTAATGAATTAGTTCGTGCTTCTGAAGGTGTAATTAGGGATTTTATAAATATTTTTAATATCGCATTTTTTGATGCCCAAAGAAAAGGCCAAAAAAATATTGATAAAAAGACAATCATTGAATCTGGTAGACAATGGTTTGAGAATGATAAATCGAAAAATTTAGATGAGCAACTACATAGTAAAATAAGGCGAATAATTGATGAAGTAATTGGAAACAAAAGAGCACGTTCTTTTATGGTGTCAAGAGAATTAGAAAGACATCCAATAATTCAAAAATTATTTGACGCAAGGGTTATTCACCTTGTAAAAAAAGGTTATTCAGATAAGGATAACCCTGGAATAAGATATAGTATTTATTCACTCGATTATGGAACTTATGTTGATTTAATTAATACTTCAAAACAGCCTCAGATAGATTTTATAAAAAATCCAGAGTTAGATTCTTCAACTATTGTTCCTTTCGATGACAACAGAAGTATAAGAAGAATTATATTAACACGAGATATATTAGATTAATGTGTTTTAACAAATAAAAGAGGTAATAAACAAGTATAATTTAAATTATCTATTGTTAAATTAATTATAACCAACGCAACGAAACAATAAACGAACACATTAACAAAAATTCCTATTTCTTAATAAAAAAATGAAAAAAGTCCACTCCACAGAAGAATACATAGAGACCAACAGCCATTTTAAAAAAGAGTTGGAGTTATTACGTGAGATTGTTTTAAAAACAGAACTCAACGAAGCTGTAAAATGGTCTGCGCCTGTTTATGATTTTAACGGTAAAAATGTTTTGGGTTTAGGTGCTTTTAAAAACCACTTTTGCATTTGGTTTTTTAATGGTGTGTTTTTAAAAGATGAGCATAATTTATTGGTGAATGCGCAAGAAGGTAAAACCAAAGCCTTACGCCAAATGCGTTTTGAATCTATTGGAGACGTAAATAAAGATTTGGTCTTGGCTTATATTAAAGAAGCCATAGAAAATCAAAAAGTAGGAAAAGAACTAAAAATAGAACGCAAACCAAAAGCTGTTGTGATTCCAATAGAATTAAAATCCGCTTTAAATAACGACCAGGATTTGCAATTGGCTTTTGAGAGTTTAACACCAAGTAAACAACACGAATATTGCGAGCACATTGCTTCTGCAAAACGAGATACAACAAAGCTATCCCGATTAGAGAAAATTATACCAATGATTATTAATGGCAAAGGTTTACACGATAAATACAAAAACTGCTAAAACTACTCGTCTTTAGATGTATCTTCTTCGGATTTATTGCTAAGTCTCTCAGTTGAAATTTTGGGAATATCGCCTTTAAATTCAATCGTTCGCATTGGGAATGGAATTGTAATACCATTTTGGTTCAGGACGTCTTTAATTTCGATAATGGCATCGTTAATTAAAATTAATTCGGCTTTTTTGTTTAATGCATTTCCCCAAAAACGTACCATAAAATTGATAGAGCTACTTCCAAATTCTTGGTAGAAAAATTCAATTTCTTCACCTTCATTTTGAGAAAACTTCTCAGCTAAACGCTCAATAATTACCTTTCTGGCCAATTTTAAATCGGTATCGTAGGCAACACCACAATTCACTTTTACCAATACTCGAGAGGTTAAACTGTAATTTACAAACGGATTTTCTAATATCTGTGAGTTTGGTATCATCACGTAGTTGTTGTCTGGTCGTCTTATTTGTACACTTCGTAATGATATTTCGGAAATAGTACCTTCTGTGCCTTCGGTTTCAACCCAATCGCCAATTTTTAGATTTGGTAAAAAACTAAGAATAACACCACTAAAGGTATTGTGTAATACACCTTGTACGGCTAAACCAACAGCTAAACTTGCAACACCTGCTAATCCTAAGATTGAGGTTAAAACTACGCCTAAATCTAAAATAATTAAAAATACCAAAAAGCCAATGAGCCAAACAACACCTCTAAAAAGCTTTAAGACAATTTGACGTATTGATTCTTGCTTAACCGATTTTTTCATCATCCTGTAAAGCAAACGGCCTGCATACTTTGCGATTAGCACAAACATGAAAAAAACAAGAATACCGATTAAGAAATTTGGCAGCTTGAGTAGCATAGAATCCCACCAACGTATAAACTTAAGCTCTAAAAGGTCATAGACGTGCTCCCAAGTAAAGGTTTCGTCCATTGTGGCGCGTTTAATCTTTTCGCCAATGGTTAAGTCTTCTGGGTTTTTATTAAGTAGTTCTTTGTCTTTATCCTGAAAAAACATATGTCTTTGTGTTTATGTGTATCGACCAAAAAAGCCACTTTTTAAAAAGTGGCTTTTTGTATTTATATTACTTTCTGTAATTACTTATTAACTACAGGCGCATTTAGTTTGCTACTCATTTCCATAGAAATTGCAGAACGGTCAAACTTAATTTTTCCAGCTAATGTTTCAATAACACAACTGTTATCTTTATCGTTTAAGTCTGCAACTTTTCCGTGCATACCGCTTTTTGTAACCACTTTGTCACCGCGTTTTAGAGCTGATGCAAAAGCTTTTTCTTTCTTAGCGCGTTTCATTTGTGGTGCAATCATAAAGAAATACACAACAGCGAACATGGCTATAAACGGTAAAAATGAAGCTAATCCTTCTCCCATAATTATTTATTAATCGTGGTTATGTCCTTCGTGACCTGGCTGAGTGCTAGATTTTTTTGGCTGTGCTTGTAAAATAGACTGCTGAGAACTTGCTTGTACTGCTGCTGGAGTTTTAGCGTTAGGGTCTTTTTCAACAAAAGCAGTGATTTTTACTTGCTCGTTTCCTTTAGCTGTATTAGTTGTCATTGTAACCGCTTTAGTTACTTTGTTACCATTACCTTTTCCATTAAACTTTACAGTAAATTCTCCTGTTTCACCTGGAGCAACTTGCTTTGTATAGTTAGATGGTACAGTACAACCACAAGTACTTTTTACATTACTTACAACTAACATTGAATTACCTGTATTTGTGTACTTAAATGTAGTTTCAACTGGTGTTCCGTTTTCAATTGTTCCGAAATCGTGAACTTCCTTATCAAATTTAATTACTGGTAAGTCACCTGCATTAGCATCGCGCTCTGCTGCTTGCGCAACATTATCTGAATTTACTTTGCTAGAAGCATCGTCTTTACAAGAAGTAAACGCAATCATGCATAATGCACCAAAACCTAAAATTAATTTTTTCATTGCTGTATTTTTTAAAATTTATAAATTAATATTTCTTTTTACGCTGTCAAATGTAACAATTATTTTAACATATAAAAACTTTTAAGGCAGCGTTAACACTTGGTTATAGCGTACAAAAAACGGTTTATTACATTAGCCCGCGACCTATTTTGTTATGTATATTTTGAGCTTTGTATTCTTTTACAACCTTATCTAAAATACCATTAATAAAAGTACTACTCTTTGGAGTCGAATATTCCTTTGCTATTTCGAGATACTCATTGATGGTCACTTTTACAGGAATTGATGGAAATTTTTGAAACTCACAAAGCGCCATTTTTAATAAAATACCATCTAAACTTGCTAAACGTTCAGCATCCCAATTGGTAGTTTTTTTAGCAATCTCTTCGGAAAGTTTTGAGCTATTCAATAACGTCTTATATAACAAATCTTTAGCAAAAACCTTATCATCGCTATCTTTAAAAAGCTCTGGTATTAAAAAAGTTTCAGGCTTTGTAAGTTTTAATTTATTAAACTTTCTAATGATTGCCGTATTCACAACTGGCAAATCATCAACCCATGTAATTTGTTTGTCTTCAAAATAATCGTAAAGCTTATCGTTTGGTGCAATGATTTCGGAAAAAACATCTACCATAAAATCTTTATCTTCCTTTAAACTAGATGCACCTTGTGCCATGTATTCTTTATATAAATCGCTCTCTAAAATAGATTTGAATATTATATCAACATACTCAAAGTCCAAATCCCAAAAATTGAGTTTTCGCTTTTCGATAATTTCTTTAAGCATGGTGTTGCTGCTAATAAATTCTAAAACAGCATTATCAGCAAATTTTCGATTTGGATTGATATCTTCTTCAGTAGCCAGAATTTTCTTTTGAGAAAGTTCTAATTTAGAGTTGGCTTTTTTCTGTAACTCAATGAGCAATGCCATGATAGACAAGTATAAATCAGACATTTTATCGATACTATTAAAAAGAAAATTTTCATCTTTTTTAAAATCATCACTTTCGGTGCCTTTAAAGGCAAATAATGATTGCATTACTTTGATACGAATGTGTCGTCTATTGAGCATTGTAAAGAACTTGTTAAAGCATTAAAAAAGGTGAAATTCTGTATAAATTTCACCCTGCAAAAATAGTATTAAAAACTATTTTAAAAAATTATTTAGTGTTTTCTCTTCGTCTAGTTTCTATACGTTCTTTGGCTATATTTAATGCCGCATTATGCGTTGTTAAATTATTAGCTTTAGCTCGGTCTAAAATTTCTAGAGTTGTATTGTAAATGTTTTCTGTTTTACGCATTATCTCTGCTCTATCATAGTTCTCTAATTCTGCGTAAACATTTATAATTCCGCCTGCATTAATTAGAAAATCTGGCGCATAAACAATACCACGTTCTTGTAAAATTCTTCCATGATTAACCTCATCGGCTAACTGATTATTTGCAGCACCGGCAATAATATCTGCATTTATTTTATAAATTGTTTCATCATTAATAGTAGCACCTAAAGCACATGGCGCATAAATGTCCATACGCTCAGAGTAAATATCGTTACCACCATAAATTGTAGCACCGTATTTGTTTTTAACTTCTTCTAAACGCTCTTGGCTAATATCTGCGATAGTTACGTTAGCGCCTTCATTAACTAAATGCTCAACTAAAGCTTCACCAACGTTTCCAATCCCTTGTACAAAAACATTTTTATCTTCTAAAATATCAGAACCATATTTAAATTGTGCAGCAGCTTTCATTCCCATAAATACACCGTAAGCTGTAATTGGAGAAGGATTTCCTGCACCACCTTTACTTTCAGAAATACCTGTTACATATGGTGTAACTTCCCTAACCGTATCCATATCTTCAGTTGCCATACCTACATCTTCAGCAGTAATATATTTTCCGCTTAATGAGTGCACAAACTGACCAAAACGTTTCATCAGTTCTGGTGTTTTTTGGGTTTTGGCATCACCGATAATAACGGCCTTTCCACCACCAAGATTTAATCCCGTTATGGCAGATTTAAACGTCATACCACGAGATAAACGCAACACGTCATTTAGCGCGTCCCATTCGCTTTCATAATTCCACATTCTAGTACCACCAAGAGCTGGCCCTAAAACTGTGTTATGTATTCCGATTATTGCTTTTAAACCAGTATCTTTGTCGTTGCAAAATACGATTTGCTCATGCTCGTCAAATGATAATTGACCAAATACAGGAGCCATTTTTTTGAAGTCTTTAGCGTCTATAACGTTTGTTGTCATTTCTTATAAAGTTTTATGCCGTTGAAAATTATTCAAAAACAGCGTGCAAAAATAAATGTTTATTAAAGCATTAGCAAAATATTAACTGTAAAATAAGATTATAATAATAGTTTTGTTTCCTTTTAAATCTTAAATGAAAGCCTTAAAGCATCTCAATAAATATTTTTACAAATACAGATACCGACTTATTTTAGGTATCATTATTACGGTTGTCGCTAAGATTTTTGCGCTGTTTACGCCAAGACTTATTGGTAAATCCATAAACATTATTGAAGCTTATTTAGAAGGCACTAAATCTTCAAATGTTGCAAAAAGTGAATTATTAACTACCGTACTTCTCATCCTTGGCGCCGCCTTAGTTGCAGGTATATTTACTTTTTTAATGCGTCAAACCATAATTAATGTGTCTCGTTTTATAGAATTTGATTTAAAAAACGAAGTGTACAAACATTATCAAGTACTGTCATTAAGTTTTTATAAATCGAATCGTACAGGAGATTTGATGAATCGTATAAGCGAAGATGTCGGTAAAGTACGTATGTATGCTGGACCTGCCATTATGTACACTATAAATACCATTACACTATTTACCGTCGCATTGACGCAAATGATTAGTACAGCACCAAAATTAACAGCATATGTGATGCTACCGCTGCCTATTTTATCTTTTGTAATTTACAAATTAAGCCGAATGATAAATCTGCGCAGTAAAATTGTGCAAGAATCTCTATCGGGTTTATCATCTTTTACACAAGAACAATTTAGCGGAATTTCCGTCATCAAATCTTATACAATAGAAAACAATGTCAATGTTGAATTTGAAGACCTCTCAGCATCTAACCGCCAAAAACAAATAGACTTAGCGAAGGTGCAAGCGTTCTTTTTTCCGCTTATGATTTTACTAATCGGGATTAGTAATCTCCTAGTAATTTTTATAGGCGGAAAGCAATATATTGATGGCGAAATTACCAATATTGGAACCATTGCAGAATTTATTATTTATGTAAATATGTTGACTTGGCCAGTGGCAACAATTGGTTGGGTAACATCAATAATTCAGCAAGCTGAAGCGTCTCAAAAGCGAATAAATGAGTTTTTAGAAACCGAACCTGAAATAAAAAACACAGTCGAAAATGAAACGCCTATTGAAGGTAAAATCGAGTTCAATAATGTCACTTTTATTTATCCTGATACAAATATCGTTGCGCTTAAAGACGTTACTTTTAGTTTGGATGTTGGCGAAAAGCTCGCCATTTTGGGCATGACGGGTTCTGGAAAATCTACCATTCTCGATTTAATTGGACGATTATACGATGTACAAGAGGGAACTATAAAAGTTGATGATAAAAATATTGCCGAGCTTAATTTATTAAGTTTAAGAGAGAGTATTGGTTATGTTCCACAGGATGCATTTTTATTTTCGGACTCAATTAAAAATAATATCAAATTTGGTAAAGAAGATGCCACGGATGATGAAGTTATTGAAGCAGCAAAAAACGCTAAAGTGCACAAAAACATAATCGGATTTAAAAATGGATACGATACTGTTTTAGGCGAGCGTGGTATTACGCTTTCTGGCGGTCAAAAACAACGTGTTTCTATAGCAAGAGCAATAATTAAATCTCCTGAAATTCTTCTTTTTGACGATTGTCTTTCTGCGGTTGACACAGAAACTGAAGAAAAAATTCTTAATAATTTAGAACGTGTTTCTAAAAACAAAACTACAATAATTGTAAGCCATCGTATCTCTTCTGCAAAAAATGCAGACAAAATTATTGTCCTCGATGATGGAAAAATTATTCAATCCGGAACACACAAATCTTTAAAGAAAATTGAAGGTTACTACAAGGATTTATACGACAAACAACGGTCTGAAAAAGATTTGTAAACTTTTGTTGGTTACTTTACTTTTTTTTTAGATTTTTGGATGGAATTAAAAAAGAGATTCTCAAAATTATGAGCAATTACGAAATGATGGACAAAGAAGAAATTTATTCAAAAGTATTACGTGCTGGGCGCAGAACCTATTTCTTTGATGTACGTGCAACAAAGGCAGGTGATTATTACTTAACTGTAACAGAAAGTAAAAAATTTACAAATGATGATGGTTCATTCCACTATAAAAAACATAAAATCTATTTGTACAAAGAAGACTTTACCGAATTTAAAGAAATCTTAAACGAAATGACAGATTATATTGTTAACGAAAAAGGCTCTGAAGTGATTAGTGAGCGTCATCAAAAAGACTACAAAAGAGAAGATAATGAGTTTGTGGCTAATGAAGCAAAGACTCCAGAAGACACAAGTCCTGAAGCTTTTACAGATATTAGCTTTGATGACATTTAATAAACATCTTGTTAAATAATATTAAAAACCGTTACAGCCGTAGCGGTTTTTTTATTTTTATGCTTTTAAGAAAACTCAACAACTTACATTTTATGCGCCGTATTTTATTACTCGTTTTAACTGTTTTAACAACAGCATCTTTTTCTCAAGAAAGCTTAGACTTATCTTATTATTTACCAAACGATGTCACTTACAATCCCAACATTCCAACACCAAAAAATGTTATAGGACACGAAGTTGGCGAGTGGCATATTACACACGACAAGCTAGTACAATACATGTATGAGTTGGCAGAATCTTCAGACCGTATCACCATCGAAAACAGAGGAAAAACTTTTGAAGACCGACCTTTATTATTATTGACAATTACTTCTCCAGAGAATCATCAAAATATTGCTACTGTAAAGGAAAATCATCTTAATGCGACGAAAACTGACAATGCCAATACAGATAGGCCAATTGTTGTTTATCAAGGATTTTCAATACACGGAAACGAACCTAGCGGCTCTAATGCTGCATTAGCGGTAGCCTACTATTTGGCAGCTGCACAAGGCCCAAAAATTAATGAGTTATTAAAAAATACAGTAATACTTTTTGACCCTTCATTTAATCCAGACGGTTTGCAACGCTTTGCTTATTGGGCAAATACAAATAGAAGTCAAAATTTAAATCCAGACCCAAACGACAGAGAATATAGCGAAGTTTGGCCAGGCGGACGCACCAACCACTATTGGTTTGATATGAATAGAGATTGGCTACCAGTGCAATTGCCAGAATCTAGAGCACGCATTAAAACTTTCCACGATTGGATGCCAAACATCTTAACAGACCATCATGAAATGGGTACAAATTCTAGTTTCTTTTTTCAGCCTGGAATTCCGTCAAGAACACATCCGTTAACACCTCAAATGAATCAAGATTTAACAAAGCAAATTGCAACATATCATGCCAAAGCTTTTGATAAAATTGGCTCATTGTACTATTCTGAAGAAAGCTTTGACGATTTTTATTATGGTAAAGGCTCAACATTTCCAGACATTAACGGCGGTATTGGTATTTTGTTTGAGCAAGCGAGTTCTCGAGGACATATTCAAGAAAGTGATAATGGACTTCTCACCTTTCCGTTTACCATACGTAATCAATTTACAGCAGCATTATCTACATTAGAGGCCGCCAATGCCATGCGAGAAGATATTTTAAGTTATCAAGCTAATTTCTTTAAAAATGCACGAAATGAAGCTAAAAAAGAAGGCAATAAAGCGATTGTTTTTGGTGACGAAAAAGATGCTGCAAGAACCTATCATATGGCTGAAATTTTGAATCGTCATAAAATTAAATTCCACGAAATTGAAAATGATTTCGAAGTTGATGGCAAGCGTTTTAAAAAAGGGTACAGTTTTATTGTTCCGAAAAATCAAAACAACACACGTTTAATTAATGCGATGTTTGAAAAACGAACTACCTTTCAAGATAGTTTGTTTTATGATATTTCGGCTTGGTCATTTCCGTTAGCATTCAATTTAGATTATACTGAAACAACCACTGCAAAAGCAGGTAAAGTCGTTTCAGATTTACAATTTAAAACTGGCGGCGTATCATCTAAAAGTGATTATGGCTATTTGGTAGAATGGCACGAATACTACACGCCTAAATTTTTATATGCACTATTAGATAAAGGCATCCGTGCTCGAGTGAGTCAAAAACAATTTAAAGCTAACGGAAAGTCGTATGACTACGGAACCATTATGATTCCTGCTCAAAATCAAGATAAATCTGCTTCGGAAGTTTATACTATTTTAAATGACTTAGCAAAAGAAAGTCATTTAACTGTTGATGCTGTTTCAACTGGACTTAATGACGGTATTGACCTTGGAAGTAACAATTTTAGACCATTAGAGTTACCAAAAATTGCTTTATTGGTTGGTGATGGAATGACCTCATACGATGCTGGTGAAATTTGGCATTTATTAGATACACGTTTCGATATTCCAGTAACAAAGTTAGATACCAAAAACTTTTCTAGAGCAGATATAAGTCGTTACAACACGATAATTATGGTCAACGGTTCTGGTTTAGATGAAGGAAACACTAAAAAACTTCAATCTTGGATTCAAAATGGCGGAACACTAATTGGTTACAGACGCGCGCTTAATTATCTTAACAGCAAAAAGCTTTTAAAGCTCGAATTTAAAAAACCTAAAATCGTAGCTAAGAATATTTCAAGAGAAGAAGCGAGCGATTTTAGAGGCGCTCAAGTTATTGGTGGTGCTATTTTCGAAGCAAAACTGGACCGTTCGCATCCAATAAATTTTGGTTATAAAAATGATAGGTTACCAATGTTTAGAAACACAACACTGTTTGTAAAACCAGATAAAAACAGTTACAACAATCCAATACAGTATACCGAAAATCCATTACTAAGCGGATATATTTCTAAGCAGAATTTAGATAGCATTTCTAAAACTGTTCCTCTAAAATTAGGAAATTATGGTCGTGGAAATATTGTGGCTTTTACCGACAACACCAACTTTAGAGCCTTTTGGTACGGCACAAACCGTTTGTTGATGAATGCTATTTTCTTTCGGGAAGATTTGTAGAAAAGTTAAGAGTTTAGAGTGAAAAGTGTAAAGTTGAAAATACTTTACACTTTTTTTATTTTAAATATTAATTCACGACACTTCCATTTTTAACACTAGTTTCAGGAGATAATAAATAAACGTCATTCTGCTTTACTGCACCCATAACAAGGCATTCACTCATAAACATGGCGATTTGTTTTTTGGGAAAATTGACCACGGCAACGATTTGTTTTTTAATCAAATCTTCTTTTTTGTAAAGCGTTGTAATTTGTGCTGAAGACTTTTTAATGCCTAAATCCCCAAAATCGATGGTGAGTTGATATGCTGGTTTTTTAGCGTTAGGAAAATCATTTATTTCAATAATTGTACCAACGCGTAAATCAATTTTTGTGAAGTCTTCGAATGTTATTATCTTTTCCATTTAATTAAATTTAAGATACTTCAATCATCGGTCGGTGAGCGAAGTCGAACCGAAAACTACAAAAATTATGGCATTAACGCCTTCAAATATGTTGCCTTTAGGTACAAAAGCGCCAGATTTTAGTTTGGTTGATACTATTGATGACACCATAAAATCGCTTAACGAATTAAAAGGAACAACAGGAACGCTCGTAATGTTTATCTGTAACCACTGCCCTTTTGTAATTCACGTTAATAAGCAATTGATACAATTGGCAAAGGATTATCAATCTAAAGGCATCAATCTTATTGCGATTTCTAGTAATGACGTCGAAAACTATCCGCAAGATGGACCACAATTTATGAAACAACACGGCATTGACAACGGTTATATTTTTCCCTACTTATACGACCAAACTCAATATGTTGCCAAAGCTTATGATGCAGCTTGCACACCAGATTTCTTTTTATTTGATGAAAATTTAGAACTGGTTTACACAGGCCAACTTGACGATTCTCGACCAGGAAACGGAATACCTGTTACAGGAAAAGATTTACGCCATGCGATGGATGCTTTAGTTAATGGCGAGGCTATTAGTGAAAACCAGAAACCAAGTATGGGCTGTAATATTAAGTGGAAAAGCTAAAAGAAACTAGACAATTTTCACTTTTCACTTTTCACTTTTCTTTTTTCACTAAACCTACAAATCATTCAACTGATTATCTGTTTTATCCTTACTAATCGTCCAAAAGAAACCAACAAAAAAGAACTGGTCTGCTGCTGGTGTTAATGCACGTCGGTTAAATGTACCGTTTGTATTTGGCGTATTCGCATACTGGTAACCATTGACATTTCTAAAACCAAAGACATTATTTACAGAGAAATACAAAATTTTCTGCTGACTGATTAAATATGCCCAATTAAAACTAACACTGTTAAAACTTTTGGTTCGCGCACCTAAAAACTGATTAGTGTTTTGGTCAGTAAATGGTCTACCCGAAGAGTGTGCGTAATCTAAACCTATCTGACTTTTTAAACCGTCAACCCATAATTTACCAACGATATTAAAGTTGTGCTTGCTTGTAAAGTTTGGCTGCGCTGCTGTTGGAAAATTTCGATGATTACGTTGCGTATCTAATAACGAATAACTTACCCAATAATCTAAATTCTTCACGCTGGTATTGTCTCGCCAAAAGACATCTAAACCTTGGGCATAACCATCGCCATTATTATTATAATCATTACTAAAATCTGGAAACTGAGAATCAAATTTCACTAAATTATCATAGTCTTTACGGTACAATTCTGCTCTGAAGATGCGACCGTTATTAACGTATTGATAGTTAAAAATATAATGCGATGTTTTTTGAGGTTCTAAATCTTCTGTGAATTTTAAAACTTCTGCACTTGGGTTTTGAAAGAAATTGCCATAGGCAAAAGAAACTTGCGAATGTTCTGCCACCTTATAAGCCAAAGCTGCTCTTGGCGCCACATTGAAGCTTGACAACATAGAGCTATAATCGCCACGCAATCCTACTTTTAAAGCCAAGTCTTTTGAGAAAACAATATCTGCTTCGGTAAATGCTGCGGTGATGTTATTGTTGAATCCATATGTTTCATCAATTGATGTGTTTACAAAATTCTCTTCAAATTCTGTGAGAAATTGCTCTATACCAAAGTTGAGTTTAAAACGGCTATTGAATCGTTTCTTCAATTTGAGTTTAGCATGAAACGAGTTTTCGGTATTATTGATATTATTTTCTTCTATCCCAAATTTATTTTTAGCGAAAGTATAACTTAAACCTGTGGCAATACTCCAATTGTTATTTAGAATACCTTTATAAGAAGTATTTGTATAAAAATTATTGTTATTAAGTTTAAATTGCAAACCGTCGGCTTCATTAATATCTTCTTGCGTCAATTCTAAATTTGTAGCATCAAAAGCAGCATAGAATTTTAAGTTTCCGTTGTTTAGTTTCTGTCTAAAAACAGTTTCGCCTTGAAAGTTTTCAAATGGTTTTTCCCAATCGTTTCGGTCTTCATAAACCTGTAAATATGGACCGAGATTAATGTAATTTACTTTTGCGCTTAATGAAGACCTTTCCCATTTTTGAGTGTTACCTAAAGAAGCACCAACAGACATTAACCCTATTTCGGTTTTATTTTGGTCTGGCTCATCTATGGTATTAAGCAATAAAACGCTCGATAAGGCTTGTCCATATTCGGCGGAATAACCACCTGTTGAAAAGGTGATGCCATCGAACAAAAAGGGTGAATAACGTCCACGTGTTGGTAAATTATTGGTGGTTGGCGTGTATGGCGTAAACACACGAATACCATCTATAAAAATCTGAGTTTCGTCAGCACTTCCACCACGAACAAAAAGTCGACCATCTTCGGCATTTGTAGATGTTCCAGGCAAAGTTTGTAAAGCACCAACAAAATCACCTAATGCGCTTGCTGTTGTAACAACATCCAAAGGTTTTAGAACGGAAACTTTACTATTGTCGCTAGCTTCGAAAGTTCCTGCAGATAACACTACGGCGTCTAGTGCGTTGACATCTTCACGCAATTTAATATTAAGATTATTTAATAGCGAAACATCCAAAATCATGGATTTTGTTTCGTAAGATAAAAATGAAATCATCAAAGTTTGTGTACCAACTTCATCGGTAGTAAATGAGAATTTTCCATCTTCCATAGTCGTAGCGCCATCATAAGTTCCATCTAAATAGACATTGGCACCTGCAATGATTTGGCCTTTGGCATCTGTGACTTTTCCTGAAATTGTAGTTTGTGCTTGGCTGATGAGACCAAGACACAAAATAAAGATGAGATTGATGATTTTCATGATTGATGATTTACAGTTCGTAATGATTGATGGGACAAATATGATTTGCTTCTATTATTTATGAAACTATAAATTACTGAACTGTATTTTTTTTGTGATGAATTGCTTCGAAAAGCTCAGAAACCATCCATTAGAATAGGAAATTTCATAATTCTCGAATATAACACGCAATGATTTGCCCGCGTTAGGGATAGTAGTGAAAATCCCACAGCGGAGCGAGGAATTGTAACGGATAGCCCGACGAAGACAATGCCTTTTGGCATGTCTTGGTAACGCCCAAAAAATAATGACAAGAATCTGTAACTTCTTTTTATATCTTGCTACTTATAGTATAACTAAATCAACCATTGAAAAGTATTGGACAAACAACTTGAATATAGCTTTGTAGAGCAGCTTCAGAAACATCAGAATATTGTGCATAAAGTGTGTCGGCTTTATACCAATAATCAGGATGCGCATAATGATTTGTTTCAGGAAATTACGATTCAGCTTTGGCGCGCATACCCTAAGTTTAGAGGCGATAGCAAGTTTAGCACGTGGATGTATCGTGTTGGCTTAAATACGGCTATTACGCTTTACAGGAAGTCTAAACGTAGGATACAAACATCAGATTTTGACGCGTATCAGTTTAAAATTAAAGCGGAAGAATACGATAGTACAGAAGAGGAACAATTGAAATTGTTGTACCAAGCGGTGCACCAATTAAACGATATTGAAAAGGCACTAGTACTCTTATATCTTGAAGATAAAGATTATAGAGAAATCAGTGCCACACTTGGTATTAGCGAAGTGAATGCACGTGTAAAAATGAACCGTGTGAAGAAAAAATTAAAAACAATATTAAATCCGTAACACTATGGATGAATTAGAATTATTAAAGAAGGATTGGCAAAGTAAATCTTCGGATTTTGAATCTTTCAGCGATGGTGACATCTATAAAATGAGTCATAATAAATCGTCTAACATTGTAAAAACGCTATTTTATATTAGTATTGCCGAGCTTGCGTTTTGGATAATTGTGAATGCCATGCCATTTGTAATGTCTGAAGAGTTAAAATCGCAATTGGGCGAATTAAGTCAAAGTTGGGTTTACATTGGTCTCAATATCATTAATTGGGGTATCATTTTACTTTTTGTGTATTTACTCTGGAAATCTCACAGAGCCATATCTGTTACCGACAGCGTAAAACAACTTATGGAAAACATCCTAAAAACTCGAAAGATTATAAAATATTATGTGCTTTTTAATTTGGTAGTAGCGCTGATTAGCGTACCAATTAGTATTTATTTTTCAATAAAACAACATCCTGAATTATCCGAAGTTTTTAGTACAGCAAGTACTGGGAAACTGGCTCTTATATTCTTTATCTGTTTAGTGTTTACAGGAATTTTACTCGGTGTAATTTGGTTAATTTACAAACTCATTTATGGGATTTTAATAAAAAGATTGAATCAGAATTATAGAGAATTGAAGAAGTTAGAGGTTTAGTTAGAAACTTGAAGTTGGAGAAGTCGGAATAACTAATTTGACTAAAGACTACAACTGAAAATTGTCTTCTGAGGACTGCTTACTTCTAACTGAATTACCAATCTCTCAACTCACGATTCATACGTTCCTTTTCCTCTAATTCCTCTTGCGGAATTACTTTCAAAAACGACGGATGTTGCTCGATGGCGTATTCAATTTTTTCAACGATTTCTGCGATAGATTCGTTTTCGTAATCGATTTGTAATGGTTCTTTAACCTCAAAAGATTGATAAACATTTTTCTTTTTAATACGCAGCCCCTTTTTATCAAAACTACGTCTAAAACCATCAATAACTATAGGTACAACAATTGGTTTGTATTGTTTAATAATGTGAGCTGTTCCTTTTCTAATTGGCTTAAAAGGTGTTGTTGTTCCTTGCGGAAACGTAACGACCCAACCGTCATCCAAAGCTGTTTTAATAGCACTAATATCACTCATCTTCACTTGACGATTTACATCTTGCCCTTTGCTTCGCCATGTACGTTCAATGCTTATAGAACCAGTATACGCGAATATCTTTGGAATTAATCCAGATTTCATCGTTTCCTTTGCGGCAACATAATACATGTTTAATTTAGGATTCCATAGGTAACCAACATTTTTAATATTATCTAAACGTCCGCTTAAACTCGCATTAAACACATGAAACATGGCAATAACATCTGCAAAATATGTTTGATGATTAGAGATAAAAAGCACATTGGTATCTGGCAAATTTTTGATGATTTCAGAACCTTCAATCTGTAAATCGTTAAAGCCTCTAAAACGACGGTGCGTTAACAAACCGAGAATACGGATTAGCCATTTTTTTACCCAAAGTATATGTCCAAAAGGATTGGTTTTAAATAAACCCATAGATTTTTAATAATTGTCGGATAACAAATGTAAGAAAAACTAATACTTACAAAACCTCTTTTAATAATACTTTAATTTCGCTGAGCATCATCGCGGTTGCGCCCCAAATAACCAAATCATTTAAATTAAAAGCAGGCACTTCAACCTCAACATTATAACTTGTTGGTACTTTTGTATTTATAACATTTGCGTCGTTTAGAAAGTCAGACAACTGAACTTCTATAATGTCTTCAACTTCCGATTCTTGCTTTTTAAATTTTAGGCGTTCTTTAGAAATTCCAAAAAAAGGATGCACCATAAAATTACTTGGCGGAATGTAAAGCGGCGATAGAGTTTTAATTACTTCTACTTTATCTTGCGGTACACCAATTTCCTCTTCTGTTTCTCTCAAAGCGGTTTCCATTAAATTAGTATCGTAATCTTCTTCTTTACCACCAGGAAATCCTACTTGTGCAGAGTGAACACCTTTGTATGTTTTACGCAAAATAAAAACCAACATGGTCTCGTTTGTTTTATTAGGGTAAAATAAGGCCATCACACCTGCTTTTGGAGCTTTTTTTTTCTTTTCGGCATTTTTTTCAGCAAGTTTTAAACGGTATGGTGGCGAGAGTAAAGCGTGAGCAGTTTCGCCAATAAGCGGCAAATCTTTTATATTTACAACAGAATCTAAAAACGTATTAAAATTCATTTATGAGAGTATTCCTTTTAGTATTGCTTTGCTTCGTTATGAGCTGTGAAGATAAGCAATCTTCTAAACAAAAAAATATTGATAAAATTGATTCAACTTCAGTAAAAAAAGAAGAAAAAAAACAAAAGAAACCTAAACGAAAATATCCAAGATTAACCGATAATAATGCCATGACGTTTTTGGGTAAATATGCGGATGAGCACCCAGAAAATAAAGTGCGTATTGTTACAGATTTTGGAGATATTGATATTTTACTTTACGACAAAACCAAATACCATCGTGCTAATTTTATCTTTTTAGCCGAGCAAGATTACTTTGATTACACACAGTTTTATCGCGTGGTTCCCAACTTTGTAATTCAAGGCGGAAGTAGCGACGGCATTGACATAGCCAACAGAAGAAGAAAAATAGGTCGCTATTTATTACCACCAGACACAAAACGTGGTTACACACACAAACGCGGTGCAATTTCAATGCCTAGTAGTGAGATTGAAGATGCTTATAAACTCGCTTCGCCATATCAATTTTTTATTGTGAACAGAAAAGGTGGTGCACCTTTTTTAGATGGTGATTACACGGTTTTTGGTGAAGTTATTAAAGGCATGGATGTGGTTGATAAAATCAATGCTGTAGAAACCGATAAAGGTGAATGGCCGCTGAAAAATGTATTCATTAAAAGTGTAGAGATTATAGAATAATTAAGACTCTAAAATTTCAATTTTTATAACTTTCCTAAATTAATTTAATGACATACCTATGATTTCAAAATCTATAAAAACAGTAGCGCTTTGTAGCATCGTATTATTTTCGAGCTGTAAAGAAGACACCAAAGAAACCGAACAACCAATGGCAGAAAATGTATTGCTAGAAGAATGGAAAGGCCCTTATCAAGGTGTTCCTGCATTTGATAAAATGACTGTTGCAGATATTAAACCAGCAATGGAAACAGCGATGACAAAAAATCTTGAAGAAATTGATGCAATTGCCAATAACACGGAAGCACCAACTTTTGAAAACACCATTGTGGCGATGGAAAGTGCAGGTAAAGATTTAAATAGAGTTTTTGCCTATTACGGCATCCTATCTTCAAACATGTCGTCTCCAGAATTTAGAGACGTACAAGCCGAATTAGCTCCAAAATTATCCGAATTCAACTCCAAAATTTCTCAAAACGAAAAACTTTTTCAACGTGTAAAAGCCGTATACGAAGCCTCTCAAGAAACCCCATTAGAACCCCAAGCGCAACGTGTTGTAGAATTGACTTACAAGGGTTTTGAAATGAATGGCGCAAATCTAGATGCCGAGAAAAAGAAACGTTATGCAGAAATTAATAAAGAATTATCTAGCCTCTACAACAAATTTGCCAATAACGTTTTACATGACGAGGAAAATTATGTCACTTATCTTACAAAAGACCAACTCGGCGGATTGGCCGATGGTTTTATAAAATCGGCTGCAAAGATTGCTACAGATAAAGGTGAAGACGGAAAATACGCCATTGTAAATACAAGGTCTTCAATGGACCCGTTTTTGAAATATTCCACCGAGCGCAAATTACGTAAACAAGTTTGGGAAAACTATTATTCTCGTGGCGATAATGGTGATGAATATGATAATAATCAATTGATTGCGGAAATTTTAAAACTACGTAAAGAGCGCGTAGGCTTAATGGGTTACGACAACTATGCAGAATGGCGTTTACAAGACCGTATGGCAAAAACACCTGAAAACGCTATGAATCTTATGCTCGAAGTTTGGCCTGCTGCTATTGCACGTGTAAAAGAAGAAGTAGCGGATATGCAAGCTGTTGCTGATGAACTTGGCGACGACATTACTATTGAACCTTGGGATTACCGATATTATGCTGAAAAGGTACGCAAAAAGAAATACGATTTAGACAGTGATGAAGTCAAACAATATTTACAATTAGATAAACTTACGGAAGCCATGTTTTTTGTAGCTGGCGAATTATTTAATTATAATTTTACACCAATTACTGACGGTTCGGTTCCTGTATTTCATGAAGATGTAAAAGTTTGGCAAGTCACCGATAAAGATTCTGGTAAAAATATTGGACTTTGGTATTTAGACCCTTTTGCTCGCGAAGGTAAACGTTCTGGAGCTTGGGCAACGACCTATCGTAGTTCTACGTCGTTTGAAGGTGAGACCAATGTTTTAGCATCTAACAATAGTAACTTTGTAAAACCTGCGCCAGGCGAAGCTGTGTTAGTGTCTTGGGACGATGCTAATACTTTTTTCCACGAATTTGGTCATGCACTCCACTTTTTTGCTGCAGATGTAAAGTACCCAACATTACAAGGTGGCGTTAGAGATTACACAGAGTTTCAATCGCAATTGTTAGAGCGTTGGTTATCTACGGATGAAGTCATCAACAAATATTTGGTACATTATAAAACAGGGGAATCAATTCCTGCTGAATTAGTGGCAAAAATCAAAAAAGCATCAACTTTTAATCAAGGTTTCGGTACCACTGAATATTTAGCATCGGCATTAATAGATATGAAATTACACTTAGCTGACCCAACTAATATAGATATTGATAATTTTGAGCGCGAAACTCTGGACGAATTAGGTATGCCAAAAGAGTTGCCGATGCGTCATAGGACACCACATTTTGGACACGTATTTTCTGGTGAAGGTTACGCAACAGCATATTACGGTTACATGTGGGCAGATGTTTTAACTAGCGATGCCTCAGAAGCGTTTAAAGAGGCCGAAGGTGGATTTTACGATAAAGAGGTTGCTAATAAATTAGTGAAATATTTATTTGCACCAAGAAATGCTATGGATCCTGCTGAAGCTTACAGAAATTTTAGAGGTCGTGATGCGAAGATTGAAGCGTTGATGCGCGATAGAGGATTTCCTGTGACAAAATAATTAAAATTAAAACTTTTAAAACACCTTTTCTATTTTTAGAGAAGGTGTTTTTATTTGAAATTTATAATTGAAAAAATGAAAAAAATATCTCTAATTCTATTAGCACTAATCTTCAGCTGCAAAGACAACACAGCAACAAATGAAAAGGCGTTGATATCAGTTGTAAACATGTGGAGAGCATACGTTGAAGCTAATCCAAAATTAGAAAAAAAAGATTTACCGGATTCTTGGTATTTTCATGATAATAAATCGGATGCCAATCGCTTAGGAAAATTAGTTGCTAGCGGTAAGAAAAAGGCAGCATCTGGATTATACAAATGGTATAAAGATGCCAATGCCGATTTACCTAAAGTTGGTACAAAACATATTATTACCGATTTTGACGGCGAAGCATTGGCTATCATCGAAATTAGAAAGGTAGACACCATGCCGTTTTATAAAATATCTAAAGAATATGCGGCGTTAGATATGGGAACTTCAGAAAATGCACTTGAAAAATGGAAAAAAGTCCATTGGGATTTTTTCGAAGCCACTCTTAAAGAATCTAATGACGAACCTTCTAAAGAAATGCTTGTGGTTTGCGAATGGTTTGAAACTGTTTGGCCAGTGGATGCTGTAGAATATTAATTTTTATTGAAATGAAAAAGTAACTTTTTGCGGTTACTATTTAATTCTTCAAAATTCTTATCTGAAAAAATTTGAGGATAAGCTTCTCTATCATATTTGGTAATGATTAAATAAAATTCTTTACCCGATTTTGATTTGTTAATTAATACATCGATATCATCAGCGACTATTTTTTTTAGCTTTCCCTTAGTATAAAATTGGCCTGAAAAGGTTTTTAAATAAAAATGATAAATTGGAATGTTTTGATGATTTATATGTTCAACCAAATATTTCTCTGTACGAAACGTATCCTTTAATTCCGGCTTAAAAGTAAAAACCAAAATGCCAATGACTGCAGTAATCGGTAGAATTAGTGAAACTTTAAAATAGGTTTTAATGATTTTTAAATCTGGTAGCAACTTCACCAATAAAACCGCAAAAGGCACCACAACAGGCAACGTATATGTATGAATAAGGCTCGTAGAAAACGTAAAGAAAAATAACGGCCAAATTATCATTGTAAGTAGAAATAATGTTTCTTTATTTTCGAATATAGTTCTGAATTGTTTTACCAACTTCAAAATAAACAATATCGAGTACGGTAAAAAAAATGCAACAAAAAACACCCAAATAATAGCAAATGGCTGTACGTGTGGTTCGCCATACTTATCGCCTACCCAATCGGGATTGAAGAAGCGCTGAAAATGTTCGCCAATAATAAAATAATCTATAAATCCAGGAGATTGTTTTTCGGCAATAATATACCATGGAAGTGCTATTAATATAGTTAAAATGCTTCCTAAAACGAGAGGAAATTTCTTGATTTCTATAAATTTAGTCTTAGAAAAAAACCACCAAACTACAATTGCTGGCATCGTTAAAATAAAAATGATTGGCCCTTTAGCCAACATACCCAAACCTAAACCAACAAAAAATAGATAACCCCAAATTTTATGTGATTCATAAAACATGATGTTATAAAAGGAAACTATAACCAAAGTGACTGCTAAAAGCAATGACATATCGGTAGAAACGACGCCGAGATGTAAATAAAATTCTGGAATGGTTAATATCAGCGCAATTAAAATCCAACGTTGTTTTTTTGAAAACTGAAATCCCTTAAAACAAATTAGTAATATTAATATTCCTAAAATAAAAGAAGATAATCTTACAGCAAATTCAGTTTCGCCAAAAATCTCAACACCAATTGCAGATAACCAAGTTGATAATGGTGGCTTTGCCCAAAAATCTACGCCATAATCAATTTGAGGAACAGCATAATTATTTGTCTCTGCCATAAGCCTTGCTACCTCACCATAACGTGATTCTGTATGGTCTAGCAATGGTATAAATTGAAGTAAAAAGAATCGGAGAACTAAAAGTAATCCACAAATAATTTGGATGTATTTTACCTTCATTTGAGTTCTGCTTCAGATTTGTATAAACTTGGCAGCGTCAACTTAAAAATTACTGCCAAAAGCCTAACTGCAATGACAACTAAACCAGCTATAATAAAAAGATAGTTTCTATCTTCAAGAAATTCTAACATCAAAAAATAAGTTAGACCACCTAAAATACAAGCTGTAGCATATACTTCTTTTCTAAAAATCACTGGTATTTCATTACACAAAATATCACGAATTACACCACCAAAACAGGCAGACATAGTTCCTAAAATGATGCAAAATATTGGATGTAAATCAACAGCCATTCCTTTTTCTATTCCTATAACTGTATATAATCCTATACCAATAGTATCAAAAAGAAAAAGCGAACGTCTTAGATGTTTTATATAATTTCTAAAAATAACTGCAAATAATGCAGCGGCAGATATCACAATTATAAACGTCATATCTGTCATCCAAAACACGGGTGTTGCACCAATTAATAAATCTCGTAAAGTTCCACCACCAACAGCTGTCACAAAGGCAATAATAAATACCCCAAAAGCATCCATTTTTTTATTCATGGCTACTAAAACACCAGAGATTGAAAAAGCAATTGTTCCTAAAATATCTATAGTTTGTATGAACATTTGTTATTTTATTTATAATAGACCTTTAATCAATTTTATAAAAGAATTATTTTTAATAAATCCCGAAACGATTTCGGGATAAGCGATTTACCCAATTTCTTCTTAGTAAAAAAAGGTTCTGCTTACATGCTTTGCGTATAGTAATTATAATCTTTAATTACGGTAGCTATAAAATTAATTGGAGTTTCGTTGGTTTCTATTTGCATAATTTTTTGCAATCTTATACTTAAGTTTAAAATCACATTATGGTTGCCGTTATAAACTGCATCTTTATACAAAGTATTTATGGTTTGTACATCGGTGTCGGTAAGTAATGTAACTTGGCTGTAAGTTGGTGTGTAATTTAGAGGTAAATCTTTCATTACCGTATCCTCGATGGTAAGCTTTTCTTTTTCGCTAATAACTGTTGTTCCGGCAGCTATATCTCCCACGCGTTGGCCATTTCCTTTTATTAATATGGTCAATGTTGCTAATCCGCCAAAGGTCATTACCACATCTACGATTCTTAAAATCCAGCGAACAAAATAATTGGCAAAACTTGGTTTAGAACCATCGAGCTTAACAACACGAGTTTTTGTAACATACTTACCAACGGTTTTTCCATTCCAAAAAGTTTCTAGCAAAACATAGTACAAAAAGGCTGGTAAAGAGACCAAAAGGTAAATGGCCCAAGTGGTTCCGAAATCTAAATTTAAAGTCCCTAAAAGTAAAAATACACAAATGGTATAGGCAAAGATAATGACGCTGTCTAAAAGATAAGCGAGCATTCGGTCACCAATATGTGCCACGTTTTGGTTAATGCCTACATTTTGGGCAGTTTCTATTTGAAATTCATTCATATTTTCTTTTCTTTGATAGCCTAAAGAAAGACTGCATGCGCGAAGCCGCTTTTGTGAAGCAAAATAAAGATAAATGGTTAGAATTTGAAAGCGTTCTTTCAAATAAAACACATATAGATCCAGATTTACTTTCGGATATTTATATAGAACTTACAGACCATCTGAGTTATGCCAAAACATTTTATACGAGTAGTAATACCGAACGCTATCTTAATCAGTTGGCTACCAAAGCACATCAACGAATTTATAAGACAAAAAAAGAATCCAAAAATAGACTGATTTCTTTTTTTAAAACGGAGTTTCCTCTAATGTTTCGCCAGCACCATCGGGAGTTGCTCATTGCATTTTTAACCTTTGCCTTTTTTGTATTTGTCGGTGCGTATTCTACCGCTAGTGATGACGACTTTGTGCGCACATTTGGTTTAAGCGACGGTTATGTAAACATGACTTTAGAAAATATTGAAAAAGGAGACCCAATGGCGGTTTACAAAGAACAAGGCGAATTTCATATGTTTTTGGGCATAACATTAAATAATATTAAAGTGGCGCTTATGGCATTTGGCTATGGCATTCTCTTTGGCGTTGGCAGTTTATACATTATGCTACGAAATGGTATTATGCTAGGCAGTTTTCAATATTTCTTTTACGAGCAAGGCTTACTTTGGGAATCTGCAAGAACTATTTGGATTCATGGAACTATCGAAATTTCTGTAATTGTTATTGCAGGTTGTGCAGGTTTGGTAATGGGCAATGGTATGCTATTTACAGGAACTTATACACGATTAGAATCTTTTAAACGCGGCGTTAAAAATGGGCTTAAAATTCTTATAAGTACCATTCCGTTTTTTATCATCGCTGGATTTTTAGAAGGTTTTGTTACCAGACATACCGAAATGCCAGATTGGCTTGCCATACTTATAATTGGCAGCTCATTAGCGCTCATTCTATTTTATTACGTTATTTACCCAATACAATTACATAAAAGATTTTCTGAAGAATCAACCAATAAAAACAAAATTTCACTTCAACCAACAGAATAAAAAATGAACAAGCCATATATAGAATTTAAAAAACAACGCGATTTTGGCGCTTTATTATCAGATACTTTCAATTTTATCCGTAATGAGTTTAAACCATTTATGAAGACTATTTTTACCATATCTGGTCCTGCGCTTACAGTTTTTCTATTAACAACTGCACTATATACTTACAGTGCAGGAGAAACTATGAATATGGATATTTTCGAGGTTTTAAGTTATCAATTTACTAATCCTATATTTTATCTGTATTATTTAATGTTATTTGTTGCAATCATGTTTATTAGTACATCATCTCTTCATTACATTAAATCTTATATAGCAAACTCTGGAAATGTTAATAGTGAGGAAATTAAACGTAATGTTTACAAAACACTTACTGGATTTTTAGGATTAGGATTTCTTAAATGGGCAACATTGACAATAACTCTAAGTTTATGCATTTTACCTGCTTTATATTTTATGGTGCCAATGTATATTGTATTAAGTATTTATGTTTTTAATGAAAACAGTAATGTATCTGATTCGTACTCAAAATCATACTCTTTAGTGAATGCTGATTTTTGGGTTTCTCTAGGCATAATCATTGTAGTGGCAATACTTGTATATATACTAAATTTTATAGTTGCTTTACCAGCCGCGATTTATACATTAATTGGTACAGGAATTTTCTCGGGAGAAATTGACCCAGGTGCTTCGGTATTACAACCAGACCCGATTTTTATTTTTCTGAATATTCTTTCAAATATATTTTCTGTTGTACTTAATGTAGTTCCTATTATTTGTGGCGTGTTTTTATACTTTCATTTGAATGAAAAGGTAAACTTTACAGGCACGTATGAGCGCATAAGCAACATTGGTAATACGGAAGACTAAATGCGCATTATCTTTTTCATTATTTGCTTAAGTCTTGGGGCATTTGCAGTGTCTCAACAAGACACTGCACCCAATTTTTATGACGATAGCACTATTGAAAAACAAGAAATTTCCGAGTCTGATTTAGAGGATTATAAAAACAATGACGACTTTAACTACACTGAAGTTGAAGAAGAAACTACCATAATTGACAAAATTAAACGCTGGTTAAAAAACTTTCTAAGAAAGTTTTGGGAAGCTATTTTTGGTGTAGGCTCGGCTGAAGGTTTCCTGTTTATTATATTTAGAATTTTACCCTATTTATTATTAGGCGTACTCTTTTATTTTTTAATTCGATTTTTCTTAAAAGTAAACTCCAAAAATTTAACAACCAAGGCTAAAGAAAAAGGGAGCATCTCCTATACCGAAGAAGAACAAATCATAAAAAACGAAGACATTAATGCCTTAATTCAGCAAGCTATAGAACAAAAAAACTACAGATTGGCTATTAGATATTATTATCTTCTGTCTTTGAAAAAACTATCAGAAAACGAAACAATTGAATGGGAAGCACAGAAAACAAATGAAGATTACATTCAAGAACTTAGACATTCACCTTTAAAGCCGGATTTTATAAATATTACCCGAATTTACGATTACGTTTGGTATGGCGAATTTGCGGTTGATGCCCTAAAGTTTGAGAATCTTAAACTGCCTTTTGAATATTTAAACAACAGCATAAAACATGGGTAAAAGAGGAAAAATATATATTACTCTTGCCATATTAGGAATTTTGGCGCTCGTGGTTTTTGAAATGACAAAACCTAAAGACATCAATTGGTTTCCATCTTATGCCACGCATCATAAAATACCGTTTGGCAGTTTGGTGTTTACCGAGCAATTGCAACGCATATCAGATTCCGTGATTCCTATAGATAGACCACCTTTTGAATATCTTAGGAAAAACAACATTAAAGGCACATACCTGTTTTTTAATAATAATGTAAATTTTGGTAAAGCCGAGTTAGAGCGTCTTTTAAAGTGGACTTCAGAAGGCAATACTCTTGTGGTTTCATCTTTAACATTTGAAGAAAAATTACTAGACACGCTAAATTTAGCTATGGAATCGGTAAATATCTTCGATAATTTTGAAAATAAATTTGAAGTAAAATTAGTTAATCCCGTTTTTGAAACTAAGAAATATAAATTCGATAAAGCATCTACTCTATTTCATTTTAATAAGATTGATAGTTCAAAAACCAGAGTCATTGGTGTTGTCGATAAAATCCGCAAGGAAACCGACACTATAAAAAATGAACGCGTTAACATTATTAAACAAACTTGGGGAAATGGAGAAATTATCCTGAATAGTTTTCCACAGGCTTATACCAATTACTTCATTTTAAATGCTCCAAACCAAGAGTATACAGCTGGTTTATTGTCTTATTTAGATATTTCGAAACCTATTTATTTAGACCAACATTACAAGTCTGGCAAAAAGTTTTATACATCACCCATGTATTTGTTTTTAAATAATCCAAACTTAAAATGGGCCTATTATTTGGTTTTAATTGGCGTTATTTTCTACATTATTTTTGAAGGAAAACGAAAGCAGCGCGCCATCCCGATAGTGAAGCCACTAAATAATCAAACGGTAGATTTTACAAGAACTATTGCTAATATGTATTACGAAAGCAGTAAACATAGCGAAATTGCACATCATAAAATTCAGCATTTTTTAGAGTATATTAGAAAGCAAATGTATCTCGATACGTCAACGGTTGATGCCAATTTTTTGAAGAATTTAGCCGCCAGAAGTAACAATTCCATTGAAGATACAGAGAAGCTTTTCGGTTACATTAAACGTATTCAAGAACAACACACAATAAATAACATACAACTCGAAAGACTAAATAGTCTTATAGAAAATTTTAAATCCCATAACCAATGGAAAACGAAGAATTAAACGACGCAAAAAACTCAGCAGATATTTCTGATATAAATTTTGATAATAGAATTCAGCTTGAAGCACTTAAATCGTCCGTAGACGCCATAAAAGCCGAACTAAGAAAAGTCATCGTAGGGCAAGATAATTTTGTGGAATTACTCATTGTTGCACTTTTAGCAGACGGCCATGTACTTATTGAAGGTGTTCCTGGTATTGCAAAAACTGTGACTGCAAAATTATTTGCTAAGGTTTTAAAAACAGATTTTAGCCGAATTCAATTTACTCCAGATTTAATGCCAAGTGATGTTTTAGGAACTTCGGTTTTAAATATGAAAACTTCGGAATTTGAATTTAAACAAGGTCCTATTTTTTCTAATATTGTTTTGATTGACGAGATTAACCGTGCACCTGCAAAAACGCAAGCCGCATTGTTTGAAACCATGGAAGAGCGCCAAGCGACAATAGATGGAAACACCTATAAATTTAAAGACCCTTTTATGGTTTTGGCAACCCAAAACCCAATTGAGCAAGAAGGAACTTATGCCTTACCAGAAGCGCAATTAGACCGTTTTATTTTTAAAATCAAGGTCGATTATCCGTCTTTAGAAGACGAGGTAAAAATTATTGCATCACATCATGAGCGTAAAGGTGAAGCACCACAAGCACAAATAAATCCTGTTTTAGATGTGGTATCTTTAGCCGATTATAAATCAAAAACGCAATCGGTTATTGTGGAACAAAAAATCATTCAATACATCGCAGAGATAGTTTCAAAAACCAGAAATCATCCACATTTATATTTAGGAGGTTCGCCAAGAGCATCAATTTCCATTTTAAACACTGCAAAAGCATTTGCCGCAATTAATGGTCGTGATTTTGTAACACCAGAAGATGTAAAGAAGTCACTAAATCCAGTATTAAATCACAGAATTATACTTACACCAGAGCGCGAAATGGAAGGCATGCAAACCGAAAATGTTATAGAAATGATTGTGCAATCTGTTGAAGTACCGCGTTGATTAGTTGGCAGTATTAAGTATTCAGTCGCAGTCGCAGTATTCAAAAAAAAGTAGATACAAATATTAATACAATTTAGAATCAAAAAAAAATTTCCGTTTTAGCGCCTTTGCGCGAAAATACCCTTTACAAGAAATATGAAATTCATAAAATCCTTATACATACACAAACAATTCTACATTTACATTGCGCTAGCTGCGTTGTGCTTTGTAGTAAGTTTTTGGTTGCCCGTATTTTTCTCTGTGGCTTGGATTATTACCATTGGGATTGGCGTAGTGGTTTTGGTGGATATTCTAATGTTGTATCAAACAAAAAAAGGCATTGAGGCTCGACGCATTTTACCTGACAAATTCTCAAATAGTGATAACAACCCTGTGCCAATTACCATTAAAAACAAATATGGCTTTAAAGCGATTATTGATGTTATTGATGAGCTGCCTATTCAGTTTCAAAAGCGCGATTTTTCATATAAAGTGAATATTAATCCGAAACAATCTCACGATTTTGAATATTTAGTAAGACCTGTTGATAGAGGTGAATATTATTTTGGACATCTTAATGTTTACGTTTCAACTTTGTTGAAGATAGTAAAACGAAAATATCAATTTCAGAACGAGCAAATGGTAATGGTTTATCCGTCGATTATGCAAATGCAGAAATACGATTTTCTCGCCATTAGTAATGCATTAACTGAATTGGGTTTAAAGAAAATAAGACGTATCGGGAACACATCAGAATTTGAACAAATTAAAGAATACGTCCGCGGAGACGATTTTAGAACGGTAAATTGGAAAGCCACAGCCAAGCATGCGCAATTGATGGTAAATCAATTTCAAGATGAAAAATCACAACCTATTTACTCTATTATTGATGCTGGCCGCGTTATGAAAATGCCTTTTAATGGATTAAAATTATTGGACTACGCTATAAACTCGACTTTAGCATTTAGTAATGTAGCTTTAAAAAAACATGATAAAGTAGGAATGATTTCATTTTCAAAAAAAATAGAAACTTTTTTGCCAGCAGTAAACAAACTCACTTATCTCAACCGAATTTTAGAATCACTCTATAACATAAATACGCTTTTTTCAGATAGCGATTACAGTTTACTTTATGCCCAATTAAAACGAAAAGTGACGCATCGTAGTCTTTTATTATTGTACACAAACTTTGAGCATTTAAGTGCACTAAAACGTCAAATGCCATATTTGCAAGCCATTTCTAAAAAGCATATGCTTGTGGTTATTTTATTTGAAAACACTGAGCTTGATACTATAATCAAAGAAAATGCCGAAGACCTTCAATCTATTTACCATAAGACCATTGCTGAAAAATTTGCTTATGAAAAACGCTTAATGGTGAAAGAACTTCAAAAACATGGTATTCAAAGTATTTTAACGCCGCCAGAACAACTGACCATAAATACAATTAATAAATATTTAGAAATAAAAGCGCGAGGATTATTATAGTTTTTTTGACTTTTCCCCTATTTCTTACGAAGCTTAAAGTATGGTATTAAGGTTTTAGAAGATGGAATTTTTTAGTTTTTACAATTCATCATCAATTAATTACAGTTCGGTAAATTGAATTATTTAAATCTGATTTTATACCAGATATTTGAATCATCAATTAGAAACGAACCATAAAATCAAATAACATGAAGAATTTATTTTTATCTATCGCACTAGTAATAACCTCTTTATTCTCCTTTGCCCAAGATGGCAAAACCATTACGGTAACTATTGACAACGTAAGCAATAATGATGGTGTTGTAATGTTAGCTTTGCACAATAAGGACACATTTATGAAGACTGAGCCAATACAAGCGACAGCTTCAAAAATTGAAGACAATAAAGTTGTTGTAACTTTTGAGAACGTAAAACCTGGAGAATATGCTGTATTAGCAAATCATGACGCTAACAATAATGGAAAAATGGACTTTAGAGCAAACGGAATGCCATTAGAGGATTACGGCGCATCAAATAACGTTATGTCTTATGGACCACCACAATTCAGTGATGCTAAGTTTATTTTAGCTGATAAAGATTTAGAACTTAATATAAGATTCTAAAAAATAAAACATCAATCAATCAACCAAAAAAAGACCGTAAATACGGTCTTTTTTTAAATATAAAATTTAGACAGTTTCGCCTAACCAAGCTTTCATCATCCAAACTGTTTTTTCTTGCTCAGTAATAAAATCACTCATCATTGCATTGGTACCTTCGTCATTTGCCTCATCAGATTTATCAAGAATTTGACGTTCAATTTTTAAGAGTTCTGTTAGTGAATCTACAATTAACTGTACTGCTACATTGTCTTTACTAACGTTTTTACCAACAGGTACTTTTGCAGCTTTTGTATAATCATCAAAAGTATGCAATGGTGTTGCTCCTAAGGTTAAAATACGCTCAGCGACTTCATCAACTTTAAGATTGGCATCTGTATACAATTCTTCAAACTTGACGTGTAAATCGAAAAATGCGCGTCCTCGTATATTCCAATGAATACCTCTTAAATTTTGGTAGTACAATTGAAAATTGGCCAGCAACTGATTTAAATCTTGTGCTAATTCTTTTGTTTTCTCGGTATCTAAACCTATGCTATTTAATGTCATAATTATTTCTTTTAGAATTATAAAGTTAGATAAGAAATTTTTAAAATTGCTATAGATTTTATCAATAGTTGTTATACTTTTATAGTCTAAATTGATATCATGACCATCACACAACTTAAATACGCCTTAGCTATTGCAGAACATCAAAACTTTACAAAAGCTGCAGAAAGCTGTTTTGTTACCCAACCTACATTAAGTACGCAAATTCAGAAGCTTGAGGATGAACTCGATGTTATAATATTTGACAGAGGTAAAAAACCCATTGAGTTGACTGAGGTTGGACGTAAAATTGTGTTTCAGGCACGAAATATTGTAAATGAGGCAGACCGAATTCAAGATATTGTAGATCAACAAAAGGGTTTTATTGGTGGCGAATTTAGACTGGGAATCATCCCGACAGTTATGCCAACATTACTTCCAATGTTTTTAAAAAATTTCATAAAAAAATATCCTAAAGTTAAACTCAAAATTGAAGAGTTGACAACTGAAGAAATTTTAATTCGAATTAATGAAGGCCATTTAGATGCTGCTATTGCTGCAACGCCTTTGGAAAATGATAATATCAAAGAGCGCGTTCTATATTACGAACCTTTTGTTGGTTACATTCCTGAAAATCATAGATTAAAAGACAAAAAAACAATTGACGTTTCAGATTTAGATATTGAAGATATGTTGCTACTCGAAGACGGACATTGTCTTAGAGATGGCGTAATTAATCTTTGTAAAACTTTAGGCGATAATAAAGAAGATAATTTCCAGCTTGAAAGCGGAAGTATTGAAACTTTAATAAAACTTTCTAACGAAGGTCTTGGAATGACGCTTTTACCCTATTTGCATACATTAGACTTTAGAGAAAAATTAGCTGGAAATTTAAGACACTTTAATGAACCTTCGCCAGCAAGGGAAGTGAGTATTATTTATCACAAAAGCGAATTAAAAATGCAAATCATCGATGCCATGCATAATGTTATCTCTGGTATCATAAGAGGTGCTATTGCATTTAGTAATGTTGAGATTATAAGCCCGTTAAACAAAAAATAGCTGGGTAAATATCATAAAAAAGCGACCTTTATGTCGCTTTTTATTATGCTTTTAAGTAAACCATACACTGGTTTAGCTCTGGATTTTGGTGGATTAAACTTTGAATAAAAATTCGCAGTTCTTCTAATTCGTAAGGTAAAAGACGCTTAACTGCTTTTTGTACTTCTCTACAGAAAAGTGTTTTATCAAAGCTCACTTTATTGAGCACGATTTTAGTGTACTCGAACATTGCTCTCGCCATATTTTTAGGGGTTTTTAAGTTAAACGAAAGTAATTTTATCTATAAGCATTTATTTACTTTATAAATTTAGTAAAAAAAAGTTTTGTTTAATCTTTAGTATAAAAAATTAACAAGACATTTTGTTAATTAACAATTTCTAAAACCGATTATCACCATCTAATAAATCGCCCAAACCTCCTAGAATACTGCCTTCTCCCTTCTTATTACCGCCACTTTTTGCAGCACTAGACAGAACACGACTAGCCAAACGGCTAAATGGTAAAGATTGAATGTAAACTTTTCCTGGTCCTTCTAGTCTTGCAAAGAATAAACCTTCACCTCCAAAAATAGAATTTTTAATACCTCCAACAAATTCGATATCATAGTCGATACTTTGGGTGAAACCTACAATGCAACCTGTGTCAACTTTCATTACTTGTCCTGCCTCAAGTGTACGTTCTGCCATGGTGCCGCCAGCATGGACAAAAGCCATACCGTCGCCTTCTAATTTTTGCATGATAAAGCCTTCGCCGCCAAACAATCCGCGACCGAGTTTTTTAGAAAATTCGATACCAACGCTTACACCTTTAGCTGCACATAGAAATGCATCTTTTTGGCAAATAAATTTTCCACCAAATTCCATTAGGTCAATCGGAATAATTTTGCCTGGATATGGCGAAGCAAACGATACGTTTCGCTTACCTACAAAATCGTTGTAAAACGCTGTCATGAATAAACTTTCTCCAGTAAGAATACGCTTTCCAGCACCCCAAATTTTCCCAAAAATACCTTTGTCTTTTTCTGAACCGTCGCCAAATATGGTATCCATCTTTATACCTTCATCCATCATCATAAAACTTCCAGATTCTGCCACAACACCTTCTTGTGGGTCAAGTTCAATCTCTACATATTGCATTTCTTCACCGTAAATACGATAGTCTATTTCGTGTGCGTTCATTGTTTTATTTTTTTTGTGAAAAGTTGTTTGTTTTGAAGTTATTCTCTAAGACTTCAAATTAATTTTAATTTATTTGTAGCGGTTATAAAACGTTTGTTACATATAAAAGCTGTAATTCTAAATTTCTATAAAAATTAAGAAACACATCTAAATGATTCCACACCTTTCAATCTTCACTTTATACTCTTCACTTTCAGCGTCCATTCAAAATTAAAATTAGATACCTCAACGCCGTCTTCATTAACTCCTTTGGCATTTAGCCAAACGGTTTGACCTTCTTTGGTCGCGATGGCTTTGCTTATGGCTTCGTCTAATTTTTTGCCTTCAATACATTCAAATGTAATTTTGCCTGTCGCTTTTTTACTAAATGAGGCGTTATTATTAGCAACCAACATCGATATTTTTTTACCTGAATTTTGGATTTTCTGCATCACCAAAGCACCGGTTGTTAATTCTGCGGCCATTCCTTGTACTGCCCAAAACATAGAATTAAACGGATTTTGATTTATCCATCGGTGTTTTACTCTTACCGTACATTTTGTATCATCGATATAAGTGGCTCTGACACCTGAGAAGTATGCTGCTGGTAGCTTAAACATACAGTATTTATTGAGTTTTGAGGCTGTTATCTTCATAATAATTTATCTAAAATACAATGCAGAATCTAATTATTTCCGACTAAAATAAGTCAAATATTCATTCTTAACTAATGTTAATAAAATGTTAATTTTAAGTACTATGCGTAACATAATACCTTTTTAAAGACATATATTTGTATAAGAAACTATTATATACTTTTTAATCATGACTAATAATCATCATAAAAACATTGCAACTTTTATTCATTTGTCCACATTTTCGAGATTCATAATTCCGTTTGGTAATTTTATTGGACCTATTGTTCTATGGATTGTTAACAAAGATAAATCGGAGTTTGTAGACAGACATGGTAAGCAAGCGATTAATTTTCAGATTAGTGTATTGTTATATGCCTTGATTATTGGTACGGTGAGTATTCCGTTTTTTATTTTCAAAATATTCAACGGTATTGATTTTATAAATTTTAATGGGTTTTACGATTTTCATATTAATATCGGTAAACCTTCGCCTCTACTTTATATCACTGGCGGACTTGGAGTTTTAGCTTTTCTTGGCTTCTTAATTGAGCTGGCACTAATTGTAAAGGCTAGCCTTTCTGCAAGAGACGGCAAAGAATATCAGTATCCTTTGACTATAAATTTTTTAAAATAAATCATCAATTCATCAATCAATCAATCAATCAATCAATCAATCAATCAATCAATCAATCAATCAATCAATCAATCAATCAAAAACGAACAGTTTAATAACATCTAATCACATCTTATGAAGATAGAAAATACAAAAGCACAAATGCGCAAAGGTGTTTTAGAATACTGCATTTTAAGCATCTTAAAAGATGAAGATGCTTATGTAGCAGAAATCCTAAGCACTTTAAAAGACGCAAAAATGCTTGTAGTAGAAGGCACAATTTATCCGCTACTCACAAGATTAAAAAATGCAGGTCTGCTCAATTACCGTTGGGAAGAATCTACATCTGGACCACCAAGAAAATATTACGGTCTTACAGAAACAGGAAAGCTATTTCTTAATGAATTAAACACTACTTGGAGTGATTTACAAAACGCAGTCAACTTAGTAACCAGAAAAAAATCAACTAAAAATGAATAAAACAGTCAATATAAATTTAGCAGGGATATTCTTCCATATAGACGAAGACGCATATCTTAAGTTATCGCGCTATCTTGAGGCTATAAAACGTTCATTTACAGACTCTCAAGGTCGTTCTGAAATCATTGCCGATATCGAAGCTCGTATAGCTGAATTGTTTACAGAACGCATACAAAACGACAAACAAGTTGTTGGTATTAAGTTAGTTGACGATGTTATTACTATTATGGGGCAACCGGAAGATTACCTAGTAGATGACGAAATTTTTGAAGACGAACCTGTGTATGCAAAACAATCAAAAAGCAAATCTGGAAGTTCTAAAAAATTATTTAGAGATACCGAGAACTCTTACATCGGTGGAGTTGCAGCAGGTTTAAGTCATTATTTAGGAATAGAAATGATTTGGGTACGTTTACTTTGGGTGGTTTTAACACTTTTCTCTGGTGGTACTTTTCTCATTACCTACTTAATTTTTTGGGCATTAGTGCCAGAGGCTAGCACTACAGCAGAAAAACTAACAATGACAGGTGAACCTGTGAATATTAGCAACATTGAAAAAAAAATCAAAGATGGATTTGATATTGTTTCAGAAAAGGTAAAAAATGTCGATTTTAAAAAACATAGCGACAATATTAAAGAAGGTTTCGAGAATGTTGCAGATAATATTACTGATACCGTAAAAAGTGTAGATTTCGATAAACAAGGCGAAAGTCTTAAAAGAAAATCTCGTAGTTTTTTTGGTACTATCGGTGATATCATCATGTTCTTTTTAACGATTTTTGCCAAGTTTTTTGGAGTTGTATTAATTATTATTGGCATTAGTATGCTAGTTGCATTGCTTATTGCATTTTTTACAGTTGGTATAACGGATGCTGTACATTTTCCGCCAATGAACTTTTTAGACGCGGCTAATGCAGCCAATATTCCAATTTGGTTAATGTCATTTTTATTGTTTTTTGCAATTGGTATTCCTTTTTTCTTCGTGTTTTATTTGGGATTAAAAATCCTCATAAATAATCTAAAATCTATCGGGAATATTGCAAAATTTACACTTCTTGGTCTTTGGTTATGCTCAATTATTGGAATTACTGTAATTGGAGTAAAACAAGCTACTGAGCATGCTTACGATGCAAATGTAGTGGTTTCAGAAAAACAATTAAACATAAAAACAAATGACACTATACGTATTAAAATGATGAGCCATGATAAATACAATCGTAACAGCACTCGCAATCACCATGGTTATAAAATTTTTAAAGACGAAAATGGAAAACAACAAATTTCGAGCTCTGATGTAAGATTGGTAATTAATTCAACTAAAGATTCAGTAGCGAGCATAAAGCTTAAGACCTTTGCACGCGGTAGAAATTATGATGTGGCAAGTCAGCGCGCAGAAAACATAAATTATAATTATAATTTGGTTAATGGCGAATTGCAGCTTGACTCCTATTTTACAACTGAGTTTAAAAATAAATTGAGTGACCAGCATGTTACCATTTACTTAAACTTACCTGAAGGCTCTTCGTTTATCACAGATAGAAAAACTTACAACTTTCAGTATTGGATACGTAATAATAAAGAAATTCTAAGAAGAGGTTTGAGCGAAAAATATCTTACCGTAGATGAAGATAAAGTTATTTGTAATAGCTGTACTGTTGAGGAAACAACAACTGATAGTTTTAAAAAAGATAAGGCTCCAAATGGGATTAAGATAGACGAAAATGGTATCGAAATAAAAACAGATGCCAATCGCATCGAAGTCAATGAAAATGGTGTATCAACTAATAACTCAGAAGTTAAAGTAAAAATAAACGAAGACGGTGTACAAATCACCACAGAAGATAAAGATAATTAACAGTTCAGACCAATCAATCAACAGTTCAGATATTTAAAATTTAATTAACCAACCTATTTTTAAATATTTGAACTGTTTTAAATCATCAATCAACGCTTCACAGCTTAAGCTTTGAAGCACAACATTAAAAACTAACTATTATGAGCACTTTAGTAAAATTTATCACAGCAACTATTTTAGCACTATTATTAACGTCTTGCAATCTTGATTTTAGTCTCGGACCTAGCATTTCTGGTGACGGAAATGTCGTAACAGAAACTCGAGATGTACAATCGGATTTTGTAAATCTTAAAGTAAGTCGTGGCATTGACGTTGTGTTAACCCAGTCAGACGAAACATCATTAACGGTCGTTGCAGACCAAAACTTGCATGATGTCATTACAACAGAATTTGATGAAGACAACAATACATTGCGAATTTCCACTAATGAAAATATTCGTACTGCAGCATCAAAAAAGGTAATTTTAAATGTAAAAGACCTTTATTCAATTAGTACGACGAGTGGCTCGACGATTCGTGTAGAAAACACATTTGAGACAGATCAACTAGTAGTTTCCTCAACAAGTGGAAGCCAAATTGATATTGCAGTTGAAACAAATACTTTAAAATTAAACTCAACAAGTGGTGCAGGTATTACCGCTAGCGGAAATACAAACAAGCTTTCTGTGGCTTCTACAAGCGGAAGTTATGTTGCTGCAGAAAATCTTAAGGCTGAATCTACAAGCGCAGCAGCAACAAGTGGTGCTAACATTAAGGTAAATACCTCAAAAGCATTAACAGCTAGCGCAACAAGTGGCGGAAGTGTTAGATACTCTGGTAATCCTGAAAACGTTAGTAAAAGTGACGGAGTTTCTGGAAGTATAAGAGCAAATTAAATAAACCAACCATATCCCGAAATTGTTTCGGGGCAATCAACTAAGACCATCTTAAACTATTAAATGTTTGGGATGGTTTTTGTATATATTTGTTTCTATTTTTAAATAAACATCCGCGTCTTAAAAATTTACGTAAATTAAGCAAGCGTTTATAAGGAAACTACTAGAATATGAAATTAAACAAATACACATACTCCTTAATATTTTTATTGGGAATTATAGCCTTTGCCAATGCACAGTCTAAAGAAAAAATAAAAGGCGACCGGAATGTTACTATTAAACAAACTTACTTAGATAGCTTTCACACGCTTGATATTAAAGACGATTTTGAAGTACAATTGGTTTATAACAGCAAGCCATCTGTTGAGATTGAAGCTGACGATAATTTGCATGAAATTATTGACCTCGATATGGTATCGGGAGTGTTAACCATTAGCACGCAAAGACGTATAGCTTCAAAAAAGAAACTAGTCATTACAGTAAACTACAGTGATGAACTATCCAATATTTCACTTTACGATTCTGCAGAAATTCGTTCTTTAACTTCTTTAGAATTAGGCGATGTTTCATTAACTGTTAAAGATAATTCTAGAGCATATTTAAATTTAAAGTCTTCAACATTCAAATTTTCAGCTACAGAAAAAACAAAAAGTAGATTAAATATCACAGCTGACAGTTCTAGCTTTTCGTTAAGTGATAATAGTAAACTAGATGCTTTAGTAAAAGGAATATCTTCTAAGTTTGATTTATACCAAAGTTCTGATGCTACTATTGAGGGCGATACAGAAGATGTTGCTTTACGATTAGATAACTCATCAAACTTTGTAGGTAAAAATTACAGTGTAAAAAATGCTGATGTATTAATTGAATCTACAAGTGATATTTCCTTAAATGTGGAAATGTTTCTTGTATTAAAAGCTTCTGGAAACACAGAAACATACATTTATGGTGAGCCCAAAATAGAACTCGAGATTTTTACTGATACTGCAAAACTTCAAAAAAAGAAAAAATAACTTACAACAAATAAAAAAGCCAAAGAATAAATCTTTGGCTTTTTTTATCTGTACAACCTAAATTTAATTATAGGTTGGCGTAGTAACTTCAAAATTAGCATCTTTAGCTGCTAAATAACGCTCAGCGTCTAAAGCTGCCATACAACCTGTACCTGCTGCAGTGATAGCTTGTCTATATACATGGTCTGCGGCATCACCACTTACAAATACACCATCTACATTGGTTTTACTTGTACCTGGTTTTGCGTTAATTATGTACCCTGTTTCATCTAAATCTAAATAATTTTTAAAAATATCGGTATTAGGTTTATGACCAATTGCTACAAAAAATCCGGTAGCAGGAATATCATGCACATCTCCAGTTATATTATTTTTTACTCTGACACCTGTAACAACCTGACCATCGCCTAAAACTTCCTTAGTTTCTGTATTGTAAAGTATTTCTATATTTTCAGTATTTTTAACGCGTTCTGCCATGATTTTAGAAGCTCTAAACTCATCTCTACGCACTAACATAGTTACCTTTTTACAAAGTTTAGATAAATAATGTGCTTCTTCACAAGCAGAATCTCCTGCACCAACAATTACTGTTTCCTGATTTCGATAAAAGAATCCATCGCAAACTGCACATGCAGAAACACCACCACCAAGTTGTAAGTATTTTTGTTCTGAAGGTAATCCCAAATATTTTGCAGATGCACCAGTTGAAATAATAATAGTATCTGCATGAATTTCCTTTTCTTCATTTACCCAAACCTTATGTATTGGTCCTGAAAAATCTACTTTAGTCACCCAACCATGACGTATATCTGAGCCAAAACGTTCAGCTTGTTTTTGCAATTGAATCATCATTTCTGGTCCAGTAATTCCATCTGGATATCCTGGAAAATTTTCAACATCATTGGTGGTAGTTAATTGTCCGCCAGGTTGTTCGCCTTGGTATAAAACTGGAGCCATATTTGCCCTAGCAGCATAAATAGCAGCCGTATAACCAGCAGGACCTGAACCTATAATTAGACATTTTACCTTTTCAATTGTGTCTGACATAATTTGTTTCATTTGTTATAAAACAAAAGTAGGTTTTTTGTCTAAAACCTTACATAGAAGTTATTAACAGCAACAATGGTTTTAAACAGTTGTAACTTAATTAAAAATGGTATCATTATTTTTTGTATCTTCTTATCAATAAACTACTTCAAATCAATTAATTATGAAACGTTTTTTTTTAACTCTCCTACTTATTGCAATTCTTTGGTCTTGCAAAAATGACACATCAAACAAAGATGCAATTGTTGACAATCTAAAAACAGATTTAAAATCAAAGGTGTCTGTATTAGAAGGCAATTGGGAAATGGTTGGCTATTATAATTACAGAGACAATAAAATTGTAGATTCATTTTCAACTGATAAAAGCCATAGACAAGTAAAAATGTTTAATAAAAATAAAGTGATGTGGAGTAAGCTAATGCCAGAAAATGAAATAGAATGGTTTGGTTATGGCAGTTACACAGCAACAGATTCTACACTAACAGAACTTATGCAATATGGCTCTAATGTGATGAATAAAATTATAGCTGACCAACAAGAGTTTAGCTATAAGCTATTAATTACAGATAGTACATTTAGCCAAATAAGAGTAGATGATGATGGGGAAATGGTGTATTCTGAAAACTATAAACGGATTGATTAAAATTAATCCCTAAGCTAAAAAATAAAAAAGCCCAGTAAATACTGAGCTTTTTTGTCGGGGTGGCAGGATTCGAACCTGCGGCCTCCACGTCCCAAACGTGGCGCGATAACCGGGCTACGCTACACCCCGGACAGAGCGTAAAGAAAATGTATTGAAGACATTTTTAGCGAAAGGGCCAGCTTGCGCATGGGCTTTCTCTCTTTAGCAATATCCAAAATTTTAAATCCTAATTTTACTTAAAACCTCAAATTTTCGGATTGCAAATATATACAAAATGTAAAGTTTACCAAACAACTTTCAACAAGTATTTAACCTTAACATATATTTTAGACCAAATAGCAAATTATATCTGTTTATTTGTGTTGAAATTTGCTAACCAAAACCTACAAAATCATTATACTAAAAAAGTATTTATCGCTTTTAATTTTTCTTTTTTCTGCATCTATTTTTGCTCAAATTAAAGGAAAAGTTATTGATGTTGTCACCGGAGCTACACTATCGAACGTAGAAATATTTTCAGACAATAATCTAATTACCTTTACAAATGACTTAGGTGTTTTTAATCTTGAAACCATTGGCACATTCACATTCAAACGACTAGGCTATAATACGTTAAGATTTAAAGTTAAATCTAAAGATTTTCAAATTATACAACTCCACAGTAAAGCATCAGAATTAAATGAAGTTGTTATTGATGCCAATCATATTCCGAAGGAATTAAAAGAATCCGTTTCTACAGTATCAATTATTTCTCAAAAAGATATCGAACGCGGTAATTCAATTAACATTTCGGAAGCAGTTAATCGTTCTCCAGGAGTGTTTATGCAAAGTGGCGCACTAAACACAAATAGACTTACTATCAGAGGTATTGGATCTAGAAACCTTTTTGATACTTCAAAAATTAGAGCTTATTTTAAAGATATTCCTTTAACTAACGGCAGCGGAGAAACTAATATTGAAGATTTTGAACTAAATGCTATTTCGCAAATAAAAATTACAAAAGGCGCTACGTCTAGTGCATTTGGTGCAGGTTTAGGCGGTACTATTTTATTGAATCCAACAAATGCATATCTAAACACAACTTCAATAAATACTGAATTTACGATTGGATCTTTCGATTTGTATAAGTCTACCCTTAACTTTAATCACGGTGATTCTAAAAATAGTTTTAGAGGTATTTATAGTAATACAACAGCAGATGGATTTAGAGATAATAACAATTATAATAGACAGACCGTTACACTAACTACAAATCATTTTATAAACTCTAAAAACGAACTTACATTTTTGGGAAGTTTTGTAGATTTTAAAGCATTTATTCCAAGCTCGATAAATCAAGACGATTTTGAAAATAATCCAGAAATTGCGGCTTTTACATGGAGACAGTCACAGGGTTTTGAAGATTCTCAACGTGGCATTTTTGGTGTAACTTGGGATCACGTCTTTAATTCAAAATTAAAATATATTACAAGCGTTTTCACCTCATTTAGAAATGGTTTTGAACCACGACCTTTTAACATTTTAGACGAAAAAACACTTGCTTACGGCTTTAGAAGTCGCCTCTTAGGAGAAACAAAATTTCTTAAAAAGTCAGTTCAATATACAGTTGGTGGCGAGTATTTTAAAGACAATTATCAGTCGCAAACATTCCAAAACTTGTATCAAGATTTCCCGGCAGGAACTGGAAGCGTCCAAGGTAATCAGCTTTCCGATTTTGAAGAAAATCGACAATATTTTAATCTCTTTTTCGAAATAAATTTTGATGTATCCGACAAAACCTTATTAGTAGCTGGTTTAAACTACAACCAAACGCAATACAATTTGGATGACAACTTCCCTGTTTCTACAAACAATCTTAATCAATCAGGTAGTTTTAAATTCGATGGCATTTGGTCTCCTAAAATTGGGGTTTCGCATCAGTTGTCAGACCAGTTAAGTATTTATGGAAATATAAGTCAAGGCTTTTCTCCTATTAGCTTACAAGAAACCCTATTACCGAGCGGACAAATAAATAATGACTTAGAGCCTGAGACAGGCTGGAATTATGAAATAGGTAGTCGCGGAAGTATCTTTAAAAACAAATTGCAATATAATTTAGCCGTGTACAGACTAGATGTTCGAAATCTATTGGTTGCTCGCAGAACTGCTCAAGACCAATTTGTTGGTGTAAATGCTGGCCAAACGTTGCATGATGGAATTGAACTTTCGCTAAATGCTTCATTAATAAATGAGACAAATTTTAGCGTTAATAGTTTTTTCAATTTAAGTATAAATGATTATAAATTTGAAGAGTTTATCGATGGTGACAATAATTTTTCAGGAAATGACTTAACTGGTGTACCTTCAGAAGTACTAAATGCAGGACTAGATTTTTCTTCAAAAATTGGTTTTTTTGGTAACATCAATTTTCAGCATGTTGGTGAGCAACCAATCACAGACAGTAACAATCTTTATAGCGAAAATTACAACTTAACTAATTTTAAAATTGGTTACCAAAAAACATTTTCAGATAAAATACAGCTTTCAATATTTTATGGTTTGAATAATGTTTTTGATGAAAAGTACGCCTCTCAAATATTAATAAACACTCAAGGTTTTGGGGGTAGCCAACCGCGCTATTTTTATCCTGGTAATCCCGTAAATTATTATGCAGGACTTAATTTTAACTATTCATTTTAAATAAAATATAAGTAACTTTATAAAGTAAAACATAAACCATGAAAAAGATTAAAATTTTACTTCTTGCAATTGGCGTAATTTTCGCTTCTTGCAAAGACAAAGAAAACAAAGAAGTAGCTTCAAATGATACTGAGCAATCTAAACAACAAATACCTGTTGGTACAGAATCTCCTGTTGAAGCTGAGCCTGCGACTAATGTTAATTACAAAGCCGAAATTGTTGTACCAGACTTAAGTATTCCTTGGGGATTTGTGTTTTTGCCAGATGACTCTATTTTGATAACAGAAAAAACGGGCGAACTTATTCATTTTAAAGATGGAAAAAAGACACAAATTGAAGGTTTACCAGAAATTTACGTTCGTGGTCAAGGCGGTTTATTAGACATTGAGTTACATCCTAATTATAAAGAAAATGGGTGGATTTATATAACTCACGCTTCTAAAGATGGCGATGGCGAAGGCGGAAACACAGCATTAATAAGAGCTAAACTAAATGGCAACAAATTAACCGAAGTTACACGTTTGTATAAAGCTGAACCAAACTCGAAACGTGGACAACATTTTGGCTCTCGTATAGAGTTTGATAATGAAGGTTTCCTTTATTTTTCGGTTGGTGATCGTGGAAATCGTGATGAAAACCCTCAAGATATCACAAGAGACTGCGGAAAAATCTATAGATTAAACGACGACGGAAGTGTACCAAAAGATAACCCTTTTGTAGATAAAGAGAATGCTAAAACAGCAATTTTTAGTTACGGTCATCGTAATCCGCAAGGCATGGCTAAACACCCAAAAACAGGAGAAATTTGGGTCAATGAGCACGGACCAAAAGGTGGTGACGAGATTAACATTGTTAAAAAAGGAGAAAATTTTGGATGGCCTGTTATTAGTTACGGCGTAAACTATAGCGGTACAAAATTTACAGACATCACTGCAAAAGAAGGTATGCAACAACCTCTTTTTTATTGGGTACCATCCATCGCACCAAGCGGAATGGCTTTTGTAACATCAGACAAATATCCCGATTGGAAAAATAACATACTTGTTGGATCTTTAAAATTTGAATATTTAGAGCGTTTAGTTTTAAAAAACAATAAAGTTGTAAAGCGAGAAAAATTACTTGAAGGTATGGGTCGTGTTAGAGATGTCCAGCAAGGACCAGATGGTTTTATTTATGTTGCAATTGAAAATAAAGGCATTGTAAAAATTGTACCAAACAGCTAAAACAACGTTTCAATGAAATTGAACAAAATAATTCAAATAGTAGTGCTTTTCATATTTGTGCTATCTTCTTGTAAGGAAAAAATCAAGGAAGAGAAAAAAGAAAGACGCACAAAACAAAATATTGAAACAGTACAAAGCAATCCACTAAAAGAAAGTATTGCTCGCGGCAGATTGGTCTATAACGATTTTTGCATACAGTGCCATATGGCAACAGGTAAAGGTGTTGCTAATACATTTCCACCTTTGGCAAATTCAGATTATTTAAAAAATAAACAAGAGGAAAGTATTCACGGTATAAAATATGGTCAAAAAGGAGAACTCATTGTTAATGGTAAAACTTATAATGGTGTTATGATGCCTATGGGTTTAGAAGATGATGAAGTTGCCGATGTAATGAACTATATTAACAACTCTTGGGGCAATAATTATGGTGATTTAGTGACCGAAAAAGAAGTTGCCGAAATCCAAAAGTAATCTGCATCTAATTAATTAACTTTGTAAGCTTAAAAAAATTTAGAAATTAATGCTAATTATTGGAATTGCCGGCGGAACAGGCTGCGGAAAAACAACTGTTGTAAACAAACTTATAGAAGAACTTCCTGAAGGCGAAGTTGTTGTAATTTCTCAAGATTCGTATTACCAAGACACATCACATTTAAGTTACGATGAGCGTGTAAAAATCAATTTTGACCATCCACGTTCTATAGACTTCGATTTATTGGTAAAACATCTTAATTTACTTAAAGATGGTAAAACTATTGAGCAGCCAGTTTACTCTTTTGTAAAACACAACCGAACTGGCGATACCGTTTTAACCAAACCTCGCAAAGTGGTTATTGTTGAAGGTATTTTAATATTAACAAATCCTGAAATTAGAGAATTATTTGATATTAAAATATTTGTGCATGCCGATAGTGATGAGCGTTTAATTAGACGCTTAAAACGAGATATCTCGGAGCGCGGTAGAGATATTGATGAAGTTTTAAACCGTTACCAAACCACACTAAAACCAATGCATCAACAATTCATAGAACCAATGAAAGAGTATGCAGATATCATTATACCAAACAATAGATACAACACGGTTGCCGTTGACATAGTAAAAACAATTATTAGCGATAGACTTTAGTAAGAGATGACAAAATTTAATCCAAAATACCTTAAACCTTTCAAGAATTTCTTCGTTCTTGTTACTGTTGGTTTTGTAGTTTGGATGTTGTTTTTTGATACACACTCGTGGCTTTTGCATCACGATTTAAATAAAGATATTGAAGCGTTAGAGAACGAAAAAGAGTACTACCGCAATGAGATGGAAAAAGACAAAAAAGCTATTAAAATTTTAAGTACAGAAGAAGGTGTAGAAAAAGTGGCAAGAGAAACTTACTATATGAAAAAGCCTAACGAAGAAATTTATATTATAGAATACGAAGACAGCATTCCTAAAAAAGATAATGATGAGTAAACTATTCAATGATTTTGAAGAAATATCATCAAAAGCTTGGAAACAAAAAATTCAAGTAGACCTAAAAGGTGCAGATTATAATGACACCTTAATATGGAAAACACCAGATGGTATCAATGTAAAACCCTTTTACCACGCAGATGAATTTAAAGATTTACCTGAGGTATCAAAATCAAAAGCTACAGATTGGAAAATTGCTCAAGCTTTTGAAGTAAATGCTGCAAGAGAAGCCAATACACAAGCAAAAATCGCAATTGAAAAAGGAGCAGAATTCATCATTTTTAATATTAATAATTCTGAAATCGATATAAATACATTAGTTGAAGGAATTGAAACCGGCATTCATATTAATGCTTCGGAATTTTCAATAGAATTTATCGAAAGTATTTCTAGTTTGAAACGTAAAAATATCAGCTTTAACAATGATATTATTGGGCATTTAGGCAAAACAGGAAATTGGTTTTCAAACCTAAAGGAAGACCATTTAACTTTTGAAAAATCTGTTTCAAATAGCAATCAAATTTTTGTTGACCTAACGCATTATCAAAATGCAGGGGCAAATAATGTTCAGCAACTAGCCTATGCATTGGCACACGTTAATGAGTACCTTAATCATCTTACAAATAATTCTAAAAAACTCGACCAACTCAATGTAACATTTTCTGTTTCAGTTGGTAGTAATTATTTTTTCGAGATTGCAAAACTCCGCGCTTTAAGACAATTATGGTCTGTTTTAGCAAAGAGTTATAATGCAAATATAGATTGTAAAGTTATTGCTACACCGAGTAGACGAAACAAAACCATTTACGATTATAACGTAAATATGCTACGCACGACTACAGAATGTATGAGTGCTGTTTTAGGTGGCGCTAATGTAATTTGCAATCAGCCTTATAATAAACTGTTTCAAAATCCAACCGAGTTCGGAGAGCGTATATCTAGAAATCAACTGCTTATTCTTAAAAAAGAAAGCTATTTTGATGCAGTAAATAATCCTTCTGACGGTTCTTACTATATCGAAAGTTTAACCGAACAATTGTCAGAAAAAGCTCTAGAATTATTCAAAAATATTGAAACAAACGGTGGCTTTTTAAAGCAGTTAAAAGAAGGAACAATTCAGCGCAAAATAAAAGAAAGTGCAACAGAAGAACAGTCCGCTTTTAATAACGGAGAAATTACACTTTTAGGAACAAATAAACACCCTATTGCAGATGATAAAATGGCTAGTAATTTAGAAAAAATGCCATTTTTGAAAATTGAAAAAAGAAAAACGCTTATAGTTCCTATTATAGAAAAGAGACTTTCGGAAGAACTAGAAGCTAAAAGATTAAAAGAAGAATAAATTATGACATTTAAAAAAATAGGTATATTCATTTTAGCATTTTTTTACATCAGTTTACAGTCTTGTAAAGACAATGTAAAACTTGAAAATATACTCGATGAAAAGCAAGAACAATCGCCTTCAATTGGCACTAAACATTTTCTCGAAGAAGATGGTATACAGCTGCAATTACCAGACAATTTTAAGAGATTATCGCTTGCTAAATATTCTGAAATATTAAATTCAAAATCTAATAAAAACAAGCAAATTTTAGCACGTGCTGAACTTCAGAATTCGAGAAGCCTTAACGGAAACAGTTACATTTTTTATAACAAAGCTGATGAGGAAACTTATTTTGTAAACACCATTCCGTTTTCTGAAATTGAAAAAGAAGATGCACAAAAACTACTCGGCATTATTCGTCAAAACAATAAAGAAGTAGCTAAAAAACATGATGTAAAGTTTACTAAAGTCACTGCAAAGTTTAAATCTATAACTGGAGCACAAATTTTTAAAGCTGTCTTTAAAGCTGATTTTAAGAAGACTAAAACCGTAAATTATCAGCACACGTATTACATTACTTCCAATGATAAATCGGTATTACTTAAACTGATAACACCTACAGAAAATAGTTTTGACAAATACATTGAAAAAATGATTTTTTAATGACACGAAAAGATGTACAACATATTACGCTTGAAGAAAAAGCATTAGAACATAATATTTCTAAAGAGCAAAACCATTTTGAAACTGCAGAAGGCATTTCTGTAAAACCAACTTACTCAAAGGATGACATTGCTGATTTAGAACATCTCAATTTTGTAGCTGGTATTGCACCTAATCTCCGTGGACCATATTCTACAATGTATGTACGTCGACCTTGGACTATTAGACAGTATGCAGGATTTTCGACTGCTGAAGAAAGTAATGCCTTTTACAGACGAAATTTAGCTGCAGGTCAAAAAGGATTATCGGTTGCCTTTGATTTGGCAACGCATCGTGGTTATGACAGTGACCATGAACGTGTAGTTGGTGATGTTGGAAAAGCGGGCGTAGCTATAGATTCGGTTGAAGACATGAAAATGTTATTTGACCAAATTCCGCTAGATAAAATGTCAGTTTCAATGACTATGAATGGAGCGGTTTTACCAATTATGGCTTTCTACATCGTAGCAGCTGAAGAGCAAGGCGTAAAACCAGAAGAATTATCTGGAACTATTCAAAATGATATTTTGAAGGAATTTATGGTGCGTAATACCTACATCTATCCACCAACGCCATCGATGAAAATTATATCAGATATCTTTGAATATACGAGCAAAAATATGCCACGATTTAATAGTATTAGTATTTCAGGGTATCATATGCAAGAAGCTGGTGCAACTTGCGATATTGAGTTGGCATATACACTTGCCGATGGCTTAGAGTACATCCGAAAAGGACTTGAAGCTGGTATGGATATCGATACCTTTGCACCTCGCTTATCCTTCTTTTGGGCCATTGGGATGAACCATTTTATGGAAATTGCAAAGATGCGCGCAGCCAGAATGCTTTGGGCAAAACTTGTAAAGCAATTTAATCCTAAAAATCAAAAATCTTTAGCATTAAGAACACATTGCCAAACTTCTGGTTGGAGTTTAACTGAGCAAGACCCTTTTAATAATGTTGCACGCACCACTATTGAAGCGGCAGCTGCCGCGTTTGGTGGCACACAAAGCTTACATACAAATTCTTTAGATGAAGCTATTGCATTACCAACAGATTTCTCTGCACGAATAGCTAGAAATACCCAAATTTATTTACAAGAAGAAACACATATTACAAAAACGGTTGACCCTTGGGCAGGAAGTTTTTACGTAGAAAAATTAACAAGTGATATTGCTGAACGTGCTTGGCAACATATTCAGGAAGTTGAAGAATTAGGCGGAATGACAAAAGCAATTGAAGCAGGAATTCCAAAACTGCGAATTGAAGAAGCCGCCGCTCGCAAACAAGCCAGAATAGACTCTGGTCAAGACGTTATAGTTGGCGTAAACGAATATAGACTCGAAGAAGAAGACCCTTTACATATTTTAGAAGTCGATAACCAAACCGTGAGATTACAACAAATCGAACGCTTGAATAGTATTAAAGCATCTCGAAATACTGAAGAAGTTAATGCCACTTTGGCAAAATTAACCAAAGCTGCAAAATCAGGTGAAGAAAATTTACTAGCTTTAGCAGTAGATGCTGCAAGAAAACGTGCAACATTAGGCGAAATTAGTGATGCACTTGAAGCCGAATTTGGACGTTATAAAGCACAAATAAAATCATTTTCAGGTGTGTATAGTAAGGAAATAAAAGACGATAAAAGCTTTAAAAAAGCCCGTGAATTAGCAGATACATTTGCCGCTCAAGACGGGCGTCGTCCTCGTATAATGATTGCCAAAATGGGACAAGATGGTCATGACCGAGGCGCAAAAGTTGTTGCAACTGGTTATGCAGATGTTGGTTTTGATGTCGATATTGGTCCATTGTTTCAAACACCAAAAGAGGCAGCCAAACAAGCCGTAGAAAATGACGTGCATATTTTAGGCGTGTCGTCTTTAGCGGCTGGCCACAAAACACTTGTCCCTCAAGTTATAGAAGAATTAAAAGCTTACGGAAGAGATGATATTATGGTAATAGTTGGTGGTGTAATACCAAAACAAGATTACCAATTTTTGTTTGATGCTGGTGCCGTCGCTGTTTTTGGACCAGGAACTAAAATTAGTGATGCGGCTATACAAATTTTGGAGATTTTAATTGATTAAATTCTGTTATTCTAATTAAAACTTTAATGCGTAACTTTACTTAAAAAGAAAAGTTATGAATTATAAAATCCATTTATTATTGTTATTGTTTTTCTCTACCGTAATAGTTTCTGCACAGTCTTATCAAACAGCAACAATAGAAATTGAGGGCAAAAACATAGAAGTTTTTATTTTATCTGAATCTCCAATTGGTTTCTATAAAACAAAAGAAACCAACAGATATTATATTGAGAATAAAAAGAATACAACAGAATTAGTATCTCTAGACAATCTTTCTTATCCGCCAACAAATGGTAAAAATCGAGGCAAGCTCTTAGTTATATTTAGTGACTGTGTTTCTGTAAGAAGTAAAGCTTCAAAAAGCGATTTGTCAGAAGGTCGAATTTTAGCTTTAATAGAAATGTATAAAAACTGTGAAAGTTATACTGAGGATTACGAACTTTCAACACGAGAAAAAATAAACCAATCATATGCTAACCAAAAAAGTATAGTTAATTACGATTTTGGTGCGGGTTATTACAATCAGGAACTAAATTTTAGGTTAAATGGCAATCGCTCATTAGCTAGCAACAAAGGTGGAATTAGTATTTACGCAAGTGCAAATATTTCACCAAAACATTTAATTAGTTTAACTGGTCGTCTCTTTTATGATTTCTCTTTGCAATATAATTTTAACTCAACTTACGATTTTGGTAATTTTAAAAGCGATATTTCTTCGCTCTTTGTAACTGTTGCACCTAAATATTATTTAAATAAGTCAATCACAAAACTAAATCCTTTTATTGGTGCTTCAATTGGCGCAGCAATCTTAAATTACGATTACACAGACGATTCAGGAGTTGATTTTTCAAAAATTGATGGTACAGATGTAAAAGTTATTTACGGTTTTCATTTGGGTACAGAACTCTTTGATGATTTTGAATTAAGCTTAAATTATTACCCTGATTATAAGTTTAATGTTGTTATTGACGATACAACAGCAATCAATTCAAAATTTAACAGTCTCAATCTCAATATTGGGTACAAATTTTGATTAAAATATTGTAGGCGTCTTACCTAAAAATGAAAAAAAGAATTATCATATATCCGAATAGAATTAAGGGATTTGCAATCCTAATAATTTTTGCTGTGATAAATTCATCTGCTTTTGCTCAAAAAGCAAGCTTAATTAAATCTATAAAATCGGATACTATTCTAAAAAAGGAAGCGATAATCAATAAAAAAAAGAAAAATACACTTATAGAATTTAATGGAAATGATGGACCGTTTATCATTAACGATAGTTTACTTTATGTGGTAGATGAAGCCAACCATCTAAAAATTACAACCGTTTTTGATAAAGATTCAATACCAGTAGAAGTTTCAAATTTAAATAAAACAGAATTTTTTGTAAGTCTTGCATCAGGATATGATATTCCAGATTCAGAATACGAACTTCCTGAAAAAATTGTGGCAATTTCTGATATAGAAGGTAATTTTAACGCTTTTTCCAGCTTTCTGTATTCAAACAAAATAATAGATAAAAATTACGATTGGATTTTTGGTGAAGGGCATTTGGTTTTAAACGGAGACTTTGTAGATAGAGGTAAAAATGTAACGCAAGTTTTGTGGCTTATCTATAAATTAGACCAACAGGCAAAAGCACAAAATGGTCAAGTCCACTTTATTTTAGGAAACCACGAAATACTAAACTTTTACGGTGATTACAGGTATAACAACGGAAAGTATATTAAAGCAGCGCAAGTCATTAGCAATAAAAACAATAACGAAGAAGCTTTGCGATTTTTATATTCTGAAAATTCTGAAATTGGAAAATGGCTTGCTACAAAAAATGTGATTGAAAAAATAGGAGACTATATTTTTACACACGCTGGCTTGAGTCCAGATATTTTAAAATACGATTTAAACATCAAAGACATTAATAAGTTGGTTCGAAAAAACTATAACAATTTAGTTAAAATTGAAGATAAAACTGAACGGTTTTTATACAGTTCAGATGGGCCGTTTTGGTATCGAGGTTTAGCCAGAGAAAAGCTTAAATCTCAAGAATTAGACGAAATTTTAGAGGAGTTTAAAGCTAAAAAAATAATTATTGGTCATACTCCAGTTGATAGTATTTCTTCTAAATATGAGGGTAAATTAATTAATATTGATGTGCATCATGGGCAGCAAATGTTTTCTGGTAAAACTTATGGTTTACTAATTGAAAACTGTGAAGAGTTTATTATTGACGACACCAATAAAATTAAAGCTTTAAACAAAGACTAAAGTCCTTCAAAATATCTATCTAAATACGCTAAACGCTTTTTTAACCAATCTTCAAGATAGGCGTAATGTTCTGCATTAGACAATTCGTTCAACTTATTTTGCCAAACTAAAAATTCGCGCTCATATACCAATTCATCCGTAAAAGAATTATAAATGGCATCAATTTTAGAAAATAGGTTTCTATCATTATAAACAGTACCTCGTAGTTCTTTCCAACGTGTTTTAAGCTTTCCTTTGTAACCTTGAGGATTTTGAGCAATTAGCCTTTTAAACAATCCGTTGGTTAAAACATCATCTGTGGTAGCAATACGTTTTCCATCTTGAATAACCCCAAAAGTACCATCCAAATCCCACGGCACAATAAAATAAGGTTGGTTAGCATCATATTTTGCAAGTGAATAATTTTTACCCAAATTATCTGTAGCTCTAATAATATTTACAAAAATGTAATAATCAATGGCATTATCTAACACAAATTCTTCTGAAATTTTAGTTTTAAAATCTTCATTGCTAGAATTAACAACTAAATTTTGAAACCTTGATAAGTCACCAAAGTCTGAAGTATAATCAATAAAAGGATAATTAGATTCCCAACCAATCCAGCTTTTAAATACATTATCGTATTCTGGTGACGCTTTTGAAAAATCTGGTCCACCTTCATAAGAATTTGCTCTATAAATTCTACCTCTGATGGTATCGCCTTTATTCTTTTTAACTTGTAATTGTTTTCTATCAACAGACTCCATCAACTGATACAACCCGTAGTATTTGTTGTTTTTAAAAACTTCTACATAAGCCACATCAAAACCACTTTTTGCTTCGGGTTCTTTACCTAAATAATAGGGTTTATGGGTTTCGTTCCAAAGATTAGTTGCTACAAAAGAACGCAGACGGATTGGCTCATTAAACATGGCATCTAAAATCCAATCGTCATCAGAACGCATATGTAAAAACTGAGCATCTACACTCTCCTGAGTTGTGGCGTCTTTCCAAAGTTCTAAATCAAAAGATTTTTTATCAAATGATAACGAAAGATTGCCACGATGTCTCACACCCATTACAGATTCCACAAACTGCTTGTCATCGTAATAGCTGAATTTTCCTTCAATTTTTTTGCGACTATTAATCTGAGCGTCATTCATTGAAATATGAATGATTGGTAATTTGGTAATGTATAATTTATATTTAGTATCAGCTTTTACTGAAATCGCATTATTATGTGTGAGCTTTTCACCCTTTTTATCGAAAACATAAGTCTTATCAAAAGTTATAGATTTTACGTTTTGAGAAGCTAAATTTGTTTGATGCCAAACAATAATTTTACGCTCTATATCTATACCATAGCTACCTTTTTCTGCTATGATATCTTGAGAACATGATGTACTAACAAAAAATAAAAGAAAAATTAATGCAATTGTATGTTTCATTTCTCTCATAATTAATCTTGTAAATAGGTGTAAATTTAAAACTTATAAATCAATATTATTCTTAATCAATCAATAATAAAGCCATAATAAAAATTTAAGGCAATGTTGACAACTTCAATTTCTAAAACCCACAAATAATTGTATTTTTAAACCCTAAGAAAACCAAATCGATTAATGGGTAAAATCATAGCCATAGCAAACCAAAAAGGAGGCGTTGGTAAAACAACAACTTCTGTAAATTTAGCCGCTTCTCTCGGTGTTTTAGAGAAAAAAATATTATTGATAGATGTAGACCCACAAGCTAACGCAAGCTCAGGTTTAGGCATTGATGTAGACGCCGTTGAAATTGGTTCTTATCAAGTTTTAGAACATACAAAAACTGCCAAAGAAGCCATTGTAACTTCTAATGCACCAAACGTTGATATAATTCCAGCGCACATAGATTTAGTAGCCATTGAGATAGAACTTGTGGATAAAGATGAACGTGAATACATGCTAAAGAAAGCATTGGAAAACGTTAAGGAAGACTACGATTATATAATTATGGATTGTGCGCCATCACTAGGCCTACTTACGTTAAATGCACTTACTGCTGCAGATTCTGTAATTATACCTATTCAATGCGAATATTTTGCCCTCGAAGGCTTAGGAAAATTGCTAAACACTATTAAAAGTGTTCAAAAAATACACAACAAAAATTTAGATATCGAAGGTATGTTATTAACTATGTTTGATTCTAGATTACGATTATCTAACCAAGTGGTTGAAGAAGTACAAAAACATTTTAGTGATATGGTTTTTGATACAATTATTCAAAGAAATGTGCGTTTAAGCGAAGCACCAAGTTACGGCGAAAGCATCATTAATTATGACGTTAGCAGTCGAGGTGCCGCCAATTATCTTAATTTGGCAAAAGAAATAATTAAAAAGAATTTATAATGGCGAAGGCAACTAAAAAACAGGCTTTAGGACGAGGACTTTCAGCATTACTTAAAGACCCAGAAAATGATATAAATTCTGCTTCAGACAAAAATGCCGATAAAGTTGTTGGTAATATTGTGGAGTTAGATGTTGAGGATATAGAGATTAATCCGTTTCAGCCACGTACCAATTTCAATGAAGAAACCCTCAGAGAATTAGCTTCATCTATTAGAGAGTTAGGAGTTATTCAACCAATTACTGTTAGAAAATTAGCCTTTAACAAATACCAACTTATTTCTGGTGAGCGTCGTTTTAGAGCATCTAAACTTATAGGAAACGCCACCATACCTGCATACATTCGTATAGCTAATGACCAAGAATCATTAGAAATGGCACTTGTTGAAAATATTCAACGCCATGATTTAGACCCAATAGAAATTGCATTATCATACCAGCGTTTAATAGATGAAATTCAATTAACGCAAGAGCAAATGAGTGAGCGTGTTGGTAAAAAACGCTCAACAATTGCCAACTATTTACGTTTATTAAAATTAGACCCAATTATACAAACTGGAATGCGAGATGGTTTTATAACCATGGGACATGGACGTGCAATGATAAATATTGAAAGTCAAGTTGACCAACTCGAAGTTTACGAAAAAATCATCACTAATAAGTTATCTGTTCGTGCTACTGAAGCTTTGGTTAAAAATTTAAATAATCCTTCAGATTCTAATTCAAAAACAGAAACAGTTGCCATTCCGAAGCCAATAAAAAAAGGAATTAAAGAATTTTCGGAATACTTTGGGCATAAAATAGACGTTAAAGTAGCAAAGAACGGAAGCGGAAAAATTTCAATTCCTTTTCATTCTGAAGAAGATTTTAATCGCATTATAAAACTCGTAAAAAGTGCTAAATAAGCAACCTATCTTATTTTTTCTCTTTGTTATTGTTTCGGTCTGTGGATTTTCGCAAGTTGAAAGCGATACGATTACAGATACTACAATTGATGAGCTAAAAATCGAACAAGCACTTACAAAACAACGTGAGATAGACCCATTGCGTCCATCAAAAGCAGCGTTTTATTCTGCAATCTTACCAGGTTTAGGACAAGCCTACAATAAAAAATATTGGAAAATCCCTATTGTTATAGGTGCCATAACAACAGGTATTGTGGTTTATGACTTTAACAACGACCAATACAACCGTTACCGTGACGCTTTTAAAAGACGTTTAGCTGGCTTTACAGATGACGAATTTTATGGAACTGGCGCAACACCAGCAATTTCTGATGATGGCTTAATAAGAGCACAACGCCAGTTTCGCCGTAATAGAGACATTGCTATGCTTATTACAGCTGGCATCTACATCTTAAATATTATAGACGCCAATGTAGATGCGCATTTATTACAATTTAACGTAGACGAAAATCTTGCCATGAGACCTCATTTTCAATACAATCCAATGGAAAACTCCTCGGATTTAGGTGTCACCGTAAATTTTAAATTTTAGATATTTTGCTTATGAAAATAGCTTTACTCGGTTATGGCAGAATGGGAAAAATAATTGAACGCGTTGCTATAGAACGCGGTCATTCCATTTCAATAAAAGCAGATAGCAAAACCACTTCGCTTAATTTTTCTGATACAGACGTAGCCATAGACTTTAGCTTGCCTTCAACAGCAGTTTCTAATATCAAAGCATCAATTGATGCTAAAGTTCCCGTAATATCCGGAACAACTGGTTGGCTTGAGAGCTATGAAGATATAGTGTCTTATTGCAACGAAAAAAAGGGTGCTTTTTTATATGCATCCAACTTTAGTTTGGGTGTCAATATCTTTTTTGAAGTTAATCGCGTTTTAGCAAAATTGATTGGAAACTATTCTGACTACAAATTGAATATTGAAGAAATTCATCATACCAAAAAACTAGACGCGCCAAGCGGAACAGCAATTTCCTTAGCAGAAGATATTATTCAAAATTCAAAATTTACTAATTGGGCAATGGATAAAACCAACGCTGATACCGTTAAAATTGAAGCCAAACGAATAGTTGATGTCCCAGGAACACATATTGTAAATTACGATTCTGAAGTAGATAGTATAGAAATAAAACACACCGCTCACAATCGTGAAGGTTTTGCGCTTGGTGCTGTTATTGCTGCGGAATGGATTGCCAATAAAAAAGGTGTTTTTAATATGAAAGACGTCTTAAATATTGGTTAATTTGCAAAAAATTTGAAACAATTTATAATACTTTTCTACCAACTGTAGAACAAAACATAAAATATGAACTGGACAGAGTGGTTAATCTTTTTTCTGATATTACAAGTTATTCACGGACTTGGTACATGGAAACTATACGTTAAAGCTGGCAGGCAAACTTGGGAAGCGTTTATCCCTGTTTACAATGCTGTGATTTTAATGAAAGTTATTTCACGTCCTTGGTGGTGGGTTATCCTTATATTTTTGCCAATAGTTAACCTAATTATGATTCCTGCTGTTTGGGTAGAAACCGCAAGAGCTTTTGGCAAAGACAGTAAAATTGACGCATTATTGTGTATAGTTACTTTAGGGTTTTACTTGTATTACCTAAACTACGCTGCAAATGTTCAATTTATAGAAAACCGAAACGTGAAGCCTAAAACTACGACTGGCGAATGGATTACCTCTATCCTATTTGCAATTGTCGCAGCAACAATCGTGCATACGTATTTCTTTCAGCCTTTTGTTATTCCATCATCATCTTTGGAAAAATCCTTATTGGTTGGTGATTTTTTAGTGGTAAGTAAAGTGCATTATGGCCCAAGAGTACCAATGACCACAGTGGCTTTGCCAATGGTGCACGACACTATTCCTGTTGTTGGAGTAAAATCTTATTTATACAATGATAATTACGAAAAACGCAATACTGCTTGGCAAAATAAACTACAGCTACCTTACCTAAGGATTCCTGGTTTTGATAAAATTGAAAGAAATGACTACGTCGTATTTGGGCAACCAGCCGATACGTTGCGGGACATGAACGATTTTAGACCAGACCGCACCTACTACAAACCTATTGATAAAAAAACCAACTTGGTAAAACGTTGTGTTGCTATTGCTGGTGATACGTTGGAAATTAAGGAAGGTTATGTGTATATAAATGGTAAGAAAAATGAATTACCTGATAGAGCAGAATTGCAGTTTTCTTACGATGTAAAACTAAAAAATCCAATGGCATCACAAGCTGATGTAAATCGTATTTTAAAAGTGCTCGACCGCGCGGATATCGATGATGGTATGTACAGAGTTAATGATGATACTTATCGATTAGCTGCTGCATCAGACAAAGCTATTGAAGCTTTTAAAAATCATCCTGAGGTATTATCTGTTGAAAGGTATATTAAGCCAAAAGGTCAATTTTCTCGTGATGATTACGGAAGACCAGACATTTTTCCGCGTGACCCAAACTATTCTTGGAACAGAGATTTTTTTGGTCCACTTTACATTCCAAAGGCTGGTACTTCAACGAAACTTACCGTGCAGAATTTACCGATATACAGCCGTTTAATTCAAGAATACGAAGGTCATAAAGTTTTTGCTCGTGGTAACGAAGTGATTTTAGATGGTAAGGTTGTAGATTCTTACACGTTTGAAAAAGATTACTATTGGATGATGGGTGACAATCGCCACAACTCTATTGACGCAAGAGCTTGGGGATTTGTTCCATTTGACCATGTTATTGGGAAGCCTGTATTTATTTGGATGAGTATTGATGGTATCAATGACGGTCTAAAAAATTGGAGCATTCGATGGAATCGCGTTTTCACCACAGTTAATGGTGAAGGCGAACGCACTAGCTATTTAATTCCTTTTTTAGTATTAGTTTTTGGTCTAACATTTTTTAATAGATGGCGAAAGAAGAAAAAGGCAGAATCTAAAAAGAATTAATAAATGATTGTTCGGTCGAGAGCAGTCAAAACCTATTTTAAATCAAATCGTCTTGAAGTTCTCGACTGCGCTTGAACAGATAGACATAACCATTACAATGTCACTAATTCACCCGACTTACTTTCCAAACATTGCACATATTTCGGCAATAGTTTCTGAGACTAAATTGGTGTTTGAGGTTTGTGACAATTACCAAAAACAAACGTTTAGAAATCGTACTGAAATATATGGCGCCAACGGAAAATTAGCTTTAACTGTTCCTGTTTCTTACACACAAAAGAATCGTCAACAATACAAAGATGTGCGAATTTCAAAAACTGAAAATTGGCAATCTCAACACTTAAAATCATTAGATTCAGCCTATAAAATGTCGCCATTTTACGAGTTTTATATCGATGATTTAATGCCACTTTTTATTGAAGAATTCGACTTTCTTTTAGATGTTAATTTGAAGTGTTTTGAACTGCTTTCAGATTGTTTAGAAATTGCAATTCCATTTACACTTACAGAAGAATTTATTCATCCTAAAGAAGCCGACAATGATTTTAGAAGCTTGGCAAATGCTAAAATTGCTTCAGAATTTAGCTTTGATAATTATACCCAAGTATTTACAGAAAAACACGGCTTTTTAAGCAATTTAAGTGTTTTAGACGTCCTTTTTAATGAAGGTCCAAATGCTATGAATTATTTGACTAGCCAAAAAGAGAAATTATGACAGTACAAAGTTTAACGCATTACGGCATTCATTTTATTGTGCCGCTAATTGTTTCTCTTTTATTTTTTAAAAAAAAGTGGAAAATAGCTTATGTAATTATGCTTTCAACTTTTGTCATAGATTTAGACCATTTATTGGCCAATCCTCTTTTTGACCCTAACCGTTGCAGTATCAATTTTCATCCGTTGCACACCTATTACGCAATGATTTTGTATATGATTTTAGCTGTTTTAAAACCGACAAGGATATTTGGTGTCGGTTTAATAATTCATATTATAGCTGATGCTGTGGATTGCGCTTTTATTCTAAGTTAAAACTTTGTGCCACTGCAACTTTTTAGACATTCGACTGCCTGAATGGATTAATATTTAAAAATGCTATTTTAGTGTAGCTTTGATAGGATAATGGTCCGATAATTTGATACTGTAATTTTTAAAACCGTTGACATCAAATTCTGTATCAACCAAAATAAAATCAATACGTAGCGGAATACCATTATAACTAAGTGTTTTTCCAAAACCATTACCTGCTACATTAAATGCGTCTTTAAAATTACCTTTTAGCTTTCCGTAGATATAAGAGTAGGCTGTATTATTAAAATCGCCAGTAATTATAACTTTATAAGGACATTTTTTCATGTGCCCTAATACCAGTTCTGCTTGTGACTGTTGCATCTGAAACACGTTACCAATACGCTTGGTCAGTTCTTCAGAACCTTCTTTTTGTAAGTCACTCACTTTTGTGCTAACACGAGATGATTGCAAATGCAAATTGTAAATTCTGATGGTATCATTCTTTTTTGCGACATCTACATAAATGGCATTATTTGATGTATTTGGAAACGAGATTGAACCCGAATTGATTATAGGAAATTTTGAAAAAATTGCCTGACCCGTTTTTAGCTTTCTGCCTGACAAATACTCATATTTGTGATAACCTTTCAATCTAAAATTGGGCATCACTCTATATTCTTGAAAACTAACAATCGATGGATTCTCTTTGGTAATGAAGTCTTTTATCTTTGAATCAACATCAGTTTCTGGTAACCAATCGTAACGGTTAAACAAACGAACATTATAACTCATTACTGAGAAGTTGCCCGCATCGTCTTTGGATTTTGAACCCGTAAATTTATAGATAGAAATGATGTAATTGAAGCCTAAAATTAAAACAACAAGCGATAAAATCATCTGCTTTTTAACATTGAATAACCAATACAGAAAAAAGATGATATTTAAAACAATAAGTCCTGGAACTGCCAAACTTAAAACAGATAATAACGAAAATGTTTTTGGCGGTATATAAGGTAAAATGTAAGCAATAAGCAATAAGAAAGCTGCCAACGAGTTGACTAAAAATATAAGTTTAGGTAAAAACTTTAGGCCTTTCATTTACACTTATTTGCCTTGTTTAAAAAGAAATTCTTTTTCTTTTGCTGTTAAGCTTTCGTAACCACTTTTACTAATTTTGTCGAGTATAGCGTCTATTTGTTTCTGATTATTTGAAATGTTAGTTGTCGTTTTTGGTTTTGATTTTGAACTTGAAGTTCTTTTAGTACGATGTACCGTTTTTAAATTAGATTTTGGTTTAAAAATGGCTACAAATTTATCGGCTATTTTTTCAAACCCGCTACCAATATCTTTTCCTTCCATTAATTTTTTCGCATAAAAATAGCCTAAAATATATCCTCCAATATGAGACACGTAACCGCCAGAATTAAAACCTAAAAGCATACGGATAACATCTAAACTTACAAATATTAGCGCCACGTATTTCCACTGTATATTAAATAAATTAAATGGTCTAATTTGAGAATCTGGCATGTAAACAGCGACAAAAACCAATAGTGCAGCAACACCAGCCGATGCTCCTCGTAAGTTACCACCAGCACCAAAAAAGTTAGTTGGCCATAAACTTGCAACACTCATATATAAAACACCACCAACGATTATACCTAGAAAATAAATATTAAGAACCATTTTAGGGCGAAAGAGATTTACTAAGACTCTTGACAAGTAAAAAAGAAATAGCATATTAAATATAATATGCATAAAATCCGCATGTATAAAGCTGTAGGTAATTATTGACCAAGGTTGTATAATAAAATCAAGAAAGTCTGAAGGCAAAACAAAATAATTTTGTAACCAACCTAATTTCGAAACCCAAAGCAGCAAGCAAACCACAAAAACAATTACGTTTATGGCAATGATTTTACCAAAGGCACTTAAATTATTGTACTTGTATTTTAAATCTTGAAAGATGCTCATGTCTAATTCCAACGGTATTTATCCATACTATTCTTTTTCCAATACCACATAATCAAGAATCCAATAACTGCACCACCAACATGTGCCATGTATGCTGTATTACTCGGACTAAAAAATGATTGACCAGTTACAGCAGAAATGATATCTAATAAAATAATTCCAGGTATAAAGTACTTGGCTTTTATAGGAATTGGTAAAAAAATAAGCATCAACTCCGCATTTGGATTCATCATACCAAAAGCTGCCAAAACACCCATAATACAACCAGATGCACCGACCATTCTTGCATCCATAATTGAACCCATATTTCTAATTTGACTAATCTGTTCGGCATTTAATCCATCAGCGATTCTATTAGCTTCAAACATTTGATAAATTAATTCTGGCGATACGCCGGAAGAAACTAAACTATTATAATCTGGTAAGTAATTAAAGTAATAGTAACCAAGTTGAAACAAAACAGCTCCTAATCCTGCAGAAAAATATATGAATAAAAACCGCTTCTGCCCTATTTGGCGCTCTACGGCTGTACCAAACATCCATAAGGCAAACATGTTAAAAAATAAATGTCCAATATCTCCATGCATAAACATGTGCGTCAAAATTTGCCAAGGTTGAAACGAGGGATTTTGAGGAAAAAATAATGCAAACCACTCGTAAAATAAACGTCCATTGCCGATGCTTACTGTCCCAATAAACATCAAAACATTGACTATTAAAATATGCTTTACTGCGTCTGTTATTCCTAATCTCATAATTGGTTACATAAATTTCTTTTCAATATCATCAACACCCAAAGTTATAAAAGTGGTTTTATTTGTTGGTGATACTGATGGTTCTTTACAAGCAAACAAACTATTTAAAATATGCTCTTGCTCATCTGCATTTAACGATTGTCCTGTTTTAATCGACAAGCTTTTTGCCATTGATTTTGCTAATAAATCTGAAGCGCTAAAGTTTTGGTCTGGTACATCATTTTCCACATCACTAATCAATTGCTCTAACACAATCGTAACTTCACTTTCTGGTACACCAACAGGGACACCAGTAATTATAACACTTTCATCTTTTACATCAGAAAATTGAAAACCTGCAAACTCCAAATCGGATTGTAACTGCTTGATAATTGCAATATCCGAAGTAGAAAAACTAATATTTAAAGGAAACAACAATTGTTGGGTTGTTGCTTCTTTAGACGTTAGCTGTTTGAGTAAATTTTCATACAATATACGTTGGTGCGCACGATTTTGGTCTATAATTAACATACCAGATTTTATGGTGCTCACAATGTATTTTTGTCGTAATTGATATGTGGTTTTTTCTGGTGAAACTTCGCTCGATTTAAATATTGATTCCGTTTTAGCTTCACTTTCAAATGTTACTTCATCAAAGTTATTTAGCGCGTCATTTGACTTGGATTCTAAACCTACATACAAACTTTCCCAGTGTGCTTGAGTTTTTAATTGTCGATTATAATTTTGTTTTTGCGGAGCTGCACCGCTAGAAGCAAATGGATTAAAGGAACTATCAACTGTTATTGTCGGTGTTTTGCCTGATTTGTTTTTATAATTATAGGGAGTATCTAAGTTGGCATCACTATCAAAATCTAAAACAGGTGCAATGTTAAATTGCCCTAAGCTATGCTTAACCGAAGAGCGTAATATGGCGTAAAGCGTATGCTCATCATCAAATTTTATTTCAGTTTTTGTAGGATGAATATTAATATCAATCGTTTGTGGGTCGACCGTAAGATTTAAAAAATATGTCGGATGATAGCCATCTTTTAATAAACCTTCAAACGCAGCATTTATAGCATGATTTAAATACGGACTTTTTACAAAACGATTATTTACAAAAAAGAATTGTTCGGATTTGGTTTTTTTAGAAAACTCAGGTTTACCTACAAATCCAGAAACGGTTAAAACTTCAGTAGCTTCTTCAACAGGCACTAACTTTTCGTTGGTTTTTGTTCCAAAAATATTCACCACGCGTTGTCTATAATTGGTCGCTGGTAAACTAAATTGTTCGCCACCATTGTGAAACATTGAAAACGCAATATTAGGATGCGCCAACGCCACACGATGAAACTCATCAGTAACATGACGTAACTCTACAGTATTCGACTTTAAAAAATTTCGCCTTGCTGGAATATTGAAAAAAAGATTTTTTACAGATACCGAAGTTCCTTTTGGTGTCACCACAACGTTTTGAGATTTCACTTCGCTACCTTCAATGACAATACACGTTCCGAGTTCGTCATTTTCTTGTTTTGTTTTAAGTTCAACATGTGCAATTGCGGCAATACTTGCTAGAGCTTCTCCTCGAAAACCTTTAGTATTAAGCTTAAATAAATCTTCGGCAGACCTAATCTTTGAGGTTGCATGACGCTCAAAGGACAAACGCGCGTCAGTTACGCTCATGCCTTTACCATCATCAATAACTTGAACAAGCGTTTTACCAGCTTCTTTAAGAATAAGTTTTATTTCTAAAGCACCAGCATCAATAGAATTTTCTAGTAATTCTTTTACTACTGAGGCAGGACGTTGCACTACTTCACCAGCTGCAATTTGGTTGGCAACATGGTCTGGTAAGAGTTGAATAATGTCTGACATTTGCTCTAATAGAAAATTGAAAGGTCAAAATCCAAGATGTAAAGCGCGATAAAAGTGAAGACGAGGATTAAAATATAAATCGTTTTATTGAATCCAGAATTACCTCTGTTTCTCTGATTAAGTCGTGTTTCGTGCCACTGACCAGAAAAATCATTTTTATTTAAAGTTTCTGCATACGCGTCAAACTTTGTTGGAAACTCTTGCTCGTCTATTTCTTGTTTGCCTTTATAATATCTTGGAGTATAGTTGAATCTTTTGTTCTTTGGCAATCCTTTGTACAACTTAAATTTTATCGGTCCCATAATTCATCATTTTATATATCCATTAAGAATATAGATTAATACAAAAACTGCTACTAAAAAGATAATCAATGCGGGCAGTGAAGTTAAAAAATTTCCTTTTCGTTTGGTATTTCCTCGAAGTTCTGCCCATTTGGCTTTTAACTCCTTATCAGATTCACCACGTTGAGATTCCGAAAAGCGTGTTTTATAATTAAACTTCCTATTTGGCTTTTGATTAAACACTTTTAGTTATGCTAAGATTCCTTTCAAAAATACTGAAAATACTAGGAAAATAGCTAAAGCAATTACTAAAAATTGTTAACAAAAAGGATGCCAGAATTAAGAGATGAAAGATATTAGATGCTAGAAAATAGATTTGTGTGTAATTGCATTTGAGTCATGTCGAACGCAAAGACCCATTTAATCATGCTTTTATAAAAATCTTAAACTATGTGATTTAAATACTCTGTAATTAAGTTTCTCGACTGCCGCTCGAAATGACATTCAGTTTCATATTCGAATTCGAGTTGGAGTTCATCTTCGTCTTCAAATTCTAATACCCAATACTTCCACTTCGTTTTGAAGCATTTCTTCGAAGCTCTGCCATTTTAATTGCTGCAATAGCAGCTTCTGTGCCTTTGTTACCATGTTTTCCGCCAGAACGGTCAATAGATTGTTGCATGTTATTATCTGTAAGAACACAGAAAATAACTGGCGTATCATTTTGAACATTTAAATCCTTTATGCCTTGCGTTACGCCATCACAAACAAAATCAAAATGTTTGGTTTCGCCTTGTATTACAGAACCAATTGCAATCACGACATCTACATTTTGCAATTGCATTTTTTTGCAACCGTAAATAAGTTCGTAGCTTCCTGGGACATTCCATCTGGTGATGTTTTCCTCTAACGCTCCACAATCTTGAAGTGCAGCAATGGCGCCATTATAAAGACCTTCAGTAATAGTATCATTCCATTCTGAAACAACAATCCCAAACCGAAAATCTTTCGCGTTTGGGATTGTAGCTTTATCGTAATTAGATAAATTTTTATTTTCGGTTGCCATATGCTATAAGCTTGCTTCTGCTTTTCCGATTAATATATCAACGTCTTTAGCATCTTCAGAAGTTGGGAATTCTGTTTTAATGCGTGTTAAATAATCTAATGCTTTTTGATTTTCGCCAAGACCCATCGCGACTATTGCAGCTTTCTTTAAATAAAGAGGCGTCGTAAAATCATTAGTGTTATCGTTGATTGCTTTTTCGTAATACTCTAAAGCATCTTTTGGCTGATTTAATTGCACAAATGCATCGCCAATTCCACCTTTTGCAATTGGAGATAGCATAATATCATCGCTTTTAAAGTCGCTTAGATATTTAATAGCTTCGTCATATTTATTCATGTTTAAATATGCTGTACCAGCGTAATAATTTGCTAAATTTCCTGCTGGAGTTCCGCCGTATTCGTCAATAATATCTAACATCCCAAATTTACCTTCACCACCTTCAAGTGCCAATGTAAATAAAGAATCTTTTGATGTTGACGTTAAGGCCTCGTCAAAGTAACCTTGTGCAACTGTCATCTCATTCATTGCATCTTCTGCCTTTGGCTCTGCAATAAGTTTTTCGTAACCTATAGTTCCAAGAATAGCTAAAGCCACAACAGCGATAACCACAAAAATCCATTTTTGATTCTTAACAACCCATTCTTCGGTTTTTGAAGCCGACTCGTCTAAGGTATTAAACACCTCAGCTGTTGTAGATTCTTCTTCAATATGCTCAACCTTCTCTTTTTGAGTTTTAGGTTTATATCCTCTTTTCTTATATGTTGCCATAATTTCTTTTTTGTGCGTTGGCAAAAATAAAATTTTTATTGGTATATAAAAGCCTATTTATTTGTTATTTTTCAATAATTTCGCTTTGTAAATTTTCTAAAAAAAATCGCTCAAACACCTCGATTACACTGCCTTTTATGTTTTTAAAGAAACTCTCATTATTGAATTATAAGAATTTTGAAAGTTCTTCATTTGAGTTTGATACAAAAATTAACTGTTTTGTTGGCGCAAATGGTATAGGTAAAACCAATGCTTTAGATGCCGTGTATCACTTGGCATTTGGCAAAAGTTATTTCAACCCTGTGGCGTCTCAAAATATTAAACATGGCGAAAACTTTTTTGTAATCGATGGCCATTTTGAAAAAAACGAACGCGACGAAAAAATAGTGGTTTCGCTTAAAAAAGGACAGAAAAAAGTTATAAAACGCAATGCGAAAGCTTATGAAAAATTCAGTTCGCATATTGGTTTTATTCCGCTAGTTATTATTTCGCCAGCTGATAGGGATTTAATTAGTGAAGGTAGTGACATTCGTCGGAAGTTTATGGACAGTGTTATTTCGCAAAGTGATAAAAACTATTTATCTGACCTAATCAATTACAACAAAGTGTTGTCTCAGCGTAATGCGTTGCTGAAATATTTTTCTGCTAACAATACCTACAATTCTGATACATTAGAGGTCTACAACGAACAGCTAAAAACGTTTGGCGAGCCTGTTTTTGAAAAACGACAAGCATTCATCGAGACTTTTATACCGATTTTTAAAGAACGTTACGCAAGTATTAGCAATAGCTCCGAAACGGTAAATCTAAGTTATAAAAGTGATTTGTTTGATAGTGATTTAGCAATACTTTTAAAAAACAGCTTAGCCAAAGACCGTGCGTTAACATATACAAGCGTAGGAATTCATAAAGATGATTTGGTATTTGAAATTGACGAATATCCCATAAAAAAATTTGGAAGCCAAGGTCAGCAAAAATCCTTTTTAATTGCATTAAAGTTAGCGCAATTCGATTTTATAAAAACGCAAAGTGGCGTGCCCCCAATTTTACTTTTAGATGATATTTTTGATAAGTTAGATGAAAACCGTGTGGCACAAATTATTAATTTGGTCGATAATGATTATTTTGGACAAATATTTATTAGCGATACACATGCCGAACGTACTGAAAATGTAGTAAAGCAGATACACCAAAGTTATAAGATAATTAAATTGTAAAAGAAGTTGTTTAGTTGTTATCTGAAAGTTACCTCGACTTCGCTTGGTGACCGAAAAAATCTTAAATTTGATTCATGAAAAAAATTCTCGCGTTATTATTTTTTATATCAATCCTTTCTTGTTCTACAAATCCAGAAAGTCATCTCGAACACGTAAACGGCTATTGGGAAATTGACCAAGTGATTTTTACTGATGGCTCAAAAAAAAGCTACAAATACAACGAAACGATTGATTACATAAATATTAATGATAGTTTGAAGGGTTTTAGAAAGAAACTAAAACCTGGGTTTAATTCAAAATACATAACGTCTGACGATGCCGAAGGTATCACTGTAAAAATTGAAAATGATAGCTTAAACTTTTATTACAAAACGCCTTTTGCCAACTGGAAAGAAACAATTCTCATGGCAGAAGAAAATAACATGAAAGTGCTTAACGATCGTGAAACCGTTTATATTTACAGACGTTATAAACCATTAGAATTGGATTTGGAGTAAGATTTTTTTAAATAAAAAAACAAATTACAATATCGAAATACCAATTTCAATATCGAGCGTTAGTCGAGATGTAATTGAAACTTGAATCACTAAAGAGTTCTCGACTGTCGCTTGAACTTAAAAAAACAAATGGAGTATCATAAGTCTTTATAATTCTTTTTGATTAAATTCAAGATATCAATTAAATCAGCATGAAAAAAATTTCACTACTTCTATTTATATTTTGTGGCTTTGGTCTCAATTTAGAAGCACAATCTTCAGATTTATACCAAACTTGGTATTTAAATTTTTGTCAAAGTAGTGATGGCTCACCAGAATATACAGTTTCAAACATCAATCCTCCAATAACTCCAACCTTGACAATTTCAAATGATGGTAGTTTTACTGGAGTCGCAGCTTGTAATACATTTAGTGGTGTTTTTGAATTTCTGCCAAATGGAACAATGAGCATTCAATCTTATTCAACAACTACAAATGATTGCGGAAACGCTAACCTAAATAATTTTGAAGCGAGTTATAGAGACACTCTAGATTTAGCTGCTTTTTACAATGTTGGTACTGATGCAAATGGGATGACACTTGCTCTTGACACACCAATTTTTGGCGGAGCTGACTTTACCAATTATGTACTAAGTACTAACGCCTTTCTAGAACGTAAAATATCAGTTTATCCAAATCCTGTAAAAGATATTATTCACATTAAAAGTAATACAGCTTTAAATAAAATCGAAATCTATTCTTTAAACGGAAAAATGATTCACACTGAAAATAAAGCATTCGATAATTTGAATTTAGAATTTCTCAATTCTGGTATATACCTGGTTAAATTTTATACCGAAAATGGTTCAACTTTTAAAAAGATTGTAAAGGAATAATTTTGTATTTACATTTGACGTTCAATATTTCTAATAATTCTATAGTATTCAGAATCGAAGAAATAAAACAATATGTTTACCGCTTTCGCAGCAATATTATGGCAAAACGCAATAACGAAAATCAAACCATTCAAGACGTACTCAAAGAGTTTGTCTCTACCAATAATTTACAATCTGGTTTAGATAAAGTCAACGTGCGCGAAGCTTGGATAAACCTAATGGGTAATGGCGTTAATAACTACACAACTGCCATAGAATTAAAACGCGACATTCTTTATGTGCAGCTAAGCTCAAGCGTTTTACGTGAGGAATTAAGTTACGGAAAAGAAAAAATTATCGCTATGCTTAATGAAGCGATTGGAAAAGAAGTGATTACAAAATTAGTTTTACGCTAATTTATAACAATCATAAATTTTTGCTAAGCAGTCAATTAAAGATTTAGTTTCAATTTATCTTCGTAATTCAAACTTACGATGATGAAGTACGCCTTATTCTTTTTAATTCTGTTAACAATTCCGACTATGATTTTATTCGACTTTAATTCTGAAAGCAATATTAGTAATTGGCGTGTTGTAGATGATGTGGTTATGGGCGGACGTTCCGATGGAAATTTTAAATTAAATGAAGATGGCCATGCTGAATTTTCTGGCGATGTGTCTTTAGAAAATAATGGTGGTTTTTCTTCGGTTAGATATAATTTTGAAACAGTTGATGCTTCAAAATATTCAACTTTTAAAATATACTTAAAAGGCGACGGAAAGTCTTATCAATTTAGAGTTAAAAGCAACGACAATCAGCGCTATTCTTACATTTATGAATTTCAAACTTCTGGTAAATGGGAAATTATTTCAATTCCATTTAACCAAATGAAACCAGCATTTCGTGGTCGTCAACTTAATCAACCTAATTATAACGGAAACACAATGGAAGAAATTGCTTTTTTAATTGGAAACAAAAAACCACAAAGTTTCAGCTTATTGATAGATAAAATTGAGCTAGAATAAATCTATTAAGCGCCAATATCAAAAATCTAAATTCCAAAAATTATTCAACCAAAATTCCTACAATATTCTATTGCGTATTACAATTGGTCTTAGTATTTTAGTTATATGACTGAAGCGGCAATAGAACAAGAAAATGCAGCCATTGCAAAGGCGTACAAGGAACTACTCAAAGTAAGTTACCAAACGCTCACGACTGACGATAAGAAATTAATTCGTCATGCGTTTGAGGTTGCCGTTGATGCGCACAAAGAACAACGCCGAAAGTCTGGCGAAGCTTACATTTTTCACCCAATTGCAGTCGCTAAAATTGTAGCCCAAGAAATTGGCTTAGACGCCACGAGTATTGCTGCTGCCCTACTTCATGATGTGGTTGAGGATAATCCAAACTATACTATTGCCGATATGGAACGCCTCTTTGGCGAAACCGTTGCACGAATTGTGGATGGACTCACCAAAATTTCCTCGCTTAAAAAAGATATGGATGTGTCTCTACAAGCGGAGAATTTCAGAAAAATGCTCTTAACGCTCAACGATGATATTCGCGTCATCATTATAAAAATTGCAGACCGTTTGCACAATATGCAAACCATGGACAGCATGCGACCAGATAAGCAAGTGAAAATTGCTTCGGAAACGTTATACATTTATGCGCCTTTGGCTCACAGAATAGGACTTTATAATATCAAAACCGAACTCGAAGATTTAGGTTTAAAATACACACAGCCTAACGTTTATAACAACATTTTAAGCAAGATTGAAGACAGTAAAGAAGAGCAACAAGCCTATATTAAAGATTTTAACAAGGTTATAGAAGATTCGCTCAATGCTGAAAATCTACAATATGAAATAAAAGGTCGCACAAAATCCATTTTTAGTATTCGCCGAAAAATGGTAAAACAAGGCGTAAGTTTTGACGAAGTTTATGATAAGTTCGCGGTGCGAATTATCTATAAATCAGACCTTAAAGACGAAAAGTTTTTGGCTTGGAAAATATATTCTATCGTAACAGACCATTTTACACCGAATCCTATTCGACTTAGAGATTGGATTTCATCACCAAAATCTACAGGATACGAAGCTTTGCACATTACCGTTGTTGGGCCAAAAAGCCGTTGGGTAGAAGTGCAAATTCGTAGTGAACGCATGAACGAAATTGCCGAAAAAGGCTATGCCGCACACTACAAATATAAAAACGAAAACGAAAAGGAAGATAGTCTCGACCTTTGGATAAACCGATTACAAGAAACCTTAGAAAGTGATGATACTAATGCTGTAGATTTTGTGGAGCAATTTAAACTCAATCTTTACAGCAAAGAAATATTTGTCTTTTCACCAAAAGGTGATTTAAAATCTTTACCTAAAGGTGCAACGCCACTCGATTTTGCATTCAGCATACATACCGAAGTTGGCATGAAAACACGTGGTGCCAAAGTCAACGGAAAATTAGTACCGCTTAGTCATGAATTGGTAAGTGGCGATCGTGTAGAAATTTTAACCTCAGAAAATGCAAAACCTAATACCAACTGGTTAGATTATGCCACAACAGCACGTGCACGAAGCAAAATAAAAACAGCATTAAACGCAGGTAAAAAAGAGGTTGCTGAAGAAGGAAAAGAAATTTTACGCCGTAAATTAAAACAGCTTAAAATTACCCTGAATGAAAATTCGGTCAATGAAATGGTGAATCATTTTAAGCTAAATACGTCTCAAGATTTATTTTACCGTGTAGGCTTAGGCACTATTGATAATACCATGCTTAAAGGTTATGCTTCCTCTCGTAGTAACGCATTAGTCAATTACTTTAAGAGTAAAATAACTAGAAAGCCGACAGCACCTGCAGATATCGACAAAGATGAAATCACCTCTAAATACGATATGCTGGTGTTTGGTAAAGAGGAAGAAAAATTAGATTACACATTGGCACAATGTTGCAACCCAATTCCCGGTGATTCTGTATTCGGATTTTTGACCATAAATGATGGCATTAAAGTGCATAAAAAAAATTGCCCTAATGCGGTTAGTCTTCAATCTAATTACGCTTACAGAATCATGCAAGCTAAATGGAAAGACTCGTCTCAACAAGAATATACGTCACAAATTTTATTATCTGGTTTAGATGATTTAGGATTGGTTAATGATGTTACTAGAGTTATCTCGGCAAATATGCACGTTAACATGAAAAGTCTTAATTTTTCTAGTGATGATGGTATTTTTACAGGTAAAATAACCGTTGTTGTTAAAAATAAAACCATGCTAAAAAAACTCATTGATAATCTCAAAAAAATCAATGGTATAGATAAAGTGACGCGCGTTTAAAACCCTTGAAAACTTGTTCATTTCTTTTTTATTTTAGGTTTAATTTTGGACTAACTTGCTACAATTTTGTTTAAATTTACTCCCGAATTGTCGCGGTAAATATGAGTGCAAAAACAGAAGAAAGTAATCAGGAAATTGTAAAACGTGTGTTTACCAATTTCTTAGAAGAAAAAGGCCACAGAAAAACACCTGAACGCTACGCCATACTTCAAGAAATTTACGATAGTGAAGAACATTTTGATATAGAATCTTTATACATCAAAATGAAAAATAAAAACTATCGCGTTAGTCGTGCAACACTTTACAATACCATAGAATTACTTTTGGATTGTGCCTTAGTGCGTAAACATCAGTTTGGACAAAACCAAGCGCATTATGAAAAGTCTTATTTTGATAAACAACACGATCACGTTATTCTTACAGATACCGGAGAAGTTATAGAATTTTGCGACCCGCGAATTCAATCTATAAAAAAAACCATAGAAGAAGTTTTTGATATTGAAATCAATAACCATTCGCTTTACTTTTATGGCAACCGAAAAAACAACACTACAAAATAACATACAATGGCAGTAGATTTACTACTAGGATTACAATGGGGCGACGAAGGCAAAGGAAAAATTGTCGATGTTTTCACCTCTAAATACGATATTATTGCACGTTTTCAAGGTGGACCAAATGCAGGTCACACACTTGTATTTAACGGCAGAAAACATGTATTGCATACAATACCTTCTGGGATTTTTCATGAAGATACTGTGAATTTAGTTGGTAACGGTGTTGTCATTGATCCTGTTATTTTTAAGAAAGAATTAGATAAACTAGACGAGCAAGGTGTTGATTATAAAAAAACACTTTTAATTTCTCGTAAAGCACATATCATCTTGCCAACGCATCGCTTGTTAGATGCAGCCAGCGAAACGGCAAAAGGAAAAGCAAAAATTGGTTCGACTTTAAAAGGAATTGGACCAACATACATGGATAAAACTGGAAGAAACGGTATTCGAGTTGGTGATATTGAATTGGCAGATTGGAAAGACAAATACAGAACGCTTGCCGATAAACATCAAGCCATGATTGATTTCTACAATGTAGATATTCAATACGATTTAAAAGAACTTGAGAATGAATTTTTTGCTGCGGTTGATGTTTTAAAATCATTAACCTTCATTGATTCTGAAGAATATATACACCAAGCACAAACTGCAAAAAAGTCTATTTTAGCTGAAGGTGCTCAAGGCTCTTTATTAGACATAGATTTTGGGACGTATCCATTTGTAACTTCATCTAACACAACTGCCGCTGGTGCTTGTACAGGATTAGGTGTAGCTCCAAATCAAATTGGTAAAGTCTTTGGAATATTTAAAGCTTATACAACACGTGTTGGTTCCGGACCATTTCCTACGGAATTATTTGATGAAGATGGCGAAACCATGGGTCGTGTTGGTCAAGAATTTGGTGCAACTACAGGTCGTCCAAGACGATGTGGTTGGTTAGATTTAGTAGCATTACGTTATGCTTGTCAAGTTAACGGAGTGACTGAATTAATTATGATGAAAGGCGACGTACTTTCAGGATTTAAAACCCTAAAAGTATGCACAGCTTATAAATATAAAGGCGAAATTATTAAGCACTTACCTTATAATATTGAAGCCGAAAACGTCACTCCTATTTATACCGAATTGAAAGGTTGGGCTGCAGATTTAACAGGAATGACCGAAGCTTCTCAATTACCAGATGCCTTAAATGGTTATGTTGAATTTTTAGAAAAAGAATTAAATATTCCTATCACTATTGTTTCTGTAGGTCCAGATAGAAAGCAAACGATTGTGAGGAAATAGGCATCCGTAATGTTGTATTTCTGTTAAAAAAAAGATTAGCTCATACGAAAGCAAAAGTAAATCGGTTAATAGTCAATAAATCAAAATTTTGAAATTACTTAAATTAATCTTACTCCTCTTTTGCTGCACCTTCGCAACTACAGGCTTTTCTCAAAAAAAAGAAAAGCTTAAAATTATTTATGCAGGTAAAGGCGACGCTAATAATAAAGAGGGATTTACTACATTTCTAAGAGACAATCAACAACAAGTGCATTTTGTGCATAAAGGCATTGACTTTTACTGCGACAAAGCTGTTTATTATAGCAAGCAAGATTTCATTGAAGCGTTTAGCAACGTCCGCATGATACAAGGTGACACTATAACCATGACGGCTAATTATACGGAATATAGTGGCAAAACAGAATTAGCTTTTGCTCGCGGCAACGTAGTTTTAACAGAACCCCAAACTACATTAACTACGGACAAACTACATTTTGACCGTATAAAACAACAAGCCTTTTACAATACGTCAGGTAAAGTTGTACGCGATTCTTCAGGAACAATCACCAGTAAAATTGGTAGATATTATATCCCGACTAAAAAATATCAATTTGTCGATAGTGTTGTACTTGTCAATCCAGAATACACATTAAAAACAAAACGACTTGACTTTTTTAACGATTCTGGTCACGCCTATATTTTTGGACCTTCGACCATAACTGGCGAGAACAATAAAATTTATTGCGAACGTGGTTTTTACGACACTCAAGAAGATTTTGGTTATTTTGAGCGTAATGCCAAAATAGATTACGACGACCGCGAAGTCAAAGGTGACAGTATGTATTTTGACCGTAAACTCAACTTTGCTTCAGCCACAAATAATATTGTGGTAACCGACACAATTAACGAAAGTATTGCCAAAGGCGATTATGCCGAAGTGTGGAAAGCTAAGGACTCACTATTCATTACAGGTCGTGCATTGGCGATTTCTGTTCAAGAAAAAGATTCTATCTATTTGCACAGTGATACTTTGATGTTAACTGGACCTGAAGAACACCGCATCACAAGGGCGTTTTACAATGCCAAATTGTATAAAACGGATTTGGCTGGTAAGGCAGATTCTATTCACGCAGACCATAAAACGGGTTTAACACAAATGATAAATCTGGCTCGGTATAATTCTAAAGACCCTTTTGCCATAAAGCGAAAACCTTTATTGTGGAATATAGACAACCAAATGTCTGGCGATACAATTCATCTCATTTCTAATGTTGAAACTAAACAACTGGACTCTTTAAAAGTTTTTTACAACGCCTTCTTAGTTAGTAAAGATACCATAAGCGATGATGGCTTTAACCAAACCAAAGGAAAAGAACTTATAGGTTTATTTAAAGAAAATGAGCTCTACAACGTAGATATTATAAAAAATGCTGAAGTTATTTTTTACAGTCGGAATGATACTGGAGAATTGATTGGTATTAATAAGTCAAAATCCGGAAGTATTAACATCAAAATTTCAGATAATGATATCGAAGAAATCCGATTAATTAATAAAGTGGACGGCGACTTAAGTCCAGAATCCATGTTTCCAAAAAATGCGAATCGACTACGTGGTTTCGATTGGCGTGGCGATGAACGTCCAAATAGTGTTGAAGACTTATTTAAGGACGACCCACCATTAAATCTGCCAATTATTAAAGGTTTAGATGATTACGTACCGCCCGAAGATTTTTTCGACGAAGAATTAAGAACGCGTATCGATAACGCAAAACCAGAGGATAAAACCAAGGAAAATAAAGCCGCACGAAACGTTCCTGAGAAAAAAACTCTAGAAGTCGATAAAAAACCTGACCTAAAAAAGAAAAAATCTGGCAACTAATATGCAAGATGATTTTTTTAAATATCAAGCGCAAACTACACCACACCCGTTAGCGGTAGAAGTAAGTCATGCCGAAGGTTCTTATATTTACGATAGGTCTAACAATGCTCATCTCGATTTTGTTGCCGGAGTTTCGGCGCTTCCATTAGGACATAGACATCCAAAGGTCGTTGACGCTATAAAAAATCAGCTTGACAAATACATGCACGTCATGGTTTATGGCGAATATATTCAACAACCAGCTGTAGAGTTAAGCCGACTTTTAGCCAAGCATTTGCCCGCATCTTTAGACACAACATATCTAGTCAATTCTGGTACCGAGGCTATAGATGGCAGCATTAAATTAGCGCGACGTTATACAGGAAGAACAGAAATTATTGCAGCAAAAAACGCTTACCATGGCAATACAATGGGCGCATTAAGCTTAATGGATTACCAAGAGCGTAAACGTCCGTTTCTGCCTTTAATCCCAGATGTAAGACATATTACTTTTAATTGTGAATTCTGCCTCAATAACATTACAAAAAAATCAGCAGCGGTAGTTTTAGAAACCATTCAAGGTGGTGCAGGTTTTATTGAACCAAAGAATGATTATCTTAAAAAAGTAAGACAACGTTGCACGGAAGTTGGAGCATTACTGATTTTAGATGAAATTCAGCCAGGTTTTGGTCGTACTGGAAAATTGTTCGGTTTTGAAAATTACAATTGTATGCCAGATATTCTTGTGACTGGAAAAGGACTTGGCGGCGGCATGCCAATTGGTGCTTTTACAGCGTCTAATGAAATGATGAGCAGCTTGAAGGACAAACCAAAATTAGGACATATCACCACGTTTGGCGGTCATCCCGTAATTGCAGCTGCTGCTTTAGCAACGCTAAAAGAAATCACTGAATCTAATCTGATACTCCAAACTCTGGAAAAAGAAAAATTATTTCGCAAACATTTGAAGCATCCAAGAATAAAAGAAATTAGAGGTCTTGGATTAATGTTAGCAGCTTTGACAGATTCCGCAGAAATTACTTCAGAAGTTATACTAAAAGCTAAAGACAGAGGTTTAATTTTATTCTGGTTATTATTTGAACCTAAAGCCATTCGCATCACACCACCATTAACAATATCGGAAGAAGAAATTATAAAAGGTTGCAAGATTATTACGGATATTTTAGACGGTTTAGCTTAGAGATTTCAATTCTTTCATTTAGGTACAGAAATTGCACTTACCAAAATCACATCATCAAAACAACTGTTAACTACTTTGTTAAAAACATTAACAATTTTAACGTCAAACAGAAAAGGATAACTGTAATTTAGTTTTGTTGAATATTACATCTGCCTATGGAGTATAGTCAAAACGAAAATTACAATAATATGTCCCTCACAAAGTTTGAGTCGATGTTAAAAACAAACGATGTATTGTTTTTTGACTCTGACGAATTTGAAAATATCATTCATCATTATCTCGAAAACGGTAAAATTTCCCTAGCTAAAAAAGCGATTAAGCTTGGCTTAGAACAGCATCCATCGTCAATAAATCTTAGATTATTTAAAATTGAAATTCTAGTCATAGAAAACAAGTTTGACGAGGCTAATGATATACTTGAAGAACTTCATTTTTTAGAACCTAATAATGAGGAAATCTATATCCAGAAAGCCAACGTACTTTCCAAACAAGACGAGCACCAAAAAGCGATAAGCGCTTTATTAATTGCTCTCGACTTATCGGAATCTCCTGAAGGCGAAAGTGACCTTTATGGGTTAATTGGGATGGAATACTTGTTTTTAGAACAATTTGAAAACGCATTAATTTATTTTCAGAAGTGTTTAGAGGTTGAACCTACAGACTATGCAGCTTTGCACAATGTTATTTATTGTTTTGACTTCTTAGATAAAAATCAAGAGGCAATCGATTTTTTAAACGCATACTTAGATATCAATCCATATTGCGAAGTGGCTTGGCATCAACTTGGTCGTCAATATTTTGCTTTAAAAGAATATGAACGGGCCAATTCGGCTTTTGATTTTGCAATAATTTCAGACGATACTTTTGTTGGTGCTTATCTAGAGAAAGGAAAAGTTCTAGAAAAGCAGAAAAAATATCACGAAGCTATAGAAAATTATAAAATTACTCTAGCTCTAGAAGACCCAACATCATTTGCCCTACTAAGAATGGGCTATTGCTACGAAAAATTAGGTGATGATGATTTAGCGGTGCAATTTTTTAATCAGACGGTTGAGGAAGACCCTCTTTTAGACAAAGGCTGGATTGCTATAACTAAATTTTATAATAAAAAACAAAACTACCAAAAAGCATTGCATTACATTAAAAAAGCCGTAAATATTGACGGTGATAATGTGTTGTATTGGAAATTATACGCTCAAATTAACCTACGTTTAAACTTTTTAGAAGAGGCCGAAGAAGGTTTTAAACGCACTATTGAATTGGGTAATTACGAAATTGATACTTGGATTAATCGTACTGATATTTTAATAAAATTAGGCGAATATGAAGCCGCTATTTACAATTTGCTTCAAGCCATAGAATTTTATCCAGAATCTGCTGAGATTGAATACCGACTTGGTGGTTTATATTTTAAAACTTGGGAACAGGAAAAAGGACGTTACCATTTAAAGAATGCCCTTCGCCTCAATATTGATTACGATTTTATTTTAGATGAGTTATTTCCAAATATCTTAAATAGACCAACGGTTAAAGCTATAATTTCGTCCTCAAAAAAATCCTAGAACTTAAAATTATTTTAACTTAGCGTTCATAACAAAATCATCTATGCAACGCAGTTTTTTTAGCTATCTCATAATTTCATTAAAAGGAGTTGCCATGGGCGCAGCCGATGTAGTTCCTGGTGTCTCTGGCGGAACCATAGCCTTTATCTCAGGTATTTACGAAGAATTAATAGATAGTATAGACCGTATTGACTTAGGCTTTTTCAAACTTTGGAAAGACTCCGGATTTAAAGCCGCTTGGCGGTCAATCAACGGCACATTTCTTTTGGCATTATTTACAGGTGTTGCCGTAAGTATTTTGTCATTAGCGAAATTGATAAAATATTTATTGCATAATGAACCCATTTTGTTGTGGTCCTTCTTTTTTGGATTGGTTTTAGCAAGCATTTTATATATCGCTAAACAGATAAAAAAATGGTCAATAAAAATTATTGTTGCCATTATTTTAACTTCGGTTCTATCCTACTTCATTACGCTTTCAGAACCATTTGCATCACCAGATAGTCCGTTTTATTTATTGTTCTGTGGTTTTATTGCCATTATTGCTATGATATTACCAGGAGTTTCAGGAGCATTTATTTTATTAATTCTTGGAGCGTACCAAACGGCAATCGACACAATTAATAATTTACGTGATGGTTTACTTAATGGCAATTGGGAATTATTAAAAGACGCACTTTTAAATTTTGTACTACTAGCAATTGGAGCTGTTATCGGAATCAAAGTTTTTAGTAAACTTTTAAACTGGATGTTTAAACATAAAAAAAATATCACACTTGCAATTTTAACTGGTTTTATGATTGGTTCGCTCAATAAAATTTGGCCATGGAAAGAGATATTATCTACACGTATAAATTCTGAAGGTTTAGAAGTACCACTTTTAGAAAAAAGTATTTTACCGCAAAACTATGAAGGTGACCATCAAATGCTTATGGCATTGGTGTTTATGGTTATTGGGTTTTTTACAATTTTAATTCTTGAACGATTAGGAAAAGGAAAAGAAAACGTCAAAGCTTAAATGGAAAGTACGCGCTCACTTAAAGATAAAATTTTCCTAATCATAAAAGGCTTAGCAATGGGCGCGGCAAATAAAGTCCCTGGTGTTTCTGGTGGTGTAGTAGCTTTTGTCGCAGGATTTTATGAAGAATTTATATACTCACTTCAGCGCGTTAACAAAACAGCTTTTAAATTACTTCTTAATGGGCGCTTTGTAAGCTTTTACAGATTTATAAATGGACGCTTTTTGTTTCTTTTATTCCTCGGAATGGTTATAAGTTACTTTAGCGTTTCAAAATTATTAGACTACTTAATAATTCATTATCAGCTTTACGTTTGGAGCACATTTTTTGGAATGATTTTAGGCTCTATTTATTACATCAATAAAGATTTTAAAGACTGGAACAGTAAAACCATCATTGCTCTTATCATTGGCGCATTGGTTGGTATTGGCATAAGCTTTTTAGACCCAGCTAAAGAAAACGACAATTTATTTTTTGTTTTCTTATGCGGTATCATTAGTGTTTCAGGTATGACATTACCAGGTTTTTCTGGCTCATTTATACTTATTATTTTAGGAAATTATGTGCTACTTCTTGTAGATTCTGTAAATGCACTTTACGATACAATATCTGATGTTTTTTCAGGAAACTTTGAATTTATTAAAAATGAGGCACGCATCAGATTACTAAAAGTCTTAACTGTATTTACTTTAGGTTCTGTAACAGGCTTAGTAACACTTAGTCATTTGCTCAACTATATTTTAAAGCATTATAAAAGCATAACACTCGCCACAATAATTGGCTTTATAATTGGTTCTCTTGGTGTTGTCTGGCCATGGAAAGAAACCATATTTAAAAAAAATAGAAACGGTGAAGTTTTGGTCGATTCCACTGGGAAATCTGTAGTCGAAAACTACCAGCGCTTTTTGCCCGAATTAAACCAAGAAACCCTTATTGCCATTGCATACATTGCACTCGGCATTTTTATAGTTTTAGCATTAGAATGGTATGGAAAACGCACGCAGCGCATCAAAATTTAAATTCGGACTTGTAGGAAAGGAAATCGATTACTCGTTTTCGAGGGGTTATTTTGCTAAAAAGTTCGAAGCTGAAAATTTACCACATTCTTACGTGAATTTCGACCTTGAGAATATTTCAAAATTCCCTTCAATTTTCGAAACTTCAAAAAACATCAAAGGCTTAAATGTTACGATTCCATATAAAGAAGACGTCATTCCTTTCTTAGATAAACTCAATAAAACGGCTAAAGCTATTGGCGCCGTAAATACCATTCGCGTTACAAAAAAAAGAAAACGTGTTGGTTACAATACCGATTATTATGGCTTTAAAAAATCATTAGAACCGCATCTAAAAAAACATCATAAAAAGGCATTGATTTTTGGAACTGGTGGCGCATCAAAAGCGATTGCATATGCTTTGAAGCTACTTAAAATAGAATTTAAATTTGTGTCGCGAAGCAAAAAAAATCTAGATGTTTTAACCTATTCAGAATTAACTGAAAGCATAATTCAAAAACATCAAATTTTGATTAATTGTTCGCCTGTTGGTACGTTTCCTAATGTTGAGCAATGTTTAGATATTCCATACAACGGTATTACAGAGCATCATATTCTCTATGATTTAATCTACAATCCGGCCGAAACAAAATTCCTTCAGCATGGTAAAAACCAAAATGCAACTATTATAAATGGCAGTAAAATGCTAGAACTTCAAGCCGAAAAATCTTGGCGTATTTGGAATAAATAAGCTCAATTTTATAGGCGTTGTTTAACACATAAGACTTTTTATTTGCTTTGCAATTGTTATCTTTAGCATCCACATTTAAAATTAAATAAAATGTTAGAGAATGATAACCTGCAAAATGCAGAAGGAAAAAAAGAAGTTGAAGAGACAAATGTTGAAACAACTCCAAACACGTCCGTACAAGAGACAACACCAGAAACTGTGATTGAAAACAAAACTACTGCTGATGAATCTTCGACAAAACAAGAAGAAACTCATGTTGAAGAAATTGATAACTCGAACGCCGAAGATGCTGAAGATGAAGACAACCAAGAGCGTCATAAACTAGAGGATAAAGATTATCACAGCATGAGTATGGAAGCATTGGTTACTGAATTTGAAAGCCTCCTGAAGAATCATAAAATACAAACAATTTCATCACATGTTAATGATATAAAGACAGAATTTAAGTCTAAATACGAAGTTTTGCTTGATGAAAAAAAGGCGGAATTTGAAGAAGATGGTGGTAATCCAATTGACTTTTATTATTCAAACGATACCAAAAAACGTTTCAATGCAGCGTCAAAAGAGTATAAACAAGCTATAAACGCCTACTACAAAGACCGTGAAAAATCGCTTAAAGATAATTTAGCGAATCGTCTAGAAATTATTGAAAACATCAAAGAATTGGTTGGTGTTGAAGAAAATATGGGCGAGACATACAAGCAGTTTAAAGAATTGCAAGACAAATGGCGAAATGCAGGTCCAATTCCGCGAGATAAATACAATAATGCTTGGAATACATATCATCATCATGTGGAGCGTTTTTATGACTTTTTACATCTTAATCGTGACTTACGCGACATGGACTTTAAGCATAATTACGACCAAAAATTGAAAATCATTCAGCGTGCTGAAGAGTTGGCGGCTAATCACAATGTTAATCATTCGTTTAGAGAACTACAGGTGTTACACAAGCTTTGGAAAGAAGAACTTGGTCCTGTGGCCAAGGAGCACCGTGACGAGATTTGGGAGCGTTTTAGTAATGCCACAAAAATTATCCACGATAAACGCCAAGAGTATTATGCCGATTTAGATAAGGCCTACGAGAAAAATTTAGTCCGAAAAGAAGAAATTATTGAAAAAATTAAAGCATTAAATACAGAGGAATCAACTTCGCATGGTGTTATACAAAAACGCATAAAAGCCCTTGAAGCGTTGCGCGAAGATTTTTTTAATGCAGGTAAAGTGCCTTTAAAACAAAATGAGGCGACTTGGAAAAAATTTAAAGATGCTGTTAGAGAATTTAATCGTAGCAAAAATAAATTCTACAAAAATCTTAAGAAAGACCAATACGAAAATTTACAGCAAAAGCTAGAGCTGATTAAAGTTGCGGAAGACAATAAAGACAGTGACGATTTTAAAACCGTGACGCCTTTGATGAAAAAAATCCAAAACGAATGGAAATCTATTGGCCATGTACCAAGAAAGGATTCTGATAAAATTTGGAAGCAGTTTAAAGCCGCTTGTAACCATTATTTTGACCGTATGCATGCAGAACGTAAAGCCGAAAATCAAGAGCTTTATGATGCATTTGACAAAAAGCAAGAACTACTTAACAAAGTCAAAGCTTTTAAATTTAGTGATGATGTAAAATCCGATGTAGCCAAGCTTCAAGATATAATTAAAACATTTAAAACTGTTGGTCATGTACCACAAAACAAACGTTTTATAGACGGAAAGTTCTACAAAGCTGTGGACAACGCTTTTGATGCGGTAAAGATGGAAAAATCTAAACTAGACATGATACGTTTTGAAGGTAGATTAGACAACCTGTCTGCTGGAGATGACACACGCCAATTAGATAACGAGCAAAATTTTATCCGCAAAAAAATTGACGAGGTAAAATCTGAAATTAACCAACTAGAAAACAACTTACAGTTTTTCTCTAATGTTAAGTCTGACAATCCATTAGTAAAAGACGTTCATAAAAACATCGCCAAGCATAAAAACGATTTAGAAACTTGGAAAAGTAAGCTGAAGCGCGTGCGCGAGATGTATTCTGAGGAATAAAAAAGTATTTATTAAACGGAAAACCAATTATCAGATTTCTCATCCTAATTATTAATTTTTCAAAATAAATTGTAAAATAGTGATTACGTTATTAGTTCTGATTGGTCCTATTGCTTTTGTTTACAGGAATATATTTATATTAGAGTAATAACTATCACCAAATCAATGATAAAATTCTTTAGAAAAATCAGGCAAAACTTACTCTTAAAAAATAAATTCAAAAAATACTTAGTTTATGCTATCGGTGAAATTTTTCTTGTTGTTATAGGAATATTATTAGCATTGAGTATTAATAATTGGAATTCAAATAGAATTAAAGATAAAATTATCAGAAATTACTATGAGCGAATTATAAGCGAACTAAATCAAGAAATAATTTCAGCCGAAAGGCAGAAAAAACAAAATCATAAATTAATTAGTTATAATCAGAGAGCTCTGAAAATTTTAAATTCAAAAAACTCAGACTCCTTAGATATATTAAAAGATTTACTTGGAGCTACCGCTACAAATTGGATAAGTGAATATTCGTTTCCTATTACAGACGAATTTTTGAATCAAAATTTTTTATCCGAGATTAAAAATGACAGTTTAAAAGCAAATTTTAAGTATTTTTCTCAAGTTTTAAAAATTACTGAAGGATTGAATGGTTATAATAATGATCAATATCGTATGACTATAGAACCTTTTTTTGCAAAAAATATCAACTACAGCGAAGTTGCTCTAAAAAATTACAAAAAGTTTTTAATTGATGGTGGTCCAAAAACTGATTTAAGACCATTTTTTGAAAATCTCGAACTTTGGAATATCCTGACATTTAAATTAGAATCACTAGAAATTGAATATCAAATGTTTGACAAAGCAATTAAGGCCTTTAAATCTTTGAAGTCTGAAATAAAAACAGAGCTAGAAAAAAAGTAAATTTTATACTGTTAGACAAAATATACATGTAATCTACTAAATCCAAAACCCACTTGCTTACACAAGTGGGTTTTGCCCTAACTAAACTAATTAACCTTAATTACAACCGCTAAATAATAATTAAGATTCTACAAATAAAACTACTTTTAGTAGCTTTCAATATAGTTACGAATGCAATTTGATTTTGGATTTTTGCTTTGTGATTTTAACAATTATTTCTAATAAATGAATTTGGCGCTTAAACTTCTAAAAGGGACTCTAGCAATTTTAATACATAGAATTTTATATAAGTTTGAGTCTGTCTCGAACTTAAAAAATTCGCGAAACACAGCAATTATAACTTCTTCGCCTCTTCCCAAAACACATCCATTTCAGCAAGTGACATGTCTTGTAAGGATTTATTCAAATCCGCAGCTTTTGTTTCTAAATATTGAAAACGCTTAATGAATTTTTTATTTGTGCGTTCGAGAGCATTTTCTGGATTGACTTTAAGAAACCTTGCATAGTTGACTAAGGAGAATAAGACATCACCAAATTCGCTTTCAATTTTATCGGTGTTTCCTGCTTTGATTTCGACTTTAAGTTCAGAGAGTTCTTCTTCTACTTTTTCGAATACTTGTTCTGGGAATTCCCAATCAAAACCAACACCAGCTACTTTATCTTGTATACGATTTGCCTTTACCATTGATGGTAAACTTTTTGGCACGCCTTCTAGCACACTTTTTTTGCCTTCTTTAAGTTTTAATTGTTCCCAATTGCGTTTGACGTCTTCTTCGTCATTAACCTCAACATCGCCATAAATATGCGGATGACGGTCAACGAGCTTATCGCAAATGCTATTGCATACATTGGCAATATCAAAATGGTTGGTTTCGCTTCCTATTTTAGAATAAAAAACGATGTGTAAAAGCACATCGCCAAGTTCTTTTTTTACTTCTTCTAAATCATTGTCCAAAATAGCATCGCCAAGCTCGTAAACTTCTTCTATAGTAAGATGTCTCAAAGACTCCATAGTTTGTTTTTTATCCCAAGGACATTGCTCACGTAACTCATCCATTATAGTAAGTAAACGGTCAAATGCTTTTAATTGGGTAGCTCTGTTGTGCATTTTAATTTAGAAATATATGAGTAATCGGTTCACTTCGACTACGCTCAGTGACCGATAATGATTACAAAAAGTTCAAACCACCATCAAATTAGGTTGATGATTTGTTACTTTATTCTTCCTCAGAAACGTCAGCTGTTTCTTCTTCTTCTTCAAGACTTTCTAACAAGTTGTTTTTTTGAAGAATATTGTACCACTGAATTACTTTTTTAATATCTGAAGCATACACACGGTCTTCATCATATTCTGGTAAAATCTCAAAGAAAAATTCTTCCAATTCAATTTTACTTGCTTTATGGCTAATTTCAGTTTGAGCGCCCTTGTATTTGTCCTTTATGGCTTTTAAAACGTCTCGCAGTGGCACTTCTTCTGTTAAAGTATAAATAGCAATTTCGCTAAGAATACTAATGTTGCTATGTGCACCTACTGTGATTCGTTTTTTGTCGTTAAGTGACTCAACTACAGCACCAGTTCGTGTTTGGGTTAAAATCTGGTATAATCCTGGTTTTCCGGATATTGATAATATTTTATCTAAACTCATTTTATATTTTTTTTGTCTGGTTGAGCGCATTCGAAACCTTTTAAAAATCTAAATTTCAAAAGATACTTCGACTGCGCTCAGTGTAACATTATAATTTCTTTTAACGCTTTCTGCTCATTGCAGGAAAACGCATTCTGTAATCTGCTCTAATTTTTCCTTTGGAAATGTTTTGCAACTTTCCTTTTAATAAACGCTTTTTAAACGATGATAGTTTATCGGTAAATAAAATACCTTCAACATGGTCATATTCATGCTGAATTACTCTCGCGATTAAACCATCGTATTCTTCGGTATGCGTATTAAAATCTTCGTCTTGATATTGGATTTTAATTTTCGGCTTTCTAAAGACATCTTCGCGAACATCAGGGATACTTAAACAACCTTCATTAAACGCCCATTCGTCACCTTCTTCTTCTAAAATAATTGGATTGATAAACGTTTTTTTGAAATTCTTTAATTCCTCTTGCTCTTCTTTTGTAAACGCTTCGTCTTCAGCAAAAGGCGATGTATCTACCAAAAACATACGTATAGCCAAACCAATTTGTGGCGCTGCTAAACCAACGCCATATGCACCGTACATGGTTTCGTACATGTTAGCGATAAGCTCGTCTAGCTTTGGATAATCTTTATCAATCTCCACAGCTTTTTTCTTTAAAACCGGGTCGCCATATGCAACAATTGGTAAAATCATATTTTTTAGTTTTTACGGATGCAAAAATACAATTCTTAATGTATTTCTAAAGCGGTTTTACAATTATTGTAGGCAATTATAGAGAAGACATATAACTCTGAAGAATAAGTGTAGCACTTATTTCATCGACCAAAGCCTTATTTTGGCGTTTTTTTTTGCTCAAACCACTATCAATCATAGATTGAAACGCCATTTTTGAAGTAAAACGTTCGTCGAAACGTTCAATTGAAATATTAGGAATTTCACTATCCAATTTTCTCAAAAACTTCTGAATATAAACCTCACTTTCTGAAGCTGTATTATCCATTTGTTTGGGTAAACCGACTATAATTTTTTCAACAGATTCTTTGGAAGTGTACTGCTTTAAAAACGTAAGTAATTCTGAAGTATTAACTGTCGTCAATCCAGACGCAATGATTTGCAATTCGTCTGTTACTGCTATACCTGTTCGTTTTGTGCCGTAGTCTAATGCTAATAGTCTTGCCATTGAGGCAAAGGTAATGATTGAAGTTGGAAGTGCGAAGATTTTAGTTGGAAGTTAGAAGCAAGAAGCTGGAAGTTACTAGTATAGACTTGAGAGAATGAAATGAATTCTTCCATCTTCCGACTTCAAGCTTTAAACGTTAACTATTTTACACATCTCACATTTCCTCACAAAATTTTCAAAATAGTTTTACAATCTTTTCAATGGCATGTATCTTTGAATTCTAAATTTTAAGATATGAATCAGATACAAACCGTTATAGAAAATGCTTGGGACGACCGTTCTTTATTACAAAATGAAGTTACACGAGATGCCATTAGAGGTGTAATTCAGCTTATAGATGAAGGTACTCTTCGCGTTGCAGAGCCAACTGATGACGGTTGGAAAGTTAACGAATGGGTCAAAAAAGCAGTTGTGCTTTATTTTCCTATACAAAAAATGGAAACGCTTGAAGCTGGTATTTTTGAATATCATGATAAAATGCCGCTAAAAAGAGATTATGCATCTAAAGGCATTAGAGTTGTACCAAATGCTGTAGCTCGTCACGGTGCATATATTTCTAAGGGAGTAATTATGATGCCAAGTTATGTTAATATCGGCGCTTACGTTGATGAAGGCACAATGGTAGATACGTGGGCAACTGTTGGTAGTTGTGCGCAGATTGGTAAAAATGTTCATCTTTCTGGCGGTGTTGGTATTGGTGGTGTTTTAGAACCTCTACAAGCTGCTCCTGTTATTATTGAAGATGGTGCATTTATTGGTAGTCGTTGTATCGTAGTTGAAGGCGTGCGCGTTGAAAAAGAAGCGGTTCTTGGTGCAAATGTGGTATTAACTATGAGCACAAAAATTATAGATGTGACTGGCGATGAACCTGTAGAAATGAAAGGTCTCGTACCTGCGCGTTCTGTAGTCATTCCTGGTAGTTATACTAAAAAATTCGCGGCCGGCGAATTCCAAGTACCTTGTGCATTAATTATTGGAAAGCGTAAAGAAAGTACAGATAAAAAAACATCACTTAATGATGCGTTGCGTGAGTATGATGTTGCGGTTTAAAAATTAAATTTTAATAATTAAATTCCAAATTCCAAAACCTTATATGTTTGGAATTTGGAATTTTTTATTTTGGGTTTTTTGATGCAAATCGCATCTTCCGACCAGAACGACGCAATTTCTTTTTATCAATCTTTAGTTGAAAATCTCTGCTATGCTTCAACATAAGCGCATGTGTTTCTTTGTATGATTTGCCGTATAGTTCGGCATATGTTTTAGACATGATTTTTATCATCGCTTTAGATAGCCACAAACGTCTAAAGTTGTGCATACGCTTATCTAAATTGAGAGTTTCAAATTTCATTCGGTTTAAATCTATGAGGTAAAACTCGTAATCAGTTTCAGTTTTAACAATCAAAGTATTTCCTGGCGAATGGTCTAAAAAATTAATATTATTCTCATGTAATTTAAAAGTGAACTCGGTGAATTTTTCAAGTATTTCTGTTCGGTTTTCAAACCAAGGTTTGTGAATGAGCTCTCTAAATTCAAAATCGAAATCGATATGCTTGCTGATATAAAAACTTCGTTTTAGTCCTGAAGCTGTAGATTCTTCAAAATACGCGATTGGAAACGGTGTCGAAATTCCACATTCAATCAATCGGCTTGCATAATCAAAAGAGCGTTTCGCCTTACTCGGTCTTACATATTTGTAAATAAAACTATTAAAGGCATTCGGGACTTTAAACGATTTTACATTCAGATTTAAATCATCAACTTCAAAAGATTTGATGCTATTTCTACTTAAAACAATGGCATCACCAGACGTATTAAAACTTTCAATAACCAACTGTAGTTTTGGTCGTAAATACTCGTATTTTGGGTGACAGTGTAAAATAGTTTCCGTTTTATTGATGTGCTCAAAGATATACCAAAGTAAATTTTAATAAAAGCCGATAAAATTATATTTTGCAAACACCCAATTGATGTGGTCCAATCAACAATGAAAAAAATTCTTGTCATTCAGAACAAACGCATAGGAGACGTACTCTTAGCGTCTTTAATTGCTACAAATCTGAAGAGTGTTTTTCCAGATTCGGTTATCGATTTTATGGTGTATGACTTCACAACTGGTGTTATTGAAGAGCATCCAGCGATTGATAATATTATTCCTATTAAAGAAAAGGAGTTGAAAAAGATTCCCAATCTTATTAAAACCGCGTTTCAAATTCGGAAAAAAAAGTACGATATTATTATGGATCCCTACGCCAAAACGCAAAGCCGAATTTTGTCTCTGTTGTCTGGTGCAAAAATCAGAATTGGATACAAAAAACGCGATAAAAATCCGCCACTTCCGTTTTACACACATAACGTTGGGTTTTTAAAAGAAAAATCGCATCCGGCAGGGAAATCTCTGGAAGATCGTGTGCATTTGGTGAATTCTGTATTTCCTCTTGAAAATCCTGATTATGTTCCAAAAATTTATTTAACCGAGAAAGAACAGCAATATAACAAACTTAACAAGTACGATAAGCCTGTTATCATGTTTGGTATTCTAGGAAGTACGCCGCAAAAATCAATGCCTTATGATTACATTGTAAGTTTGATTGATTTTGTAACTGAAAATTACGATGTATACGCTTTGTTTAATTATTCGCCACATCAAAAAGAAGACGCGCAATCTATTTACGATACTTGTAAACATAAAGACAAAATTATTTTTGATATTTATGAAGAAAGCATCCGTGGATTTGTACGCTTAATGAATAAGTGCAAATTGTTAATTGCAAATGAAGGTGGCACAGTACATATTGCCAAAGCTTTAGACAAACCAACGTTTACGATATTTTCGCCTTATGTTTTAAAAGACCATTGGGCAAGTTTTGAAGATGGAAAAATGCATACATCGATTCATCTTTTAGATGAAAAACCAGACCTTTTTTCTACTGATAGAGAACAACGCAAAAAAATTGAAGAAGACCCAAGTTTCTTGTATAAACAACTGACACCAGATTTGATTATCGCACAACTTGATAAGTTTTTAAAACAACACTTTTAACACTTTTTTATGGCAAAGCTTAGCTTAATTGATAGATTTCACCACTGGCGGAGAAAAAGACGTTGGGACAAACAATACAAAAAAGGAAAATGGGATTATTTGGCGAATGAGCGCGAAGCTGTCCGTTACCATAAAATTATTGAATACATAAAAACTTATGGTAAAGCACAGCCGTCTATTATGGATCTAGGCGCTGGCGAAGGCGTACTCAACGAACGATTGAAAGATTTCGATTATTCACAATTTACAAATGTGGATTATTCCGCAGCATCGATTGAAAAAGCAAAAGCGAAAAACTTACCCAAAGCCAAAAGTCTAGTCGCAGACATCCACACATTTACACCAGAAGAACAATTTGATGTCATTGTTTTCAACGAAGCATTTTATTATGTGCATCTAGATTTAAGACAGGAAGTTTTAGACCGTTTTATTGATAGATTAAAACCCAATGGTGTTTTAATTGTTTCAATTTATAAAGAAGGTCAAGATTGTTGGGATTTAATAAATGCCTCACCGAAACTAAAACAACTCAATTTTGAAGTTGTGAATACGGATAGAGAGACGACGTATTGGAAAGTTGGTGCTTATAGAGCGATTTAAGATTCAAGGTTTTGGATTTAAAATTTAGAATTTTAAGCTTTTAAAATTCCGTATTTCGTCCAAACCCTTTTCTCAGATTTAGTCTCTTTCCTAATAAACAAGTTGGCTTTTTCAGCAGCAGCATTTTTGTAGCCACGTGTATGAAACAAATGCACACAAATGGCACTGTAACGTATTTGCAAAGGCTTAATTCCTAAATTCATAAGGCGTTCGCCAAGTTCTCTGTCTTCGCCACCATATTGCATGCGTTCGTCAAAACCATTGACTTTTAGGATATCGGCTTTCCAGCCTGACGCATTCATGCCATCCCAAGTGGCTTTTGTTGGTGTAAATGTATTTAGTAAACACTCTTTAAATCCAGATACTGTGAGTTTATTCAGCTTAAAAGAGGATTTTAAACCTTTAGATAATAACCAATCTTTATTAAAACAATTTTGGTTTTTAATATCCTCTATTGTAATAGCTTTAGAAATAAGTTCAGGGAGTTTAAAATATCCGCCAGATAAGAAGCAATTCTGTCGTTTTAAATTGTAATGTGTTTCTACAAAGTCTTGTCGTGGAATACAATCGCCATCTGTAAACAACAGATAATCTGCTTTTGTTTTTAAAATCGCTTTATTGAGAATTTTCGTTTTTTGAAAGCCTTCATCATCTTGCCAAATATGAGTGATATTTATTTCAGAAGTTTTAGAAAAATCAACAATTAAATCTTTGGTTTCATCTGTAGAACCATCATCAGCGATGATGATTTCAAAATCTTTAAAGGTTTGAAATTCGTAACCAAAAAACACTTTTCGCAACCATTCAGGTTGATTGTAAGTACTTATAATTACAGAAATTTTTGGCATTCTTATTTTTTAACGATTCCGTGGTCAGTCCACTTTAGATTTTCGTCTTTTACCGTTTTTCGGATTGCTAAATTTCGCTCTAAAGATTCCTTGGTTTTATAACCTCGAGGATGGTCTAAGTGAAGTACAATTGCTTTGTGTCTAATCTGCTTAGACTTTAGACCGTAGTTCCATAATCGCTCACCCAATTCTCGGTCTGGTCCGCCATATTGCATGCGTTCGTCGTAGCCATTAATAGCGATTAAATCGTCTTTCCAAGCGCTAGAATTACAATTATTAAAAGATGCATTTGTTGGCGTAATAAAATCCAAAACGGTTGATAAACCTTCACCCGAATTCAATTTTAACGCATTTTTTCGGGTTACGCCACCATTTGCTTTTAACCATTTGGTATCAAAGCAGTTTTCGTTTTCAATATCTTTATTTGTAATGGCTTTGCTTGCGGCCATGTTTAATTTTAAATAACCACCAGAAAGGAAGTAGCCTTTTTCGGCAAATTTTGCATGAGTCGAGACAAAATCTTTGCGAGCAATACAGTCGCCATCCGTCATTATAATATAGTCGTGTTCCGTCTGTAGAATGCACTTATTTAACAATTCTTGGCGACGATAGCCTTTGTCTTCATGCCAAATATGACGTAAGTTTACGGGATAATCGACTTTAAATTTATCAATGAGTTCTTTGGTGGTTTCGCGTGAGCCATCATCTGCTACAATCACTTCAAAATTATCGTAATCTTGATGCTTGTAACTTTCTAATGTTTTTTCGAGCCATTCTTCGGCATTATAGGTACTTACGATGACAGTAATTGCTAAACCACTCATTATTTTTGCTTTAATATCTTGGCAAAGATACGCCTTTTTTAAGGTATTTGTAATCTGTTATTATTGCTGTAGATTTGTACTATTCTATGAAAAACACCTTATCAGTAATAATACCAACTTTTAACGAGGAAAATTACCTCGAAAAAGCCATTAGGTCTGTGCGCTTTGCCGACGAGATTATTGTGGTAGATTCTTTTAGTACAGATAAAACTGTTGAAATTGCCGAAAAATATAATTGCATAATTACACAGCGAAAGTTCGATAATTTTTCTAATCAGAAAAACCATGCTCTGACCTTTGCGACTTGTGATTGGGTTTTGTTTGTAGATGCCGATGAGCGCATTCCTTATGCTTTGAGAGCTGAAATTGAAGACGCTATCCACAATGGAAAACATGCAGGTTATAAGCTAAATTTTCCGCATTTTTATATGAATCGGTTTTTATACAATCACTCTGATAATGTTCTACGTTTGGTAAAAAGAGCCAATTGTCGTTTTGAAGGTTTGGTACACGAAAAATTGATTATCGATGGTAGTGTTGGACAACTTAAAAATCCAGTGTTGCACTTCACCTATAAAAGTCTTGACCATTACATCAGTAAAAAGGATAGTTATGCTTGGTTTCAAGCCGAACAAATGCTAAAAAAAGGTAAAAGCGCCACCTATTTTCATTTGGCATTTAAACCATTCTACCGATTCTTCAGCAGTTATATTTTGCGTCGTGGATTTATGGATGGCATCCCAGGGTTGACAGTGGCGACTATAAATGCTTACGGTGTATTTTCTAGATATGTAAAGCTAATGCTATTACAACGTGGCTTAAAATAATTTCAGTTTCCCGAAGCGCAATTTTAACTTGAATTTCGCCAGCGTGTCTTCACCTTTAATATCTATACGCTGAATTTCATAAGCATTTTTGAAAGGAAAACGATTTACACGATTCCCAATTCGCAAGCCGTATTTGATATTATTATTTTGTAGTAGTTTGAAAAATGAGTCTTTTTCGGGATTAGAGGTTGGGTATTTCCCATAAGGATACGCCAGCGTTCGATAAATTTTTAATCCTGAAGCTTCGATAAATTCTTTAGATTTTTTTAAATCTTCCGCTGAAGCTTCAAGCGACATATTCTTATAATTGCCATGTGCAAAACTATGCATGCCTAATTCAATAATTTCAGAGTCCAAAGATTGTAATTGCTCTAAAGACATAATTTGTTTTTCGCCTTCGTCCCAATCGTTTTTTCCATTGACATATTTAAACGGAACGTAGAAACACGCCTTAAAACCGTATTGTTTTAAAAGTGGTACAGCCAATTCTAACTGATTGACATAAACATCGTCAAAAGTAATTACGATAGACCTTTTAGGTAAAGATTTTAGATGCTCTAAATCTTTAAAATGAAATGATTGAAAACCTTTGGATTGTAAAAATTTCAGCTGCGCTTCAAAATTAGATGTACTGATGGTTAAGCCTCTACTTTCTGCATCTGAAGTAGAAACCGAATGGTACATTAAAATTGGGAGTTTAGACATGGAGCGTAATTGTTTTTACATGACAAATATATAAACACCATTAGTTATATTTGTCAAAAATCTCACTTTACCTCGTATGATAAGCGCTTTAGCTATAACCTATAACGAAGCTTCTAATATAGAACGCTACATCAAAAGCTTATCTTTTGCTGATGAAATTATCATTGTAGATTCGTTTAGTACAGACGAGACTGAAGCTATTGCCAAACAACATAACGTGACGTTTTTACAACGTGAATTTGATGATTTTTCGAGTCAGAAAAATTATGCCTTATCGCTAGCAAAACACGATTGGATTTTGTTTTTTGATTTGGATGAAATCATTTCTGAAGACTTAGCCGAAGAAATTCAAAATCGTATTGCTAATAACTCTGAAACTGTTGCTTATAAAGTCAAACGAAACTTTCACTTTATGGGAAAACGCATAAAGTACAGTGGATTTCAAAATGATGCCGTTGTGAGAGTTTTCAAAAAAGCGAATGCCAAATACAACGGAAAAGCGGTGCATGAAACTTTAGAAGTTAATGGAAAAGTAGAAACATTAAAAAACCGAAGCGACCATTTTTCGTACAAAGGTTTTGATGCTTACAATCAGAAATTGACGGATTACAGTAGCTTTCAAGCACAGATGCTTTTTGATAAAAATATACGTCCAAATTTATACCATTTCTTGTTCAGACCTTGGTACCGCTTTTTTCATCAATACGTCATAAAATTTGGGTTTTTAGATGGTAAAGAAGGCTTTATACTTGCCTATTGTAGTGGCTTTGCAGTTTACAAACGTTACATAAAATTATGGACGCTTTACAGAGCTATTGATTAGGCCTTTGGCAAGTATTTATCAATTCCGTTTTCTGCCCATTTAGATTTTGAAGTTATCGTCTGCAACTCAATATCGTCATTAGCATCCAAACGTTCACGAGATTTTTCAACATGAAAAATATGAAATAAAATCCCTTTAAATTTAAGTCGCTTTCCCTTAATTCCGTTATGATGCAAACGCCTCATAAATTCCGAATCTTCTCTTCCCCAACCAATAAAAGCTTCGTCATAACCATTGACAGCAATTGCATCTTTTCTAAAATAAGACGTATTGCAACCTCTAAATTTCTCTGAAATTTCTGGAACTTCACCTTGAAATTTTGCCAATATTGGCGAATAAAACGCACGTGGTCTTTTCTTGATGCCTTTAGAAAATGGGCTAAAATTTATTTTCTTTGTTTTAAATAGCGTTGGTAAAAAGGATTCTTGAATATTTACACGACCTCCGAACAGATAATAGCCGGTTTCGGCTTCAGTTAAATGGTCTTTTACAAAATGCTTGTGAATGATACAATCACCATCAATTTGAATGAGATATTCTCCTTTGGCTTTTGCAATGGCTTGATTTAAAATTTTAGATTTCTGAAAGCCTTTATCTTCCTGCCAAACATGTATAATCGGAATGTCGAATTTTGAAACATAACTTTCAATCAAGTCTTTTGTTTCTTCGGAAGAACCATCATCTGCAATGAGAATTTCATCTGGAAATTCTGACTGATTCAAGACACTTTTCAACACTAAGTCTAATGCTTCTGGCCAATTATAAGTTGAGATAATTAAAGAAGATGTTAAGCGTTTTGCCATAATTCAATTTAGCTAAAAATACGGTAAGCTTCAGAATTTAATTTTTCATGTGGCACCATAAATACATTGTCAACCGTACCACAATCTTTTAATGAAGTAATTGGTGTCCAAGTCTTATTCACTTCTCGGTAAATGGTATAATTTTCAGGAATTAATGGTAGAAAAATTTCATCCAAATCAACACCACGAGCTTCATAATAAGGTTTATTAACTTCCATCATAATCGTTGGACGATGCGCCGCAATACTATTCACGCCACCTTTAAAACAGAAATCTTCGTGACCTTCAATGTCCATTTTAATCAAATCAATATTTTCTAAATCCGAAAAATTGGTATTCCAAACTTCATCTAAAGTTTTCAATTGAATAGATGATGTTTTAAAACCAGCATCCATCGATTCGCTTGTTGGTATTGAGGCATTTCCTGTGTTAGAGCCGTGTTTAAAATCTTCACGAAGCGTAATTTCAGTGGTTGTCGAAGTGTCTGATAAACCAAAATTATTTAGAATGCAATAATCAGATAAATTATTGGCTTCAATATTATGTGTGAGACGTTTAAAATTACCTTCAAAAGGTTCAAAAGCCAAGGTTTTACCTTTCGCATTTTTTACCCTAAATACATTCGAAATGGCTACGGAATAAAACCCAATATTAGCACCGACGTCTAAAAATACACCATCAGTATTTAATAGCTGTTTTATCACTTCCAACAAATCCGAATCATAAGCACCTGTATAGAAAGCCATGCGCTCGGTACGTGTGGATAAATCCACCTTAATGGTTGTGTCATCTTCCATTTTTGCGTTAACAATTGGCTTGGCGCCAAGCGTTAAAAACACCCAATTAAAATGCTTGTACAACTGATTGAGTTTTCGGTGTTTTGGCAAACTTCGGCTAAGGCTAGAAAATCCGTTAACAACGGCGTTCATTAGGTTCATAAAATTGGTTTTGTAACGGTCACAAAAGTAATAAAGCAATTTCTTTTACTGAGGTTTTGTAGCTTTTTATTCGGAATTAAAGGTGGTTTGCCATAGTTATTTTTAAATTTACAAGCGCAAATAATTTGGCGAAAGGGCTTATGAAAATTGTGATTGTAGATAATGGCGGAAAAATTCCAGCACTAAAATATGGTGGCACCGAACGCGTGATTTGGGGTTTGGGAAAAACCTTAAATCAGCTTGGTCATAAGGTTGTTTATTTGGTTCCTGAAGGCTCATATTGCGATTTTGCCGATGTTCTTTTTTATGATGAAACCAAATCTTTTGAAGCGCAAATTCCTGATGATGCTGATGTAATTCATTTTAATTTTAAAGTGAATCCAGAATTATCGAAACCTTATATTATTACCATTCACGGTAATTATGAAGACGATACGTTTTTCGACAGAAATTCTGTTTTTCTTTCAAAAAATCATGCAGAACGTTACAATGCCGAAACTTACGTTTACAACGGTTTGGATTGGGATGATTATCCAGAAGTAAATTTAAACTTAGAAAGAACACATTATCATTTTTTAGGAAAAGCCACTTGGAAACTCAAAAATGCGCTTGGTGCTTACAGTATTGCTCAAAAAGCCAAAATAAATTTGAAGGTTATGGGCGGAAAAAAGTGGAGTGAATACAACCTTAAATATGGAAAGAAATTTCTATTAAATTCTAAAATAGACTTTTTAGGAATGGTTGATAATGAAGAAAAAACAAAGGTGGCATTACACTCTAAAGGGTTAATTTTTCCAGTAAAATGGCACGAGCCATTTGGCCTTGCGGTTATTGAGAGTTTATACTGCGGAAGTGCTGTATTTTCAACGCCTTACGGAGCACTTAACGAATTGGTAACGACCGATGTCGGATTTACAAGTAATAGGCAATCGGAATTAATTTTAGCCATTGCCGAAGCTGATTTTTCGCCTAAAGTTTGTCACGAATATGCCAGAGAAAATTTCAGTGCTAAAGTGATGACCAAAAACTACATTCAGCTTTACGAGAAAGCCATTAATGGCGAAGCTTTGAATAAGAATCAACCACACTTAAAAGACAACAGTGGGTTGGAATTACCATTTTACACCTAATATTTCTTCAAATTCTGAAATAAATAAAGTCAGAAATTATCATAAAATATAGTGTTGTTGTAACTTTGCATTTTAGAAAATAATGGCGCCAAGCTTTATAAAATGAGGTACAAAAACGCATTACAACATTCCATTTTTAAAATCATTTCTCAATCTGCAGATGCGCTTTGCATCGAAGCTTATGTTATTGGAGGTTTTGTGCGCGACTATTTTTTAGAACGTGGCGATGCAAAAGACATTGATGTTGTTGCCATTGGTAGCGGTATTGAACTGGCGCAGCATGTAGCAAATAGTTTACCAAACAAACCGAAAGTCCAGATTTTTAAAACTTACGGTACAGCAATGCTAAAGTTCGATGATATTGAAATTGAATTTGTAGGCGCGCGAAAAGAAAGTTATACTGAAGATAGTCGAAATCCCGTAGTGGAAAATGGTACTTTAGAAGATGACCAAAACCGACGCGATTTTACTATGAACGCTTTGGCATTAGGCTTAAATAATTCAAATTTTGGCGAATTATTAGACCCATTTCAAGGTATTGAAGATTTAGAAAACAAATTAATAAAGACACCACTAAATCCAGATATTACCTATTCTGACGACCCATTACGCATGATGCGTGCCATCCGATTTGCAACGCAATTGAACTTTAAAATTGAAGAAGCATCGCTTGAAGCGATTTCAAAAAATAAAAATCGCATCAAAATAATTACTAAAGAACGTATTGTTACCGAGCTGAATAAAATTTTGGAAAGCGATAAGCCTTCAATTGGGTTTATTCATCTTGAAAAAACAGGATTATTAGAGTATATTCTTCCAGAATTAACAGCTTTAAAAGGCATTGACGAAAAAGAAGGACAACGCCACAAAGATAATTTTTACCACACGCTCGAGGTTGTAGATAATATTTGCCAAACTACAGATAACCTCTGGTTACGTTGGGCTGCATTGCTACACGATATTGGTAAAGCACCGACCAAACGCTTTAGTAAAAAAGTAGGTTGGACGTTTCACGGACACGAATTTGTAGGCTCCAAAATGGTTTACAAATTATTTAAACGTTTAAAGATGCCATTGAATGAAAAAATGAAATTTGTTCAAAAAATGGTATTTATGAGTTCGCGACCAATTGTTTTGGCTTCGGATGTTACAGACTCTGCCGTAAGACGGTTAGTGTTTGATGCAGGCGATTACGTTGATGATTTAATGACGCTTTGCGAAGCTGATATTACTACTAAAAACCCGAGAAAGTTTCAGAAATACCACAACAATTTTAAAATCGTACGAGATAAAATTGTAGAAGTTGAAGAGCGTGACCAAGTTCGAAATTTTCAACCACCAGTTTCTGGCGAAGAAATCATGAAAACTTTTAACCTTAAGCCATCTCGAGAAATTGGTGTTATAAAAGAAGCCATAAAAGAAGCGATTCTTGAAGGCGAAATCCCTAACGAATACGAAGCAGCTTTTGAGTTAATGTTAGAAAAAGGAAAAGCGCTTGGATTGACAATTGATAATTAGTTAATGACCATTTTAAGAACAACATCTGAAAACAAAGACTTCATCAATTTAGTGGAAGAATTAGATGCGTATCTTAAAATTACAGATGGCGATGAGCACGAATTTTATAATCAATTCAACACAATCGAAACCTTAAAAAATGTAGTTGTTGCTTATGAAAATGAAACTGCTGTTGGCTGTGGAGCATTTAAACCATTTGATGACAATTCAGTTGAAATTAAACGCATGTTTGTATTTCCTTCAAATCGGACTAAAGGTATTGGAGCATTAATTTTAAAAGAATTAGAAAATTGGGCGAGCCTTATTGGATATTCAAGCTGTGTTTTAGAAACAGGTAAACGTCAAACTGAAGCTGTTCAATTTTACAAAAAGTGTGGTTATTACGAAATTCCAAACTACGGGCAATATAAAAACATGGAAAACAGTTTGTGCTTTAAAAAGGAGTTTAAAATAAGAATGAATAAAGATTCAGAATAAATTAATTCAAGTTCGAGCGAGAGTCGAGAACGCATTGGATTTCGACTGCGCTCAATCTGACATTAGACGTGAAATAAGAATGAAAAAAAGATTCAGAAAAACGGCCAAAGTCGCTTTAGTAATGATATACTTAGTCATCATTGCTGGTGCTGTTGTGCGTATGACAGGTTCTGGAATGGGATGTCCTGATTGGCCAAAATGTTTTGGATATTACATCCCGCCAACCGATATTTCTGAGCTTCAATTTAAACCCAATCACGATTACAAAAAAGGCATCGTCATTATCGTTGAAGAAGCTTTACAGGTTGCTACTGAAGATTTCACCTCAACATCAGAATTAAATCTCGATAATTGGGAACCGTATACGGCACACGACTATGCAGTTTTTAATCCTTTACATACTTGGGTAGAATATATCAATCGGCTTATCGGAGCACTTTCAGGTTTGCCAATTCTCATATTTACTATAATGTCTATTTGGCTTTGGAAAGACAAAAAACGATTTTTATTGCTTTCAATATTCACTGTTTTTGCTATGGCGTTTCAAGCTTGGCTTGGTAAAACGGTTGTAGATTCTAACTTAGCGCCCTATAAAATTACCATACACATGGTAATGGCTTTAGTGATTGTTGCAGTTATTTTATATTTAATTTATGCGTCCAAAACAACTTACAAAAATCAAAAGTTCGATTTGAAGTTTCGGAATGTGCTCATTTTTGCAACATTGTTAACTTTAGTTCAAATTGTTTTAGGCACACAAGTCCGTCAGTTTGTAGACGTGCAAAACAAACTTTTTGGTTATTTTAATTGGGACATTGAAATTTTAGCGCCATTGAATTTTTACATTCATCGCTCGCTTTCTATTTTAGTTTTGGTTGTTAATGTTTGGCTATTTTTAAGAAACAAAAAATTAAACTTAGGTTACAACAAATTTAAACTAGTGATGCTTTGCATTGGCCTTGAAATCCTAACAGGTGTTGTGATGTTCTATTTTAATTTTCCATTTTCATCACAGCCGTTACACTTAGTGATTGCAACCATATTAATAGGAATTCAGTTTTATATCATTTTAGAAAGTCAAAATACAGAACGCTTAAAAACCAAAATTTCTACAACATAAATTGTATCTTTGCGCCACTAAAATTTTAAGATGATTTACAGATTTAGAGTTATACTAGATAACGATACAGAAGAGGATATTTTTAGAGATTTAGAAATCCGCGAATCGGATTCTATGGAAGATTTACACAACATTATTACCCAATCTTTTGGGTTTGATGGTATGGAAATGGCATCGTTTTACGTCAGTGATGAAGAATGGAATCAAGGCGAAGAAATTGCCATGTTCGATGTTAGCGAAGGCTTAAACCAAGTCAAGATCATGAGCAACACAAGAATCAACGATTTGGTACATGAAGCTTCTACCCGACTGATTTATGTTTACGATTTTTTAAACATGTGGACGTTTTTTGTAGAGCTTGCTGAAATTGTTGAAGAAGCCGAAAGCACCGATTATCCTAACCTTATGTTTGTAAAAGGGCAAGTGCCAGATGAAGCACCTATAAAAACCTTTGAGGCTGAAACAGATGATGATTTTAATGAGTTTGACGACGATTATGATGTGGACGATTATAGCGATTTGGACTTTGATGAGAATTGGAATTAATTTGAAAATATATCAGATAATTTGTAAAAGCATTTCTTCATAGAAATGCTTTTTTTTATTTCTTGCGTGTAACAAAAAAACAATTGACTCGTCTTACTTCTATAACCAATACATATTGAAATGTCACAATGAAGATAGTTGAAGTGCTTCAGAGTTTTTTTTCAATATTTCAAAACCAATCATCTTGGAGAATATCCTTACTATCAATAACCTTACAAAAAAGTTTGGTTATCTCACAGCAGTAAAAGATTTAAGTTTTACCATACAAAAAGGTAACGTTTATGGCATTTTAGGGCCTAATGGAAGTGGAAAATCTACGACCTTGGGCATTGTTTTAAATGTTGTCAATAAAACCAATGGCGATTTTCATTGGTTCGATGGAAACACTACCACGCATGACGCCTTAAAAAAAGTTGGTGCCATAATAGAACGCCCAAATTTTTACCCATACATGACGGCAGCGCAGAACTTAAAATTGGTCTGTAAAATCAAAGGCGTCTCTACTGAAAAAATAGATGAAAAACTAGAAGTTGTTGGACTTTTAGACCGAAAAAATAGCAAATTCCGAACATATTCTTTGGGTATGAAACAGCGTTTGGCAATTGCTTCGGCATTATTGAACGACCCTGAAATTTTAATTTTAGATGAACCTACAAATGGACTTGACCCACAAGGTATTCACCAAATTCGTCAAATTATAAAAGACATTGCAGCAAATGGCACAACCATTCTTTTAGCTTCTCATCTATTGGATGAAGTCGAAAAAGTATGCTCTCACGTTGTCGTTTTAAGAAAGGGCGAAAAATTATATTCTGGTCGCGTAGATGAAATGATAAACAGTTATGGTTTCTTTGAACTTAAAGCTGAAAAACATTCAGAATTACTTTCTCTTTTAGAAGCAAACGACTTATTTGGAAACATTAAAGTTGAAGATCAATTAATTACAGCTTTTTTAAACGAGCCAATGTCAGCTTCAGAATTTAACCAACTGATGTTTAATAAAGGTATAGTGCTTTCGCATTTGGTAAAACGAAAAGAAAGCTTAGAAGAGCAATTCCTTCAGCTAACTGACAATCTCAATTAAAATTATTTTACGATGTCACGCTGAGCGCAGTCAAAGCGCTTTACTAAACCAAAATTACATCAAATTATACCAATCAAAATGATACGACTCATACAACTAGAATTACAAAAACTTTGGCTTAATAGAACTAGTAAGGTTTTAATCCTTATAGGATTTGTATTGCCATTTACAGTTTTAATTTTATCCTCTTTAAAAATTAATTTCTTTGGGTTATTTACTCTAGAGCTTGGAGAATTAGGAATTTTTAATTTCCCTATCATTTGGCACATTACAACCTACTTTGCTGCATTTGCTAAATTCTTTTTCGCCATCGTTGTGGTAAGTATGATTGGAAATGAATATAGCAACAAAACACTCAAGCAAAACCTGATTGATGGATTAAGTAAAAAAGAATTTATCCTTTCTAAATTCTTTACTATAGTATTGTTTTCATTGATTGCTACGATATTAATCGGTGTTGCTACATTTTGTATTGGTATGTACTATTCTAGCTATACTGAAGCTAGTATTGTTTTTAGAGAAGTAGAGTTTTTATTGGCCTATTTTATGAAGCTTTTAGGCTTTTTTAGCTTGTGCTTGTTTTTTGCTATGTGGCTAAAGCGTTCTGCTTTTGCACTGGCATTTCTTATTGTTTTATGGTTAGTTGAATGGATAATAACAGGAATTTTTATTTGGCGTACAGATTATGAATTTGCTTTAGACGTACAAAGCTATTTTCCATTAGCTTCAATGTCTAACCTCATTGACCAGCCGATACAACGATTAATGATGACAAAATTTCCAGAAAAAGCAGATTTAGCATACGACTACGCTGTTCATTTCAGTGAAATTGCTATAGTTATAGGTTGGACAGCGCTTTTTGTCTTTTTGTCTTATCGATTATTAAAAAAGCGAGATTTATAATATATTTGATAGCTATTGCTTATCAAATATGAAAAAGATATTTTTTTTACTTGCGGTATTACTTTTCGCTGATTATTTAAGTGCTCAACAAGAAGCCTCTAATTGGTTTTTTGGAGATGGTGCGGGCATACAATTTAATAATGATGGCACCATAACGCCAACAACTGGCAACCTAAGCACTGACGAAGGTTGTACAAGTATTTCTGACACCAACGGACAATTACTTTTTTATACCGACGGAATTACGGTTTACGACAGAAACGGTGACCCAATGCCTAACGGTTTTGGATTAAAAGGAAATCCATCAAGCACACAGTCTGCACTCATTGTGCCAAAGCCTCAAGACCCAAATATCTATTACATTTTTACAGTAGATACGTTTTTTAATAATAACCCTGATGAAGGTTTTCATTTTTACGAAGTAGATATGACCTTAAATGGCGGCTTAGGAAATGTTGTTGCAGGTTCTGAAACACAATTACTAAGAGATAGTTCAGAAAAAATTAGTGCGGTTTTAAAAGATTGTAATTCGGAGAATATTTGGGTAATTACTTTGTCCAATGCCACTGGTGACCCAGCGCCACCAAATACTCCAAATCAATTTGACACATTTCACGCTTATGAAGTAACAGCAACTGGCGTAAATACAACTTCAGTTACCTCACCCTTGGGAACCACTATATCAGAACAAAGAGGTTATCTAAAACTTTCTCCGAATGGCGAAAAACTTGCCATAGCCAATATTGATGAAGGATTGTTTCTTTGCGACTTTGATGTAACAACAGGTACAGTAACCAATGTATCTTCCCCAATATTTATTACTTCGGTAACTAATGGCGCATTATTTACATACGGAATAGAATTTTCGCCAAATAGTGAATTGCTTTACGTTTCGTCTTATAACAATTTTTTTGTAAATCCTGGAAGTAATCCAGAAAACAATAATCCAGCAAACCATTTTTCATCTTTAGTTCAATTCGATTTAACTGCTGCTGATATTCAAGGAAGTCAAGTACGTATTCACCAAGGTCAAGGCTATCGTTCTGCGTTACAGACTGGACCAGATGGTAAAATATATAGAACTTCAAGCGCAAGTTATGACAATGGTCTTCCATTTTTAACTTTTATTGAAAACCCTAACGAATTGGGGCTAAATTGTGATTATGATTTCATTGCTAATAGAATTAATCTAATAAATAATTCTAGACAAGGTTTACCGCCTTTTATTGCTTCATTTTTCACAGAAACAATTGATATCATTAATGCTCCTGACATAACGACTACTAATTCTTTACCATTATGTGATGGCGATTCATTTACCTTGATGGCAGATAATATTGCTGGAGCAACTTATACTTGGTCGTTTAATGGTAATGTACAACCTACACCTACGATACCATATGAGTATGAAGTCACTCAAAACGGATTATACGAGGTTTTAATTGAATTAAATAATGGAGATTGTGAGACTTTTGAAGGTGTGGCTAATGTTGAGTATTTTTCTCAAGTTGAAGCCTTTGCACCGGCAAACACAGCTCCACAAAATATTAGTATAGATGTTTGCGACGACAATTTAAATGATTCTCAATTTACGTTTCAAGATTTTGATGTCCAGATTCCTAATATTATTGGAACTCAAAATCCTGCAGATTTTAATATTAAATTCTATAGAAATCTGTCGGATGCCAATGATGACAACAATGAGATTATATTTCCTTTCACCAATGAAATTAATAATCAGCCCATATTTGTTAGAGTAGAAAATATTCAAAACCCAAACTGTTTTACAACTACTGATACAAATACAGGAGAAAACATTCAGTTTTTTTTAAACGTTTTTGATAGTCCAATAGCTAATCAAATCCCAAATATTGATGAATGTGATTTAGAAGGCGACACAACAGATGGTGTTATAACAACTGTTTTGTCATCTTTAGATGCAGATGCTCTTGGTATGCAAAGCAATACAACATTCTCAGTCAGTTACCATATCTCTGCTGCAGATGCTTTAACAGGCGATGACCCATTAACAAACAATTATCAAAACACGCCTTTTAACGATCAAGTTTTTTATCGCGTGGTTAATAATTCAAATAATGAATGCGTAGCAACTGGAAGTTTCACCATAACAGTAGATTTAACTCCAGAGGTTAATGATATTTCATTATTTCAATGCGATGAAGATGGCACGCCTGACGGCAGAACAGTTTTTAATATTATTGAAAAAGAGGAAGACATTACAGGTGGAAATGCAAACTTTAGCGTAGCCTACTATTTGGACATGACTGATGCTATGAATGAAACCGACCCAATTGATGCAGTAAATTTTGAAAATACTTCAAATCCACAGATTATTGTAGCTCGTGTTACTGATACAACTACAGACTGTTTTAGCTTTAGCGAGATTGAGTTAGAAGTAAGTGCAACTTCGGCTAATGATGCCTACTTAGGTGTCTGTGATACTGACGATATCGAAGATGGTTTTACCGAATTTGATTTATCACAAGCAGATGCTCAAGTTTTAGATGGCTTACCTACTGGCCTAGATTTGGTGTATTATTTAACTCTTGATGATGCATTAAGTGAATCTAATCCACTGCCTAATAATTTTACAAATACAGAAGTTAACTCTCAAATCATCTATGCGCGTGTCGAAAATAATAACGATTGTTACGGAATTAATGAAGTCGAATTAGAAGTGCTAACATTGCCTAATGTCATTACAGAATTTGAAACGCTATACTGTTTAAATAATTTCCCTGAATCTATAACTATTGACGGTGGTGTTGTCGATGATGTTCCTAACAATTACTATTACAATTGGTCTACAGGAGAAACGACTATAGAAATTGAAATCAATGAGCCTGGTACCTATACTGTCGAAGTATCTAACGTTGCCGGTTGCTCTAAAACACGAACTGTAACCGTTTTGGCTTCAAATATTGCTACGATTGATAATATTGAAATTACAGATGCTACAGAAAATAATACAGTAACGGTTTTAGCTTCTGGAGAAGGCGATTATGAATATTCTCTTGACGACCCAAATGGTGTGTATCAAGCAAGTAATGTGTTTGAGAATGTGAGACCAGGTATCTATACTGTTTTTGTAAGAGACCGAAATGGTTGTGGTGTTGCAGAAGAATTAATATCGGTTGTTGGTTTTCCAAAATTCTTTACACCAAATGGAGACAACCAAAACGATTATTGGCAAGTAAAGGGTATTTCAGAGCAATTTCAACCAGATACCATTATTTATATATACGATAAATATGGGAAATTATTGAGCGAAATAAACCCGCTAAGTACAGGTTGGGACGGCACTTACAACGGTAACCCGATGCCAAGTAGCGATTATTGGTTTTCTGTTACCCTACAAGATGGTCGCCGATTTTCTAGCCATTTTGCATTGAAGCGATAAAATTATTTAACTTCAACGTTTTAAAGCTTTAGTTTGAAACGTACCTGCTATATCATATTTACTTTGTTTTTCTATCCCATTTTTGGGCATGGACAAGACATCGGATTATTTCAGCAATTTAATGGCAGGTTCGATTATACAGCTTTTGGGAATACTTTAAATTTAGTTGAAAACGGAGCGTTTGCCACTTGCAGCATTCTTACAGCATCTTCAGCAAATCTTCAACTTGAAAATAATCAAACTGTTATTGCTGCATATCTGTATTGGGCCGGCTCAGGTACTGGAGATTTCGAAATTTCACTTAATAACAATACGGTAAACGCTAATCGTACGTTTAGCGAACAACTCGATGAAGACCGTGTTTTTTTTGCTGCCTTTGCTGATGTAACAGATATTATTATAGCCAATCAAAGCACGACGTATACAGTTTCAGAATTTGACCTTACTAATGTCATAGCTAGCTACTGCTCTACAGGAACAAATTTTGGTGGTTGGGCCATAACTGTCATATATGAAGATGAGAATTTGCCACTTAATCAACTCAACATCTATGACGGCTTACAAAGTGTACCTGAATCGTTGACCGTTACATTAGATAACCTAAATGTTCTAGACAACGACAATGCAAAAATTGGATTTGTAGCTTGGGAAGGCGACCGTGCACTTGCCGTAAATGAGCAACTAACTATCAATGGAAATTTAATTGGTAATCCGCCATTAAATCCGGAAAATAACGCCTTCAACGGTACTAATAGTTTTACAGGAGCAATTGACTTGTTTAATATGGATATCGATGTGTATAACATTCAGGATAATATTACAATTGGTGACACTTCTGCCACTATTAGTCTAACTTCAGGGCAAGATTTTGTGATGATAAATAACATCATCACCGTTTTAAATAGTCAATTACCTGATGCCACAGTAGACATTAACAATATTCTTTTAGAATGTGATAGTCGATTTATTGAAGTAGATTATAGCATTAACAACACAAATAGCACTGGCATTTTACCAGCTAATACGCCAATTGCATTTTATGCAGACAGTATATTAATTGCACAAGCATTTACAACAACAGACATACAAATCGGTGAGTCTGAAAATGCTACTACAATTTTAGAAATTTCTTTAACTATTCCAGATGATTTTATGTTGACCATCGTAGCTGATGATGATGGAAATAGCAATGGTACAATTACGGAAACAAACGAGAATAACAATTCTACATTTTCTGAAATTTCTCTTTTAATTATTCCTGAAATTAAAATACTTTCAGATTTACTAGCTTGTAATATTGGTTTTGAAGTTGGAGAATTCAACTTAATTGATGCAACTTTAAATCTTTCAGAATTTGAAAATGGAATTTTTCAATTCTTCGAAAATTTAGAGGATTTACAAGCTAATACAAATGCTATAAACCCTGATGAAACCTATAACAATTTTGAAAACCCACAGACTATCTTTATTCGCCTTGAAAGAGATATTTGTTACGAAATTTTTCAATTTAACTTAACGATAGAAAATTGTCCACCATTTGTGCCCCAAGGTTTTTCGCCAAATGATGATACTATTAATGACTGGTTTAATATTCAAGGGCTTTATGATATTTTTACTTCACACGAACTCAAAATATTTAATCGCTACGGTACTCTAATTTTTGAAGGAGATAATTCTTCGCCATGGCTAGGCATCTCAAATCGCGGCACAAATAAAGGAAATCTCGTTCCTGTAGGCACTTACTACTACATTATAAACCTCAACGATGGTGATTATCAACCACTTGTTGGTTGGGTTTATATTAATTATTAGTTGTATTTCATCGATTTTATTTGCATTTCATCTAATTTTTGTTAATTTTGTCGACGAAGTGAACCAAAATTATGTTTTCACCGTAAGTGATTCACTATCAATATGATTATGAAAAACCGCTATACATTTTTTATTTTTTTCAGTCTTTGTTCATTTTTGGGATTATCTGTTTTTGCACAACAAATAACGGTTGACGACAACCTAACACCTAATAACTTAGTCGAAAACACAATACAATCAGAGTGTATTATTATAGAAAACGTTCAATCTCAGGTAAATGGTAGTGTAGTAAACATAAATAGTTTTGGCTTTTTTGAAAGAGGAAATTCTAATTTTCCGTTTGCTAATGGAATGGTTTTAACTACCGGAAGTGCAACATCAGCAGGTAATGGTGAAAACACAGACGAACTTAACGAAGGCGATTCGACTTGGACAACAGATTCTGATTTAGAAAATGCATTAGGAATTACAGAGACACTTAATGCGACTTCAATTGAATTTGACTTTACATCAATATCTAACACATTACAATTCAATTATATTTTAGCCTCTGAAGAATATTTTAGCAACTTCTCATGTCAATATTCCGATGGTTTTGCTTTTCTTATTCGAGAAGCAGGAACCAATGACCCGTATCAAAATATCGCTTTAATACCAGGTAACGGCTCACCAGTTAATACGATGACCATTAGACCTAATATCGAAGGTTTTTGCGAAGCTCAAAATGAAGAATTTTTTGCAGGTTTTAATCTAGGTGATACTAATTATAACGGTCGTACAACAGTTATGACAGCAACGGCTAATATTACGCCTAATGTTGCTTATCATATAAAATTGGTTATCGCAGACCAAACGGATAGAAATTATGATTCCGCAGTATTTATAGAAGCAGATAGCTTTATCCCTACAGTAAATTTAGGTAATGATTTCTCATCATGTGCTAACACTGTAACGCTTGATGGAGATATAAATAATCCTGATGCGCAATATCAATGGTATTTAAACAATTTAAATATTGATGGCGCAACCCAACCAACTTTTGAGGCTAGTGAGTCTGGAACTTATCGTGTTGAAATAAATATACCACTTGGTAACGTATTCTGTACAATAGATGACGAAATTGAAATAGAATTGAGTAGTACGCAAAGTGCAACACCAATGACCGATTTTGAGTTGTGCGATGACCTAAGTAATGACGGTGTTGAAACTTTTAATTTGGCTTTAAAAAATGCACAAGCTATAAATTCAGTGCCACCAGGAAATTATACAGTCACTTACCACACCTCTTTACCAGATGCCCAAAATGGTGATAATCCAGTAGCTGGAAATTATCAAAATCAGGTAAATCCCCAATTGATTTATGTAAGAATAGAAGATAATAATAGTGGCTGTTTGGCTTTTAACCAATTTCAATTGGTAGTTAATTCTAGACCAGAAGCTACACAACCACCTTTAATGCAAGTTTGTGATGACGAAGTTGCCGACGGTATTACTACCATAAACCTCAACGAAAATGATGATATAATTACTAACGGACAAACTGGTTTGGTTGTAACTTATCACAGCACACAAGCAGACGCTACCAATAATAGTAATGCGTTGCCGATGCCATATGTAAATATAAACCCGACAGAAACCGTTTTTATAAGTGTTACAAATCCTGCTTCGGGTTGTAACACAACAACAAGTTTAGATATTGAAGTGCTTGATGCTCCAGAACTTAATGATGCAGAACCTTATTATATTGATGCCTGCGACCCAGAGTACGATGGTTTTGCTGAGTTTGATTTAACTTCAGTTGAAGCTGATATTTTAAATGGTCTAACCAACGTAACGGTTACATATCATACATCCCAGCAAGATGCTGAATCTGGAGATAATCCAATATCTAATCCAACAAATTTTGAAAACACAACGCAAACAGAGCAAATTATATTTATCAGAGTTGTAGATAATTCTACAGGTTGTGCAAATACATTACCCATAGAAATACATTCAAATTTATTACTCTCTGAACCCGATTTTTCGGACTCAATTTTATGTGATATTGACGGAGATAACTCTGAAGCATTTAATCTTGCAGCCCTTGCAAGTCAAATAATCGGTGATATTCCAGATATTACTATTGCATTTTTTGAAACAGAAGATGATAGAACAAGCGGAATAAATGAACTTGACCAAGCTGTTGATTATTTTCCTCCTAATACACCACAAACACTTTATTTAACACTCACAAGTCCAACTTGCACAGAAGTTGAAGAGATAATTTTAGGCTTACAATCTATAGAGCAATTTCCAGATTTACCACAACAAACAGTTTGTGACTCTGACCAAGATGGCATACGAAATTTTAACTTATCAGAATATAACGAGCAATTAACTGAAGGGCAAACAGGATATACCATTACGTATTTTGAAACTCAACAAGATGCTGACGACAACACCAATCCGCTGCCAACAATTTACGAGAATACTACTAATCCTTTTACCGTTTTTGCAAGAATTACATCTAACGAGACGTCTTGTGCAGATACTTCGAGTTTTGAAATTTTAGTTAATCCTGCACCAGAGACATCTTCTCCAACACCAATTGTTATTTGCGATGATGACCTAGACGGTTTTTTTATTGTTAACCTTGAAGATAAAATTTCAGAAATTACAACATCAACAGCAGATACTAGTATTACCTTTTTTACATCTGTTTCAAATGCAAATACTAATACTGACGCCATTGAAAATCCCGAAGCTTATAATGCACAAACGAGTATAATTGTAGCAAGAGTTGAAAACACCATAACTGGTTGTGTTTCGCTCGAAAATATTTCTATTACAGTTAACACCTTGCCAGTTTTCACTGAAATTTCAGACTTTAATTTTTGTGAAAATAACACAGATAACGTTGGTGAATTTCTTCTTAGAACAAAAGACAACGAAATTCTAAATGGGCAAACTGGTAAAGAAGTATTATACTTTTTGACACCAGAAGATGCCGAAACAGGAAACAACCCAATAGACAAGAATAGTAATTTCGAAAATACCGAGAATCCGCAAACCATATATGTTCGTGTTCAAAACATAACAGACGCCAATTGTTATGGCACAGATTCATTTGTTTTAAATGTTGGCATAAATCCTATATTTAATGAGCCAATTGACATGTTTGTTTGTGATGATGGCACAAATGATACGTTTGCTGAAATTAATCTAGATGAAAAAACTGCTGAAATCAGCGAAGGTATAGCTGAAAATTTAATAGTTACTTACTATCGTAATTTTGGTGATTTTCAAAACCAAACTAATCCAATAACAGAAAATACGTTTACCAATACCACAAATCCCCAAGAAATTTTTGTAACGATAGCTAACGGTACAATTTGCACATCTGAAGCATCATTTACTATCAATGTCGTACCAGTACCAAATGTATCAACAATTCAACCTTTTGAAGATTGTGACGTCGACTACGACGAGAGTATTATCTGGGATTTAACTCAAGCCGAAATAAATATTTTAGACGTAAGACAAAATAACATAGAAGTAACATATTTCCTTTCTGAAGAAGATGCTGAGGCAGATATTAATCAAATTTCAAACCCTGAAAATTTTGAAAATACATCCAACCCTCAAACAGTTTATGTAAAAGTGATTAATACAGATTTTAATTGCCCTATTACGCTTCCTATAGAGTTGAATGTTATTTCGCCACCATTACATAATGATTTTGGGGCAATTGAAATATGTGACAACGATGATAATTCTTACGACTTAAGTCTAATTGATGAATTAGTGGTCGATGACGCTAATGGCATATCAATTTCTTATTACACCACTGAACAAGATGCCATAAATTCAGAAAATGAAATAAGTAATAATTACACATATCAAACAAATAACGATATCATTTATACTCGTATTCAAGACAATAACACGAATTGTTATTTTGTATATCCTTTTATGCTAGTTATCAATGAACGTCCAACTGCAAATATGCCGAATGATTTAGAAGACTGTGACGATGATACCGATGGACAACTAATTTTTGATTTAGAAGCGCAAAATGAACAGATAATCGGAAATCAAAACGATACCTTTTTAGAGGTTTCATATTACAATACTGAAGTTGAAGCCATAAACAATGTAAACGCTTTAGAAAGTTTTTATAATGCTTCAAATAATGAAACAATTTATGCTCGTGTGACAAATACGCAAACACAATGTTTTAGTCTAACACAATTCAATATTATAATTAATCCGTTACCATTTGCTAACATACAAGACCAATCAATTTGCTTAGAAAATTCCCCTTTAATTGTTGATGCAAATACTGGTAATAATAGCGATACATATTTATGGTCTACTGGAGAAATAACACCTTCAATTGAAATAGAAACATCAGGGAGTTACAGTGTCACCATTACAACAGAAAATGGCTGTGTTGCGACTACAGAATTTAATACTGTTGTTTCAGAATCTGCAAATATAGAGGTCGTTGAAACTGTAGATTTTTCAGACCCAAATAACATTACAATTACAGTATCTGGTATCGGAGATTACCTATTTCAATTAGATGATGGAGCATTACAAGACAATGGCTTTTTTGAAAATGTGACTTTAGGATACCATACATTAACGATATTTGACCGTAACGGATGTAGCTCTGTTACAAAAGAGGTATTAGTTATTGACGCACCAAAATTTATGACCCCAAATAATGATGGTGCTTTTGATACTTGGCATATTATTGGTGTCGAAGCTTTACCAGGGACAATCGTTTATATTTTTGACCGCTATGGCAAATTATTAAAACAATTAAATCATACATCTTCGGGTTGGGATGGTACTTATAATGGAAACCCAATGCCAACTTCTGATTATTGGTGGTCTGCAGAAGTTAAGCGTGGAGATATTCAGTTTACTGCTCAAGGTCATTTTGCTTTAAAACGTTAATCAAAATTTAACATCCTCAAACAATCTGCAATTAAGTATAGGCTGTATCTTTGCACCGCTTTAGCGCAAATTGAATGAAATACATTTCCTTAATCTACGCCCTACTTATTTGCACGTTTTGTTTGGCTCAAAACATTACTGTAGACAGCCAATCTTTAACACCGCAAGAACTCATTGAAGACATTTTAATTGATAGTGATTGTATTGAAAACGTAGTCGTTACCAATGCAGTTAGTGGCGATTTTGGTGGCACAGAATTTAGCTATGGGACTTTTGATGCCACAGGTACTACATTTCCATTTGAACGCGGTATCGTTTTAAGTACAGGAAGATTAAGTAATGTTCCAGGACCAAATAATTCGTTGAGTGATGATGACGCACCTGGTTGGAATGGAGATGATGATTTAGAATTTTCGCTTCAAGAAACTGGAACCACAAATGCCACAATTATTGAATTTAATTTTACAGCAATTACTAATCAAATTTCATTTAGATATTTATTTGCCTCAGAAGAATATCAAGAAAACAATCCAAACACTTGTAATTTTTCAGATTTATTTGGTTTTTTGGTTCGTGAAGCTGGAACAAATGACCCTTATGAAAATGTCGCATTAGTTCCTGGCACAAATACACCTGTAAAAGTAACAACAGTAACGCCAGGCATTACGGGAAGTTGTCCGCCTTTAAACGAAGACTTTTTTGGACAATTTAATCAAACTGTTTCCCCTATAAACTTCAACGGTCAAACCGATGTATTAGTTGCAACAGCAACCTTAATTCCTAATGTGGAATACAATATTAAACTAGTCATTGCAGATGAATTTAATGCTCGTTTTGACTCTGCAGTTTTTCTCGAAGCTGGAAGTTTTGAATTAACTCGCGATTTGGGAGAAAACCGTTTGCAGTCTAGCTTTAATCCGCTTTGTGAAAATGAAACTTTAATATTAGACGCAACGATTGCAGGTAATAATGGATATGACTGGTTTAGAAATGGTATGCTTGTGCAATCTGACCCAATAGGCTGTACCAATTGCGGAACGTTTGAAGTCACACAAGATGGGACATATACTGTAGAAGTAACTTTAGATAATTCTTGCGTGGCAAATGGAGAAATCATAATTGAGTATGCCACAAATCCTGTTGCATCGAATACTCAAATTATTGAATGTGATAGCAACCAAGACGGATTAACGATTTACGATTTATTTGCTGCCAATGATGCAGTTACCAACAATGATAACAACCTTTATGTTACTGATTTTTTCCTTTCTGAACAAGAAGCTATAGACGATACAAATCCGATTCTAAATCCTAATAGTTTTGAAAATACGATACCAAATCAAATTGTGTTTGCTCGCGTTGAAAATCCATTTGGTTGCTTTGATATAGCAGAGGTTGTGCTTCAAATTTCTAATAATATATTAAACATTCCTATAATCGAATCTTGTGACTTTGATGACATTGATGGTTTTACAACTTTTAATTTGAATGATGCCACAATGGCAATTGAAAATCAAATTCCGATAAACGCTGATGTGACCTATTACGAAACTGAAAATGATGCGTTTTTTAATCAAAACCCATTAAATCTTCAGTATGAAAATATTGTTGCTGACGCACAGACCATATTTGTAAGAGTTGACAGTAATAATGATTGCTTCGCTATTTCAGAAGTTAATCTCGAAGTACTTTTTACTCCAGAAATTTCAGATGATGAAACAGTCATTTACTGTACCAACACATTTCCTGAAACTATTCGTCTTCAAGGTGGCGTTTTAAATGATTTACCAAATAACTACTTCTATGAATGGCAATTGAATGGTACCACTATAGCACAGAATACGTTTGCTATAGACATTAATGAAATTGGCGTTTATACAGTTATAATCACCGACCCAAACGGATGTAGCAACACAAGAGATATTACAGTAAATCCGTCAGAAATTGCAGAAAATGTAAATATAGATGTCGTTGGCGCTGACAACCTCAATACTATTACGGTAACAATAGATGGTGCAGGTAATTATCAATTTGCACTAGATAATGAAAATGGACCGTATCAAGATTCTAATATTTTCAATAATATTACTTCTGGATTTCATACTGTATTTGTAAGGGATATTAATGGTTGTGGCATAGCTTCAAAAATATTTTCAGTCTTAGGATTTCCAAAATTTTTCACACCAAATGGCGACGGACAAAATGATACTTGGCAATTAAAAGGTATTAATTTTGAGTTATACCCAAATCTTCAAGTGTCTATTTTCGACCGTTTTGGAAAACTCATCACTCTGCAAAATGCAAATAGCTCTGGTTGGGACGGCACTTACAATGGAAATCGCTTACCAAATTCAGATTATTGGTTTTCAGCAAATTTTGGAGATGGCAAAACGTTTACTGGTCATTTTGCTTTAAAGCGTTAAAGTTAATCTAAGCTATCATTTGCATTCGTTTACAATAACGCTTTGTCGTAACTTTGTCATATGCGATTTAAGATAGAATCCGAATTTAAACCCACAGGCGACCAACCACAGGCAATTAAACAGCTTGCGGATGGTATAAAAAATAAAGAACGCTACCAAACACTTCTTGGTGTAACTGGTTCTGGTAAAACATTTACTGTTGCTAATGTAATTGAAGAAGTGCAACGGCCAACATTGGTTTTGGCTCATAATAAAACTCTAGCAGCTCAATTATATTCAGAATTTAAACAGTTTTTTCCAGAAAATGCGGTTGAATATTTTGTGTCTTATTACGACTATTATCAACCCGAAGCTTACATTCCTGTTTCTGGAGTTTACATAGAAAAAGACTTATCGATTAATGAAGAAATTGAAAAGATGCGACTTAGTACAACATCTTCCCTACTTTCTGGTCGACGAGACGTTTTGGTAGTAGCTTCTGTTTCTTGCTTATATGGTATTGGCAATCCGGTGGAATTTCAGAAAAATGTAATTTCTGTTGAGCGAGACCAAGTAATTTCACGTACCAAATTACTTCATATGTTGGTACAAAGTTTGTATTCTCGGACAGAAGCTGACTTTAAAAATGGAAACTTTAGAATTAAAGGCGATACAGTTGATGTGTTCCCTGGCTATTCAGACAATGCTTTTCGTATTCATTTTTTCGGTGATGAAATTGAAGAAATTGAAGCATTTAATCCACATACAAGAGAAATTATTGAACGTTACGACCGTTTGAATATTTATCCGGCAAACATGTTTGTGACATCACCAGATGTTTTAAACAATGCTATAAAAGACATACAAGATGATTTGGTTTTACAGCACGATTATTTTAAAGATATAGGTAAACATCTTGAAGCAAAACGACTTAAAGAACGTACCGAATTTGACTTAGAGATGATTCGTGAATTAGGCTATTGTTCTGGTATTGAAAATTATTCAAGATACCTTGATGGTCGTGCGCCAGGAACGCGACCGTTCTGTTTATTAGATTATTTTCCTGATGATTATTTAATGGTGGTTGACGAAAGTCACGTCACCATTTCTCAAGTACATGCTATGTATGGTGGCGATAGAAGCCGAAAAGAAAACTTAGTAGAATATGGTTTTCGATTACCAGCTGCAATGGACAATAGGCCTTTAAAATTTGAAGAATTTGAAGCACTTCAAAATCAAGTCATATATGTTTCTGCAACTCCAGCCGATTACGAAATGCAAAAAACCGATGGTGTTTATGTAGAGCAAGTCATAAGACCAACAGGATTATTAGACCCAATTATTGAGGTACGTCCAAGTTTAAACCAGATTGATGATTTAATTGAAGAAATACAAGTCCGAGTAGAAAAAGACGAGCGTACATTGGTTACTACATTAACCAAACGTATGGCAGAAGAATTAGTAAAGTATTTAACTCGCATTTCAATCCGTTGCCGTTACATTCATAGTGATGTTGACACCTTAGAGCGAGTCGAAATTATGCAAGATTTACGAAAAGGCATTTTTGATGTTTTGGTTGGTGTAAACTTACTTCGTGAAGGTTTAGACTTACCAGAGGTTTCGCTTGTCGCTATTCTAGATGCAGATAAAGAAGGTTTTTTACGTAGTAATCGCTCACTCACACAAACAGTTGGAAGAGCTGCAAGAAACCTCAACGGAAAAGCAATTATGTATGCTGATACCATCACCAAAAGTATGCAACAAACCATTGATGAAACAGAATACAGACGCGAAAAACAAATTGCTTATAATACAAAACATAATCTAAAACCTAAAGCCTTAAAGAAAAGTTTAGACAGTGCACTAGCAAAAAACTCAGTAAGTACTTACAGGACAGAATTAGATGCGCAATTAGCAGCTGAACCAGAAAGTAAATATCTTACAAAAGGCGAGCTTGAAAAGAAAATACGAGACACAAGAAAGAAAATGGAACAGGCAGCAAAGGCATTAGATTTTATGGAAGCTGCACGTTATAGAGATGAAATTGCGGCTTATCAAGAAAGATTAGAAAAGTTGAAAGTTAAGTAAATTTACTTATGTAATGGAGCGCAAAGTAAAAGTGATTCTTATTTTTTGATATTCCGATATTCATCGGGATAAGTTCGAAATAAAAATTATATTACGACTACTGTCTTTTAAACTGGTTATTAATCAGTTATACTGAACCTTAAATATATCTATTAAGAAATCTGGTGGAACTATTTTGTTTGGAAAACTTTCCATTAAATCTAAAACTCTACTAATAGAATCTTGACTAAGTCCCATTCTTAATCCAAAATTATGAATCTTAACCAATTGCTTTTTAGAAGCGTTTTGGTCTAAGCTCATTAATAAAATTAATCTATGAAATTGAACAATACGCTCACTATGAGAATTTAAATTCTCGTAAGTAATTGGATGTTTTACCAAGTAATCAAAATCAGCTTGAGAAATCTCTAGTTGTTTGGCTATACTTAATAAAAATTTATACTCAATAGATTTGACGCTTTCGTCCTTTTGAGCAAATGCAATCATTTCTGATAACAAACTTAATTTTTCAACACGATTAATCATTCTGGGTTCTCCTAGGGTTTTTAGTATCCTATACAAATTTAAGAAGATGTAAAATTTTATTGTCAGTCATAAACTGTATCTTGTCGAAAAATTTAATGTATTTAAACGGTAAATTCAATCGTTTATCATTTTATATTAAAATTGAATTTCAAATCAAACACCTAAGAAACCTAGTGTCTAATGACAAATAATGACATATTTAAAAAATTAAGAGTTGCTCATAAACTTCGTGACGAGGACATCGTAAACATTATGAAACTAGTTGATTTCAGAATATCAAAAAGTGAGCTCAACGCTATGTTTAGGCGTGAAGACCATCCCAAGTATATGGAATGTGGTGACCAAATTTTAAGAAATTTTCTGAATGCACTAATCATTCATCTTCGTGGACCAATGCCTAAAAAAGGAGAAAAGAAACAACCAAAAAAAAAGAGCAACGATTAGTTACTCTTTTTTTGTCTATTTATAAAAAATTAGGCTAATACTGCCTGAACTTTATCAGCTGCTTCTTGGAATTCAGTTGCACTTAGCACATCTAAACCAGAATTATCAATTAATTCCTTTGCAATATCTGCGTTTGTACCTTGTAAACGTACAATGATTGGTACGTTTATATTACCCATATTTTTATATGCATCTATAACACCTTGAGCTACACGGTCACAACGAACGATTCCTCCAAAAATGTTAATTAAAATGGCTTTTACGGCTGGGTCTCTTAAAATTAATTCAAAAGCTAACTCTACTCTAGCAGCATCTGCTGTACCACCAACATCTAGGAAGTTAGCAGGTTCTCCACCAGCTTGCTTTATTAAATCCATTGTTGCCATTGCTAAACCTGCACCGTTAACCATACAACCAACGTTTCCGTCAAGATCTACGTAGTTTAAGCCATGCTCACCTGCTTCCACTTCAATTGGATTTTCTTCTCGTTTATCGCGTAAGGCAGCTAAATCTTTATGTCTAAACAACGCGTTACCATCTAAAGTTACTTTAGAGTCAACTGCCATTATCTTATCATCGCTAGTTTTAAGAACTGGATTAATTTCAAATAAAGATGCATCAGACTCCACATATGCCTTATATAAAGCAGAAACAAACTTTGTCATTTCTTTAAATGCTGTACCAGATAAGCCTAGATTAAATGCCACGCGACGCGCTTGGAAACCCAAAAGACCCAAAGCTGGGTCTATTTCTTCTGTGAAAATTAAGTGTGGCGTTTCTTCTGCAACCGTTTCGATGTCCATTCCACCTTCGGTAGAATACATAATCATATTTTTTCCTGTTGCTCTATTTAAAAGTACTGACATGTAATATTCTTCTGGCTCATTATCACCTGGATAATAAACATCTTCAGCTACTAAAACTTGGTGAACTCGCTTACCTTCTGCAGAAGTTTGTGGAGTTATCAAATCCATACCAATAATGTTTCCTGCTATTTCTTCGACTTCTTGAAGATTTTTAGCTAATTTAACACCACCTCCTTTTCCTCGACCACCAGCGTGTACTTGTGCTTTTATAACGTGCCAACCTGTACCAGTTTCTTCAGTTAATTTCTTAGCTGCTTCTACAGCCTCAGAAGCTGTCTGGGCTACAATACCACGCTGGATGCGCACTCCAAAACTGCTTAATAATTCTTTACCTTGATATTCGTGTAAATTCATTTTTTATCAGAAATTTATTCGTTGCGCAAAAATAAGGATAGTCAAACGTTTCTCAAATTGTTTTTTGATAAGATTATGCTAATTTAGGAATAAGCAGTATTAAAGATTTTAATTTTCAACATTCATTCGGCGTCGCTCTAAAGGGGAATTGACAATGTATGGCTGTGTATCACCCAAACTATTTAAAGGAGCATACAACAATGGTTGACCTTTGGACGCAAATTTTAAATCTCTATTTAATGGTTTATTTATAAACACCTCTTGAGCAAAAAACTCTCTAAACTGATAGCCTGTAACTTCTCTTGATTTGTAAATTTCTCTTCCATCGGTATCTTCAATGTTTTTAATTGTAAACTCTAAATTTTTCATATCATTTTCAAACAATTCAGATAAAGAATTATCAAAATCATTTACAAAAACTTGAATACGCTTTGGACTAATGATTTTTACTGATTTAATTAAAACTTTCTTTTTACGTAATCGTATTTTAAAATTACGTTTATTAATTTTCTTAGTAGCTACCTCATTATTAAAAAGCACTTCAAAACATTGATTTTCTTTATTATAAATCACCTTTTCATCTCTAAATACAAAATCATCAGTTACAATGAACCTGTTGTTGAATGATATGTAATTTAAGTACATTTTATCTCCTAACTGTTTATACTCAATTCTAACATTAAAGAGTGGATTACGCTGATTAAAATCGTACATCGTATAATTAAATGCATGTATTGCATAATCTTTTAATGAAATTGATATATTTCCTAAAACTTTTAGTTTTTCAGCAGTTTGTGTTCCTTTTACGCGTTGCTGAACTCCTTTTCGTTGATTTGTTAATGTGGTAAAGGAAACATTTACAATAGGATTATCTTCATCAAAAACAAAACCTTCTTTAGAAAAGATATGATTACGAACAAAGTTTTCTGCTAGCTTATAGACATAAGAAAAACTATTTAAATTATAGTTTCTAATGGGATTATGAACATTTAAAATACTCAATTCATTTCCGCCAAAAGCTAATAAATCTGCATTTTGCACATACTTACTTTCGCCATTATACTCTTGCGAATATTGCGTGCTTGATTTAAAATCGGGATTTCTTTCAAATGAATAAAAAACATTTCTATTATTAACGTCTGATATTTTTTCAGTACCGATACCTGCGTCAAATTGTTCTAATATACCTTCATTTAAATTGTAATATTCGTCGTTTACTAATTGGTAATCTCTATAATATCCAATAATAGAATGTGGATTATTATCTAAGTTTTCTGGTATCTTATCGATGGCAATTTGAACAATTTCATTTCCAAGAATCCTTTTATTCTTTTTTATTAAACTACCAACATTTATGGCTTTTTGCCGATTGTTTTTAGTAACGTTTAAAATAACTAAATCAAGCGCTTCAGTTTGAGGTGACATCTCTAGTATATTGACTTCGGTAACCGATAATATCTTTGGAGAAATTTCTAAATCATTATATCCTAATGCCGTGATTGTTAAATCTGGTATATTATTAATATCAATATATGGAATTCTAAATCTACCATCATAATCTGCAACAATACCTCTACTCGTACCTTTAAAAATAGCTGTAGCAAAGGAAATTGGTTCTTTAGTATCTGCATCCAGCAATTCTATTTTTAATTCGTTTTGCGAAATAGAAAGCCATGTAGAAAATAGGGTTAAAATTGTTAGAAGAAGCTTTTTAAGCATTGGTAAATTTTGAAATAAGATTGATGAGCATAAATATAGCAATAAATTAAGCTTTTATATTTTGTTATTTAATTAACAATATGTTTTAAAATTGATTTTTTCATTCATTTAGTATTACCAAAAGAAATCAATCTGTAATTTTGAACAAAACTCATAAGATGAATACCCAATTATTAAAAATTGCTGAGGAATTTGGAAGTCCTATCTACGTTTACGACTCAGCAAAAATAATATCACAATATAACAGATTACAAAATGCATTTAGCAGCGTCAACAGTTTAAAATTGAACTATGCTGCAAAAGCATTATCAAATATTTCAATATTAAAGTTATTTAAATCTTTAGATTCGGGTTTAGATACCGTTTCTATACAAGAAGTTAAATTGGGTTTAAAAGCAGGATTTGCACCAGAATCCATCATATTTACACCAAATGGCGTATCGCTTCAAGAGATTGAAGCAGTTGCGGAAATGGGTGTGCAAATAAATATTGATAACCTTTCTATATTAGAACAGTTTGGTACTAAACATCCAAAAATTCCGGTTTGTATTCGTATAAATCCGCATGTTATGGCTGGCGGAAATACAAATATTTCAGTTGGACATATAGACAGCAAGTTTGGCATTTCTATTCATCAGATTCCACTTTTACTTCGTATTGTTGAAAATACAGGAATGAACATCAATGGCATTCACATGCACACAGGAAGTGATATTTTAGATATTGATGTGTTTCTTTATGCTAGCGAAATTTTGTTTGAAACCGCAAAAAACTTCAAAAATCTAGACTTTATAGATTTTGGTTCAGGATTTAAAGTGCCATATAAGGCAGGCGATATTGAGACAAATATTGAAGAATTGGGCGAAAAGCTTTCTACGCGTTTCAATGAATTTTGTGTTGAATATGGTAGAGAATTGACTTTGGCCTTTGAGCCAGGTAAATTTTTAGTGAGTGAAGCCGGAGTCTTTTTGGCAAAAGTTAATGTGGTAAAACAAACGACCTCAACTGTTTTTGCACAAATCGACTCTGGTTTTAACCATCTTATAAGACCGATGCTTTATGGTTCTCAGCACGAAATTGTAAATATTTCGAACCCAGAAGGTCGTCAGCGTTTTTACTCTGTCGTTGGGTACATCTGTGAAACGGATACATTTGCTAACAACCGCAGAATTTCGGAAATAAATGAAGGTGATATCTTATGCTTTAAAAATGCTGGCGCATATTGCTTTACCATGGCTAGTAATTATAACTCACGCTATAGACCAGCAGAAGTTTTAATACATAATGGAGAAGCGCATCTCATTAGAAAACGGGAAATTTTTGAAGACATATTGCACAATCAGGTAGAAATGGCTTTTTAATCTCTCACTTTTCCAGTAAAATGATTAACCTTAGGGTTAATAGGATTTCCTGTAGCGCGTCTATAAACTGCTAGTTGCCCACAATGCCAAATAGCATCTGAAATTGGTCCGTTAATTTGATTCCAAAAGGGAATTTTTTGCTCTCCGAAAATGATATTATATTCTGAAATATCATCGCTTTCTCGCAAAATATCGGCAGCAATTTTTAAATTTTTGAGTGTTGCAGAACGTTTGTCTTCGTAGGCCATTTCATCTTTCTTACCTCGCGAATTTGACTTTTTTAAAGTAGAGTTGACAATGATTTTAGATAAGTCGTAAATATGATTGATGGTTTCTTCTGCAGAACGACCATCTGCATTTAATTTATAAACTAAATCTTTCTCAGTTAAATCTTTTGTTGCCCAATAAAACCGAAACCCTAGAGCATCAACCATTCGCGCGGCAAGAGTTCCTGCAGTAAACTTCTCGGAATATTCGGGCAATTCATAATAAGGGACATTATCATCGGATTGAGCAATTAAAAATTGCATACTCGCTAAAAGAATGAGGCTAAATGTTTTAATTTTATTCAAAATTAATTTGATTAAAAAATATTATGGCGAAAGATAAAAAAGATATGCCTTATATCGTTAATAGAAAACCAGCAGATATGCATGACGATGGTGTCCATTTTAACGAAGAATTATTAGCTAAAAAGCGTAAAAAAGAACTTCAAAAACAAAAAATCGACAAAAAAAAGTCTGATTAGTCTCTGAGTTGACGCGCATTCTGAATTTGATTAACACCGTATTTATCAAACAAATATACCAACGAGGTCATTGTAGCTGCGCCCAATTCTAATTCGCGCTTATTAACAGCGTCGAATGTATCGTTAGATGCATGATGATAATCAAAATAGCGTTGAGAGTCTGGTCGTAATCCTGCCAAAACAATATTATCGTTTTTTAATGGTCCAATATCTGCACCACTATAACCTTTCTCAAAAAAGTGAATTAAATAGGGTTTAAATAAACTACGCCATTGCTCTATTTGAGCCAAGTTAGCATCACTACAATCAAAACTAAAACCTCTAGGTGTAAATCCACCTGAATCACTTTCTAAAGCAAAAATGTGGTTTTCACCTTTTGCTTTGGCAACCTCAGCATACTTACGTCCGCCACGTAGTCCATTTTCTTCATTCATAAATAATACAACACGGATACTTCGTTTTGGTTTTATCCCACTTTCTTTAAGTAATCTTAGAACTTCCATAGATTGTACAACGCCTGCACCATCATCGTGTGAACCGTCACCCAAGTCCCAAGAATCTAAATGTCCGCCAACGACCAAATATTCATCTGGAAATTCACTTCCTGTAATTTCGCCAATAACATTATACGACAAAACATCATCGTATTGTTGACAGCTTTGTTTGAAATAGAATTCGAGATTATTATTCTTTTCTAATAATTCTGAAAGCGTATTTGCATCATTAGTACTTATCGCTGCTGAAGGAATGCGTTTATTTTCCGGCAGGTCTAAATAGCCCATGCTTCCTGTATGCGGAAAATCGTCCTGACGTAAATTTAATGACCTAACAATAACACCAACAGCACCAAATTTTGAAGCTTCATAAGCACCAGCATAACGTTGTCTTGAGCAACCGCCGTAAGCCTCGAACGTATTGATTAAGTCTGCTTGCATTGCGCCATTGAAGAATACGATTTTACCTTTGACTTTGTCTTCACCAAGCTCAGCGAGCTCTTCAAAACTTTTAACCTCAACAACTTTGGCTTGCAGGCCATTTTCTCCCGTTGCTGTTGAACCACCGAGTGCGCATATGTTTACATCTATTTTGGTAGTTAATCCTTCACTCTTTAAGATAATTTCACCCTCTTCTTTTTCGCCTCTTACCCATTTTGGCACCATAACTTCTTGCAACCAAACTTTATCAAGTCCTAACTTTTCTAGTTCAGCTTTTGTATATTCTACGGCTTTTTGAGCATTCTCAGAGCCAGACAGACGACCTCCGATTTCGTTAGATAAATAATCTAACCACGCGTAACTCTGTCCATTAGTTAAGGATTGTTTGTAAATGGCTTTTAAAGTTGCTTCATCGTTTTGAGAATAAACTGAGATACTAAAAAAAGCAAGTAAGACTACTAAAATTCTATTCATTTTCCAGTTGAGATTTATATATGTGAATATTTTCTTTTTCTTTAGCAGGTAACTCTGGCTCCACAATGTCTGTATACTGCTTTAAAGTATCATACAAGATTTTAGCTACAATATAACGTGCAGTTGGTTTATCGTCTGCAGGAATATTAAACCAAGGTGCGTGAGGTTTTGAAGTGTTGTTTAGCACATCTTCATAACAGTCTTGGTATTTATCCCACAACTTACGCTCTTTAAGGTCATCCGCAGAAAACTTCCATTGTTTTTCAGGTTTATTAAGACGTCTTAGTAATCTATTTTTTTGTTCGTCTTTTGATAGATTTAAAAAAAACTTAAAAATGATAGTACCGTTGTCTGCAATATGTTGCTCAAAATTATTAATTTCATTAAATCGACGTTGCCAAAATGCATTTGTAACATCTTCTACTGAGTTGATGTCTGGCATATTTTCAAACTTTAAATAATTAGGATGCACGCGTGTTACAAGAACATTTTCGTAATGTGTGCGGTTAAAAATACCAAATTTACCACGAGCTGGTAACGCTATGTAATGCCGCCACAAATAATCATGTTTAAGCTCTAATTCGGTTGGTTTTTTAAAGCTATGCGCCACAATACCCCGAACATTAAACTCCTTAAAAACCTCACGAATTAAGCTGTCTTTACCTGCTGTATCCATTCCTTGAATACACATCAACACAGCATATTTGCCATGAGCATACATTTTATTTTGTAGGTCTGCTAATTTTTTGCTCAGCTTATTCATCTCATCCTCAATCTTTTTTTTATCTTCTTGAAGGTCGAAAGTGGTCGAAAGATTTTTGATATCTATTTGAGATGAAATTTTAAAATCTGAAATGCTTACGTTTTTCATCGTTATTTATATTTATTTTGATGCAAAAGATTTCACATCAGCTTCACTAACTTCTGTTCCACCAAGAATAATTAGTCGTTCTACGACATTTCTTAGTTCACGAATATTACCTGTCCAATCATAATCTTGTAGCAACTTTATAGCACTTTCTGAAAATGTTTTAGTCGCAGTTCCTTGTTCTTCAGAAATCTTTTTTGCAAAATAATTGATGAGTAACGGTATGTCTTCTCGTCTCTCATTTAATGCTGGAACTTCGATTAAAATAACCGCTAATCTGTGGTATAAATCTTCACGGAATTTTCCGTCTTCAATTTCCTTTTTTAAATTTTTATTGGTAGCCGCTACAACACGAACATCTACTTTAATATCCTTATCGCTACCAACTCGCTGAATACGACTTTCTTGCAAAGCACGTAATACTTTAGCTTGGGCAGAGAGACTCATATCACCTATTTCGTCTAGAAAAATGGTTCCGCCATTAGCAGCTTCAAACTTACCTGCGCGGTCTTTTGCAGCAGATGTAAATGCTCCTTTTACATGTCCAAAAAGTTCGCTTTCTATAAGTTCACTTGGTATGGCAGCGCAATTAACTTCAATCATTGGACCTTTACTACGCTCACTTTTTTGGTGTAACCAATGTGCAACAAGTTCTTTTCCTGTTCCGTTTGGTCCAGTGACTAACACGCGCGCATCGGTTGGCGCAACTTTGTCAATCATATCTTTAATACGGTCAATAGCAGGACTTTCTCCCACCATCTCGTATTTTTTAGAAACTTTCTTTTTTAAACGCTTGTTCTCTACCACTAATTCTTTACGGTCTAGCGCTATACGAACTGTGTTTAATAATCTGTTTAAATCTGGCGGTTTAGAAATATAATCAAAAGCTCCTAAACGCATCGTGTTTACAGCAGTATCTAAATCACCATGACCAGAAATCATAACCATCGGTATTTCGGGCTTAATTTTTTTGACAGCTTCAAGCACTTCTACACCATCCATTTTCGGCATCTTGATATCGCAAAGTACGAGGTCGTAATCTTTCTTTTTTATCATCTCGACACCAGCTAGACCGTCTTCTGCTTCTTCAACGGCATAAGTGTCACTTTCTTCAGAAAGAATTTTAACTAATACACGGCGAATAGCCGCTTCATCTTCTATAATAAGTATATGTTGCATGTTATATTTTAAATTTTATTCCCGTTCTTAGATAAAACGCATTTCTTTCGTTAAGTTGAAATACGTCATCTCTATCATCATTTCTTAATACATTTCGTAATCTAAAGGTATATCCTGAATATAGATAAGCCACTAAATGCTCAGTGAAGCAATATTCATAACCCAAGCCAGCAACGGCAACTGATAAAGAAATGTTATCTGCTTGTTGCCCATTTATTGTTATCGGCCTTTGTAAGTTAGCAAAATATCCGTCTAATGTCGCATATGTCTGAACAATGCTAGACTCATTAAAATAATATTTTAAATTAGATTTTGGTATTCCTGCACTGTAAGACCATTTATCATTTATTCTTCTAAAATAGTTTATAAATGGTAATGGAATTGGCACACCAGCAGTAGTGTTATATGTTAATCCGTAAATCCAACGATGCGGTTTTTTTGCAGATGGGTCAGCGGTTCTGTCGTTAATGGCAAAAACACCACCGTTTAAAAATAAATCGTCTTTAGTAATTGTGTGGTTTAAAGTTGAAGCGATACGTGGATTTAGTTTAAGTCCTATGCGCCAATATTCGCTGGTTTTAAAAGTATAACCTAAGTTTAAATCTATAATATTTAAAGCGCTTAATTGCTCTCTATCAAAGGGATAAACTTCGTTTAGATTTATAAAAATTCTATTATATTCAGCTCCAACGACAAAGTAAGTATCTTCTTTTAATTCAATAGGATAATTTAACATTAATCGAAGCCTTGTGTATGTATCTTCGGATTTGCTGCTTGGAATAAATGAATATTCCAAACGTGCTAAATCTGTCAATTGCGCATAAGATAGACAGCTACCAATTAATGCAATTGTTAAAACTATTTTTTTATAGAATTTAAATTCTTTCGTCATAAATAAAACTAATTGTAGTTTTTCGCTTTTAATATTTTAACCACTTAAATAATTCCTTGTATGTAGCTTTTTTGCCATACATCAAAATACCAACGCGGTATATTTTTGCAGCAAACCAAACGGTAAATGTAAATGTCCCAATAAGCAATAAAAGGCTTACAATTTGTTGCCAAATGGGCACACCAAACGGAATACGCATAAGCATTACTACTGGTGAGGTAAATGGTATAAATGAAAATACCGTAGAAACAGTTCCGTGTGGATCATCAATAACCGTAAATACACCAACATAAACTGCCAATATTAATGGCATTAAAATAGGCAACATAAACTGTTGGGTATCCGTTTCGCTATCAACAGCTGCACCAACTGCTGCATAAAGTGAGCTGTATAATAAATAGCCACCAATAAAGAAAAACAAGAACGCAATCACTAGGTTTACTAACGGCAAATTTTGAAATGATTGTACTGCAATAGCCATTTCATTTTGCATGGCAGGATTTTCCATCGCTTGCTGAACTAACTCTTGATTTTGAGTTGTGGAAGACATTAAATCTATATTAAACACCACACTCAAAATTGTGCCAAGAACTCCTAAAAGCACTATCCAAATGGCAAATTGCGTAACTCCAGCTAAAGACGTCCCAATGATTTTACCCATCATTAATTGCACTGGTTTTACTGAAGAAATAATAACCTCAATAATTCGAGATGTTTTTTCTTCAATGACACTACGCATTATCATGTTACCATAAATAATAATGAACATAAAGAGCAAATAACCTGCAGCACCACCAAAAGCGAGTTTAAACAAATTATCAATTTTTGAACTTTTTTGACCTTCAAAACTTTCTTGAGAAATGCTTACATTAGCTCGAGATGCCTCAATCTGTTCTACATCTAATCCATTAGAAATTAATTTTAATTCTCTAAGTTTTCTTTCAATTTTATTCTCTAATCCGTTAATAATGGTTAAAGATGGCGATTCTTCAGAGTAAAAACGCACTGATTTACTAACATCATCCAAACTGCCGTTACCTATATATAGAAGTCCATATTGGTCTTTTTCTTTAACAGTAGTTTTGGCGTCTTCAATTGAACCAGAGTTGACGTAGTTGTAGGTTGTATTATCGGTATTGGTAAAGGTTTGAGAAAATAAACCAGATTCATCTAAAATAGAAATCGTTCGTTTTTTATCGCCATTAAGTTGTGCTAAATAAGCCACAACACTAATTAAGGCAATCATTATTAACGGACTCACAAAGGTCATAATAATAAACGATTTGTTTCTCACCTTAGTAAGATATTCGCGTTTTATGATAAGTGGTAAATGATTCATCCTCTAATTATTTTTTACAGTTTGAATAAAAATATCACTTGCCGATGGTATAACTTCAACAAAGTGATGCACTTCGGCTCTTGAGGTTAAAAATGACAACAATTCATTTGGCGAATGCTCTGGTGAAATTTTTACATTCATTTTAATATCATCATACACATTTTTGAAGGTTGCTGGCAAAACTTCAAACTTAGCTTTAATATCATTAAGTAATGTTTCTGATTGGGCAGATTGTAATCCAACTTCAAACGTGTTTGACTTAAATTGTCGCTTAATATCTATTAATTTTCCGTCTAATATTTTTTTTGATTTATGAATTAGAGCAATATGGTCGCACAGTTCTTCAACAGATTCCATTCGATGTGTTGAAAATATAACCGTTGCACCATCATCTCTAAGTTTCAAAATTTCGTCCTTTATTAAGTTGGCGTTTATAGGATCAAATCCTGAAAACGGTTCATCAAAAATGAGCAGCTTTGGTTTGTGCATTACTGTAACGATGAACTGTATTTTCTGAGCTTGTCCTTTACTTAATTCTTGAATTTTTTTGTTCCACCAAGCACCTATTTCAAACTTATCGAACCAATACTTTAATTGAGTTTTAGCTTCAGATTTAGACATACCTTTAAGTTGCGCTAGGTATAAAGCCTGCTCTCCTACTTTCATAGATTTATACAGTCCACGTTCTTCTGGCAAATAACCAATATCTTTAATGTGTTCTGGTTGCAACGGTTGCCCATCGAGCAAAACTTTGCCAGTATCTGGCAATGTAATTTGATTAATAATCCGAATTAAAGTTGTTTTACCTGCACCATTTGGACCAAGAAGCCCAAAAATACTGCCTTTAGGAACTTTGACAGAAACCTCGTTAAGCGCTTTAAAATTTCCAAAATTTTTGGAAACTGCATCTGCAACAAGCAAGTTTGACATTTACGTTGTTTTTGAATTTAGGTTGAAACGTAAATATATTAAATGTAAGATGGAATAATAAGCCTTTTGAAAATTAAATGAATTCAATTAAATCGTTAAACAAAATCAAGAAATACAAAAACTAATTTAGTTCAAGAAAAACAAAACCCACCCTTTTCGCAAAAAAAGGATGGGAAAAAATTGCTATGAAAAAGAAAAATTACCGCTGAATAGCATCAGCGATAATTCAAATATACTATTTTTTATGATATAGCCTTAAAAATTAAGAAAACATATCTTTTACCTTCTCAAAAAAGGACTTGTCCGTGCTTTCTGGTTTTGGCTGAAAATGCTCGTCTTCGCGCATACTCTCAAAGAAATCTTTTTGGCTTTTGTTTAATGTTTTAGGTGTCCAAACATTGACATGCACTAACAAATCACCTTTGCCGTAACCATTGATACTCGGAATTCCTTTTCCTCTTAAACGTAAAATTTTTCCAGACTGAACACCTGGCTCAATTTTGATACGCACTTTTCCTGTAACAGTATCTATCTCCATAGAATTACCTAAAACTGCATCTGGTAAACTTACGTACAAATCGTAATGTAAATTATCACCTTCGCGCTTTAAAGTTGGATGGTCTTCTTCTTGAATAACAACAAGCAAATCTCCAGAAATGCCATTTCCTGGTGCGGAATTTCCTTTTCCAGTGACTTTTAGTTGCATACCGTCTTGAACACCAGCAGGAATTTTGACAGTCACCATTTCGTCCTTAGTAATAAGGCCTTGAGCATCTGCACCTGCAGGTTTTTTGTCAATAGTTTGACCAGAGCCACCACAAGTATTACAAGGTGATGCAGTTTGCATTCGTCCTAAAATAGTGTTTTGAACACGAGTTATTTGACCCGAACCATTACACGTAGAACATGTTTTGTATGAAACACCATCGGCTTGTACTTTGCGCTTAACTTTTATTTTCTTTTCGACACCGTTTGCAACATCCTCTAAAGATAAATTTACACGGATGCGAAGATTGCTTCCTTTAACAACACGACGTCCGCCGCCGCCAAAACCGCTAAAGCCTCCGCCAAAACCACCACCAAAAATATCTCCAAACTGACTGAATATGTCATCCATATTCATTCCGCCACCGCCAAAGCCACCTGCTCCGCCTTCAAATGCCTGATGTCCAAACTGGTCATAACGTGCTTTTTTGTCGGCATCGCTCAGGACTTCGTAAGCTTCTGCTGCTTTTTTAAACTTTTCTTCAGCCTCTTTATCATCAGGATTTTTATCTGGATGATACTTCATTGCCGTTTTTCTGTAAGCCTTTTTAATTTCAGCTGCACTTGCATCTTTACTTATGCCTAATATGTCGTAAAAATCTTCTTTCATCGAAATTTGTAATTCGTTTCCACAGAAGTGGAAGTCTTTTTTTAATTGCTATCGATATATCCAAAATAAAAAAATAGGACAATCGAGCTAAACTAGATTTATTGTCCAATAACTACTTTTGGAAAACGGATAACTTTTTCCCCAAGCTTATAACCTTTTTCAACCACATCTATAATTTTTCCTTTTAAATCGTCGCTTGGAGCTGGAATTTGGGTTACTGCTTCGTGATTGTCGGCATTAAAATCATCTCCTTTTTTAACTTCAATTTTTGACAATCCTTTTTGCTCTAACGTATTAATCAACTTATTATAGATTAATAACACACCTTTTCGCAATTCTTCAGCTTCTTTGTCTTCTTCAATATGCATTAGAGCACGCTCAAAATCGTCAAGCACTGGCAACATTGAAACCATTACATCTTGACTTGCAGTTTTAAATAAATCAAAACGCTCTTTTGTGGTGCGCTTTTTATAATTTTCGAACTCAGCAAAAAGACGCATAAATTTATCTTTTTCTTCTGCTAACTGATTTTGAAGTTTTTCTTCTCCAGTCTTAGACTCTTCAACTTGTGCTTCACCCTCAAGTGTATCTACATCGTTAGCTTCAACTTGTGGCTCTTCTGCTTTTGTGTTTTTATCTTTTTTGCCCATTATTTTAGACTATTTTAAACTTTATTTAACGAAGGGCAAAAGTACTGCCAATATTCAGAAAATGTCAAAATGTCATTAACATTTATTTAAATATTTTACAGTAGAATAAGTCATACCTTTTAAAATCTAACCAAATAATATGAAAATTATGAAAAACAAAATTTTTAGTCTTACTATTTTAATGCTCGTCATTATTACAAGTTGTAAGGACAAAGCAAATGAAGTTGAAACAAAAGACGCAGAAAAAGTAGCAAAAGCAGAAGAAAGTGCAGTATCATATACTGTTGATACAGACAATTCTCTAATTATGTGGAAAGGTTTCAAGCCAACTGGCTCGCACAATGGTGTTATTACTGTTTCTGGTGGTGATTTTGAATTAAAAGACGATAATCTCCAAAGTGGTAGCGTTACTATTGACATGAAAAGCATTGAAGTTTTAGACATTCCGAAGGAAGAAAAAGGCAATGCAAAATTAAAAGGCCATTTAACTAGTGCTGATTTTTTTGATGTTGAAACTTACCCTTATGCTAATTTTGCAATTACAGATGTTTCGGAATCTGATGGAAAAACAATGATTGAAGGTAACTTGACAATCAAGGATGTTACTAATAACATAAGTATACCTGTTACCACTACAGTTGACGGTGACAGAATGACTTTGAAAAGCGAGAAATTTACTATAGACCGCTCTAAGTGGAATGTAAGATACGGTTCAAAATCCTTTTTTGATGACTTAGGAGATTCTTTTATTAACGATGATATTGAGCTTCAGATAGATGTAAACGCATCAAAATCATAATACGGTATTTTATAATTTTTAAAATCTCTCACTAAGCGTGAGAGATTTTTTTTCTTCAATTTAGAGCAAAAAAAACATCCCGAAATTCGGGATGTTTTTCTTTTTCATAGCAGTTTTTCCTAATAATTATTTAGGCATTACTACACTGTCAATTACGTGGATTACTCCATTACTAGCTTTTACATCTGTAGCTGTAATTTCGCTGTAATTTCCATTTCCGTCTTTTAACCAAATTTTTCCGTCTTTTGACATTACAGTTAATACAGAACCATTAAGTGCTTTTACCTCAACTTTACCATCATTCTTTTTTAAAGCTGCAACGACATCGCTAGCCATTAATTTAGAAGGCACAACGTGGTATGTTAACACATTTGCTAAAGCTTTTTGATTTTCTGGTTTAAGCAAATTAGTTAGAGCAGCTTTATCAACTTTAGCAAACGCCGCGTTTGTTGGAGCAAATACTGTAAAAGGTCCATCACCTTGTAATGCCGATACTAAATCTGCTGCCTTTAATGCTGTTACTAAAGTTGAAAAATCCTCGTTTCCAACAGCAACGTCTACAATTGTTTTTTGAGCTGTTGCCACAGTACTAAAAGTTAATGCTGCTACCATGCTAAAAATAAATACAATCTTTTTCATAATTTTAAAATTTTAGGTTATTGTTAATTTCAGGTTATTTTACTCAAAATTACAATACTTACTTCTAGCTTTTTCACAAAAAAATACAATTGGTAAATATTTAACAACTAGTAACTTAAAGCCTTTTCAAAGATAAATTTTAAAAAATAATGCAATACGTTAAAAATCAATTGTTTAACTTTTATAAAAATAAGTTAAACAAAAAAAATTAGTATTTAGTTTTATTTTTTAAAAGAGCTAAATCTTAATTTTATCTTAATACATCTATTAAACAGTTACATTTGCAGCAAACAATAACTTATGTCATTTAAAGACTTAAATCTTAACAAACCGCTTTTACGTGCTATTTCAGAATCTGGTTATGATGAACCGACTTTAATTCAAGAGCGTTGCATTCCGCATATAATTGAAAAGAAAGATGTTGTTGCTTCAGCACAAACCGGAACTGGGAAAACAGCTGCTTTTGCATTACCTATTTTGCAGTTATTGTTTGATAAGCAAGATGCACCAAAACGTGGCAAAAAAATCCGAGCACTCATTGTGAGTCCTACTCGCGAATTGGCTGTACAGATAAATGACAATTTTAAAACTTACGCAAAGCATACAAATTTAAGGTCAACAGTTATTTTTGGAGGCACTTCTATCGAGCCACAAATTGATGTTTTAAAGAAAGGTGTGGACATCTTAATTGCAACGCCAGGACGTTTGTTGGATTTGCACAAACAAGATTACGTCAATCTCGACTATATTGAAACTTTGGTTCTCGACGAAGCCGATTTAATGCTCGATATGGGCTTTATTGACGACGTTAAAAAAATTGAACGTTTATGCCCAGAAGACAGACAAACTTTACTTTTTTCGGCAACGATTCCTTATAAAGTAGAACAATTGGCAAACTCTATTTTAAAAGAGCCAATTCGTATAGATGTGACGCCATCAAAATCTGTAGCAACTGCTATTAATCAGGTGTTGTATTATGTACCAAAGCGAAACAAAATGGAGTTATGCTTACACCTTTTACGAAACACAGTTAAAGGCAATATTCTCATTTTTAGACGCACAAAATTTGGGGTCGATAAACTAGAAAAAACACTTCAAAAAAATGGTTACTTAGTCGATAGCATTCATGGCGATAAAAATCAGAGCGATAGACAAACGGCACTAAATAAATTTAAAACGGGTTATGTAAAAATTCTTATTGCCACTGACGTTGCCGCTCGTGGTATTGATATTAATGAATTAGATTCTGTCATAAATTTTGATATGCCTAACGTACCAGATACGTATGTGCATAGAATTGGCCGAACAGGTCGTGCTGGAAATGTTGGTACGGCATATTCGTTATGCTCGGCAGATGAAAAGAGTTATGTAAAGACTATACAAGAATCAATAAATATTCAGATTCCTGTTGAGGAAGACCATCCTTTTCCTTTAGACCCAAAAGCGAAACCAATTGTGCATAAAAAGAAAGGCAGCAAGTATAAAAAAGGACGTAAAGGTGAAGGTTCTAAAAAGAAGAAAAAGCGTTGGTATTAAAAGCCCATCTTCCGTCTTCCCGAAGGGAAGAAACTTTAGCCAGTTTGAGGTTACAATGCTTTGTGGTTAAATTTTTAATGATTTAAAATTGAAATTTAAGAAATGAATTACGACACTCTGATGTACATCCATTTAATAACCGTTGTGCCTTGCGTATTTATTGGTGGTTATTTACTGATTGTAAAAAAGGGAACAAAACTTCATAAATCATTAGGTCGTATTTACATGATTTTAATGTTGTTTACAGCGATTTTGACCCTTTTTATGCCAGCTGCAGTTGGTAGTACGCTTTTTAATCATTTTGGATGGATTCACCTATTTAGTGTTTTAACCATTTGGACTGTGCCAACAGCATATCTTGCCATAAAAAAAGGGAATATAAAGGCTCACAAAAGAAAGATGATTTTACTTTATTTTGGAGCCTTAATTATTGCTGGTGCATTTACCTTAATGCCTGGTCGTTATTTGCACCAATTGTTTTTTGGATAAAACTAATCAAACGTCATCTCGAATAACAAATAATGCTTTATACCAAATTTTGTTCCCCAGTTTTCTAGGTCTTTTCCTGCTGTACCAACCTCGCACCAAGATTTTGAACCGTCTTCGCGCTCGTATGGTAAAATATAAGCTAAGAGATAAAACGGCTTATTATACTGAATGTCTAGATTGCTTTCATCTGCAATGTTGCGCAAACTGTAATCTTTAGATTTTGTAGCTTTAAATTCTTTGTTTGTACTAAAACGCGGAAATTTAAATTTCACTTGTAGTTTATTATCAACGTGCTTTGCTAAAATTCTCATTTTAAGCTCTCCCGATTTTAAAGTTTCAAATTGTGGTATGCCCAAGTTTTTACTGTCCAAAACCACAGATTCTGATTTTACCTTACCATTCCAGATTTCTTTTACAGTAATTTTATAAGTTTTCCCTTTCAACTCTTCACCCTTAAAATTTACTTTCATGTAATCGATGCCTTCAAAATCGAGAATATCACTGACTTCAATATTATCCGAACCATAATCTGTGGTCATTTTTAAATCAGTAGGTGATTTAATGTTTAGTAAATTTTCCTGACTTTGTTGTGCTGTTAAACCGCTGAAGCAAATTAATGCAGCAGCTAATACTTGTAATTTTCTCATGTTTTGTTTGTTTTTTTTAAAACACCCCTAAAGTCCCCTCAAGGGGACAATCAAGGAAATTTTATTTATTTATTTTTTTGATTGCATCCTCGTGTGTGTAAATGATGCCATGTATAATATCGAAGTAGATTTCGTTGATTGGGGCATTTTCATTTTTGGCGGCTTTGGTCATCATGGTGAATTTTTCCCCATTGCGAGTTGGTTGCATGTTAATTTCAAATTCATTGTTGCCAATAAGATTTTTAGTGTTGTTACCCACCGTTTTCATGCTGTGATTTGTCTTTGGATAAAAGAGGTGAATTTTAGAATATTCTGAAAACAGATTGAAGCGTTCAAAACTCTCAGACCAATTGTAAAACCAATATTCGCTATTAAAATCAGTGATTTTGGTTTGCTTACCAATTTCGCCTATTTGAAATTTTGAAAATTCTGAATCTATTCTAGCATTTGAAATTTCGCCTATTTTTCCATTAATAACATTTTTAAAAATATAATCACCACCAATAAGATTTGTCGCTTCAAAACCAGCACCTTCTACTTCAATTTTGTTGTAAATATTGGTTATTGCTTTGGCTTTAATAGCGCCATCATTTGATGTGATAGACAATTCATTCTGAAGGTCGTTTCTAAAATATAAATTAGAACTTTTAGCGTTGATAGTAAGCTTTACAAAAGGCGGAAGTTTAATGACAAATTCACTTCTAACCATCTTAAAACTTCCTTTGGTTAGATTTTTTAAATTGCCATTTTTATCTATCACTTTAAAACGGTCATTGAAATATTTTAAATTAGTCTTTAATCGAGGACGATTATTTTGATTAATTTCTCTTAATAGCGAATCCTTAGATTTTCTTACAATAGTATCTTTTCTAGAATTAAAATGCACGTCTCTTATTGAAATACCATGTGGAGAATTAAATTGAAAAGTTTCAATATTTACACGTCTTTTACTTTTTGCTTTGAGAGATACAACCTCAGCTGAGCCAGTGGCTTCGACCTCAATTTCGTCAATCATCGCAGATATTTTCTTCTTAGAATAACCATCGAATTCCATAACATAATCAAAATGAATTTTGCCATCTGTAGCTTCTTCAAAAGCCACAGATATATTATCTAAGTTGAGTACTATTGATGTGTTTTTGTTGACTTCAAATTCTTTTTGAATGATACGATGCCGTTGGGCGAATACACTTACCGATGTGATGAATATCAGTAAAAACGTAAATTGATTTTTCATAATGTTCGTGGTTTTTGATTTAAAATTTTGATATGTTCTTGGATGTCTTTTAGCAATTGTAAACGTGTTTGTAAATTCTCGATTAAGCTCTCTACGACCACTATATTATTGGTGTCTTTTTTAAATGCTTTTGATACTTCTTTATAATCGGCATCTAAATCTGTTAAGCGTTTTTCATACCGTTTTACTAAAACTGAATCTGTTGCAATGGCTTTAAAATTTTGCCACTCGGCTTCAATATTTGCTAAATATTCTTTTTCTACTTGAGCAACTTGTGCTATGAGCGGATTTTCTTCACCTACTGGTTTTTGGAGTGTAAAAAAGCCCACAGTTAATGCTATGACAACCACTGCTGCTATTCGCAGAAATAGATATTTAGATGTGTTAGACTCGTTAATTTTTTCAGAATTTAACTTTGCTAAAAATTCTTTACGATGATTTTCTGGCAACTCATGTTTGGTCACGTCAACTTCATCTTTAAATAATTCTCTAATATCTCGCTTCATTATATCTTGTTTTTAGTAAATCTTGTAATTGTTGTTTCCCGCGTCTCAACTGCGTGCGTGATGTTTTTATGTTGATATTTAATATTTCTGAAATTTCCTCGTGGTCGTAACCTTCAATCAGGTAAAGTGTAATGACCAATCTGTATTTTTCGGGTAATTGCTCAATAGTTTCAACAATTTGTGTTTTGGTTATTGAGTCTTCAAACTGCCAATTATCATCTTCTATAATCTGAAGATTCTCAGTCTCTAATGATTTTGTTTCAAAGGTGTTTTTACGGATAGCATCTATACATTGGTTGATGATTATTCGCTTTAACCAAGCACCAAATGTTGATGTTTCGGTATAGTTTTCAATATTCAAAAATGCTTTTAAAAAACCTTCTTGCATGGCGTCTTTGGCGTCTTCAGTATTATTTAAATATCTGCGTGAGACAACGAACATAGCATCGCAATACCTATCATAAACCTGCATTTGTGCTTTTTGGTTGCCGCGTTTACAGGCCTTTATGAGTTGAATGTTTTTAGTTTGCATTAAGTTAAATTGGTTCTCTACTATTAAAAACGAGAAAAAAATCTGTACGTTTCAAAATGAAGAAAAAAAATAGACATTTACTATGAATATCCTTAAATTTAAAAGCTAATTACCCTTAACAAATGAGTAACGATTACAATAACCCTGCATTTAAAAAGCTTTTGCAAAAACTACAAGAAGAAAGTTGGCAATTAGAATTGCTAATTTCTGGTTTTGCCATTTTTGGATTATTTCAAGCTTTTGAGCCTTTAGAAATTCTATTTACGGAGCTTAAGTATGATGACCAAGTTATACCAGCAATAATTATTACGGTGATATTAATATCGTGTGTAATATTAACTTTTAATTTATTATTGCACGTTATTTTAAGAGGACTTTGGATTGGTGCACTGGGTTTACGCTATGTTTCTGGCGATATCGATTATGACTATTTAAATTACAGTCCAAAATTTACTAAATATCTTAAAAAGAAAGTTGGGTCCTTTGATAGATATATTGCAAGATTAGAAAATTATTGTAGTATTATTTTTGCCGCTTCATTTCTTCTAATTTTTTATGTATTAGCGTTTGCCTTTACGGCGTTTACCATTTTTTTAATAGCTAATTATATTATAGGCAACGATAGCTATGGTAATTGGGGCAAAATCATAGGAATACCCCTAATACTTTTTATTGTTTTAGGAATGCTTTTAACGTTTATCGACTTTATAACCCAAGGTTGGCTTAAGAAAAAACAGTGGATAAGCCGAATATATTTTCCTGTTTACTGGGTTTTTAGTTTTATAACACTTGCCTTTTTGTATCGCCCAATTGTCTATAATTTTTTAGACAACAAATTTGGAAAACGAATTAGCTTAATATTGATTCCGCTTTACATTACACTATTAATAGCAACTTCATTTAATTATAAAAATTCAAATTATTTTCATAAAAATTTGAATTCAAATGAGATTATCGCTAATTCTTCTAATTATGAAAATCTATTAATTGAGAAGGATGATTTTGCTTCAGATATTACAATTTCATCAAAAGTGATAAGCAATAACTACATTAATGTGTTTATGCTTTTTGAAGAAGACATAGAAAATCATGTATTTGATTTTAATCCTAATCTGAAACCAAAAACCGATGTAAGAGGTTTTAGCTCGGATATTATATATTCTACTCACAATAAATCTAGAACTTACGACAGCTTAAGAAAAGCATATATAAAAACGGTAAATGATATATATTCTATAAAGATAGACTCAATAGATTATGATACTAATTTCGTTGTTTCATTTAACACTAAAAAACAAAAAGGTTTAGAGACGTATTTGGGAATCAAAGAACTTTCTGAAGGCAAACATCTTCTTAGAGTAATTAGAAAATATATTATTAAAAATGATACAACGGCTTATGAAATTAAAAAAATTCCGTTTTGGTATTATCCAGATTAAAACTGCAAGCGTTTATTAATGTAATTTTTTAAGATTGAAACCTGAAAGCCTATCATTACCATTGTAGTTATGAGAGCATAAACGAGCGTTTGAGATAGATTAAACTCCACATCTTTCAATGGATTAAAGTTGAATTGCGATAGATTCATCAATTCCGAAAGCTTCGATGTAGACTTGCTATCATCTAAAAACGCATACACCACAACTGCAGCAAAGACAAGAGCAATACTGCACCAAACCCATTTAGAAATAAGCGGTTTATAAACAATTGGTTTAGATGTAATATTTAATTGGTGTAATACCGAATTTGTAAAATCTGCAGATGGCTTTTCTAGAGTATCATTAGCCATAAGTTTATCTACAAATGCTTCAAATTTTTTATCATTAGGTTCCATAATTACTTATTTTTTCTAAATTGAGCTGCTTCTCTAAAATTACGGCTAATTTTTTTCGAGCTCTAAATAATTTTACTTTAATGGTGTTAGAGGACACGTTTATAATTTCTGAAATTTCATCTAAAGATAATTCTTCAAAATAAAACAACGTCAGCAAATAGGCATCTTCATTAGGCAAACTGTTAATGCATTGCTTTATAACCTTTGTTTTTTCAGCTTTTATTATATGTTCTAAAGCATTGTCAATGGTTTCTATTTTATTGAAAGTAAATTCATCAATAGACACGTTATTCCTATGCTTTTTATTCTTCTTTAAATTATCGAGACACGTATTAAATGTCACTTTATAAATCCATGTCGAAAATTTTGAATCGCCCTTAAACTTATCCAATGACTTATACACTTTTACAAAGGCATCTTGAGAAACTTCTTCCGCTTCTTCTCTATTTTTCAACATCCTTAATGCCAATGTAAAGACCAAATCCTTGTAACGGTTCACCAATTGTGCGTAGGCATTTTGGTTTCCATTGAGGATTAATTTGATGAGTTGATGGTCGTTAGTAGTCATTTATTATTAAGACGACTATTATCTGATTTAGGTTACAGAAATAAAAAAAATATTTTTCTTGTAACCTCATTCTAAAACTTGTCGTCAAAAGCTATGAACACATTAAAATTAATCAATTAAAAAACAAACATTATGATTACCAGTTTACTCATCAGCACATCAGACGACGCAGCAGAATTATTAATTCCAATCAGCTTTTTTTTAGTTGTTTTTGGTATCATCTACCTCTATTTTTCAACTCGAAACAAAGAGCGCTTAGCATTAATAGAAAAAGGTGCTGACGCAAGTATTTTTAATATTGGCAAACGCGGCTCATCGTGGAAAGTCGTTGTTATTAATTTTGCATTTTTATTAATGGGTATTGGTTTAGGCTCTTTTCTAGCTGCACTTATAGACACTTACACAAACCTAGAAGAAGGCGCAATGGCTGCAGTAATTTTCTTTATGGCTGGTGTTGGTCTTTATGTTGGTTATTTGCAAACCAAAAAAGATTTAGACAGTTAACAATCAATCACATTTTAAATAAAGCCGTTATCAAATAATACGATAACGGCTTTTTTTATGTTTCAAAAAATGTATCTTTAATTTATGTTGAAAAAACTTAGCCTCGTCATTGTTTTATTTTACACATTTCAAACTAGAGCACAAATTTCTATACTTGATGCAGAAGCCAAATTACCTGTTTCGTACGCATCGGTATCATTTGGAAACGGCCATGGTATCGTTGCTGATGATAATGGGGTGTTTGTTTTTACAAAAAAGCTATATCCAGATATTGATTCGCTTTTTATCTCAGCTTTGGGTTATAAAGATTTGGGGATTTCTACACAAAGCATAGAAAAAACTCTCTTTTTACATCCACAGGCGGATGAGCTAGACGAAGTTTTTATTGGTGTTACTTTAGATAGAACTAAAAATAAAAAGTACAAAACCGAAAGTCTTAAACCTTACCTTGATGATGATTATTACAAATGTTGGTTACCAACTATAGAATCTGAAATAGCGGTGTTTTTCCCAAATGAAGATGATAAACTTAAGCGTGTAGCTAAAATAAAATTTCCTATTGCCTTAGAATCTAAAGATTGGAAAAAACGCAATCGTAGTAATAACGAAAAGAAGAAATTCTCAACCCTTTTTAAAGTTAATGTTTACAAAAACAAAAATGGTAAACCTGGTAAAAACCTTAACAAAAAGCCAATAGTTTTTAGAGCTACAGAAAAAGATGGTGATTATCATGAGCTTGATATTATAGATAATAATATTATTATGCCAGATGAAGGTGTTTTTATTTCAATACAAGTATTAGGCTACACGGATAAAAATGGTAAACTACTCCCAAATAAAAAGTATAAAGAAATTAAGGGTCGTGATGGTGTTGTAAAAATCCCGACTAATTTTAGACCACTTTTACCATTTACAGACGAAGTAAAAGACAACAGAACCTTTGTAAGGCGCGTTTTTATAAATGGAAACGATTGGCAAGCTTTTAAAAAAGGAAATGGTTTTCAATCTACGCTTTTAAAAAGTGGACTTAACAATTATGGTATTGGTTTGGACCTTCATGTTTTTAAGGATTAATTCTCAATTTGTGTGAAAACTCCAAAACACATTTTATCCATAATCGTTTTTTCTCAGTTTTGCTGCACTTCCCTTTGGTTTGCTGGGAATGCCATAATTACTGATTTATCTTTAAATTTTAATTTATCCCAATCTGCGTTAGGTCAACTTACCTCATCAGTACAATTTGGATTTATAGTTGGCACCTTCCTTTTTGCTCTTTTTACGGTTTCTGACAGATTTTCGGCGTCTAAAGTTTTTTTCTTCTCAGCCTTGTTAGCTAGCGTATTTAATCTTTTTAGTTTGTATTCTGGCAATACCTTAATCTCGTTAATTGCCATCCGCTTTGCCACTGGCTTTTTTTTAGCTGGTATTTATCCCGTTGGGATGAAAATTGCTTCAGACTATTTTGAAAAAGGTTTAGGAAAATCTCTAAGTTATTTAGTCGGCGCTTTGGTTTTGGGTACTGCTTTTCCACATATTCTTAAAGCCGAACTTATAACGTTCAATTGGAAAACAATTATAGTTACAACGTCTTGTCTTTCATTTTCAGGAGGTTTACTGATATTACTTTTTGTTCCTGATGGCCCATTCTACAAAAAAGCATTTCAATTTGATAGTAGAAAAATTGTGACTGTTTTTAAAAATCCGAAGTTTAAATCCGCAGCTTTTGGTTATTTTGGCCACATGTGGGAATTGTACACCTTTTGGGCATTTGTACCCTTATTATTAAAAACATATCTATCTATTCATATAACAAAAAGCTTTAACATTCCGCTTTTTTCGTTTTTAATAATTGCCTTAGGGAGTTTGGGTTGCATTATTGGCGGAAATTTAGCCTCTAAATATGGAAGTAAAACGATTGCTAAAGCAGCCTTAAGTATTTCGGGGATTTGCTGTTTGGTTTCGCCCTTATTCTTTTATATAAATTCTGAATTAATTTTTCTCTCATTTTTAATAATTTGGGGAATGTCAGTAATTGCAGATTCGCCATTATTTTCAACTTTGGTAGCGCAAAATTCAAGTTTAGATTCTAAAGGCACGGCTTTAACGATTGTCAATTGTATCGGGTTTGCTATAACAATTTTTAGCATTTTATTATTTAATAAATTAACCGAACTTGTAAGTCCTACCTATCTATTTACAATTTTAATTTTAGGACCTATTTTTGGTTTAATTCATTTAGGGAAAAAAGCCTAATCTTCAATTTTAAAATCGAAATAAGTATTAGGAAACGGCTCACCACGAAGCGTAAAATGCCACCATTCTTTTGCATAAGAACGGAAGCCATGCTTATTCATTACAGATTGTAGCAGCTGCCGATTGGCTTTCTGTTTGTCTGAAATATTAGCGTGAGCAACCCATGATTCAGGACCAAAAAAATCGTAAGGACTTCCCATATCTAATGGCACTTCTGTTTCGCCATTAATAATGGTCAAATCGATTGTACTGCCACGACTATGACCCGATTTACTAGCAATGTAACCTTCTCTAAACAAATGTCTTTTATTGACGTTTGGATAGAATTCAGATTTTTTTAAAGTGTCATTTATTTGTTTAGCCCAGTGCACAAAATGATTAACAGCGGTTTGTGGTCTATAACCGTCATACACTTTTAAGCAAAGATTATATTGCTGCAATTCTTCTTGAACCTTTTTTAATTGTGCAGCAGCTGGTTTTGTTAAGTACAATGTATTGGCGTGATAACCATCAATAGTATCGCCGACAAAATTATTTGAGGTGTAGTAACGCAATTCTACATTTAGGTCAGGAATTACAGTTTTTACATCAACAAACATTTCTGGAACTTCATTCTTTTGCTGCATTGAAAATAAAGCAAAAAGCAATAGGAAAAGAATAGTTGTATTTTTGTAACTCTTCATGATAACGAAGTTATACAAAAAAATATAATGGATTTATTTTCATCAGAAAAACAAGAGTTTCGATTACCAGATGCAGAATTAATTTACTTCCCCAACTTTTTAATAAATAGAGAAGCTGATATGCTTTTTAAAAAACTTAAAAACGAAACCGAATGGCAAGAAGATGACATTACTGTTTTTGGAAAAACTTACAAACAGCCTCGTTTAACCGCGCTTTATGGAGAAGATAATCAACCTTACTCCTATTCAAATATTACAATGTATCCCAAAGCATTTACAGAAGGACTTCAGGAATTAAAGTCTAAAATTGAAAAAATTTCTAAAGAAACATTTAATACCGTTTTGCTCAATTTTTATAGACACGGTAATGATAGTAACGGTTGGCATGCAGATAATGAAAAAGAATTAGGCAAAAATCCGGTGATAGCTTCTGTTACATTAGGTGAAGAAAGACCATTTCATTTTAAACATAGAAAACTAAAGGAAGAAAAACATAAACTTATTTTAGGACATGGTAGTTTATTAATTATGAAAGGCGCTATGCAGCATCATTGGTTGCATCAGATTGCTAAAACAAAAAAAGAAATTGGAGAACGAGTTAATTTAACCTTTCGAAAATTGCAATAAAGTTAAATGTATAAAAAACGAAAGACCGAGATCCCTCAATCTCGGTCTTTCTAATTTGCATTTTGTATGTGAGTAGATTCAGGGTTTCTAAAACCATCAACACAAGCAAATATTTAATTAATTAATCCATTGAACTAAAAACTTGTTTAGTACATGACAAATATATAAGACCATTTTAAATTAAACGATTAAAAACTATATTTATCGATGAAATACATTAAATTTTAACATTTACTGCTTAAAAACATGTTTTTATCGACGAAATACGTCGTTTCAGATTGAGGTATTTAATAGTGTAGATACCATTTTGAAGAAAATATCGTGTAAATAATACTTTATCTTTGTACTAAAATTAGAAAAATATGAAACTAAAAATATTCATTATATCCTTGCTTATAGCTTCTATAAGTAGCGCTCAAATTTCAGACTTTACAGATACTGAAATTTCTATTTCTGATATGATAGACGGAACACTACTTGCGCCAAACACAGATGAAAAGACAGATTTAGTTATAATTATTGCTGGCTCTGGACCAACAAACCGCAATGGAAATCAGAATATTTTAAAAAATAATAATTTAAAAAAGCTTGCTGAAGCTTTAGCTGTTAACAACATTTCCTCTTTTAGGTATGATAAACGCATTGTAAAACAAATAAAAACAGGTAAAATTGACGTTGAATCTATCCGGTTTGAAGATTTTGTAAATGATGCGAAAGACGTTGTAGCCTATTTTAAAGATAAGGATGAATTCAAAAATATCTATATCGCTGGACACAGCCAAGGTAGTTTAGTTGGTATGCTTGCTATGGATGATGTAGATGGTTTTATCTCTTTAGCTGGTGCTGGCCAAAATATTGGCGATGTTATTGTGGAGCAAATCAATAATACGGCTCGACAGTTTGTAGAAGAAACAAAGAAAGTAGTTACGGAATTAAAAGCAGGAAAAACAACAAAAGACTTTCCACCTGCGCTAAGTTCTATGTTTAACATGCAGATACAACCATTTATGATTTCATGGATGAAATACAATCCTGTAGAAATTATTGAAACTATAAAGCAACCTATTCTCATAATCAACGGTACAAAAGATTTACAAGTTTCTGTAGATGAAGCCAAGCTACTCTCAAATGGTAACAAAGATGCAGAACTCGTTATTATTGAAAATATGAATCATGTTTTATTTACCATTGAAGGTGACCGCTTAGAAAATTCAAAATCCTATAACGAGTCATTTAGAGAATTAAATAAAGAATTGATTGACACCATTGTAACATTTATAAAAAATAAAGAATAGTATTAAATGTAAATAACTATTATCAAAAAAGCCGTTTCTTTCGAAACGGCTTTTTTCACTAACTAACCAACCAATCGTAATGAATGCGTTTGTAGTATCGTCGGTAACCAGCCGACTTTCGCAATAATTTCATTACAATTTATATAAATCAAATGCTGTGCCAAAGTCGATTAATTAAGCAAATATTACAGTTGATGTATCTATTAAAATCAAAAGAGCCGTTTCTTTCGAAACGGCTCTTTTACTAACTAACCAACCAATCGTAATGAAGGCGTTTAGTAGTGTCGGTAACCAGCCGACAAACGCTCTATTTTCATTACATCTACATATAAACAAATGCCGTGCCAAATTTAATTATTGGTAAAAATTATTTTTTAGTGTAACAAAAAATATTTCTTGCATACTAATATTTAAAATTATATCTTTATGATATCAATTTAATATCATATTAAATTAACTTTAAAATCTAACAACCATGAAAGAAGAAAAAATCATTGTTCCTGCAAACGGCTACCTTATGCTACTAGTATTTTTAGTATTATTTTTTGGAAGCATTGCCTTAATACCAATTTACAAAACACCTTGGCCAGTGTTTGGCATTGTTGCCGCTTTATTAATTGCGTTCGGGTTTTTAATGGTGCAACCTAATGGTTCTCGTGTTTTGTTATTATTTGGAAAATACGTCGGTACCGTTAAAAAGAATGGATACTATTGGGTAAATCCTTTTTATACTAAAAAGAAGATTTCGCTACGTGCTAGCAATTTTGATAGCGAACGCTTAAAGGTGAACGACAAACTTGGTAATCCGGTTATGATTAGCACTATTTTAGTTTGGCGTGTACAAAACACTTATAAAGCTGCTTTTGATGTAGATAATTATGAAAATTTTGTTCGTGTACAAACTGATGCGGCTGTACGTAAATTAGCAAGTATGTATCCTTATGATAATTTTGCTGATGAAGGCCATGATGAAGATATTACACTTCGTTCTAGCGTAAATGAAGTTAGTGAAGCTTTAGAAAAAGAGATAGATGAGCGTTTGTCTATTGCTGGTATTGAAGTTCTCGAAGCCCGAATTGGTTACCTAGCTTATGCTCAGGAAATTGCAAATGCTATGCTTAAACGCCAGCAAGCTACTGCTATTGTTGCTGCAAGGCATAAAATAGTTGAAGGTGCAGTGAGTATGGTAGAAATGGCAATAGAAGAACTAAATAAAAAGAATGTTGTTGATTTAGATGAAGAACGCAAAGCAGCTATGGTAAGTAATCTAATGGTTGTGCTCTGTGGTGATAAAGATGCCTCTCCAGTTGTTAATACAGGCACATTAAATCATTAATAATGAATAGAAACCAAATTTATAGCGTTGCCATAGGTAGCGCTATGGGCACAAGTATAGGAACCACAATTGGAGCAGTAATAGGAAATATTGCAATGAGTTTAGTTTACGGCTCTTTAATCGGTACAATAATAGGCGCAATTGTAGCTATGGTTGTTTTTAAAAACACAGAAGACTAAAATTATGAAAGAATACAAAGTTGTACACTTAAAATTAGGATGGAAGAACCGCCTACAAGCATTAGAAGATATCCTTAATCAATATGCACGTGAAGGTTGGATAGTTAAAGAGATGGGAAATGGTTGGACGAGTGCAATATTAGAAAGAGATAAAAATAGATAAATGAAAATATTTAAAGAAGAACAAAGATTTACACAACTTTGGCTCATCGTATTAATGATTGTTAGCGTCATTGTTCCAGTTGCAGTAATTTTAAAAGACGCTGATAACATGTCTACAAGCAACCTTATTACTTCTTTAAGCGTAATAATTTTAGCACCTGCAATAATATTTCTGTTTAAACTTAAAACCAGAATGGATGAAAAAGGGATTTATTATCAATTTATTCCGTTTCATTTTAAAAAACGGTTTATAGCTTGGAATGAAATTTCTAATGCGTATGTAAGAACCTACGACCCAATTGGAGAATATGGTGGATGGGGAATTAAAGGTGGCGTTTTTTGGAACAAGAAAAAAGGCATAGCTGTTAACGTAAAAGGTGATATCGGAATTCAACTCGAATTAAAAAACGGTAAAAAAATATTAATTGGTACACAGTTAAAAGAACAAGCGCAAAGTACTATTAACAATTACAGAAAAGAATTATAATGAAACAACTATTAAACATACTGTTTTTTCTTTTGTATTACCTAAGTTTTGGACAAACCAAAATTGTATCAGAAGAGTATTTATTAAAAAATGATAGTATAAAATTACCAGGAACACTGACATACAATGAAGGTTTATCAAATCAACCCTTAGTTATTTTTGTTCAAGGCTCAGGAAACCCTGATAGAAACGGAAACCAACCAGCTTTAGGTGTAAATATTGACTACATTAAATTGCTAAGAGATGAATTAAATAAAAAAGGAATTGCCTTTTACAGTTACGATAAACGTAATGTAACAAAGTCAAACTTTAAACATTTAGTGAAGTCTTCTAAATTTGAAGATTTAGTAGAAGATACCAAAAAAGCCACTGAAAATTTTGAGAATGATAATCGCTTTTCTACAATAACTTTAATTGGTCATAGTCAAGGCTCGTTAGTTGCCATGCTTGCGATAGAAGAAGATATTGACAAATATATTTCACTTTCTGGTCTTGGTGAGTCATTTGATAAGGCTTTAATAAGACAAATATCAGCGCAAAACGAAGCCTTAGGAAAAACCGCAGAATTGCACTTTAAAGAGTTGAATGAAACAGGAGATATAAAAAATATAAATCCTATGCTTTTATCTTTATTCTCAAAACCAAATTTGTCATTTTTAAAATCATATTCTGCATTCGACCCAGCAAAAGAAATTGCTAAACTAGAAATACCAGTTTTAATTGTCAATGGAAATAAAGACTTACAAGTTTTGGTTAACGACGCACAAAAGCTTAAAGCTGAAAACAGTGAAGCAGAATTGGTGATAATTGATGGAATGACGCATGTTTTAAAGACAATTACAACTGATGATGAAAATATCAAAACTTACACAAACAGAGATTTTCCACTTTCGTTAGAGTTAGTCGAAGTGATAAGCGCGTTTATTAAAAAATGAGTTATGGCTAAGAAAAAAGCATTTGCATTACGACTTAACGAAGATATGCTAAAAGCTATTGAAAAATGGGCTGCGGATGAATTTCGTAGTACCAATGGTCAAATAGAATGGATGCTTATGCAATACTTAAAAGACCACAAACGCCAACCAAACAAAAAAGAAAAAGAGTGACTGTAAAGGTCACTTTTTTTATGCTTCAGTTTTTGTATTTTGCATGTCTAACAATTCTATAAATGGAAAACCAACCACTAATTACAAACGATGCTATTGTTTTTGGATTCCTAATGCTTGCATTAGGTTTCGTTTTTTATACAGAATCTATAAAGACTGGGTTTTGGAGTAAATTCTACAAAATAGTTCCCGGACTATTTATGGCATACATGATACCAGCTATATTAACTACTACAGGACTAATTGCACCAGAATGGGAAAGCACTTCTGCATCTGGTGAAATAGTAAAGGGTAGCACAAATTTATACTACATGGCGAGCCGTTATTTACTACCAGCAGCTTTGGTTTTAATGACTTTAAGTATTGACTTAAAAGGTGTTTTTAACCTCGGCTGGAAAGCTTTAGCCATGTTTTTTGCTGGTACTATCGGAATTGTAATCGGTGGACCTTTGGCATTATTTTTAATTGCACAATTTAATCCAGACCTTATTGGTGTTACTGGACCAAATGCCATTTGGAGAGGTTTATCTACGCTAGCCGGAAGTTGGATTGGCGGTGGTGCTAACCAAACCGCCATGCTCGAAATTTACGGATACAATCAAAAATTATATGGCGGTATGGTGTTTGTAGATATTGTTGTTGCAAACATTTGGATGGCATTAATTTTAATCGGTATTGGCAAACGAAACAGTTTTAACAAATGGTTAAAAGCAGACACCTCTTCTATTGAAGATTTAAAAGAAAAAGTTTCTCAATTTTCTGAAAGCGTAAAACGCAATCCAAGTCTTACAGATATCATGATAATTTCAGCCATAGCATTTGGTACTGTTGGGTTTGCGCATCTTGGCTCAGATTATATTGCACCCTATTTTGATGATGTTGTAAACGGAATTGAAAACACCACTACTAAGAATATTTTTACATTTCTTGGTTCAAAATTCTTTTGGATGATAAGTATAGCAACAATAATTGCAGTTCTTTTATCTTTTACAAAAGCAAAAAACTACGAAGGTGCTGGCGCTAGTAAATTTGGCAGTGTATTTATATACATTCTTGTTGCAACCATTGGCATGAAAATGGACTTAAGCCTCATTTTTGACAATGGGTCAATTATAATAATTGGTGTTGTTTGGATGACCATCCACGCTTTAATACTCATCATTGTAGCCAAAATTATAAAAGCACCATATTTTTTCTTAGCAGTTGGCAGCCAAGCCAACGTTGGTGGTGCTGCCTCTGCTCCGATAGTAGCTTCAGCGTTTCATCCGTCTTTAGCAACAGTTGGTGTTTTGCTTGCTGTTTTCGGTTACGCAGTTGGTACAATTGCCGCAATCGGTTGTACAATTTTAATGCAAATTGCTTCTGGTGGATGATTGTTTTTTCAAACTAAAATTAGATATTTGCCAGCTGATTAAATTCTTCAAAAAAATTAAGATGAAATTATTTCAAAATTTATTACTAGTCGTATTAGCTTCTTTTTTATTCTCGTCATGTGGCAATGATAGCAATGCTAATTTTACTCTAAAAGGAAAAATAAAAGATTTAAAAAAAGGTGTTGTTTATCTTCAAAAGGATGGAAAAACAAGTATTGTTGATTTAGATTCGGTTGTAATAAAAGGTCAAGAAGAATTTACGCTGCAGGCTAATATAAAGGAACCTGTATTATTGTACTTAAAACTTCAAAAAAAGGACGGGCAAGAACATTTTATTCCGTTTTTTGCTGATAAAGGTGTTACAGAAATAACTACGACATTAAAAGGATTTTCTGGTGATGCAATAATCAAGGGTTCAAAACAACAAGCGTTGCTAGAAGAATATTTAGAGCTTAGAGATGGCTTTCAGAATAAAAATTTAGATTTATTAAAGGCAAATTTTGAAGCTGTTAAAGCGCAAGACTCTGCAAAAGCAGAAGAATTATATCAACAATCTGACCGTTTACTTAAGCTAAAATATGCTTCTACTATAAATTTTGCTTTGAGAAATAACGATAGCGAAGTAGCGCCTTATATAGCTATTTACGAAATTCCTAATAGTAATGCTAAGTACCTAGATAGCATTTATAATAACTTAAGTGAAAGAGTAAAACAGTCGTACTACGGGAAAAAACTTGGCGATGCTTTAGAAGCATATAAAAATAAAAAAGATAGTATTAAATAAACCTTTAGAATAAATTATAAAAGCTAGCGTTAAGCCGGCTTTTTTTGTTTTAATTTGAAGTGAAAATTGAAAAATAAAAAAAGTCTAACTTTTTAGTTAGACTTTTTTTAATAAAGAGCCGATGGAGGGACTCGAACCCACGACCTGCTGATTACAAATCAGCTGCTCTAGCCAGCTGAGCTACATCGGCAAAACTGAGCGCAAATTTAATTTAGAATTTTAAATCTGCAAATCTAAACTACTTTAATTTGTTTATTTTTTCGATTAACGCTCTACCTTTATCTTCAAGCTCTTGCTTCACAGCTTTGAAGTGTGCTTTTTTGTTTTCTACAGACTTATCATTTACCTTAACTATTAAATCGTCAAATGTAACTATAGCCTCTTCAATTATTGCGTCACTTTCTTTTGTTGGTTTTTCTGAATTTGAAAGTTCCCAAACGTAAACTGCTTCGATAATATCGCCTAAAACGTAATTAATATCTTTTTTTAAATCTCTTTTATTTGCCATTATAATTTATTTATTGCGCAAAAGTAAGAAATCTGTTTCACGTTAACTGATTTTTTTCAAAATAAGAATTACTAAACGTAAACTTCTAACAGCTCTGCGTTTTTCGTTTTTAAACTGAATTCTTTTATTGTTGCTGGTACTAATATAGTTTCGCCTTTTGTTATTAATTCTGAAGTATTTGAAGTTCTAATTTCTGCTTCACCTTCAACACACATATAAATAATAAACGAATCATAAGTGTTTTCTTTATCTAAATCGGTATCTAACTTTAAAAAGTTTGTTGTAAAATACTGACAAGAAACCATTTTATTAGTCGTGTTTGAATCATTATGGTAATTAACTTTAAAGTTTTCTTTCATATCAAAATCTATTGCTTCTAAAGCTAAATGGTTATGAAGTTCTCTTGCATTACCGTTATCGTCTACTCTATCCCAATCATATACACGATACGTAATATCGCTGGTTTGTTGGATTTCGGCAAGTAAGACACCAGCGCCAATAGCATGTACACGTCCAACCTCAATAAAATAAGTATCTCCTTTTGTTACGTTTTCAAAATTTAAAATTTCAGTTAATGTATTATTTTCTAAATGGCTTAGATATTTTTTAGGTGTTATTTGTTGATTAAAACCAATGATTAAATTTGAGTTTTCGTCAGCTTGTAAAACATACCACATTTCGGTTTTTCCAAACGAGTTATGGCGTTTTTTAGCTAGCTCATCATTAGGATGTAACTGAATACTTAAATCTTGTTTAGCATCAATAAATTTGATGAGTAAAGGAAAATTATTACCGAATATTTTGTGGTTTTTTAATCCTAGTATTTCAACTCCATAGGTTTGTAACACTTGCTTTAGCGATTGGTCTTTTAAAAAACCATTGCTAACAATTGAAACATCGCCTTCAATATCACTAATCTCCCAACTTTCGCCTACTTGTGACGATTTTGAATTTTTATTTAGATATTTTGAAAGCTTATCGCCGCCCCAAATTTTATCTTTTAAAATTGGTTGAAATTTTAATGGATAAAGGCTATTCATTTTACTCACCTGAATATTTTACAAAATTACGTGGTGTTTCGTAAAGGGTTACTTCTAAATCGAATTTTGAATCTAGCTTAGCTTTTAATTTATTATAAATAACCACAATTATATTTTCTGCAGTTGGATTTAAGTCTTTAAATTCTGGAACTTCGACATTAAGATTTTTATGATCAAAAGCGTCTTCAACCTCTGACCTAATGATGTCTTTTAAAATTTTTACATCTATAACATATCCTGTTTCTGGGTCGATATCTCCTGTAACGGCAGCAATTAGTTCGTAATTATGACCGTGAAAATTTGGGTTATTACATTTTCCAAAAATAGCATCGTTCTGCTCAAAACTCCAATCTTTTCTATATAATCTGTGTGCTGCATTAAAATGGGCACGTCTGCAAACTGTTACTCTCATTTGATGATATTTATGTGTTGATAAAATTTTTCAAATATTATTTTAAACCAAGCCGTGTAAACTTCTGGGTTTTGTTTTATGTCAGTTTTAACATCTTCTAAATGCATCCATTTCCAAGCTTCTACTTCTTCTTTATTGATATTTGGCTCACTTTGGTAATGACCAACCATTATATGGTCTAACTCGTGCTCTGTTAATCCATTATCAAAAGGGGCTTTATAAATAAAAGATATTGTTTCCTTTAAGTCTGTAGTAAAACCCATTTCTTCCTCTAAGCGTCGTTTTCCTGCTTCTAAATTGGTTTCGCCATCTCTTTGATGACTACAGCAGGTATTTGTCCATAAACCTGGTGAATGATACTTATGAAGCGCCCGTTGCTGTAGCATTAATTCGTTTTTATCATTGAATATAAAAACAGAAAAAGCGCGATGTAATACCGCTTTTTCGTGAGCCTCCATTTTAGGCATTAGGCCTATCTGTTCATCCTTTTCATTAACTAAAATGACTAATTCTTCTTTCATTTTGTAAAATTACAATCAAATGTTAAAATAATCTCTAAGGTTATCATAAAAAAACAGCCGTTTACAATATAAACGGCTGTTAGTTTTATTAAACTTCTTGCTATGAATTAATCTTCACATTTTTTTCCTTTAAAGGATGTTATAATAAACTCACTTCTTCTGTTTTTTTGATGTTGAAGTTCAGTACATTCAGAAGTATCTGTAGTACCACAACCACAATCGTTTACCAATTGAGATTCCCCATAACCTTTGCCAGATAAACGGCTTGGGTCTATACCACTTTTTGTAAGGTATTTGAGTGTAGCCTGTGCTCTTCTCTCGGATAACGCTTGGTTATAGCTTTCGGATGCTCTACAATCTGTGTGACTTCTTATATCAATTTGCATTGAAGGATATTCTACTAAAACAGCTAATACTTTTTGCAATTGTAATTCTGCCACGTATGTTATTTCAGATTTATCCAATTCAAAATAAATTAAAGGAATATTAAGAGATTTTGCTAAATCATCACAAGGTCCTATTTCAATAACTTCTGGATATAATCCGATATCTAAATTTAAAGCTAACGACCCAGAATTCGAATTAAATCGTTTTTCTTCAACACTATATTTTTCTTTAGAACCTCTTACGAGATATTGCTTATCACAATCTACATTAAACATATAAGCAGCATCACTTGCAACGACAACACGCTCTAATTCATTTCCTTCAGTATCAGATAACACTACTGTTGCACCTGGAAGAAGCTCACCTGTTTGAGCATTTCTAACATTTCCTCTAACTACTTGAGAACAGTCGCTTGGTCTAAAACTATAAATATCGTCATCTCCAGCTCCACCTTCTCTATTAGATGTAAAAAAACCATTTTCATTTTCTATATTTTCGTAAAAACCAAAGTCATCTGCGCTACTGTTAAATGGTTCTCCAATATTTGTAACAACATAGTTGTCTGTAACGTTGTTTCCAATTTTTTCATCGGCACTTCTTACCACAAAAATATCATAACCACCTAAACCAGGAATACCCTTTGTTGAATAGTATAAATCTCCTTCGCTATTAACAAAAGGAAAGGAATCTGGCCCTTCAGTATTTATTGAATTACCAAGATTTCGTGGTGTACCTAAGGTTCTATCTGCGTTGATGTCCACAACCCAAATATCAGAATCTCCAATGGTGCCATCCATATCAGAAGCAAAATAAAGACGTGTTCCTTCTTTATTAATAGTTGGGTGTGCAACACTGTATTCATCACTATTAAAATGAATTGGTGATATATCATCCCAATTTCCATTTTCGTTTTTTGTTGCTCTAAATAATTTTAGCTTGTTAACACCATCATCACCTTTACGTGCTTTATTTTTAAAATAGTTGTTTCTCGTAAAGAATATTGTATTTCCATCGGGCATGAAAGCAACACTAGATTCGTGAAATTTTGTGTTTATTTTAGAACTGTATTCTGTAGCGTCAGAAAAGTCTCCATCATTATAACCATAAACTTTGAATAAATCTAGGTAAGGTTGACCGTTCCATTGATATGTTTTTTCGTCATTATCTCTTGAAGACGCAAATACTAAAGTGCCATCATATATAGCAGTTCCGAAGTCTGAATATTCAGAATTAAAATCTAAATTTTCTACGACAACAGAATTAGATTTTGAATTTTGTTGAATTTGTTTACGATAATCTCTTCTCGCAATAAATGATTTAGCTCTAGTATCTGATGGATTTTTTTGATTAAATTTCTCCATCCATTCATCGGACTTTTCATAATTTTTTGCCCCTTTTAAAGCTAAAGCATATCTAAAATAATACTCAGAATCTACATCCGTAGTTAGTTTGAATAATTCACCATACCAACGCGAAGCTTCTTTCATTTTATTTTGAAAATAGAATGAATTGGCTAACTTTTGAAGCATTTCTTTGCTTCTGTAACCATTTTCTGCTACTTCTAAAAGTACTTTACTGGTCTCTAAGTAAGCAAATTTATCGTATTCTTCGCTAACGCTTTCCACCTTTCTTTCTTGACTATTTGCCAAAAAAGAACCTTGAATTAAAGTAATGGCTAATATGTATTTAAAAAGTTTTTTCATAGTAAATAGTTTAAAAGAAACGTGGTGATAATATTTTACCTAATTGTTGTATTTCGAATCTTAAAATCAATTCGTGCGTACCACTGTTATAATTATTTAAATCTGATGTTGTTAAATCATAACCGTAACCTACATACATCCCATTTGTAACTTGGAATCCTGCTAGTGCAGATATTGAGTCATCCCAACGCCATGCTAACCCTACTGTTAATTTATCATCAAATAAGGCATTAGCCGAAATATCTGCGATTAATGGTGCCCCAGAAACCGCTTTAACTAAAAAGGCAGGCTTCAGTTTTACATTTCCACCCACGTCAAAAACATAACCACCTGTTAAGAAAAAATGCATACGCTCAGTAGCTAAAGATTCTTGAAAATCATCATAATGGTCTGTATTTAGAAAATTTGGTGCAGAGAGGCCAACATACCAATTTCGATTACTTAAATAAAGCCCCGCGCCAACTATTAACGCATTCTGGCTAATATTTTCATTAAATACTACATCAGGATTTTGAAACTGCCCTTTACTCCAATCTGTACTGATATTATGCCAACCAGCCTTTACACCAAAAGAAAGCTTAGTATTATTATCATTTATTGGAAAAGTATACGAAAAATTAGCATCTACAAAAGACTCACGTGCTGGACCTAAAGCATCAGTTACGATGTTTAAACCTAATCCCAAACGTTCATTACGAAGTGGCGAATGAATACCTAAAGATTGTGTTTGTGGAGCTCCATCAATCCCAACCCATTGAGATCGATGAAGTCCTACAATACTTAAAGTTTCACGTTGACCTGCATAAGCTGGATTAATACTCAACGTATTATACATATAATGTGTATACTGAGGGTCTTGCTGACTGTAACTATCAGTTGGTATTAGTCCTAGTGCTAAAATTACAACTAGGCTAATTAATGATGATTTATCTATCATGTTTTTCATTTTTCAGTATTGTTTTATCTGTTAATATATAACCATCCAACTCTCGGCTCGCTTCCATCGCCTAAGTCAAGAACATAGTAATATGTTCCTACAGGTAATAGGTCTGGTGCATTAACAACTGAACGTCCATTTGATTTACCATCAAATGTATTGTTATAACCATTCATGCTGTAAACAATGTTACCCCATCTGTTATAAATTTCAAGTTTATTGTTTGGGAATTGATCAATACAGTTAATTACAAATGTTTCATTAACACCATCTCCATTTGGAGAAAACTCATTAAATATAGTTAAACATCCTAGTGATAATATAGTTGGGTCATCAGAAAAATTTCCATCTGTATCATCTCCATCATCACTTATATCTCGAACAATAACACCATCATTTGTTGCTATGGCTAAAGCTTCTGCAGTATTGGATATACCACCAGCATTTATTGCCTCCGGAGTTAAAACATAAGTAGCTGTGTATATTGCTACTTCTCCTGGAATTAGTGTTCCTTCATTACTACCTAATGTAGAGTCTACATATATAGGTCCAGTTGTAAGATCTAATGGATTACCAGCTATATCTGTGAACGTGTCAATAATATCTAGACCATTTAATACTACATTTCCAGTATTCTCGATTTCAATAGTAAAGGTAACTGTATCACCAACGTTTTCTCCTGTGGTAACAAATGTTTTAGTTACTTCAAGTTCTGGTCTACATAATACTGTAGTAGTTATCGGTAAAGTGATATCAGTACCAATAAAATCACATGGATCAAGTGGGTCTGTACCAGAATTCATTTCATCTTCATTGGTTACACCATCTCCATCACAATCTGATATTAGCCAATCACCAGATTGTGGCAATGTAATATCAATCTCATTAAAGTCACATGGGTCATTTGGGTCTGTATTATCTGGACCTGGAGTTCCTGTCATATCAGGATCTACTTCTGTACCATTAATCACACCATCTCCATCACAATCCGCTGTATACCAATCGCTGGTTGTATCCATTAAGTCCACGTTAGCTAAATCTCCTCCTTCACATGGATCTGTTGGGTCTGTACCGTTTGCTGTTTCAGTCCCATTATCCTCGCCATCTCCATCGCAGTCTGCCAATAACCAATCGCCTGTCTGTGGACCAGTAATACTTCCTGCAATGAACTCGCATGGGTCAGTTGGGTCTGTTCCATCATTAATCTCATCTCCATTTGTCACGCCATCGCCATCACAATCTGCAATTAACCAATCTCCTGACTGAGTTACTGTAATATCATTCATATTAAAATCACATGGGTCATTTGGGTCTGTATTACCTGGACCTGGAGTTCCTGTCATATCAGGGTCTACTTCTATACCGTTTGGCACGCCATCTCCATCACAATCCGCTGTATACCAATCGGTAGTCGTATTCATTAAGTCTACGTTAGCTAAATCTCCCCCTTCACATGGATCTGTTGGGTCTGTACCG